>DASQIH010000124.1:0-4947 GCA_035631655.1 Terriglobales bacterium
GGCAACGTAGACCCGTTACACGGGAAAATGGAGGCATGATAAGTCTCCTACTCTCCCGTCGCTCGGTTCGGGCGTTCTTGTTGTCAGTTTATGCGGCTGCTCTTACGCGAGCACCAGCTCATTTCTCCGCCAAGAGGGACCGGGCGTCTTGAAGCTCGGGCCGGTCTCCGTCGGCATGCTCGCAGATGGCCAGGAGCTTGGCATAGTATGTTTTCGCCCTCTCGTTATCGCCCGAAAGCTTGGCCGCGCGCGCAGCGCCGGACAGCGCGTTGAAACGATTTGGGGCCGTGCGCAGCGTGGCTTCGAACTCGACCATCGCTTGGGCCGGCTGCTTCAAATCCAGCAACATCTCGCCAAGCAGTTCGCGGGCCGGCAGGATGACCCCCGGCGTGACATTGTGCTTGTCCGTGTTGTCGTCGTGCTGGGCGGCAGCACGCATCTGCCTGAGAGCCTCCTCGCGCTTGCCCTCAGCCAGAGTAAGCCAGGCAGCTGCGCTCTCGCGCTGGATGTCCACTTGGTCGGCCCAGTATTTGTCGTTGTCCTGGGTAAGCGTGTCACGAAGCGATGCGAGCTGCTGTACGTCTATTCGGGCAGCTTCGATTTTGCCCGTATGTGACGCGCCGAGGGCCCGTGCGAAGTGCAGATTCGCTTCGGTCCAGGCCCACCGCCCACCTGGAAACGTGTTTGGCGGCACCGGCAGTTCAGCCGCTTCGGCCCAGCGGTGTCGTTCCACAGCATAGCGCGCGGGCGAAGTACCCATAGCGTAGAGCCAGTTCATATATTGCGGATCGTCAGGCCGGCCCGGCGGCGGTGCTTCCAGCGCCCTTTTCGCTTCGCGATCCTGGGCCCCTTGGAGATAGGCATAGATCAGGTAATCCTTCGCGTGCAGCTCGTTGCCGGGCGCGTTGTTTTTCTGGGCCGAGGCTGCCGAGACGAGATTGGAATCAATGGACTCCTGCCACAAGCCGAGGCGGGTAAAAATGTGCGACGGCATGTGCAGCGCGTGAGGCGAGTCCGGCGCGATCTTGGCGTAACGTCGCGCTGCATCCAGGGCCCTCTGCGCCAGCGGCGGATAGTCATAGGCGTGGATGATGTAGTGGGCTATGCCGGGGTGCTCTGGTTGTTCGACAAATAGCGGCTCCAGGATGGCGCCGGCCTTTTTCTGATTCACATACGTCTTGTCCGTGGGGGGCGCAGTGGCGAGCAGTGCGAGCGCATGAAAAACGGCCGCTTCATGGTCGTCAGGGTAGCGCGCTTGCAGCTGGTCCATGGCTTTTTCATAAGCCAGCGCACGAGTGCGGTGGTCGAGCTTGTCGGCGTCTCTGTAAAACGTCTCGATAGCGGCAATATAGTCCCGTTCTCGCTGCGTCTTGGCGCCGGCTAACTTTGCTTTTTCCACGGACGCCGTGCCCGCTTTCAGATCAGCCGGGCCAGGCGCTTGCCAGATTGGATGGTAGTACGTCATGGCAATTCCCCAGTACGCCATGCCGCACGTGGGGTCTTTCTGCACTACAGCAGCGAAGGTGTCGCTGGCTTTCTCGTACCAAAAAGAATGGAGCATCGCCACGGCGTTGCTGAATTGCGGCTGGACAGATGGGTCGCAGGAAACGGGGAAATTCACTTTGCCGAGTTTTCCCGGGTCGCCTGCGGGATGCTCATGTTGGGCAACAGTTGGTGCCACAAATGCCGCACACACGCCGGCAATTAGCACCTTGGAAATAAAGGTGAGTCGCTTCATGCTGGCCTCCTTATAGTTGCTAGCAGGCCTTTTGGAATGGAAACGCCGACCGATTCAGGAGGGAACCCTGCGGCCTATTCTGGGTCGCGACGGCACCGAAGTCAAGCAATGTCCCCCCGATGCCCCCGATGAGGACTCTGTCGAAGAAAGCTTCCCTTTCTAGCGCTATGGTGTTTCGGAGCGGATGAGCATGGGAAGTAAAACTCCTAATTTGCCGGCCACTATTCGCAGCGGCTTTCCGCTTCAGTAGGCCGCTTCACGCTCGCTTGTGATCTGCCGCACAGACGAGGTGTTTGAACCGCGTTAGCATCGTCGCCCAGAGTAATATGGTGAAAATCGCCTCGGTCGCGCTCGTAGTCCTTGCTATCTTGTTCCTGGCGGCCTGCGGAGGCGGAGGCTCTCCGCCACCGCCTCCCCCGCCCATCTCAGTGGCCATTTCTGGTTCGAGCGATATCCTTTACACCGGCGCGTCGCGCAGCTTCACCGCCAGCGTCACAAATAGCCGCAACCCGGTGGTTACGTGGTCCGTTGTCGAGACCAATGGTGGAACGATTACCCGGGGCGGCGTGTATACCGCACCGTCTCTTCCTGGGACGTTCACGATTAAGGCGAGCTCGCAGGCTGATCCCACCAAGTCGGCCACAGCTTCCGTTCCAGTCATGATTCATGTTGGTCACCCGCCGGGCTACGACGTCGGCGTGGACTACCATGCCACCGGTACTGATTTTCAGCACACCGCTTTTATCAAGATCTACGACCAGCCCGGTGTGCGCGATACGGTCCGCGGGCAGTTACAGGGCATAGCCGACCGCGGCGCCACCATCATCTTTACCCGTATCTGGATGGTCACCAACCCCGGCGAGACCGACTTTGGCGAGAGCTGGCGCACGCCGAGCGCGGCTGACGACGTAGCGGATAGGCATCGCAATGAAATGGTAGATAATCCGCAGTCGTCGCAAGCCAGTTTCTGATTTCTGTTCCAGAAACGGAACATACGGACGGGCGAAATCCCGCGCCAAAGTCAGGCTGCATCGCTCGTTCGCCTAGGTTAGCTCCCAAGATCATCAAGATCGGGTGCGCCACATCTCTTTGTCGCCGCAGATCCGAAATTCACTAATGCGCCCACATATCAAGTTGACGAGAGGCGCTGAAGTACAATCCTTGCGAGCTTAATCGAGTCATGGACTATGCCTACATCTTCGGAGAGTTGTCGATGGGTTCGCCGCGCAATCGGATCGCCGCGATGAGCGAAGCCGCGATCAGCAAGGCTCCCCTTTGTTTTTCGTTGGTGTTGAGGTTTGACTCAGGCACGCGCCTTTTGTTCGCCATAAAAAGCATACAATGCTGCAGCATTTGGAGCGCCGAGTTCTGGTGAATGGAGCTGGCTATGACTGACTGGGATTGGATGCTCGTTTCCATTGCGATAGGTGCGGCAAAGAACTGCATCCATGTCTTTGAAAAAGAGTACCCCAACGATGATCGTCCAAGGAAAGAGTTCTGCAAGTGTTGGGTATGACCGGCGCGGCAACGATTTTCGTTATGCCCCTGTTGATAGTCACCCAGCGCTTCGACACTCGTTAACCCGCGAACCGCTTTAGCTCTTTGTCCGGGCAAGAGATGCGCCCTAATCGGCATCTCTGCCGTCATCTCGGCTTCTGGCCACATCACAGCCCTGCTGGAAAAACAGCAGCGGCGCGTCTGCAACCGTGCAGCCGAAAAGCAAGACAAGACAGCTCTATCGAATAAGCACGTCGCCTCTCGTCTGCTGTGGCTGACTGTCCCAAGTTGACTTTGAGAATGTGCGGCATCCCTTCCGCGTCTACTTTTAGTTTTTGAACATCGAAGCCGTGGGAGTCAAGGTGATCGATCAGAAAATAGGCGAAGTCAACACCGCCGGTCCTGTTTAGGATGTTGTAGTGTATCTGTCGCTCAGTCACATATCCATCCTTCACTCCGACAGTCGCCACAAACTGTACGGCTGACACACCTGGGATGTAACTCAAGGGCCTGTTATCAATTACGAACGTGAAGGTACACGCCTGAGCAGAACAACGCTCTCCTGTCGGTCCGCCACTCGTCGGCTTTCCACCATAGGCTTCGGCAAGCTCTCGTGCGGCATTGAATGAGGACGTACCCATCTTCAACCCGACCATGCTGCGTACTAGGAGCTCTGCATCTCTACGCTTGCTCGACACTGAATCCACAGCAACCACAATGCCGAAGAACACGATAATGAACACGACAGCGAACAACTGCTGAAATAGTGTTCTCACCATTTCCTACCTGACGCCCGGTTTCAAAATTGGCGTCGCCAGCGCCGATTCCGCCTCCACCTATGCGCTCCTCGGGCTAGCCTGTGAAGGCTAAGCCACGCGATCCAACCTAACGCCCAGAGGCCCCAGACCAATGGAATTGCCCACGCCCAACGCTGCAGGTGTCCTGTCACAATAGTCATCTGGAATACGACGACCGCCAGAGTTGTTGCTATTAGGAGGAAAGCGGGACGCATGGGGACAGGTTCGGCCTCCGAACCGCATCATTTTATCTGACCGTTGACCGCCCGCGTCACTGTTAGCATGAGCGCCGCCTAAAGCTGGGTGCAGACCCCAAGAGTTTCTGACCGTACACTCCCAAGCCCATTGATGGGGTCGAGGCCGACCACTCCCCGAGAGTGACCTTCTCAGGGCTCCCGGGGCCCGCATAATCGACGGTGCTCATCGACTAAGTGACGAACTTCTTTCCTACGCACGTACCACTGTCCCCCACTGGAGTCCCATGCGTACACCTTCTCTGTGTTGAGTGGGAGCCAGCCAGCTCGGTCAAGCACTTCCAAAAAGAACCCGCCTCGCGCGAGCATCTGCGGGATCTGACAAGGGAAGAAGTAGTGGCTGGGCTCAGAACCTTTCTTCCGCTGGATGGCAATGCCTTGAACCATGATTGGCTTGGATCCGACGTTGGTCACGCGGACCGTGAGCACAGGCGGCAAGTGAGGCTGTGTGCTATCCACTCGATACATCGCCTGCACTTTCAGACGTCCCTTCAAACGAAAGGCGCGAACGATATTCCAGCCGAGAGCGATCGTTGCAACGATCGCGCCCCACCAAGCCGCGACATCGCTTTCGCGAAGCATCGTGTCGGCCCTTCGAGCCTTAGCCCGCTTTCACGATCGCCAAGATCACGGAAAGCGCAGCTTGGGTCCAACTTGAAAG
>DASQIH010000125.1:0-8683 GCA_035631655.1 Terriglobales bacterium
GCGTCAAACCAGAGCGGACCAGCGATTCCAATTGTTCCGCCTGGCCGGGCGTAACAGCCAACGCAGCAGCACGAGCAAACATACTGCCTAGTAAAGCACAACCTTTGTGATTGTCAATAATTATCTAAGACAGGACACTAGGACCATTGACGTAGTGATGCAGGAATCGCACCAATATCCTTCGTGCGTGCCGAGAAACTCAATGATCCTTTTGATATTGCTCAATTCAGGGATTTCTCCAGCAAGCTGCACGCGTGTTTTACGCACGTCCAAAATCTTCTACCTCAGTCCGGGTGTGCATGTCAGTGATGTGCCTGGCTTTTTGGGGCTGTCCGATACCTGCCCTTGGGCTGACGCCTACTGCTCCTATTAATAAGGAGTGGGGACCTGCCTTTAGCTGAAGGGGAAAGTTTTGGGGGAGGCAAAAGAAAAAACCGGATGGATCCTTCCTCTCAATCTCACTGTTTATGGTTTCCCTAATGCAGCAAGGTTAAGGGGTCTGACCCATCCGGGCATCATGCTTTTTACTCGTCCGCTTTTTGTTGGTTCAGTGACGTAGGTCACCGCACCTTGTGATAAGAGATACGTGCCTCTGGCGATGACCATCTCTGCTACGCTGGCCGCATGAAGATTGCGGCAATCGCGGCGGCCGTTCTCGTCGCGATCGGTCTCGTGGCGTACCTCGCTCTGTGGGTGTTGAGCGGTTCAATGGGGACAAGAAGTCATAGGTGCTCCGGCAACGGAGTGTGAAGGTGTTGTGGATCTTTGGCTGCACTGTTTCTGCCAGGGTCTCTTCGCCCGAAACTCACGCCCACAAGCTCGACACGCCCGAACGTCGTTTTGTCGTTCTCTACTCTGTCCCATGCGTCACTCGTCGTTTAAACAGGCTGGATGACGCATTTCTTGCCATTCTGTGAAGTCATAAGTGCGTCGTTCCTGCGGTATGCGAGCTGAAAATCGGTGTTCACCCAACTTCAACTTCCTTCTTGAGTAAACGCTGCATAGCCGCCGGCAGCTTTCGTGCGCGGCCATAACAGCTGATCGTTGGTCTGGTCAGATTCTGCGTTTGCAAATCGATGGATTAGCTGGTTGAATGTTTTAAGGTTTTCAAATGTGAACCCTCCGAACGTGGGGCGGTGTTAGTTGATCTCCAGCCATTCAACTGGTTGGCAGAAGCGCAATCTTGCTTGCTCGCCTTTGCTCTATCTGCTCGTGTTGGCAGTGCCGCTTTATTGCGGCTTCTCGATGATTACCGCGTACGGGGCAGACAGCATTCCGCATATCGTGAACCTGGCAGTTGAAGACGAGCAGAACGAACCGATTTCCGAAGCGCGCATTGAAGCTCAGGCTTACGGCAGTGTCGCCGCAAGCGCCGTCACGGATGTGAAGGGGAGAGTCAAGCTGCAGCTTCCGGGCCCGGGGAAATACGTCTTGACGATCTCCAAGGCGGGTTATATCAACACCCGCACAGAGATCGAGATCACCGCAGATTCCCGAGCCCAGGATCTCGAGGTGGTCTTACCCCAGAATGGCCTGAATCAACAGAAGGTCACGGTCCAGGCGGAATCGCCTGCCATCACAGGACAAGCGGGTAACCAGGCCACTATAGCTCCAGAGCAAGCCAAAGAGACTCCATCGCGTCCCGCCACCCTGACCGAGGCGTTACCCCTGATCCCGGGCGTGGTGCGCAGGAATGACGGTGCTCTCGACATCGCCGGATACAGCGAGAACCACAGCACATTGCTGGTGAACTCGGTGGATGTTACGGACCCAGCAACCGGCGATTTCGGTCTCAGTGTTCCAATCGACTCGGTTGAAACGATTTCGGTCAGCGAAATGCCATATTTGGCACAGTATGGAAAGTTCATTGCCGGGGTCGTCGCGGCCGAAACGCGCCGTGGCGGCGACAAGTGGAGCTTCAGCCTCAACGATCCGCTGCCTGAATTCCGCATCCGAAGCTGGCACCTGGTCGGATTGAAGACCGCGTCTCCGCGTGTGAACTTCAGCGGTCCTATAATCTCCAAGCGGCTCTTCATTTCTGAGGGGACCGAGTTTCTGCTCTATAAGGCAGCTGTTCGCACGCTGCCGTTTCCGTTCAACGAAACGAAATCGACGGCCTTCAACTCGTTTACCCAGATTGATGACATCATCTCTCCGACGCAGATGTTGACGGCGACCTTCCATTTTGCTCCCCACTCTCTGGATTATGCGGGCCTCAGCTTCTTCAACCCGCAGCCGGTAACCCCCGATGAGACCATGCGCCCGGTCACCGCCACCGTTCTGCATCGATGGGCGTTGGGTGGAGGCGTCTTGCAGAGTACGGCCGCAATGACGCGCGTTGGCAGTGACATTCAACCCCGCGGGCTTGAGGATATGGTATTAACCCCGGGAGGGAATCTGGGCAGCTACTTCGGCCAGCAATCACGCGGAGCGAGCCGGTTTCAGTGGATTGAGAATTGGTCACCGCGCGCCTGGCATCTTGGCGGAGAACACAGAGCGCAGATCGGTACTGTGGTGGGCTACAGCCAAGACGAGGGTCAGCTCCATGCGCGCCCAGTGCTGATCCAGGATGCCACTCACCGTCTCGTGCAGCGAATTGACTTTACCGCGGGAAATCCTTTCGAGCTTGCCCAGTACGAGCCCGCCGTGTATTTCCAGGATCACTGGGTGCCCAATTCTCAGCTCGGTGTGGATTTCGGGATTCGTCTCGAAGCTCAAACCATAACGCACACCCTGCGAACCGCCCCGCGCAGCGGGTTCGTTTGGACACCGGGAAAGAACAGCAAGACCATCGTGCGCGGCGGGCTTGGTGTTTTCTACGACAGCGTGCCGCTTGGCACTTACGCGTTCCGCACTTACCCGGAGCAGATCGTCACTTCCTACGATGTCTTCGGCCGGGTGATCGGCCGCGCGGTTCACTACATTAACCTTGTTTCTCAAAGGGGCCCTTCGCAATTCCCGTTCATCGATCGCGCGCAAACCGCCGGGAGCTTCGCCCCCTACAGCGTTGCATGGAATTTGGATGCGGAGCGCATCCTGAATCCCTGGGTCACAGTTCGTCTCAAATACCTGCAGAGCCGGGCGGAGGACCTCATTACTCTGCAGCCCGAAACTGTTGTGGATCAGCACGCCTTGGTTCTAGGATCGTCCGGCCGCGCCCGAACCCGTCAGTTCGAGATCACAGCCAAGATCGGCGCCGAGTCGCGACAGCAATTTTTCTTTTCGTACGTCAGACAGTACGCACATGGCGACCTAGCCACTGCCAAAGGTTACATCGGCGATTTTCCATTCCCCGTGGTCAGGCAGAATCTCCAGGCGAGCCTTCGTGGCGAGATCCCCAACCGATTCCTGCTCTGGGGAATGTATGCCCTCCCGCTAAAATTCCAGCTGATCCCGCAAATCGAGTATCGCAACGGCTTTCCCTATCAGGCCGTCAATGTATACCAGCAATACATAGATCCTGGACCAAGTCCTCAGTCCCGCTTCCCAAGATATTTCTCCTTTGATTTGAGGGCGTCCAAAGATTTGCACGTCTCGAAGAAGTATGCGGTCCGACTCTCCTTATCGATGCTGAACCTCACCAACCACTCCAATCCCCTTGACGTCTTCGCCAACACGGGCGACCCGCGCTACGGCGCGTTTTTTGGCAACTATCCGCGCCGCTTCTTATTCGATTTCGACGTCCTCTACTAACGACTGCCGAAATGCTCTTTGAAGATCCCTGTGAGACTCTGCATCCCACGGTCTTGCAGGGCGTGGTTTCAATTCAGCGGGTGATTAGTAAGCAGATAGTTTGCCGCGCTGGTGCGCACAACGTGAAGGTTGCCGGACCCGACGACTTGCTGTAGGTGCGGCAATTCCGTGCCATAAGCTAGTAGGTACCAACGAGACGGCTGCTTCCACAAGACCGCAAACTTGTCGTCGTCGACGAACACCTGGGGAGCTCCGGGCGCGTACGAGCCATATTCAAGATTGTTGTTGCGCCCGTTCAACAGCAGCGCCGTCCGGTTCGTGTAGAAGAACACGCTCGAGAAGGCGTAGTAAGCATTGGCTTCGATCAGTCCTCCCGGCGGAGCTTTCTTCAGGGCTTCAGCCAGTTCGTAAGAACCGAGGTACGGATCGAATCGACCCAGTGCCAGCCGCGCTGCTTGAAAGAAGATGATCATCCCCGCAGCGACGCCGAGAACTATCCCTCGGGCATTGTGTTGCCAAAATCCCAGTGCCATTGCGCATATTCCAGCAGCCAGCGCAGCGAGAGCTAACGGCAGCTTCAAATAGGCAAAGGCGCCGAGTGTGAGATCCCTCAGGTGGCCGAGTGAGAGCGTGTACAGTTCTGGGTGTTGGGTTAGAGCGCGTGAGATGTCGCCTTCAGTATGAATCCTCCACACTAACAGGAGGACTGTGCACAATGCCGCGCATAATGAGCAGAACATCACCAACAGTACGTTGGTCGCGGTGCGCAGGCGCCGGCCACCCGAAGCGAGGGCCGATCCAATCAACAGCGCCAGGGCCGGGTAGATGGGCATCGAGTAGTACTCCTGGGTTGTAGAGAACGTGAAGAACAACATAACCAAGCCAATCCAGCAGAGCGCCATCAGGCGGACACGCCCGGCACGGTCGATTGCCCGATAGTTGAGCCCCGGTGCAGCGATCAGATAAGCCGACCATGGAAACAGCCATACCAGATTCAGCAGCCAGAACCAGAGCCTCGGAACAGTGTTGTAATCGCGCGGGTAGCGAAGATTCAGAAACCGCAAGAGATGTTCGTTGAAAAAGTAGAACCAAAAGAATCCGCGGTACTCGCCGGGGCCGCTGTGCATGGAGAACGCGAGGTAAGGCGGGTTGCGTAGCGTCGCCAATATGTGCCACGGAGCAGCGATCACCAACGCGACTAGAATCACGGGTCCAGGGCGGATGCGGTGCCACGCTCCTAGCGAGAAGAGCTGGCGAGTTACAACCATGTAAGCTGAACCGGCGGCCACGGGGAAGACAATAGCGATCAAGCCCTTCAGCAGCAGGCCCACGCCAAGGCAAACCCCCAAGAGAAAGGCCGCGGTAATCCGAGGCTGTGTTCCGGGTTCAAGCAGACTCAGCCACGCCCAAATTGCGCCCGTGATGGCTAACGTAAGCATGGCATCCGGTATCAAGATTCGGGTGAATAGGAAAAGGCCGACGCAACTTGAGATCGCGATCCCGGCATATTGTCCGGCTGTTTCGCCGAACGCCCAACGTGCGAATTTGTACGTGACCCAGCACAACAGCACCACGGCCAAGGCGAGTGGAAGACGCGCAGCCCAGTCGTGAACCCCAAGAGTGCGAAACGATGTTGCCATCGTCCAGTACACTAGCGGAGATTTCTCGAGATATGCGACGCCATCGAGCCGGGCTGTTACCCAGTCGCCGGACTGCAGCATGTTGCGGGCAATCTGTGCCTGAACGGCATCTACATCGTCCATGAGCCGGGGAGGGCTTGCAATGTTCAGGAGGAAGACGAGGCTTGCTACTAGTACAACGATCCAACCGGAGCGGGAGGACTGACTTGCAGCCAGTGCGTGACTGTCTCCTCCGCGACCAGCTTGATCTTCCACTGCCTCATCCAGATCAACAGAGTCATTAAGCCCCATAGGTGATATCCCCAATTCCTTTTCCTTGTCAGGTGCTCGTGCACTAGCCGCTCCACTGCAGGCCAGCGGAATAGCCCAGTCGCGTTTACCGCATCTGCGCGAAGCGTGTCCAACAGGAAGGGCCGTAGCGCGCCACGGAACCAGTCATGGATTGGAATGTCAAAGCCAATCTTAGGCCGACGCAGAACAGTTGGCGGCAATTTCTCCCTCATCAGGCGTCGCAAGACGTATTTCGATTGCCGACCGCGCAGCTTGAAGTCCTCCGGCAGGCTCGCTGCAAAATCAACGATTCGCGGGTCAAGAAATGGAGGCCGGACCTCAAGCGCATGAGCCATGCTCATACGATCGACTTTGTACAGGATGTCATCCGGTAAGTAGTATTTCTGATCAAAGTCGAGGTAGCGCTGAAATCCCGCACCGTGATTCATCGAGGCCAGTATTGAAGAGAGGGGGGTAGGATCCTGAAAGAGGAAGAAGTCTGCCTTTTCCTCGTCTGAGAATGTCCCATTCCAGAAGACGTGCGCCATCTCTGGCGAAAGAAGAGACCCTTGCAAGAACCGCTTCAGCTTATATTCGAATCCGATTTTCTCGTCTGAGACTGGCAATCGCATAGCCAGGGCGAGTGCCGCCTTCCGCATCGAAATTGGAACGGCGCTGGCCATGGCGCGATAGCGATCCGCCTCGTAAGTCAAATAGCCTGCGAGTAATTCGTCGGATCCTTCGCCAGTCAGGACCACGGTCACGTTCTTGCTGGTCAGCCTGGCCAGAAACCACAAAGGCAGTGCGCCGGCGTCAGCGCCGGGCTCATCAGAATAGTACGCAATCTGTTCGATGGCCGTCACCAGATCAGCGCTGGTGTTCAAGTCGAAATCGGAGTGTTGCGTACCAAAGTAGCTGCTGACTTCCCGGATGTACTCAGCCTCGTCGAAGGAGCGCCCACGAAAAGTAATCGAGAAGGTGCGCAATTGACTGGAGCATTTCGCCGCGTAATGCAAGATCGTGGAAGAGTCCAAGCCACCACTGAGCCAAATCCCGATAGGCACGTCGGCAACAAGTTCCTCGCGCACCGATTCGTCTAGCAGATAATCGAGTTCTTCACAGGCTTCCTCGATTGAGCGTGGAGTGCGCACGATGGAAGGATGGGAGACATACGAACGAACGCTATAACAATCGCTTCGCCACTCCAATAGGTGCCCGGGCATCAGCTTAAGAATGCCTTCGACTAACGTTAACGGTCCGGGTACGTAGTTCAGACTGAGAAAGCAATTTAGGCCGGATAGGCAAATCTCGCGCCCCACGGCCGGATGCGGCAGGATACATTTGAGTTCGGACCCAAAGTAGATCTCCCCGTCCTGCATGCAGTAGTACAGCGGCTTGATTCCCATGCGGTCCCGAGCCAGGATCAATCGCCGTTCTGACGCAACCCAGATCGCAATGGCAAACATGCCGCGAAAACGGGGAAAACATTCCGTGCCCCAGCACCGAAATGCGTTGAGAACAACCTCGGTGTCGCAGTTTGTCCCGAAGCTGAAGCCTTCGGCTATCAGAGCGTCCCGCAACTCGCAGTAATTGAAAATCTCGCCATTGAAGACGACGGTGACGTCCCGGTCAGGGCTGAACAGGGGCTGGTCTCCGTTTTGCAGGTCAATGATCCGCAAACGGGTCGAACCCAGCGACATTTGTGGACTCTCAAAGACTGACTGATGATCGGGTCCGCGGTGAAAAAGGGAGCACAATGCCGAGCGGAAGACCTCGGGTTGCGGGTCCTTCGTGATATGGGAATACCCCAGGATGCCGCACATCACTTACTCTCCTTGTTCGATCGAACTTGGGGGACAACTGAACAAATCGGTCCCACCGGGCGCGCTGCGAAATCACGGTCGCAAAATTTCTTCGCCCGGCCTTATGTCGGATTGGCGAAACGCAGACGGCGGTGCCCCTAAACTGGGCCACGCCTGCTCGCGCATTGCATCGGCGTTGTCCAGGAAACAGAGCCGGCCATCCTTGAAGATGCTGTAGCGTCTGCCCCGCCACTCGACCGTATTGCCGAAGAAGCCAAATATCCAGACGAAGAGGCTGATCACGTCCTGCAAAGGAATTAGCCACCACCTTCGCTTAGTGAGAGTGTCGTCGAGAATGCATATGCTGGTGGCCCAGGCAGCCATGCCGCGCACGGCAGCAGTGAACACCAGCAGAGGCCACGACTTCGGCACAGCAATCCAAAGAAGCAGCGCAAGTGGGAGCGGATTGGTGAAGATCTGCCCCCAATAGCCGAGCGGCCGCGAACAGCGAGTGCTTCGAGCCCAGCGCAATCGGTGGCGCACGTTGACTGCCAGGCACTGGCTGCCGATGCGATGTTCGACGATGCACCGGGAGAGAACCACTTTGTATCCCAGTTCCGAAGCCCGGCTGCCGATGACGAAGTCTTCTGCAAGATAGTCGCCAAGTTCGGAGAAGCCCCCCAAAGCCTCGATCACCTCGCGCTTGGCTGCCAAGGTTGGTCCCAGTGCAAAATCCATTCCTCCGAACATCCTGGCCATCAGAACTCCGGCAAGAAACTCCGTGTTCATGCCGATTGCTTCCAGTTGCGACCACAGCTTCTGTCCCGGAACGCCACGATACGGGCAGGTCACAATACCAACCTGTGGGTCGCAAAACTCGGCCACAATGGAGCGCAGAAGACCCGGCGGCACATGCACGTCGCTATCTGCCATCACCAGGATGTTATGTTTGGCCCTCGTAACCAGATGACGCAGGCTGTGAGCCTTAGCGTTGGGAATGGTGGGCTCCCCAGTTTCCACGAGTTGCACCTTGGGACCTCGCGGAAATTGACGCTGCACTTTTCTCACCAGGGCAGCTGCCGGATCGTCCTTGCGGTGAACGGCAAAAAGAACCTCGTAGTCTGGATAGTCCAGCATAAAGAAGCTACGCAGGTTGTCTTCCAGGCGATCATCCCATCCGCATAGTGGCTTGAGAACGCTGACTGGCGGGAATTCTTCAACCGCAGGTTCCGTGGCGCGCAGAAATAGGCGCGCGGCAACCGCGATGAGCACGGAGCA
>DASQIH010000126.1:0-12286 GCA_035631655.1 Terriglobales bacterium
GGTTACACCGATGGGCCTGCGTGCGGCCCTGTTCTGCACGCGCACCTATACCCGGCTCTTGCGTCCGGGACTTGCCTTCGCCTTGCCCGGCCACCGAGCCATCGCAACGCCGCTGAAGCGCGCGGTCGACAATTTCGAAACCGAGGTGCAGGCTTGCATTCAACGCGCCAACCTGGCCGCCTGAAACTTGACTCAAATACCTCAAGTTCTGAATGTCAAGCCTGAGCTAGCTGCCACAAGTGGGATGACGGCAAACACCACGCATCACGTGTTAACCTTGAATATGTCCGATTAGGGGTAGAACTGATCTCATAGTGCGCCCCAACGGCGCAGATCACGAGCGGGGAAAGGGTGGTTCCTTGCAAAAATTAACATCCCGCGGCAATTCTGGGTGGGTTTCGTTCTTTGCGAACTCACAGGCGCGAGTGCCGGCGGCTAGGATTTGGAACCTTCGAGCTAAGTGAACTGTTGAATTCAAGAGGAGAAAACATGAGTACCGCAACTGCTGAACTGTCGGCCGTGCTGCGCATCAACGACACGGCTCCCGATTTCACAGCTGAGACCACGCAAGGCACGATCCGCTTTCACGAGTGGATCGGCGACGGCTGGGCGATCTTATTCTCGCATCCCAAGGATTTCACCCCCGTCTGCACCACCGAACTCGGCTACATGGCCGGTTTGCAGCCGGAGTTCGCGAAAAGAAACTGCAAGATCATCGGGTTGAGCGTCGATCCCGTGTCGGATCACCGCAAGTGGGCGGCCGACATCGAGGAGACGCAGGGGCACAAGGTGAACTATCCGATGATCGGCGACCCGGAGCTTAAGATCGCCAAGCTTTACAACATGTTGCCGGCCGCGAGCGGCAGCTCATCGCAGGGCCGCACGCCGGCGGATAACGCCACCGTGCGCACCGTATTCGTTATCGGCCCGGATAAAAAGATCAAGCTGCAGCTCATTTATCCCATGAGCACGGGCCGCAACTTCGACGAAGTGATGCGCGTCCTCGATTCGTTGCAACTCACGGCCAAACACCAGGTCTCCACCCCGGTGAACTGGAAACCTGGCGAGGACGTCATCATCAGCGGCAGCGTTTCGAATGACGAGGCTAAGAAGAAATACCCCGCCGGGTGGAAGGCGCCGAAGCCGTATCTGCGGATCGTCCCCCAGCCGAAGTAGCCTGTTGCGGTCGAATGAGGCGCAGGAGTTCCCGGCCCGCGGATGTGCAGAGCCACGGGCCGGGATACCTGGCGTTTGTCTGTCGTTGGTTCGAAGGATGTTGGGATTGGTTGCCTAAAGAGACTGTATCAAACTCCAGTGGCGCGCACCGACCGTCAGCGCCTGCAACGCAGTCGGCCCACTGTACCGGCATTTCATATCGTGGGATCGATCGACGGACGCGTGGACCGCATTAGAAGCCACTACTGCGTTTATTGCGACTAACGCTCGGCATCAGCGGCGGCGCGAAGTGCGTCATCTGCAATGCCGTTGTTACGCCGCTCCTGATTCAAGCGATGACGGGTTGCGCACGAGCACGATCTTGCCTGTCACGCCTCCCTTCCCGAGCAACTCGTGTGCGTGTCTTGCCTCGGCAAGAGGAAATCGATGCGCGATTAGCGGCTTGATCTTCTGCTGTTGAAGGAGGTCAAACAGGGCGATCAAATCTTGTCGAAACAATGCCGGTCTCAGCCGTTTGATCCACTGGATGCTGTAGGGGACGACCCGCTTCCGGGCCGGGAAAAGCCAGCCGCCTGCGATGTAAACCGCAAAGATGGCGATTCCACGAAAACGATGACGACGACCTGAACGACCTGAAGCCAATCGTCCCCCACGTAGCGAGGAAGTAAGGCCATAGGCCACCACCCTCCCGCCAGGACGGAGAGCCTTGCGGGAACGCCAGATGTGGGTACCACCGATGCCGTCAAAGACGACGTCTACGCCATCGCTCGTGAGGCGGTGAATTTCTTTCACGAAGTCCTGATGCTGGTAATCAATTGGGATACCGCCCAGGTCGGAAACGGCCGACGCCCCTCGCGACGAACAGGTACCGTACATTTGCAGCCCGGCGAGGCGTCCAAGCTGCAATAGCGCCGAGCCGACCCCGCCTGCCGCGCCGTGGATCAGCACGCGCTGGCCCGATCTGACCTTAGCGGAACGATGCAGCATCTGGTACGCCGTGATGTAGTTCAATACGAGGCTGACAGCCTCGGCGGCGTCCAACCCAGCTGGCACCGGAACCAGTTCGCGTTGCGGCAGGCAGACGAACTCCGCATAGGCACCGCTGATTGGCATCGCGGCAACGATCTGGCCTGGTTCGATTCCCGAGACACCGTCGCCGAGCCTATCCACCACGCCAACCAGATCCCAACCCGGCGTGAAGGGCACCGGGGGTGTTTCGGGATGAATGCCCTCGCGCGCCAGCAGGTCGGGCAAGGAGACGCCTGCCGCCAACACTTTCACCCGCACTTCACCATCCTTTGGCTCGGGGCACTCTTCGTCAACCACCCGCAGTGCCTCGGGCCCGCCGTAGTGAGTGACGATGATGCGCGTGTGTCTCACGGACCTCTTCCTCCCTTGGCGTGACCTCGAGCTTGTGCGGCGTAACTAGTATTAGAGTAGACCGCGCTGCCTCGTCGCAGCCAACGACCCCGGCGAAGGCGCTGATCATAGCCCACAAGCCGAGCGTTTCCAAGGTGCGCGTATGGTTGCTATGGTTGCAGGCGTTCTGCATGCTTCTCTTGTCCCAGGTGAGTGCCGTGAAACATCCAACACTTCTTTTGCCGAGGGAAGTCGATTTCCTTGGCATTTGAAAGAATATTTGTTGTGAAATCGGGATACCAGCATCTCAACCACTCCTCTTGCCGAGAGACATGACCAAGAGCTTGTGACGGGGATCACGGCGAAGTGTTCTTACCCCGGATACGCTCTCAACCATCAGATTGGGGAACATAAGGCTTGCCGTAATGCGGTGAGTCATGAGCGACAATTTTCCCGAGCGGCGGTGGTTCTGGGCCACGCTGACGCTGTCGAGCATCAGCATTGTCGGATTTGTGTTTGCCGTCTGGGAACTGCTGGAATCCCATTTTTTCCGCAACGTCGACTATCTCACTCTGCACTACCTCTACGTAAGCCGAGGAGTGGTTTCCTCTTTCCTGCTGGCGTTCTGGGCGGGCTGGTTCGTGTTGCGGGAGCGGCGTGCCAGCGAGCAGCAGCTGCGGCAATCGCGGGCCCGCTATCGCGGAATTCTTAACTGCTCTCCGGCAGCGATAGCTCTCTTTGACTCTGAACTGGTGGTTGCCGAGTGGAATGCCGCTGCCGAAAGCTTGTACGGGTACACCCGAGCTGAAGTGCTGGGGCGCAAGCTGCCCACCATTCCTGCCGAAAAACAAGCCGAGATGCAGAGGTTTCTTGCGCAGGCCTCGGAAGGCAAGCCTGTGCTGGATGTCGAAACCCGCCGCTGCGCGAAACCAGGCACAGTCGTCGATGTACAAACCAACGTGCTCCCCTACCGCGAAGAAGAACCTGGACGTTATTTCCTGGAGGTGAGCATCGACATTCGGGAACGAATTCGCCTGCGACAAACCTTGTTGCAGGTAGAAAAGCTGACCACCATGGGTCAGATGGCTGCGGGAACAGCGCACCACCTGAATACGCCGCTGGCATCCATGCTGCTTCGCGTCGAACTTACTCGCAGGCATGCCCAGAACGCCCGGTTGCACCTCGATCTCGGAGACTTGGAGAGCAACATCCGCTACTGCCAGCAGTTTGTTTGCCGGCTATTGGATTTCAGCCGCCGGCCGCAACTTACGCGCCGTGCCGAAGCAGTCAAGGACACGCTCCAGTCGGTCCTTAGTTTCTTAAGTCCGCAGCTTGCAGCTAAACAGATTCATCTGACACTGGACATCGATCAGGTGAACGGTGTCGCCGTCATGGCGGACCGTAACCAGATCGAGGCTTTATTCCTGATCCTGATTACCAATGCATTGGACGCGGTAACGCCTAAGGGAAACATTGCCATCCGTTGCCACAATGCAAATCATCGCGTTCAAATCTCCATCGAAGACGATGGCTGCGGCATTGACGCGGTGAACCTGCCGCACGTTTGTGAGCCCTTCTTTACCACCAAGCCGGTGGGCAAAGGTAC
This sequence comes from Terriglobales bacterium, assembly GCA_035631655.1. GTDB lineage: Bacteria > Acidobacteriota > Terriglobia > Terriglobales > Acidobacteriaceae > Gp1-AA122. Next base: position 4,142 of record DASQIH010000126.1, read on the forward strand.
CGGACTGGGGCTCTCGATTGCATCCACGATCCTCCAGGAGCACGAAGGCTCCATACACATTGATAGCGTTCCCCAGCAAGGAACCATGGTACGGATCGAATTGCCGCTCTCGCCAACCCCAGTCACGTCGCCGGAGGAGGTTAGGGCATGAGCGACTCAGGCCAGAAGTGCACGGTGCTGGTGGTCGACGATGATGCCAACCTCACCCGCACCTTGAAAGACTTCCTGGTGGAAGAGGGATACCTGGTCGAAACCGCTCATGACGGCGACCAAGCGCTCGCTGTCCAGGAAAGGAACCCCACTATTTGTCTGGCGCTGCTGGACCTGATGATGGCCCCTCTAGACGGCATCTCTCTCATGGAGCAGATGCGACGTCGTAACCCCGATCTGGCGGTGATGATCATGACCGGCTATGGGACCATCGAGACCGCCGTCGAGGCCATTAAGCACGGCGCCGAAGACTATCTCACCAAGCCTCTGGAGCCCGATGCGGTAAAGAAGAAAGTTGGACGTATCCTTGAAGTATTTCGGTTACGAAACCGTGTGGCGCAGTTGGAGAGCCGCCTACATCGTTACTGTCCATCATTCGACTCGCTGGTGCACGTGTCTGCTTCCATGCAGAGACTCGTGGAAAAGGCGCGCACGGCCGCGGAATCCGATTCCCCGGTTTTACTGTTAGGTGAAACCGGCACGGGAAAGGAACTCCTGGCGCGTGCTATTCACGCTGCGAGTGCCCGCGCGGCCAACCAGTTTGTTCCCGTAAATTGCGCGGCCCTGCCCAGGGAACTGGTCGAGAGCGAGTTGTTCGGCTATCGCAAAGGCGCATTCACCGGCGCCTTTGCGGACGGCATCGGAATCTTTGCCTCGGCAGCGCGCGGGACAGTGTTCCTCGATGAAGTGGGCGAGATGTCGAAGGAAGTCCAGGTCAAGCTGCTGCGTGTGCTGCAGGACAAAGAGGTGCGACCCGTGGGCAGCACGAAAACCATTGCCCTAGATGTGCGCATTATCGCAGCCACTAATCGTACGAATGCGGAGCTTCGCGGTGAGCAGCTTCGTCAGGATTTTTATTTTCGGATCGCTACCGTAGTTCTTGAGATTCCTCCGTTGCGCGCGAGACCAGAGGACATCCTGGTACTCGCACAACACGTTATACGGAGGCTCGAACAGCGGTACGAGAGACAGATCACTCTCCATCACGGCGCCGCGGAATTGCTCTTGAAGTATTCATTTCCAGGCAATGTGCGCGAGTTGGAGAATCTGCTGGAGAGTTTGGCCGCGCTTTCGCGTGACGACCCACAGATCATCGGCGAAAAAGATCTGCGGCCCTTACTCACTGCAGGCGGGATGGCCGACATGTCGCCTGCCAAAGGCGTAGAGCAGACACTTGCAATCGAACTCCTGGAACGGACGGCGATCGAGCGAGCGCTGCGGCTCGCGGAAGGGAACCGCAGCAAGGCCGCATCGCTGCTGGGCATCTCTCGTGACACGCTCTATCGAAAATTACGGGAGTACCGTAGCGAACAGTAGCAATGCGGGAGTGTCCGATTTTCTGACATTCGCTGCCGGATACGACAATTCCGATTCGGCTGTTCTTCGCCACCAGCACAGGTACCTGCGGTCATGAGTATTGATTTCAAGTACTTTCGCGGCCGGCAATGGCCAGATGATTGCTGGGTTCCCAGCAGGAAACTTAGTGTGTCGTCCAGCCGGAGTTCCGATGGGCAAGTACCGATCCACCTGATCGTTTGGGCGCTCCTGGCTGTAGTCGCTGTGCTGGCATTTACCGGAGCAGTGGTCACGCAAGGCCGACGAGCCAAAGAACGCTGGTCACTTTTTCTAGCAGGCAGCCCCCAACAGGGTAGCCTGGTGTTCCGCGAGAAAGGCTGCATCCGATGCCACTCGGTCAATGGCGAAGGTGGCAAAGTGGGGCCCGATCTCGGCCGCAGAAAGCCGGTGCAGTCGAGCTTGCCACAGTTGGTCACGGCGATGTGGAATCATGCGCCCCAGATGTGGGCGCGCATGCGCGCCGACGGCGTACCCTATCCCAGCCTCAGTTACGACGACGTCGCTCAATTGCTCGCCTACCTTTATATGTCCCGCCACGTTGATGATCCGGGGGATCCGATCCAGGGACGCGAACTGTTTAGGAATAAAGGATGCGTGCGTTGTCACGCGGTTCATGGGGTGGGCGGCAGGGTCGGGCCTGATCTTGCGGAAGCCAGCGATCTGAGTGGCCCTATGGAGTGGACCAGAGCCCTGTGGAATCACTCCGCAGGCATGCACGAAGCCACTGAACTGCACGGGATCGCCTGGCCGCAGTTCCAAGGGCACGAACTGCGGGATTTGTACGCGTTCGTGCGGCAAAACAACTCAACCGCCTCCGTGCCGCACCCAGACCCCGCTCGTGGGTGGCAGACCTTTCAACGGAAGTCGTGCACAGGATGCCACTCCATTCGCGCTACCGACCAGTTGGAAGGACCAAGCTTTGGCCCCGAGCGGCGATTGCCCGAGACGTTTACCGAACTGGGTGGCGAAATGGTCAGCCACTCACCTCAGATGGAAAAGGCGATGGAGCGGCAAGGCGTAACCCGCCCGGAACTGTCAGCTCAGGAGATGACCGACATTTTCGCGTTCCTTTACAGCCTGCGCTACGTCGAGCCTGCCGGCTCACCCCATGTAGGAGCCAGCGTCTTTGCCTGGCGAGGGTGCAGCCGCTGTCATGGTGAAGATGCCGAGGGCACAGAGCGCGCTCCAGCCCTCCGCGGGCGTACCTACAATTCGATCGCCCTGGCAGTTGCGCTGTGGCGTCACGGTCAGAAGATGTATGCGCAAACCCACCAAGTGGGTCTCGGCTGGCCGACTTTGACCGAAAGCGATGTCGGCGACTTGCTTGCCTTTTTGAACTCGTCCAGTGGGGGGAAACACTGAAGTGTCAGAGTATCGGACACAAACTGTCCGATGCTGCCCGCGAGCTGACAAGTTGACCTTCAGCATTCCCGCTTGTGCTCACCTCCTCTTAGACGCTCTGCCTCAAACTTTGCATGCACTTAGCGTAGATCCCTCTAAAGCAGGTGCCGCCGCAACGTTACTGGCTTCCCAATTGCACTGTCACAGATGACTTCCTGCGCAACCGAATGAATGCGGTTACGCACCGCACTCAATAAGAGGTGGCACTTGTTCAAAACGAATCGAATTCTATTTTTCGTCCTCCTTGCGTTACTACTGGGGCTTTTACCGCCACTCACGAAATCCAGCGGCCCACCGCGGCTGATCACGGTGATCGCCGACAAAGACAACCTTTTCAAAGTCCCTGGCCAGAAGGTTCCCGTCATTATTCTCAAAGCGAATGAAGTCGTACATCTTCGGATTGTCGCCAACAAAAGCACCGAATGGGACAAAGATGGCACCGTGCATAGCTTCACCATCAATGCGCTCAAAGACCAGGGTTGGGACCTGCGCCTCAAAGAAGGCCCACAGGACTTCACTGTGGTCGCTCCCGCACAGGCGGGTAATTACGTAGTGGAGTGCACTGTCAAATGCGGGCAAGGCCACGATGACATGAAAATGAAGCTAGTGGTCACACCCTGAACGCATGCGGAATCTCGTGAGGTGAGCCTTGGCGATAACGCGGCGTAGTTTCGTCCAGTTCCTGGCGAGAGGTGCCGGGGCCATCGTGGCGGTGGGAGCGGCTTGGAAAGCCAGTGCCTCAAAGATATTTCACGAAGTGCTCCCGGCCCGCTCCATCGCTCCCGGCAATCAGAAATGGGTAATGGTCATTGACCTGGCCAAGTGCGATGGCTGCCGCGACTGCACCAAAGCCTGCAATGCCATGCACTTCGTCCCGCCCATGCAGGAGTGGATCAAGGTTTTTGAAATTACCGACAACTTGGCGGCCGGGCCTTACTTTCTGCCTCGTCCCTGCATGCAGTGTGACAACCCGCCGTGCGTGCGGGGCTGCCCCGTAGGCGCCACCTACAAACGTACCGACGGCATCGTCATTCAGGACGATGACCGCTGTATCGGCTGCCGCAACTGCATTGCGCAATGTCCCTATTCCGCACGCTCTTTCAACTGGGGAGAGCCGCCGCATACGCCTCAGGAACTCGCCCGCGTCTACAACGTGGAATACAACTACCCGCACCGAAAGGGGACGGTGGAAAAGTGCATCTTCTGCCCTGAGCATTTAAGGGCAGGGAAGCTTCCCGCCTGTGCCGCCACCTGCAAGATGGGTGCGATCTATTTCGGCGACGAGCTTGACGATGCGGTTACCAACGGTAAGGGAGAGACCATCCAGTTCACCAAGATCGCCAAACGTGGAGCCGGTTTTCGATTGATGGAGGAACTCGGGACGGAACCGCGCGTTTACTACTTGCCTCCCGCCAGCCGCAAGTACCCGTCTCCCGACGAGAAGATGCAAGCAGAAATGACCGCGATGGGACACTGAGAGGTGAGCATGGAAGCTCGTGAACAGAACCTTTTGCGTTCCGTGCTGGAAAACACCTGGCGCTTTTACGCGTGGGTGGGATTCCTCATTGTCGTGATGCTTTGGGGCCTATACGCCTACATCCGGCAACTGCAAAACGGCCTCATCGTCACTGGCATGCGCGATCAGATCTCCTGGGGACTGTACATTACCAATTTTGTTTTCTTCATCGGCATTAGCCACGCGGGCACGCTGATTTCGGCCATCCTGCGCGTCACCGATACCGAATGGCGAAGGCCGATTACGCGCATGGCCGAGGCCATTACGGTGTTTGCGCTCTGCATCGGCGCGCCCATGGTCATGATTGACATGGGACGCCCCGATCGGATGCTGAACCTGTTCCGCTACGGACGTATCCAGTCGCCCATCATTTGGGATGTCCTGGGCGTTAGCACCTATCTGACCGGCTGCATTCTTTATTTCTATATCCCCATGATCCCGGACATGGCGCTGCTGGCAGATCAGCCGCGGCTCTCTTCCTGGCGCCGCCGGCTCTATCGTGCGCTCTCACTAGGCTGGACCGGAACAGTGCAGCAGAAACATTTGCTGGAGAAAGCGATTTCTTCCATGGCCATCTTCATCATTCCGCTGGCGGTCTCGGTGCACACGGTGGTCTCCTGGATCTTCGCTATGACCCTGCGCCCGGGATGGAACAGCAGCATCTTCGGGCCGTACTTCGTGGTGGGAGCCATCTATTCGGGAGCCGCAGGCGTGATCTTCTCCATGTACGTGCTGCGGCGCGTCTTTCACTTAGAAGAATATGTCGAGGAGTTGCACTTCCGAAAACTGGGACTGCTGTTGCTGGCTTTCTCTCTCATCTATCTCTACTTCAACATTAACGAGTACCTGACGGCAGGCTACAAGCTGGAGGGAACTGAGCGCCTGCTGATGGACCGCTTGTTCGTTGGCGACTATGCCGTGTTGTTCTGGGCGGCACAGAGCGTGTGCGTGTTCATCCCGGCCGCACTCATGATCGCTGTGCTTGGCTTCAAGCGCTATCACCGCTACACCATTCCTGGTGTGGTCTTGTCCTCCGCGTTGGTAGTCGTGGGCGCTTGGGCCAAACGCTACATTATTGTTGTTCCCACACTGCGCAGCCCGTATCTGCCTTCCGGACAGCGACTACCCTGGGAGTGGACTCATTACCATCCGACTTGGGTAGAGTGGTCGATCACTGCTGCCGCCGTTGCCGGCTTCGCGTTGATTTACACCCTGATGGCCAAACTGTTCCCCATCGTTTCCATCTGGGAGACGCGACCGCAGGAACAGGAGATCGCGATACCGGAAGTGTCCGAGGCTGTGCCCTCGCGCTGGTGGACACCCGGGGTGGCGGTTTCAACACTCGTACTCGCAGTTCTGCTCCTCTATGGCATATCTGCCAATGCTGCTGGACCAGTCAAGCCTAAGCAAGTGAAGCCTGCCACCATAACTGCCGAGTGGAAAACCGTCCCAGCGGTGGAAGCAAGCCGCCAATCTGCTCCAGAAGAGGGAGTGTCACCTCTCATGCAAGGACGCGTGTTCTTGTATGCTGGCCGCCTCTTTGGTGCGCAAGAGGCGCACGAGAGTTCAGCCGAAAATAACGCAAGGCCGTCGCCCGCCGTGGCCGTCATTGCCAGCTTGCGCGATGCGAGCGGAGCGCCCATCAGTTTCAAGCCGGTGGAGTTCTCGGCGAAGACGGGACTCGGCACCTTGGCCTTGGGCAGTCGTCCCACGCTGGCCGATGGCAAGGCGCAACTAATCGTCAAGGACCGGCGGTACGGTTTATATCCTGTACAGGTCGTCTTCCACGGCGATGAGGAATACGCTCCCGCAAGCTTCGATGTCAACGTTGATTTCGGCGTTCGACCGTCGCCTTCGCTGCCCAGAGCTGGGGTGTTAATCACTCCGTACGCCACCTCGCCTATAGCCGTTCCGTTCCTGCTCTTCTACGGGGTCATGTGGGCAGCGTTTGTCTATGCTTTTGGATATTTAATCGTTTGGAAAATGCGCAGATGCCCGCGGGAAGGTGAGTCAGCTTCGTCCAAAACACGATCGGCCGTTTTTCGGGCGCCTGATATTCGCGCAGGCTCGCAATCCAGACCAAGTGAGGACACTCCATGAGACGGATATGTGATGCGTTCGTATTCGCGGCAACTGTAGCTCTGGCTGGCCTATTGATCTCGGCTTCAGCTCAAACTACGCAATCCAAAAGGGAACAAGGGACTGCGCAGCAGCTCGCAAGTATGCCGGTCTCGGACACGAAAGTCCGTGAGTATCCCATTCCTTCGAGCCAAGGACCAAGCTGGCTGAAACATCTCGGGCTCGCAGTCTCGCAGACTCACATGGGCCAGGTGGGTGGGAGCATTGCGTTTTCCGGCAAGTCAAACGGCCTGAAACCGATCATTGAACGATTTCTGGTAGCCGTTCGCTCCAACCCCGATAAAGCTGCAGAAATCCTGAACGAAAAGTTACTGGTGTCGGGATCAGATCTTTATCGCTGGAATTGCCAGGGCTGTCATGGGGCAGACGGAAAGGGCGTTGATCCGGAAATCAACTCGGTATTGGGCCCGGTACAGGGAACGTCTCCCGCACTTACACGGAAGCGCATGGAGGCAAGAGGAATCGACGCGGATGATGACATGATCAAGCAAGTGAGCGAACTGGCCGAAGGCTCCCTGCGCGATCGCCTTCAACACGGGGGAAAGAGCATGCCCGCCTTCGAGTACCTGCGCCAAGATGAAGTGGAAGCTCTCGTGGGCTATCTTGAAAAGTTGGCCGACGTCCCACCGACAAAACGCGCTGGTCTTCTTGTGCCAGAATCAGCGGCCCGTGCGGGGGAGCACATCGTGAGGGGAACCTGCCACATCTGTCATGACGCCACAGGTCCACGCGCAGGCGGAGGGCTCATGGCCTTGACACAAGGGATCATCCCATCGCTAGCCAGCATCTCCACAGACAATTCTTTGAGCGGCATCGTTCATCAGGTGCAATATGGCTCTTCCAGCATGATGAAAGTGACAGGGGGCGAGACGATGCCCGCCTATCCTTATTTCACAGACGAGGAAATCGCGGCAGTGTACTTGGTTGCATACCCGACTGGCTCCGCCACAGCCCACAAGTCCTCCGACATTAGCACTACCCGTGCCAGGGCCACAGGTATCCATAGTGCGGGCACCGCCAAGCAGCCTTAGCGCCTGTGGAGAACGAGATATCCCTTCACATCACGAGTGGCGGCGATTTGCTGAACCACCGCTCTATTGCCCGCTCCACTTCAGGCGAGAACCGTGCTCCAAGATCGAACTGTTGTCCTTCGATCCCTATACCCGTAACCGCTCTGGAAGGCGGCAAAGGATACGAGCCAGTTCATTTGCATCCGCTACGCTGAATAGCCGGGAGTCGTTGACATTGCTTATTTCCCAGAAACTACCCGCTCCATGCTGGTGAAAAGGGGCGGACGGCTGGTGAAACATGCCCGCTACTACTGGCTTCGACTGGCGGGAGGCATCTGACTCACGGTGGACGCTTACGTCCCGATCGGCCTCACCTACATGCCCAACGGCACGAATTCGGAAATTTATGATCCGGCGACGGGCTCGTGGTCCAGCGCGGGCAGCACGATTGTGCAGCTCTGGGACTCGGCAAAAGGCTGCGGCGGTCAAAAGCATGCTTCTTTTGAAGTGGGG
>DASQIH010000127.1:0-77545 GCA_035631655.1 Terriglobales bacterium
GGAGGCAGACATGAACAAGGACCGCGTCAAAGGTAAGGTGAAGGATATAGCTGGCCGGGCTCAGCGGCAGGCTGGTGAGTGGACCGGAGACGAAGAGAGCCAGATCAAGGGAGCAGAAAAGCAGGCTGAGGGCAAGGTTCAGAACCTTTTTGGCAAAGCCAAAGCTGCCATGAACAAACCCAGAAAGTCAGAGCAAGAACCCAGAAGACCGGAGGAAGACGAGGGTACCGAAAGGGAATCCGAATCCGATCCCCCTCGCAGGAGAGCTTAATACCGCGGAACTCAGCGGGGAACTCGATGGGTTCGAGTTCCCTGCTCTGTTCCCGGCTAGCCCGCTCAATCGTTCATCACCGCCTCACCTTTCTTGATCTCCCGCTCACGCAGCCAAGTAAAAATCACCGGCGTAACCACCAATACGTGCAGGAGCGAACTCAGCATGCCGCCGAGCACGGGAGTGGCCAGCGGCTTCATAACCTCCGCGCCAGTTCGTGTGGACCACATGATAGGCAGCAAGCCCGCTACTACAGTTGAGACCGTCATCACCTTCGGCCGCAGACGCAACAGGGCACCTTCCATTACAGCTTCGCGCAACCCCGCTACCGTAAGCCTGCCCAGCGCCGCCTTCTTTCGTTGCACCGCTTCCTCGAGGTAGATGACCATGACTACGCCCGTCTGCACCGCTGTCCCGAACAAGGCAATAAAGCCAACCCATACCGCCACCGAGAAGTTGTAGCCCAGCAATTTCAGCAGGAATACTCCGCCACTCAAAGCAAATGGCACAGCCAGGATTACATGGGAAGCTTCTCTAAACGAGTTGTAGGTCTTGTAAAGCAACAGGAAAATGATGAGGAAGACTACCGGAATCACCAGCTGCAGGCGCTTCTTGGCGCTGATCTGATTCTCATACTGGCCGCTCCACTCGATGTAATACCCGGGCGGCATCTTCACTTCGCGGGCCACGGCTCGCTGGGCCTCGTTGACGAAACTGCCCACGTCGCGGCCACGCACGTTCAACAGCACGCTGCCGCGTAGCAGGCCGTTCTCGCTGCTGATCATGGATGGACCCATGACTATCCCAATGTCTGCTAGCTGGCCGAGGGGAATTTGCACGCCGTTGCCGGATGAGACCAACACGTTATTGCGCAGTTCCTCCGGATCTTCGCGGAAGTCGCGGGCATACCGCACGCGGACGGGAAGGCGCTGGCGGCCGTCGATGGCGGTGGTCAGATTCTTGCCGCCGATCGCGGTTTCGATCACGTCCTGCACGTCGCCAACGTTGATGCCATAGCGCGCAGCCGCTTCCCGATCGACCTTGATTTCCAGATAGGGCGCGCCGGTGATGCGCTCGGAGTACAAATCAACGGCGCCCGGCACCTTGCGCAGCACGCGCTCAATCTCGGTCTCCTTCTGCTCGATGGTTTCTAAGTCGTTGCCAAAAACTTTGACCCCAACCTGCGTGCGAATGCCGGTCGAGAGCATGTCAATGCGGTTGCGGATGGGTTGCGTCCAGATATTGGTCACCCCGGGCAGGCGCAGCTTCTCATCCAGCCGCTGCAGGATCGTCTCCTTGGTCGTCCCGGCAGGCCATCGCTCCTTCGGCTTGAAGTTGATGACCGTTTCCGTCATGTTCACGGGCGCAGGATCGATAGCGCTTTCCGCGCGCCCAATCTTTCCCACCACACTCTCCACCAGTGGGTCTTGCGCAATGATTTTGTCTTGCCAGCGCAGGATTTCGGTTGCCTTGGTGAGAGAGATACTGGGGTCGGTAATGGGCATGAACAGCGCAGTTTCTTCATCCAACGGGGGCATGAACTCGGAACCAATCGTGGTTGCCAGCCACACTGCCGAGCCGAAGATCACGACCGCAGTACTCAGCGTGACGATCCGGTGCCGCAGGGCCCAACCCAGCACTGGCCGGTAGATGGCCTGCAGGCCGTGCATCACCGGGTTGGCTTCCTCGCGATGCAGTTTGCCGCGGATCAGGAAAGTGCACAGGACAGGCACCAGGGTGACCGCGATCAAAGTTGAGCCCACCATGGCGAAGGTCTTGGTGAAGGCCAGCGGGTGAAACAATTTTCCTTCCATCCCAGTCAGGGCGAACACCGGGACAAACGCCAGGATGATGATGGTCATGGCAAAGAAAATCGGACGTCCGACCAGCTTGGCGGCCTCCAACGTTATCCGGGCGATCGCCGACTTGTACTCGCCGTGTTCCTCGTAGTAGCGCTCGGCGTGCCGCAGGACGTTCTCGGTCATGACGATGCCTGCATCCACCAACACGCCGATGGCAATCGCGATTCCACCCAGGGACATGATGTTGGAGGAGATGCCCGCGTAGTGCATGAACAGGAACGCCACGAGTACCGCCAGGGGCAGCGGCAACGTGACGATCAGGATGCTGCGGAAGTGCCACAGAAAAATCACGTGCGCCAGCGTGACCAGCAGGATTTCCTCGATCAGTGCGGACTTCAGAGTGTTGACTGCGTGCTGAATCAGTGTGCTGCGATCATAAAACGGTACGATACGCACGCCTTTGGGCAAGCCCGGCTCCAGCCTTGCGATCTTGGCCTTGACGCCTTCGATCACTTGCTGGGCATTGGCGCCATTGCGTATCACCACCACTCCGCCGACGACGTCCGTTCCGCCTTTGTCGAGAACGCCGCGCCGGAACTCCGGCCCCAAATGGACGTCGGCGATATTGCGTACGTAGACCGGCGTGCCCGCGCTGGCAGTGAGCACGATGTTGTTGATGTCATCGAGCGAACGAATCAGGCCTACCCCGCGCACCGCGATTTCCCGGTCGCTGGCCTCGACTACTTTGGCTCCCACATTGGTATTGCTGCGCTGAACTCCTTCAATCACGGCGCGCAAAGCAATGTTGTAGGCCCGCAGCTTAATGGGATCGACATCAATCTGATATTGCCTTACCCAGCCGCCTACACTTGCGACTTCGGCGACCCCCGAAACCGCGTTGAGCTGGTACTTAATGAACCAGTCTTGCAGGGAATGCAGCGTGCCGCCGTCATAAGGCCCTTCCACCGTGTACCAAAAGACTTGTCCCACGCCGGTTGCGTCCGGACCGAGCACCGGAACAACCCCTTCCGGCAAGAAGCTCGATGCCAGGTTCAGCCGTTCCAGTACACGTGTCCTTGCGAAGTACAGGTCCACGTTGTCCTGGAAGATGATGTTGATCATCGAGAAGCCAAATACTGACGACGAACGCACGTCTTTGACTCCCGCCAGCCCCTGCAGGTTGACGGTGAGCGGGTAAGTGATCTGGTCTTCGACTTCCTGCGGGCTTCGGCCGGCCCAGTCGGTGTAGACGATGACCTGGTTCTCGCTGAGATCGGGGATCGCATCAATGGGCGTTCTCGAAAGCGCCCAATAGCCCCAGCCAGCCAGCAATGCGTACGCCAGGAGGATGAGAAAGCGGTTCTTCAGAGAAAATTCAATCAGCCTGTTAATCACGTTTCCTCCTCCTCACTGAGCGCTCAGATGGGTGTGATAGTTCCCGCGCAGCTGTCCGTTGTGGCTGGCAGTCACCTCGACGTTCCAAGAGCCCGCCGTCGGGATCTTGATAGTTCCGACGTATTCCGAGCCCTTCCACCTCAGATCGGCGGCCGCGCGCATCTCGGCCATGCCCATTTCCGGCATCGCCGGCATGAGAAGCGTGACTTTGACTTCTGCGTCGCTGACTTGCTTCCCGGACGGATCAAGCAGCGCTACATGGAATGTTGCCGTGGAATTGCCGCGTGGCGTCGCGGGATCGGAGCGGAAGGTAAATTTCATCCCTGGAACGGCTGGGGCTTGGCCTTGCTCGCGCCCGAATTCCTTCGAGCCTCCGAACAGCCCGGTCATGCCACCGGTAATTCGCGTTTGCGAGTCAACGAGAAAGTTGCCTTGGCTTACGACGCGCTCCCCTTCTTTCACGCCAGCGAGCACGGGATAGTAGTCATCTGCCGGCGCGCCAAGTTGCACCTGGCGTCCTTCGAATTCTCCGTTGCCCTTGGCCACGTACACGATTTTGCGGGTGCCGGTATCGAGGACCGCAGAGCGCGGCACAGCCAGCACGTCGTTTCCAGCAGGTGCGGCGAACTTCACTCGCACGAACATTCCGGGACGCAACCGCATGCTGGGATTCGGCACCTGGATGCGCGCCGATGCGGTCCGCGTTTGTGGATTCACGGCTGTATCGAGAAATGCGACTCGGCCGTGCAGCGCGGTCGACGGGAGCGAATCGGAGCTGATTTCGACACCCTGGCCAATCCGCACCGAAGGCAGATCCGGCTCGTACACATCAGCTTTTACCCACACCGTGCTCAGGTCGGCGACGGTGTATAAAACGTCGCCGGTATTCACGTATTGGCCGAGCGTAACTTTTCGATCGGTCACGATGCCGCTCACCTGGGAGTAGATAGGCAACTCGACCTGCGCTTTCGAAGATGATGCGATCTCGTCGAGTTGTTGCGGCGTTAAACCCCACAACTCCAGCCGGCGCCGGCTGGAAGCCACCAGGTCGTCTGCCCCGGAAATCGCCTGGGGCTCAGCTCCTGGACCCAACCGTTTTCGGTTTTCCAGAGCCAGCCTATATTCCTCGGCGGTGGAGAAAACTTCCGGGCTGTAAATCAGTGCGATGGGCTGTCCCCGGCGAATTGGCTGTCCTGTGAAGTCGACGTATAACTTCTCGATTCGGCCGCCAATGCGTGCGCTGACGGAGGCCAGTTGGGTTTCCGGTTCATCAACCTTCGCTACCGCAGCCAGCGTGTGACGAAGATTGCGCTTCCGAATCTCGATCGTCCGCAGCCCAATGTTGGCTTGGTCCTGCTCACTCAAGGTCACATTGGAGATGGGGCCGCTCTCGGCAATGGCGTGATTTCGGAGGCGATTCGAACTAGAGGCCGACTCTTCTGCCGCGGTTTCGTATTGCGGCACCGTGCTCTCTCCGTCTGTTTTCGCCGAGCTAGCCTCAGGACGCACGAGATGGGCTACGCCATACGCGGCGAAGGCAAGCACCCCACCCAGCATCAGTCCAGTAACAACGAGCTTCTTTTCCCGTGACGTCATTAGCGCACCTCCGGTGTGATTTGCAGCGACGAAGCTTTAGCGGGGGATTGTCCGGTTTGCGGGCCGCGGTCCAGAGGGGCGCCAACAGCCCGCTCCAGATCGGCAAGGCGCGATTCCAACTCCGACGCCATCCGGTAGTAGTCAAGTTCAACTTCGAGCGTGGTGTTCTGACTGTCCAGCAGGTTGAGGAAATCGGTGCGATCCGCTTGATAAGCCGCCACCGTGGACTTCAGCGTAGCCTGGGCTTGCGGGCGAAGCGTGTCACGATAGAGATCGACCAGCCGCTTCGCCGATTGCGCCCTGACCAGCGCTTCCTGAATTTCCTGGAAAACGATGGCGCGCTGGCTGTCGTATTCGGCTTTGTCCGCTGCCAGAGTCGCCTGTGCTTCCGCGATCTCGGCGTTGTGACGCCCGCGGTTGAGCCAGGGCAGAGTGACCGCCAACTCTGCCATGTAGGTATTGCGATATCGCGCGCCATCCGGCATCAGCATGTAGCCAGCGCTGAGGTTGTAGTCGGGCGTCAATGACTTCTCCGCAAGCTTGGTGCGGGCCTCGCCCTCGTGGACACTGGAATCAGCCACTGCCAGTTCGGGCCGGTTATCCAAAGCGATCCGCTCGAGATCCAGCAGCACCGGCAATTTCCCGGGAGGCGCGTATTGGCCTTCCACCTCAAGCGGCGAGCCGGGATCGCGCCCCAACAAGGTGTTCAATCGGGCACGCGCCAGTCCGCCATCCTGCTGCAGCATGACCAGGTGTTGCACCAGCTTGGTGAGCGCAATTTGCGCTTTGAGCACATCCTGCTGTGGAACCCGCCCCACGACGTACTTGATTCGCGCCGACTCCAACGATTGCCGCGCGAGCGCGGCCTGCTCATCGTGCAGCGTCAGTTCGTCCTGGTTGCGCAACAGATCGTAGAAGGCCTTGCGCACTTGTACGATGACGTCGCGCTTCTTGGCTTCGAGCTCGGCCTTTACCTGCTCGACTGCCTGGGAAGCGACTTGCGTCCGCAGGCCGCGCTTGCCCGGGCCGGGCAGCGCCTGGCTGAACATGAACATGTGCTGCGTCTGGTTGAGGTCCCAAAGCTTCGCGAGGGGCGTGCCCCAACCGCGATACATGAACTCCGGATCGTTGAGGGAACCGGCGCTCCGCACCCGTGTCTCGGCAATCGCCACACGGCGCGCTGCCAGCCGGATTTCAGGATTGCCAGCCAACGCCGCCCCTTCCAATTCGGTCAGACTCATGGGTGGCGTAGAAGGCCGGGGATGCTGGTGCTCTTGCGCCAGCAACGTGGAGACGTCGGATAACGGATCGGCGCCGGCGGCCGGCTCAGCAGCGTACGCAAGGGCACCGAAAATAATCAGTGAGCAGAGAGCTAGACTTAGGCCTTTCATTACTCCTCCGTAAAAAATTGACACGTAGAGCCAAATGAACCTGTCCGATCATGCGTGCTGGCGCACGAAGGCGGACTAAGGCTGCCTCAGGAGCAACGAAAGTTGTCTAGATTCTCAGAACGGAATTAGAGCCAGGGGAGGGCTCGGGGGGCGCATGCAAGAATGCGAATTGTGATGGCATGGTCGCCATCGGTGGCATAACCGGCGCAACGGGCGAGGTCACAACGGCAACTAGGACCGGGCGCACCGGCGTGACGGCCTGCGCGTGGTTGAGAACTGAGTTCGAGCGAGCGGGAGCCTGGCAGCAGGAATGGCTGGCCGGCATCATAGTACTGCCGCATTGCTCGGCCATGTGGTGACAGCACTCACGCTCGGCCGGGCTGAGCGTAGTGCCGGGCAGCACGCAAGCGATGGCCGGCGTCATGGCCCACAGCAGAGCAATGGTCAGCAAGGCGAACGCTCGGGTTCTGGTCACCTTCATCAGTGTACCGCTATCGGCGGAACGCCGCTACGCGCCCACATTTCACCCCTAATGATGCCTTAGCGAAGTACATGTCCGCTGTGATGAGAGTCACATGGGGCTGTAACAGAACGCCCGCAGCCCGCGGAATGTGGCTTTTTTGCAGCATCGAAACCCGGTACACTGTGGCGGCCATGGCAATCCCTACCCAGCCCAATATCAAGCTGACCAATGCGCCGGACTATCGCGAGAAGTATGCCAACAGCGTGCAGGTGCGCGTAAGCGTTTGGGATTTCTTTCTGGTCTTCGGCACGCTGCAGCAACAGACCGAAAGCCAGGTGGACATTACTAATTTTCAGGGGATTTACGTCAGCCCGCAGCAGGCCAAGGCCCTGCTCGCCATCTTGCAGCAGAACGTCATTCAATACGAAAACGCCTTCGGCGAGATCAAGCTCGACCCGCGCATGACGCCTACCGGGCCCATCCACTAGCGTGGCCAACGCCCGAGCCGAACTATCATTTGCGAGCAAGTCCCCGCAGTTTCCTCCATTTCTCCTCTTCGGTCTGATCTTCGTCTGCGTAGCTCTCCTGCACGCTTCCCTTCTGCGCCTGCCCTACATCTGGGACGAAGCCGGATATTACGTGCCGGCCGCGCGCGATCTGCTGCTTAGTGGAAGCCTGATTCCACATTCCACAGTCAGCAACGCGCATCCGCCGCTGGTCATGGCCTGGGTGGCTTTGAGCTGGAAACTCTTTGGTTTCACCCCCCTGGTGGCACATCTCGCCATGCTCCTAATCGCGTCCTTCACGCTGCTGGGAGTTTTTCGACTGGCCCAACGCGTTGCGAATACTCAAATCGCGCTTGCTTCAACCATCTGCACCGGCCTCTACTCGGTCTTCTTTACGCAGAGCGCCCTCGTGCACCTGGACATGGCGGCCGCCAGCTTCACGCTTTGGGGCTTGCGGGATTACCTTGACGATCGCCGCGTGTCCACAGCGATCTGGTTCTCCGTGGCAGCCCTGGCGAAAGAAACCGCCATCCTGGCGCCGCTGGCGTTGCTGGGTTGGGAGGTGCTCTGTTCCTTGCCGCGGAAGCGTAGCTCCGGCCGATGCCTTTTTTCCGCAACCTGGGAATCCGCTTCGCTCCTGATTCCGCTTCTACCCCTCGCCACATGGTTCGGTTATCACTACCTGCGCACGGGTTATGTTTTCGGTAATCCGGAATTTTTCCGCTACAACGTCGCCGCGACCCTCCATCCCCTGCGCATAGTCCTCGCCGCCGGAATTCGCATTTGGGAACTCGCTGGCTATATGAATCTTTACTTCTTGACCCTGGCAACCGCGCTGGCGATGTGTCGGTCCCCTTTAAGTGATGAGCGGGGAGAGCGGCCGCGGATAAGCATCCCGGTCCAACTGGTCTTCCTGGTGCTGATCATCACTTATGTTCTGGCCATGTCGGTGGTGGGTGGGGCGGAACTGGCACGTTACATGCTTCCGGTGCTTCCGCTGGTGATTATCGTCGGCGTCTCTACGCTGTGGCGGAGAGTGCGCTACTGGGTCGCGGTAATCACGATTGTGGCATTGGCGTTCGTTGGTGCGCTGTTCGTGAATCCGCCATACGGTTTCTCCTTCGAAGACAACCTCGCTTATCGTGATTACGTCCTGCTGCACAAGAATGCTGAGAACTTTCTGCAGCTGCGGTACCCGAAGGCCAGAATTCTGACCGCCTGGCCGGCTTCGGACGAGATCTCGCGGCCGTATCTCGGCTATGTAAGCCGTCCTATCCGCGTCCTCAGGATCGAGGACTTCACCTTTGAGCAACTGGCATCGGCCACTGAACTATCCTCCGGCTTCGACGTAGCCCTGGTTTTTTTGACCAAGTACATCCCGGCTCGTCCTCTGCTGCCTCGCTGGCCCGCCTGGGAGAAGCTGCAAGCCCGTTTCTTCGGGTTTCATCGTGACCTGCCGCCGGCAGCGGCCGCACAGGTTCTCGGCGGAAACGTCGTCTATTCCGCCGCTCGCAACGGACAATGGATCGCAGTCATTGAAATGGAGCGAGTGCAGGACGCGAAGCTGCGAGAGGGACTACGCTAGCAAGCCATCAGATGACACGAGTGTGTCTTAATAATCAGCCACACTTTGCATCCTGGCTGCAGGTGAAGTGAATCGCGAGCTGCAAGCGTGAGGTGCACTTCCATGTTCACTCCACAGTTCACCTCGGCCGCAACGATGACATCGCGCTGCCTCAACGAGACAACCTTTCCCGGAATAAGGTTGCGGGCGCTGAGGCCAACGGGTTGTTCCGAGGAGAGCAGGATGTCGCCCGCGCTAATCGCAACTCGAATCGCAGAACCCACCTCCGCTCTGACCAGCGGCGTTTCCAGTTGCACTGAAGAGCCCGCCAGCTCACAGGTCATGGTGCCGCGATCTTCGTGAGCCGCTGTGACCAGGGCGTCGAAAATGTTTTCGAATCCGGCGAGTTGAGCGACAGCCTCGTGACGGGGAGCGCGCATCACCTCGTGCGGCGTTCCCTGGGCGATGATTTTGCCCGCGTCCAAAACCAGCACCAGCTCGCCCAAGGCAAAGACTTCCTCGCGGTTGTGCGTCACATAGAGGATCGGAATGCCATGGGACTGATTCCAGAGCCGCAGGTCGTCGAGAATCTTCGACTTGGTCTGCGAGTCGAGGGCTGCCAACGGTTCATCGAGCAGCAGCAGGCAGGGATCGGTCACGAGGGTTCGCGCCAAGGCCACGCGCTGCCGCTCGCCACCGGAGATCTCGCCGGGCCGCCGACTTCGCAAATGCGCGACTCGAAATGATTCCAACATAGTGCGGCTTCGCTGCGACCGCTCATCGGCTGGCACATGCGATAGCCCGTACTCGACGTTCTGTTCGACACTCAGGTGCGGAAAAAGCGCCAGATCCTGGAAGACATAACCAACGTGCCGTTGGCACACGGCGATATTCTCTCCGGCGCTGCTATCAAATAAAACGCGTTCTCCGATAGAGATTTTGCCTGCTTCTGGCGTGCTCAAGCCTGCAAGACAGTCCAGAAGCGTAGTCTTCCCCGCCCCGGAGGCGCCAAACAAGATGGTGATTCCCGGCGCTGCCGAAAATTCGGCGTCCAGCATAAAATCGCTGCCACTGCTGGACAGTATTTTTCGAATGCGAGCTGCGAGCGCACGCCGGTTGACATCCCGCTCAGCTCCCCGATGTTCTTCGCGGGAAGTTTTCGCGCGCTCTACTTCCACGGCCATGTTGCCCAAATCCTCCGGTTCAACGCGTACACCACCGAAAGCACTAGGAACGCGATCAAAACCAGCACCAATGCAGTTTGATTCGCCGCGGCATAGTTCGAGACCTGCACCTGGTCATAAATGTCAATGGACACGGTGCGGGTCACGCCCGGGATGTTTCCCCCTACCATCAGCACCACGCCAAACTCGCCCATGGTGTGGGCAAAGCTCAAGGCCACGCCTGTCACCAGCCCGGAAATCGAAAGCGGAAGGATCACGCGAAAGAATGTTCTTACTCGGGAAGCTCCCAGGGTGGCAGAAGCGGCAATCAGCTTCGTGTCTACCGAAGAAAAAGACGCAGCAAACGGCTGCACCGCGAAGGGCAGGCTGTACAGGATGGATCCGATCACCAGGCCTTCAAAGGTGAAAGCCAAGGTATGGCCGGTGAGCGATTCCCACCAACGTCCCAGCGGGCTGCGCGGCCCCAGAGCCACAAGAACATAAAAGCCCAGCACCGTAGGTGGAATCACGATGGGAAGCGCAACCACGGCCTCGGCGAGAAATTTCCAGCGCCAGCGCGAGTACGTGATCCAGTAGGCGATCGGCACTCCGATCGCCACCAGCACTGCGGCCACCAGCACAGCCAACCGAATTGTCAGCCAGAATGCCTGCCAATCCATCAGTGGTTCTCTTGCGGCAAAGCGAACCCATAGCGCCGCAAAGTGGCCCGCGCCGTGGAAGTCTTCAGGTATGCGAGAAATGCGGCTGCTTCCTTCTTATGCTGGGACCGCGAAAGTACGACGGCACCCTGATCCAGTTCGGGATAAGCATCCGTCGGAACGCCCCAGTAGCGGCCCTTGTCTTTCATCGTCGGCGCCAGCGCATGCGATAGGGCAATTAATCCTGCCTGCGCGTTGCCTGACTCCACAAATTGCGCAGCCTGGGAGACATTCTCTCCCAGCACCAGCCGATCGGCGACTTTTCCATACAACTGAAAATGCCGGAGCGCCGCTACGGCAGCGCGTCCATAAGGGGCGTGCTGCGGGTTTGCGATTGCGAGCTTTTTCATGGAAGAATCGAGCAGCGCATTCATTCCCTGATGTTCCAGGTCCAGCGCAGATGAAGTAGGAACCCACAATATCAGCCTGCCCATAGCATAACGATACAGGGAATCTGGTTCAGCCAGACCCGCTTCGATCAGTTGTCTGGGATAGTCCTCGTCCGCGGAGAAAAACAGATCGAAGGGAGCGCCATTTTTGATCTGCTGCGTCAGGTTCCCCGACGAACCGAAGGAAAGCCGTACCTTGATCCCAGTCTGCTTCTGATAGTCGCTGGTGAGCTCGGTGAGCGCAGAACTCAGGTCGGCGGCCGCCGCGATGGTAATCTCCTGTGCCGCCGCTTGCCCGAAAAGAGCGGCGAGGCCGAGCAGAACCACAGCCAACCATTTCGCTGTCATTGCCGAAAAGCCGCCTTTTTGGCGAAGCCTGCAACAATAGTAAAGATTTGTAAATCAGTAATTTCCGCGCTTCCAGCGGCGGAGGATGAACGTCCAATATACTGAGAGCTGAACTCCCGCCGGGTGTTATGTAATTGCGCATTCCCGGATTGGGACGCAGTGATTCTAGCTGCAACGTTTCGCGGTTCGCACGATTTTTATTCGCTAAAGGTTCGTGTAACACTAGTTTTATACAGAGGTGTATTTCTTTAGTTCGGGGGCTTCATGTGAGGTTGCTCAAGCGTCATTGGCTAATCGCGATCCTGGTCGTCGCCGGGGTTGGGGTATTGGCGGCATTTCAATTTAAGAGTAACGACAAGGCGCAATATTTTACGGCCAAGGCGGATCGCGGCGACATCCGAGCTGTGGTCGAGGCTACCGGCACGATCAATGCCGTAATCACCGTCCAAGTCGGCTCGCAGGTGTCGGGTACGATTTCTCATCTCTACGTAGACTTCAATTCGCGCGTGAAGAAGGGGCAAGTCGTCGCCCAAATCGATCCCGCTCTCTTTCAAGGCGCCTTGCTGCAGGCGAAGGCAGACTACGCCAATGCCCAGGCCAATCTGGCGACGGCGAAGGCCAACCTGGAAAAAGCCAAGGCGTCAGAGGTACAGACCAAAGCTGATTACGAACGCACGGTAGGACTCACCAAAGATGGTGTCATGAGCCAGCAGCAACTCGATCTGGCCAAGGCCAACTACGACTCGGCGGTGGCTGCGGTTTCCGCCGCGGACGCCCAGGTTACGCAGGCAGCCGCCCAGGTCCAGCAGAAACAAGCAGCCGTTACCGTTGCGCAAACTAACCTGGATTACACTACGATTCATGCTCCCATTGATGGCACTGTGATCGCCCGCAACGTGGATGTGGGCCAGACCGTAGCCGCGTCTCTGCAAGCGCCCACTCTTTTCACCATCGCGCAGGATCTGACGAAAATGCAGGTGTACGCCAGCACCGATGAATCGGACGTCGGCATGATCAAGGACGGCCAGGTGGTTACCTTCAAAGTGGACGCCTACCCCAAAGACACCTTCACCGGGCGCGTTTCCCAGATTCGCATGAACGCCACCACGGTTCAGAACGTGGTTACCTACAACACCATCATCGATTTCGATAATCCAGAGTTGAAGCTGTTTCCGGGCATGACCGCCTACATTACGATTCCAGTGGCTTCAGCCAAGAATGTGCTGCGCGTCCCCAACGGAGCGCTCCGCTACAAGCCGGATATGAAGGCGGAGGAAATCCGGGCTCTCTACCAGAAATATGGTCTGGATTCAGGAAGAACTGCGCCGGTGGCCAGTGCCGAGGGACCGAGTGCTGGCGGCGCCAGTGGGAAACAGTTCCGTGCTCGTGCCCAAGGCCAGGAGGGCGGAGGCAACGAAACGGCCCAGACTCGGACCCCACGCTTGGATGTGGCGGTGCTTTGGAAGTTGCACGCTGATAAGACGCTCGAGCCGGTGAAAATCCGAACAGGTATTACCGACCATACAGTCACCGAAGTTGCCGAAATTCTTAAAGGAGAAATCAAGGAAGGCGACGAACTGGTGACCGGCTCCATGACGGCAAAGGCCGCCACGGGACCGGGCGTCGGCGGCGCCGTGAGGCGGTAAGGTCGAGCCGCCACTTGCCGCGGCTCATTGCAGAACATGGCCACGATCACACAACCCGAAACGAGCCTGAGGACGCAGCTCGGCAACCACGCGGTCATCCAGGTCGAGGACGTCCACAAGTATTACGATCTCGGGGAAACCCGCGTGCACGCCTTGCGCGGCGTGAGTGCCGACATCCATCCCGGCGAGTTCGTAGCCATCATGGGCGCCAGCGGCAGCGGCAAGTCCACCTTCATGAATATTGTGGGCTGCCTGGACAAGCCCAGCTCCGGTCGTTATTTGCTCGAAGGCATCGAGGTTTCGCGCCTTAGCAAGAGGGAGTTGGCCAGCATCCGGAATCGCAAAATCGGTTTCGTATTCCAAGGTTTCAATTTGCTTTCGCGTACCACCGCATTGGAAAACGTGGAGCTGCCTACCTTGTACGCACAGATCAGCAAGGCGGAAGGAGAAAAAAGAGCGCACGAGGCGCTCGAGCTGGTAGGGCTGGGAGATCGCGTCGCTCACTTCCCTTCCCAGCTTTCCGGCGGTCAACAGCAGCGTGTGGCGATAGCCCGCGCCCTTGTGAACAAACCCTCCATCCTATTGGCGGACGAGCCCACGGGCAATCTCGACAGCCGCACCTCGGTCGAAATCATGGAAGTGTTTCAGAAACTGAATGACGCCGGGCTGACCATCGTGCTGGTTACGCACGAGCATGACATTTCGCAATTCGCCAAGCGCACCCTTCAGTTCCGCGACGGTAAAATCCGGCGCGATGAACAGGTAGCCACTCGTCCGGTCGCGGCCGAGGTGCTGAAGAATATGCCGACTTTAGAGGACTGAATCCGGAACTATGGATTTACTGGCCATTGTGCGGATCGCGATGCGGGCGCTGGCGCGCAACAAGCTGCGCTCCAGCCTGACCATGCTGGGCATCATCATCGGCGTGGGCGCGGTGATCGCTATGGTGGGCGTTGGCCAGGGAGCCCAGCAGCAGGTACAGCAGCAAATCGCGGCCATGGGCTCGAACATGCTGTTCGTGGGCGCCGGTACGGTAACCCGCGGCGGCATGCACATGGGCTGGGGCGCCACCAAGTCGCTGATCTACTCAGATATGGAGGCCATCCTGCGGGAATGCCCGGCGGTCAAGGCTGCCGCACCCGGCAGCACTGCCAGTGCGCAGGTTGTCTTCGGAAACGACAACTGGGCTACCCGCCTTAACGGCACGGAACCGCAGTACTTCGACATTCGCGACTGGCCATTCCAGGAAGGCACTTCCTTCACGCAAAACGATGTGGAAATGGCTGCCAACGTCGCTGTGATCGGCGAGACCGTCCGCAAAAACCTGTTTGGCGCCACTGAGCCGCTCGGCCAGACGATCCGCATCAACAATCTGCCCTTCAAAGTTGTCGGAGTGCTCACCCCGAAGGGTACTTCGGCCGCCATGGGCGACGACCAGGACGACATCATTCTCATACCCATCACCACCCTGCAAAAGAAAGTGACCGGCCAGGACTGGTTGCGCTGGATCATGGTGTCGGCCTCATCGCGCCAGTCCAGTTACGCCGCGCAACAGCAGATCACCTCGTTGCTGCGCGACCGCCACCGCATTCGCACTGGCCAGGACGACGACTTCTTCGTGCGCAACCTGGCCGACATGGCGGATCTCGCCGATCAGGCCGGTAGAATCATGACCTTGCTGCTGGCCTCCATTGCCAGCGTGTCTTTGATCGTTGGGGGCATCGGCATCATGAATATCATGCTGGTCTCGGTTACCGAACGTACGCGTGAAATTGGGATTCGCATGGCGATCGGGGCCACCGAGGGCGACGTCCAGCGCCAATTCCTGATTGAGGCGGTGGTGCTCAGCCTGATTGGCGGCGCGATTGGCATCATCTTCGGCACAGGCGCGTCGTATCTGATCACGCAAACGCTCGGCTGGGCCGTGCTGATTTCACCGACCGCGATTCTTACCGCCGTAGTCTTCTCCATGGCAGTAGGAATTTTCTTCGGCTTCTATCCCGCGCGAAAAGCCGCGCGCCTGGATCCCATCGAAGCATTGCGCTACGAGTAACGAGGGAACTTGCGACGCATTCGAGCTCGCTTCAGTGTGTGCTGATTCTTGTACATCGATTCCCTTTTCAGGCCTCTAAGGTCTCGAAGCGGCAGTGTTCATGCCTCTTTTGCGTTGACAAAGCGAGCCGATTGTCGGAATACTGGCTTGCACGCCACCCTTTAGCCCGCTCCAGCACGGTCAAGGAAGATGAATACTGCGCTTCGGTTGTGTCCCCGTGTCTCTTTCTGCGTTCTTTTTCTGTCGGTACTTTTTCCGGGAAGCAGGGCTCTGGGCCAAGGCTCGAAAATGACATCGGAAACCGCGCCCATTGCGGATTCCGATAAGGACAATCCACAGGCGCGCGAGCAATGGTTTCGCAAAGGCCGCACGGCGCCTCCCGGACAATCCGCTGCGGAGTTGCGCTACCGCGCGCACCAGCAAAAGATGCGCATGCGTGCTGCCCGCGCGCAGACAGCTGCCGCGCAACTTGCGTTAACACCCAATGCCCCAGTCACGGGCTGGACCGCGTTAGGTCCCGCGCCACTGGCTTCCGACCCGGGCACGGGACAGGATTACAACTGGGTGTCCGGGCGCGCGACCAGCGTGGTCATTGATCCGGCGGATACTACGGGCAATACGGTGTACGTAGGGGGCGCATTCGGAGGACTCTGGCGTTCGACCAATGCTGCGGCCGCCAGCGCTTCGAGCGTTCAATGGACCCCCATGATTGACAACCAGCCGACTCTGGCGGTGGGGGCCATCGCGCTGCAGCCGAACAACGCTACTAATAATCTGAGCAACGTGATACTCGTCGGCACGGGGGAAGCCAACAGCTCTGGCGACTCCTACTATGGGCTGGGTATTCTGCGGTCCACCAACGCTGGGAGTACGTGGTCTCTTATCTCCACCGCGAATGCCGGCGCTTATTCCTTCAAGGGTCTCTCCTTTAGCAAGATTGCCTTCAGTTCAGCCGCTACGAATGTGGCGGTCGCTGGTGTCGCATCCACATTTCCTGGAGAGCAGGAGGGCGCGGACAATCTAACCGCTCCTCGTGGCGTGTACTACTCGACGGATTCTGGGGTTAACTGGACCTACGCCAGCGTTCAGGATGGCATGGGTGCCACTGTCGTATCAGCCTCGGCTTCCTCCGTTATCTACAATGCTGTCTCCAGAAAGTTCTACGCTGCCATTCGGCGTCACGGGTTCTATTCATCCAGCGACGGGATCACTTGGACTCGCCTGAGCCTGCAGCCGGGCAGCGCTGGACTTCTGTCCACCAGCAATTGCCCGAATAGCGTCAACTCGAGCACCTGCCCGATTTACCGGGGCGAATTTGCCGTCGTGCCGGGGCGCAACGAGATGTATGTCTGGTTCATGGACGCGACCTTTACCGGAGAAGTAGATCAGGGTATCTGGCAAAGCAAAGACGGTGGCAACAGCTGGACCTCGATCAGCACAACGGGAATCGACTCCTGCGGAGATCCCGGTGCTTTTGGTTGCGGTGTCCAGCAGGGCGAATACAACCTGGAATTGGCAGCGGTGCCCAACGGCAACACTGCCACCGATCTCTATGCCGGCGCAATCAATATCTTCAAGTGCGCGATCAACAACACTAACAACCCGGCGTGTTCGAACAATCCATTCATGAATCTCACCCACGTTTACGGCTGCCTGCAAATCGCGCACGTTCATCCCGATCAGCATGGCGTTGACTCTGTGGTGGCAGGTGGTAAAGACATTCTGTACTTCGCAAATGATGGCGGGATTTATCGCGCGCTCGATGGCTTTACCGGCCTGACCACCGGCACCTGTGGCGGAACTAATAATTTCGACAGTCTCAACCAGACGATTGGCTCGATAACGGAGTTTGTCTCGTTTTCGCAGGATCCCGGCAATCTCGGAACCCTGCTGGGCGGAACCCAGGACAACGGTTCTCCGGCAACCAGCCAGGCAATGACCAGCACGGGCTGGATCAATGTCAACGGCGGAGACGGTGGCTATAACGAGATCAACCCCAACAATCCGACGGAGTGGTTCACGGCCAACACGGACGTGACGATCCAACGTTGTACATCGGGTATCAGCTGCACCGGCAATACCTTCAATTTAGTGGTGAGCGCTCCTCAAGTGGGCGGGGATGTAGGACCGTTTTACACGCCTTACATACTTGACCCACAGGCTACGAGCGAGATGCTGGTGGGCACCTGCCGCCTGTGGCGGGGCACCAGCCAGGGAGCTAACTTTTTAGCGTTCAGCTTTAATTTTGACACTGGAACCACCGCCACGTGCAACGGAGGCGAAATCAATCAGGCGCGCTCGCTCGCCACCGGAGGTCCAAAGGACACCAATGGGATTTCGAGCGTGATCTATGTGGGAACGGATGGCACGGGCCCCGTCCTGCTTTCACCGCCACAAGGCGGACGAGTGTTCGTGGCCACTAACGCGAACGGCGGGCCGGCACTTTGGCAAGATACCACTGGCAACATCAATGGCTTCGGTTACCCGGTATCCAGCATCGCGATCGATTCCTCCGACAGCACCGGTAGCACGGCTTACGTAACCATCATGGGCTTCTCCGGCTTTCCTGGAGTTTCTCACGTATTCAAGACCACCAACGCGGGGCAAAGCTGGGCGGATTTCTCCGCTGGACTTCCGGACGCCCCCGCCAATTCCATCGTGGTGGACGCCGGGCCCACCCCGGAAAACGGAACTGTATACGTGGGAACGGACGTAGGTGTTTTCAGTAGCCCGACTCTGTCCGCGAGCTGGACCGAGGTTGGCCCAACCCCTTCCAGCGGGCCCGGCTTCATTCCCAATGTGCCTGTGACCAAGCTGCGAATCTTCAATTCCGGCGGGCAGAAACTTCTGCGCGCCTCAACTTACGGCCGGGGCGTCTGGCAGTTCCCGCTCAGCGTCACACCAGACTTCGCTATGGCGGCAGATAAACTTCAGCTGTCTGCGTTCCCGAATCAAACAGCAACGTTCAATGGCAATCTGTATGCACTTTTTGGGTATAACAACGCCGTGACCCTCAGCTGCGGGACAGGAGCCCCGCCGACCTGCAACGTACCCAGCGGAGTGATACCTTCTCCGGGCGGAACACCATTTGCCATAAGCGCAAGCGGTCCTGCCGTCTTCGACTACAGCTTCAACATCCATGGCGTTGGCAGCGACTCAACGACGCACGACCTGCCGGTAGCATTTCATGTACTCGATTTCTCTATCTACTCGGTCCAACCTACCAATGTGATTGCGAACCAAGGGAGCGAATCTCAGCCGAGTTCTATCAGCTTGCTCGCCGTCGGGCAGTTTTCAGGGGTTGTCACCCTCAGCTGCGATCCAAATACCGTGCCTCCGGGTGCGACCTGCTATTTCTCGCCCAGTTCATTAAGTCCCGGGAGTACCCTGTCAGCAAGCAATTTTACGCTGGGGACAACATCCGCCACGCCGGTAGCTAGCTACCCCATCACGATCCTCGTCAATTCGGCTGGGGCACCCTCCGCCAAGACGACAACCGTGACTGTAACGGTCCAGTCGGGGAAAGATTACAACGTTGTTGTCGGTGCAGTTGGAGGCACCATCCCGGGCGGCTCCAGCAGCTTCCCAATAACTTTGACCTCTGTGAATGGTTACAGTGGCACAGTCAATCTCGCCTGCAACACATACCCAGACCTCACGTTATTCACCTGCAGCGTCAATCCTTCTCTGATTTTGCTGGGTACTGGGCAGAGTGGTTCGGCCAGTGGCAGTTTACAGGCAAATATCGGGATACAAGTTCGTACATACACGGTACGGGTGTTTGCCTCCGATTCGACAGCGGGGCTAAGCCACGAAATAGATACGGATTTTTCGGTCAATGACTTCCAGTTTGTGCCAACCAATGGCGTTGCCACGGTGACGGCCGGGCAGGCGGCGAATTACACTCTGAAGATCACGCCCCTTGGCCCGGGGGGCTTCACAAATTCCATTTCTTTGGCATGTGCGGGACTGCCGGCGCAGGCGACTTGCTCCTTCTCGCCCACCAGTGTGACTCCAGGAGCGAATGCCACGACCATCACCTTGAACATCTCGACTACAACGCGCGCAGCTTCTCTGCACAGATCGAAGGAATTTTATGCGCTGTCGCTGCCCTTCGCCGGCCTGCTCCTGGTGTTCGGTGGTGTATTCGCAGACAGGTGGCGCCGTTCCAAGACCTGGTTGGCAGCCGCATTCCTGATGGCTTTCGGAGTAAGTCTCTTGTTAGTTGCGTGCGGAGGAGGTGGTGGCAACGGAAATACTCCACCTCCCCCGCCTCCGCCCCCCTCGGGAACGCCTGCGGGTTCCTACACCATTACGGTGAATGCCACGTCCGGGCTCCTCGCGCACAGCACCAGCGTGAGCCTGACGGTGCAGTAGGATTATTCTGAAACGTGCAATTCACTCCAAGCAAAATGGCTACCATCCTGCATGCCTGACCAGCGCTACGACATCGTCGTGATTGGCGGCGGAATTGTGGGTCTTTCGGTCGCCTGGGAGGCCACGAGGCGCTTCCCCGATTTGCGCCTGCTCGTGGTCGAAAAAGAAGACGCCCTGGCGCGCCACCAAAGCGGCCACAACAGTGGCGTGATCCATTCGGGGGTTTACTACAAGCCCGGCTCAGTCAAAGCGCGCACCTGTGTCCAAGGGGCAGCCGCGATGGTCGAGTTCTGCCGCCAACATTCGATTCCCCACCAGATTTGCGGCAAGGTGATTGTCGCGACCACCGACGACGAAATTCCCTGTCTCGAGGAATTGCGGGAGCGCGGGCAGGCTAATGGCATCTCCGGTCTAGGATTGCTGAACCGCCAGGAACTGCTCGAGATTGAACCGCACTGTCATGGTGTTCGCGCCTTACATGTACCGGGCACAGGAATAACCGATTACGTCGCTGTCAGCATGAAGTATGCGGAGTTGATCACGAAACAGGGAGGACAGATTCGCACTGGTTGCGAAGTCTCCGGATTCGTGCCGCGGAACGCGGAAACCACAGTCGAGACCACCCAGGGCGCGTTCGCCACGCGATACGTCATCAACTGTGCCGGCCTGCAGAGCGACCGAATCAGCCGGCTGGCGGGAAATACGCCTGAGGTGCGCATCGTGCCGTTTCGCGGCGAGTATTACGATCTGATCCCCGAGCGCCAGCACCTGGTGCGCGCTCTGATCTATCCGGTAGCGGATCCGCGCTTCCCCTTCCTGGGCGTGCACTTCACGCGACGCATTCATGGCGGCGTGGATGCTGGCCCAAATGCCGTGCTTTCGTTCAAGCGTGAAGGCTATCGCAAAACCGATTTCAGCCTGCGCGACACACTCTCGGAATTTACATATCCGGGCTTCTGGCGCATGGCAGGCAAGTACTGGCAGAGCGGGCTGGGCGAGTTCTATCGCTCCTTCAGCAAGCCGGCGTTCGTGCGGGCGCTGCAGCGCCTCGTGCCGGAAATTAAGGCATCTGACTTGCGCCCCGGAGGCTCCGGGGTTCGCGCCCAGGCACTTGGTCGTGACGGCTCGCTGGTCGACGATTTTCAATTCTTGTGTTCTGGGAAGATGTTGCACGTGTGCAATGTTCCCTCTCCCGCTGCAACGGCCTCGATCCCGATCGGCCGCGCCATTGTGCGGATGGCGGAAGAAAGTTTTGGGCTGAGCAGCAGTGGTAAGGTGTCCAGCGGGCACTCACCTGCTAGGATGTAGATTCAGTTTCAAAAAGCCACGGAGGCAAGATGGGCACAAGTGTATCCGGCAAGCGCGTAGCAGTTTTAGGGGCTGGGAAAATCGGCAGCATACTGTTGCAGGCCCTGCTGAAGGAGCGCCTGCTCTCGCCTGCCACCACGACCGCTACCGTGCAGCATGCGGAGCGGGCGCGCGGGTTGGCAGAGCGGCTGAAGATTCAGGTGGGCACGAACAACGTTGCCGCCGTGCGCAAGGCGGACATTATTTTCATTTGCGTTAAACCACCTATAGTCGTTGACGTAGTGAAGGAGATCCGGGCGGTGGTAACTCCCAAACAGCTGGTCATCTCGGTGGCCGCTTCCGTCCCTACTCATTTGATCGAGAGCGGGCTGCGCGGCAACATCCCGGTCATTCGTGCCATGCCGAATACCCCTTGCGTGGTGGAAGCCGGCATGACGGCGCTGTGCAAGGGAAAGTTCGCGGAGGAGAAACACATCCAGCTCGCCACCGCCCTGTTCAACGTATTTGGCCGCACGGTCGTGGTGGACGAGAAACACATGGATGCGGTCACCGGTTTGTCGGCAAGCGGCCCGGCGTATATCTACATCATTCTGGAATCGCTGGCGGAAGCGGGCGTCAAGGTCGGTTTGCCGCGAGATGTAGCCACGCTGCTGGCGGCGCAAACGGCACTGGGCGCGGCTAAGGTCGTGCTCGAAACTGGCGATCACCCGGCTCTGCTCAAAGACGCCGTCACCACCCCCGCCGGCTGCACGATTGATGGCATCCTCGAACTGGAGGAAGGCAAGCTGCGTGTGACCTTGATCAAGGCCGTAGTGAAAGCAGCACAGCGGGCGAAGGAATTGGCCTTTGTAAGTTAAAGCTATCGCGAACCGCTATCAGGGGAGAGCGAACTTGATGACGATCTCAGCCTGCATGTCCACAGGATCGCCATTCAGCTTGTAGGGCTCGTAACGCCACTGCCGCACCGCCGCCACAGCCGCATTCGCCAAGAATGCATTGCCACGCACGGCCTTTACCTCTGCCACCCGGCCATCCTTGCCAATGCGCGCCTGCAACACCACATCGCCGTCGATGTGCTGCTGCTTTGCCTGATAGGGATAAATAGGATCCACCCGGTGAAGCAGTTTCCCCCCCGTGACGCCCTGCGAGACCCGCGGGGCGAGAACCGGAGCCGCGACGCTCGGCGATGGAAGGGTTATTCCCGGACTGATTGTCGACAGTGAAGACCGGGGAAGCGATGCCACGACTTGCTGCTCAGGAGCGAGCTTGGTTGGGACGTTTTGCGTCTCTGGGCTAGCCTGCGCGGCTGAGGAGACCGAATCGGTTTTCGCCGTTTCGCCCGCGACGTTCGTTGGTTGTCCTTCGGGTCCGCCGGCCGCAGGTTTCTGTTGATACACGATATTGCCATCCTGGAAAACAACCAGCCCTCCCGCATCGTTCTTCGTCGTGTGTTTGCGCTGGCTGCCAGCAGAGGGTTTCACGGCCTTGCTCCTCAGCTTCGCTGGCGTTGTCTCCGGCGTGGTTTCTTCCGGCACTGCCTCCGTGGGGTGGCTTTCTGCCGCCGCCACGGTGGGGGCGGCTTGCGGCGCCCGGTCATTATAGGCTCTTTGCCATCCCCAGCGGAATCCCAACAGCAGACACAACACCGTCGCGAGTGCCAGGACCACGGCGCGCAGGATTCGGGTCGACTGGTCCACGGCCGGAAGTTCATGATCAGGTTGCTCGGCGAGAGCAATGACTGCCTGCTCGGGATAACTGACGGGCTCGACTGTCCTGGCGGAGGTTGGAGCGGGCGCGGGTGCGCTTACCGGCGGGGCAGTTGCCTTCCCCACTGAACTTTGTAGAGCTTCCGTAACCCACTGTCCGAGATCCTGTAGGGTCGTGAGGTCCCGCTCTCCGAAAGCATCCGCTTGGGGTGCAAAAATCTCGAAGACCCCAACTAAATCGGACCCTAAGAATAGGGGCACCACGACGATGGAGCGCACCCCCAGCTGCCGGCAGGCATCGGGGTCAACGCGCGGGTCCGTTTCTGTATCACTGCACCACTGGCGCTTTCGCCCGCGAATGCAGGCCCCGGTCAGTCCCGACTCGGTATTGATCCGCACCCCCAAGTCTGGGACGGTGGCGCCGGCTGCCGCTCGGCAAACCACTACACCGTTTCGCTCCAGAGCGATAGCCGCGCCGCTGGCACCTGTACCCATGCGAGCGCGATCGGCCAAGTCGTGCAGAATCAGGTCCAGAGCCAACTGGGAGGACTCAAGCCCTTGGGCCGCGAGCGTCGAGGCTACTTCCCCGAGATGCGATTCGATTTGCACTTTCTTCCTCTGCTCCGATGGTGACGCGGGCAGTGGTTCTACATCCTCCAACGGCTTGGGTCGCAATGGATGGGTAAAGGCCATGGGGTCCGGATTTTTATGACGTAGACTTGAGGCTGCTCATCCTACAGCTGTCCTGGGGACGCAGGGGCGCGGTTGGATTGTACAGCTGTGCTCGATGGAACGGAGTTTTACTCCAAACGACCGGGTTGTCAATATGAAAGAAGGACACTCGGCTTGTAGAGGCGCATTGCGCGACGACAAAGTGGTCCGCGTCCCTCCCAGCTTTACTCGCCAGCCCTGCTTGCGGGCTGGGCGTCCGCCTGCACTTTCGTGGTGGTTGGCGGACCCACGTTCTCCGGCATCTCGCCGGTGAGGGATTCCAGGAAGGCCAGCAAGTCAGCTCGTTCCTGCCCGCTCAGAAAATCCAGGACCCGAATATTTTTGTCGAGCTGTGGATTCGAGTTCGCTCCCCCAATGTAGTAATCAATAACGTCCTTCAAAGTTTTCAAGCTGCCATCGTGCATATACGGCGCGGTGAGCGCAACGTTCCGCAGCGATGGAGTTTTGAAGGCGCCCCGCTCGGCCTCGTTCTTAGTAACACTATAGCGACCCAAGTCTGTAGCTTGGCCGTATTCCACGCCTACGCCGATGTTGTGGAACTTATTGTCTGTGAACAGAGCATGGTCCTTGCCTATCAGGTGACAGGCGGCGCAGTTCCCTTTATCCGCGGACGTGAAGACGATGAAACCACGTTTGACCGACTTGCTGACCGCTTTCTCGTCTCCGCCGAACTTCCAGCGGTCAAACGGGGAGTTGCCGCTCACCACCGTGCGTTCAAAGCTGGCAATCGCCTTTTCGGCCATATCGTACGTGATAGGCCCTGGCCCAAAGGCTTTGGCAAACTGCTCGCGATAGGTGGGATCTGCCATAAGTTTTTTCTCAACGCCGGCCAGGGTATGAGCCATCTCCACCGGGTTTTGCACCGGTCCCTCCGCCTGTTTTTCCAGGCTGGGGGCGCGTCCATCCCAGAACTGCACTTCGAAGTAAGCGCTGTTGAATACCGTGGGCGAATTGCGGGTTCCCGTTTTCTTCTGCACCCCTTCCGAGACAGATTTGCCATCGGAAAACCCGTAGTTGGGATGATGGCAGGAGGCGCAGGAGACGCTGTTGTCCACGGAAAGGATGGGGTCGTAGTAGAGCCGATGACCGAGCACGATGGTCTCCGCCGTGACAGGATTATCCGACGGAGTCGGTACGGGTGGCAGCCCCAGCGGAGCTTTAATCGTAACCGCTTGGCCGACCGCCCTCACGGGCAACGTCTTCTGACTACCGCGGTGTGGCAGGAAAACGATGACGACAACGACCAGCACGAACAGCGTCAATAGCAAGTTGCGGGAGATCATGGCCACTTCTCCTGGAGAGAACTCGGTGGAAGTGCAGCGCTCCGACAAACTCGAAGACACTTCACCGTGTTTTCAGTCTCTTCCCGCCAGCGGAGG
The DNA here is from genome assembly GCA_035631655.1 of Terriglobales bacterium. GTDB lineage: Bacteria > Acidobacteriota > Terriglobia > Terriglobales > Acidobacteriaceae > Gp1-AA122. The sequence continues at coordinate 24,809 of DASQIH010000127.1, forward strand.
TATGCGGTGACCGATATCACCGCGAACGGTGAGTTCTGAAACTGGAAGTCAGCGGAGCGCTGCGAGAAATTTGCAGGAAAACAGCGAGACGATCGGCAGGCATGGAGGAAATCGCCCGAGTCTCGACTGGGGCTGCGGCTATACGACCGGCTTATGGCCGGATATAGTGCCCACCTCTATTCCACTCCCTTGCTTCTTCTTGCTGCGCTGCTCGAGAATTACGGCGGCAGCCAGCAGAATCCCGATTGCCCCAAATGCCGCGAGCGCCAGCACCGCCACCATGAGGATTGGCATACTCTACTCCGGCTGCCATTGTTCTCCATTGTGGGCCCACGGACTGTGATGATAATCACCATGAACCGTGATGAAGTGCCTGCCGGCATGTTCGTTGTCCCTTCCCGCGTGTCGGCGGAAAGCTGGTAAAGTATTTGCTTCGACGAGGGGGCACGCCGCCCTCGATTTTCAATGGGGAGTTACGGGATGCACATCAGTGTGGTCGGTTCGGGTTACGTTGGGCTGGTGGCTGGCGCCTGCTTTGCGGACCTGGGCCACGAAGTGATCCTGGTGGACAACGACGAGCAGAAGCTCGCCGCCCTGAAGAACGGTATGGTTCCTATCCACGAAAATTTTCTCCCTGAACTCCTGGCCCGTCATCGCGGAAAACGCCTGAACTTCTCCGGCGACCTCTCCCAAGCGGTGCGTGCGAGCTTGGCAATCTTCATCGCCGTAGGCACTCCGCCCACCGATCAGGGAGATGCTGATCTTTCTTACGTCGAGTCTGTGGCTCGAGAGGTAGCTGGTGCGATCAACGGCTACAAAGTGGTGGTCGAGAAAAGCACCGTGCCGGTGTATACGAGTAATTGGATCCGCACCGTGATACTGCGCAACGGCGCAGCGCCGGAATCTTTCGATGTTGTCTCCAATCCCGAGTTCTTGAGGGAAGGCACCGCGGTCACCGACTTCTTGTATCCCGACCGCATCGTGGTAGGCGCCGATCATGAACGCTGCGCCTCGCTCCTCCGCCAGATCTACGAGCCCCTCACCAACGGAACCTATTACCGGCACCAGGACGCCATCCCGCAACCCAGTGGTACTCGCATCCCGCCTCCTCTGATTGTGACCAGCGCCAAGAGTGCGGAGTTGATCAAACACGCTTCCAACGCATTTTTGGCAATGAAGATTTCTTTTATCAATGCCGTGGCCTCGATCTGCGAGTCGGTGGGAGCGGACGTGCAGCAAGTACGCCAGGGCATGGGCTCGGACTCGCGCATTGGTGCTCGTTTTCTGAAACCTGGCATCGGCTATGGCGGCTCTTGTTTTCCGAAGGACTTGGCGGCTTTCCGCGCCGTAGCCCGCGAGTGCGGTTACGATTTCCGGCTGCTGGATGAAGTGATCCGCATCAACGAAGAGCAGCGCCACCTTTTCTTGCGCAAGGTTCGCTCCGCTTTGTGGACGCTGAAGGGAAAACGCCTGGGCGTGCTCGGCTTAGCGTTTAAGGGCGGCACGGACGATATCCGCGAATCCCCGGCGATGCTGCTGGTCCAAACTCTGCTGCAGGAAGGCTGTTCCGTGGCGGCTTACGATCCGGCGGCTACCGAGAGGGCGCGCGAGGTTCTGGGCTCCAAGGTGCAGTTTGTTTCCAGCCCCTACGACGCAGCGGCGGGAGCGGATGCTTTATTGATTTTGACGGAGTGGGACGAATTTGCCGCCCTTGACCTTGAGCGCCTGTACAGCGAATTGAAATATCCCATCGTGGTGGATGGGCGGAATCTTTATGATCCCCAAACCATGACAGCCCACGGCTTCACCTATTACAGCGTGGGACGACAAACCCTGCCCGCCGAGAGCCCGGTCGCCGTCGCCAGCGGCAGAAAAAGCAAACCCAAGGCCGATGACTAACACTCGCGTCCTGGTAACCGGCGGAGCCGGCTTCCTGGGTTCCCATCTTTGCGATTGCCTGCTGGCGGAAGGGCACTCGGTGATTGCGATTGATAATCTGTTAACGGGCAGAACTGCCAATGTTGATCACCTGGCGCGCGAGCCGCGCTTCGAACTGCGGCAATTCGACATCTGCGAACCTTTCGATTGCGGCAAGGTAGACTACGTCTTTCATCTCGCCTCTCCGGCCAGTCCGGTAGATTACTCCCGCTACGGAATTCCGACCTTGATGGTAGGCTCGCTGGGCACGTTCAATGCCCTCGAGGTGGCCAGGAAATACGGGGCGAAATACCTGGTTGCATCAACCTCAGAATGCTACGGCGATCCGTTGCAGCACCCGCAAAAAGAAACCTACTGGGGAAATGTGAATCCGGTTGGGCCGCGCTCGGTTTACGACGAAGCTAAGCGCTTCTCGGAGGCCGTCACGGCGGCCTATCGCCGTTATCACAAGGTAGAAACACGTATTGTCCGCATCTTCAACACCTATGGGCCACGCATGCAATTGAACGATGGCCGTGTCATCCCTAACTTCATGAAGCAGGCCCTGCGCGGCGAAGATCTGACGGTCTATGGCGACGGCAATCAGACGCGTAGTTTTTGCTATGTCAGCGATGAGATCGAGGGAATCCTGCGGCTGGCAAAGTCGTCAGAACCGGGTCCGGTCAACATTGGGAACCCCACCGAATTCACTATTCTCGAGTGCGCCAACCAGGTGTTGGCCGTAACGGGATCGAAGAGCCGCATCCGGCATGAGGCTCTGCCCCAGGACGATCCTAAACAACGCTGCCCTGATATCACCAAGGCCAGGCAACTGCTCGGATGGGAGCCGAAGATCAATCTCGAAACGGGCCTGAAGCTGTCGCTGGACTATTTTCGGCAGGCGGTTCGGAACGTCTGACTGCTCGAACCATGGGACAGGCCTCAGAAGCGTAAGATCGGATCAGCATCCGCCTCCCGGTTCTTGAAGACCAATTTAATCAACTGCTGCACCTGCTGGCGTTGCTGGTCGGTGTGGGTGCCGAAGGCGACGCCCATGCCAAACCCGGGATGTACCACCTGCACCACTCCCTCCGAGCGGAACTTGATTTCTGACGTGCGCACAACGATTTCCAGGTTCGTTCCGGTGGGAAAAGGCGACGGAGTCTCTACGTAGCAGCCGCCCACGCTGATATCGGTGAGATGGCAACGGTGAGGAACATTCACTCCCGCGCGGTAGACCGCTGCTCCCAACTGGCACGCATGCCGCGATTGAATGCGCCGGTCCGAAGGTGAGCTGGCCAGTCGCCCCGGCTGGCCAACTGGTAGCTGCACGGTGACTTTCGATTGCTCGACCGAAATCCGGGAGTTCAGCCACTCCTTCAGAAGGCGTCGCGCAACCTGCGGCACGTCCAGGAAACGGACGCCTGCCCGTCCAGTGGAGTCTTGCCAGACGGTTTCCCCCGACATCTGGACGCATTTCGTCTGACCGGGCAAGGTAAAGCGAAAATAAACTTTGCTCTGGCTGGGCAGCTGGTACTGGCACTGCAGCGCCAGCCCTTCCTCGCTCAGGTCCACCAGGATCGCAGGCATGCTCTCGACGTTCGAATAGCTGAGACTCGCCTGCGCACATACTGGAGCGCGGCGATGCTTGCGATTTTCTCGTCTTACCAGACGACTGGCGGCCCGCAAGCTGGCCCGGGCCCGCTCGGCCGATACCGGCCGGTACAAAATGAAGTTAGCGCCCATCGCGAAGACACTACGCACGCTGCTTCCTGCGTCCACAACGCTGATGACGAGTGAACTCTGGTTAGCCTGCGATGAGCGCGCCTGCTGCAGCAGCCGATCCCCTGTTGGCTGGTCGGGGCTGTCCACGAGAATGACTTCGTATTGCCCGGTTGTAAGTTTCCGGCGCGCAGCCGAAAAGTCCCCGCACTCTTCCACCACAATTTCCATCTCCGCCAGAACTTCGCCGAGGACACCGGCGGTATGCGCGTCCGCGGAGATCAGCAGGGCACGAGAACTCATAGCTATGCAGCATCCTAGGGACGCCACACAGAGCGGACAAGTTACTACTGTAACGTGACATCAATGCCCTTTTTCCCCGGTAAAACCAGGTCCGCCACTATTCAATCCAACCCCTAATGTTTTGTTCCCGGGCTGACACGGCGCATGACAGCGTAGTACGACCACCATTGCCTCTCGGAGAGCTGCGATTTTAGCCAGGTTACTTCAGTCATCTGGAGAGGCGAAGCGTAAGAAGGTATGTTCAGCTTAGTTGCCGCCCAATCGTTACCGCAGGTTCGGCCAGGCATTCCCAGCCGGACGAAGGATTATCCGATGTTGAAGAAGATGTGGAACTGGTTGATCGCTGCAGGAGCGCTCGTGTGCTTCATTGGATTGCTCTTCCTTCCGTCCGCGCTGAGTCCCCACAACCGTGATGAAAGCCTGCTGGGATCGGGATTGGTAATCTTTTCCTTCGGCACTTTAATGATAGCTAGCGCACTCTATTTCAAGGCACAGGCCCTCCGAGCAGAAATCGGCGCCGACCCTGCCCGGACGGCCCACCAGAATGGCAAGCGGCGTAAGGGTACTTGCGATGCTTGCCGGGCGGCCGCCCCGGTCGTGCAGTGCACCATGCACAAGATGAGCCTGTGCCCCACCTGCATGAGCCAGCACTACGATTCGCGCGCTTGCGTCTACGTACCCGCGGTGCGCCGGGTCGCCGGGAAGATGGCCAGAGGCGCCTCTGCTGCTCGGGTCTGATGCTCACCTGACCTTCAGGTCCCCCCCTTGTTGTCGCGTAACCTCGCAGGCGAACTAGCGGCGAATCCTTGGCGTGCCTCCGGGAGGCAGCGGGCTTGCTTTGGCAGGAGGAGCCTCCGCGACATTCAAACTGAGATCGCCGGACCAAGAATCGACCACCGCCTTCCATTCCCCAGTTTTCTGTCGAGCGAAGACCACCACATATTTACCGCGTTCCTCCCGCCGCTTGCCGACTGCAACCGGCACCAGCATCTGGCAGCGGCCTGCCTCGTAGGCAAGGTCGCCCAGCAACTCGACCCGGAACGGTTCCATCTCGATATCCCCCAAACCGGAATCGAGCGCGGCACAAAAAAACTCGCGGATCGCTGGTGTTCCGCGAATGGCGGGGAAATTGGGGCGCAAAACCAAGGCGTCCGTCGCGTAAAACGTGAGCAGATCATCCAGCTGCTTGTTGTTACAAGCCAGGGCCCAGTCCTGAGTCATCTGGCGTAGGGCGGCTTCCGCACGACTGAGTCCCGGTCCACCCAGTGGAGCGCGCACTCTCCCGGGATCCTTCGCTGCTGTCGACGCTGCCGTCCTTTGGCCAAAAGCACCCGCAACCAACTCGGCTGCCGACCCTCCCTCGAAATAGTGATGGTGGTAGTGATGATGGTAATGATGGTGGCCTTTGGCCTGGGGACCCTGCCATGAACCCGCTTCTGCCGACTGTCCCAGCGGCTGTCCGCACATGCCGCAGAACTGGTTTTCCACCTGGTTGTGATGGCCGCAGCCGCGACATACCGGAAGTCCTTCCGGAGAAAAATCATCGCTCGATGGGATTGTCGATTTTTCCTGTTGCGCTTCGGCGGTGGACCCAACCCCCTGGATGGCCCGAAGCGCAGCGGCAATAGCTTCATCGCCCGCTCCGGGATGGCCTGGCCCTTGCTTGTCTACCAGCCGCTTGAAGAATTCTTCGACTTCTGGACTGCGCTCCAACTCCGGGGAGCGGTTCACGGAAGGAGGCCTGTCTCTGGGCTGTTTCTCGTCGTCCACATCAACCGCCAGAGACGCCATTTTAGACGAAAACCGGCGTTCATCGATGCCAAAACTCGATCTTGGCTTCGGCCTCAGTGGGCACGCCGTTACAAGTCGCTGGCCGATAACGCCAGTGACGCACAACATTCAAAACCGCCTGCTCTTGCCGCTCATCTCCCCCCTGAAGGATTAGAGGGCTATGCACGTTGCCGTCGGTTCCGACGATGAGGCTGACCGTGACCGGCTCGTCGCCGTCAGCAGCCAGCAGTAGCGGGTTTGGCGTGGTTAGCGCTTGGGGAGGCTGCGTATCTTCGCAGTGGGAACGAGCCAGGAAATGCGGGACATCCGTGAATCGGGAATCATGCACAGCGGGCCTAAAGATCAGCCGCTCCCGCACCGACAACTTTTCTGAACCATTCGCTGTAACCGGGGTCCGATGCGTGGAAGCCACGCAGATCGCGCACAGCAGCAACAACAGAATTGGCCAGAGCTTACGAGTGTTCATCTCATTCCTTCCTAAAACTGTGGCGCGTATCGGGGGCGGAGTGCATCCCGTTTGGTGCAGCCAAAGCGCAATCGGCATGCCAGCCACAACACGCTATGGCGTTGATTCAGTGGCCAAATCCAGCTCAAAAGGACAGCCAATGTGAAATCTCTTGCACCTTAATTGCTCACAATGACCTGCTAGTTGGCCAAACCCCGGTGGTTGCTGGAGAAATCCCTTTGCCGCCGCAAGCCAATTGTGAGCTGCGAACTTTGCTCTGTGAGTCCGGTCACATCGCACTATGAGCCGTTGGTTCAGAATTTTCTTACCGTGGATTCCCAGACACGGGGTTGGCGAAATCCACCGGGGGAGGGCGCGATGTTCGAACAAGAGATCGAATTAGAAAAGCGCGAATCGTCTGTCGTCCCACTGCTTCTGATCGTGGTCATGATCCTGGCCATCGTCGGTTTGGCGGGCTACTACGTCTGGCAAAACAAGCAGGTGATGAGCACTGCGGACGCCGGCAGCGTCGTTTCCGCGTCGCTGAAAGCGCAGGGCCCCGCGGTGGTTCGCTTCCACACCGGGATGGTGAAAGCGAGTGTGAATGAAAAGCCCGAGGACCCACATTACCGGCTGCTGGAGAAAGCCGGTCTCCTCAAGCGCGGCAAGCTGACTGGCCGAACCTATCCGATTGTGCTGACCTCACAGGGCGAGAAACTGCTGGCGGAAATCCCCGACGTGGAAAAGACCAAGGAGAAGGACAACACTGATTTGTACGTTGTTCCCCTGGCCGAGCGCCGCCTGGCGGAAATTTCCAAGATCACCATGCTGAGCCCGGAACGGGCAAGAGTCGAGTTCAGCTGGCGCTGGGAACCGAACAAGCTGGGCAACCTGTTCGAGGCTTCAGGGTCGCTGGTGAAAAGCTTCAACACCTGGGACCGCTCCACGCTGATCGACAAGTACGGCGTCAATTTCTACCATGGCGAGCCCACCAAAGTGGCTCTGGTGCTCGTGAAGACGCCCAGCAACCGGTGGCAGGTCGCGATCGAGTAGTTGAGTTGTTTCCTCTTCTTCCTAGTCTGGGGCACGGTTAAGCACCGTGCCCTTTGTTTTTCTCAACCCAAATTCTTGTTATTCCGAGGAGGCTTGCGCCGACGGGGAATCTGGGTTAGGAGTTTTGCGCGAAGCACTTCATTGCGGATGGTTCCGAGAACCTAGCTCTTGGCAGGAGGCAAGAGCCTCCCGCCTGTCAGGAAACACTGAGAGCCGAACTTAGCGAACTTCGACGCTGCCGTGGAGTTGGATGATTGGACGGCGCACGATGATCTGCCCACGTTCGTCCTGATAGTAGTAATGAGGCCGGCCCTCATACATGTACGTGCGGCAACCGTATTTCTTGGCCTGGCCGGGAGGCAGACCGCAATTACCCCAGCCGGTTTTCTTTCCGCGATTCCATCCCGGAGGACGGCCGTCGCGATCGCCGTAAGTGCGATATTCGTATCCGTTGCGCGTTTCCCAGCGGCCCTGGTCGTCATCGAAGTGCTTCTTGGCGTGCTTGTTCCCTTTTCCTTGTCCGTGGTCCGCCATTAGAGTTGGGGTGGCCAATCCAAGCGATGCTATGAGAGCGAGCACTGCCAGCCCGTATCTGATCATTCCAATGCTCCGTATTAAGGGCAAGTAGAACAACACCAGAGTAGCTTACTCTTTCCTAGCTTGCAGGGGGACGATTACGGAGGTGTTGGGCAGCCGGGTTCCCATGATTTATGCTTCTTTGTTTTTTAGGAGACAGACTGTGAAAGCAAGATGCCGGAGTGCTCTATCAGTTCTCGGAATTCTGCTTTTTGGATTAATCACGTTCTCCGCCGCCCAGGAGTTCAGTCCGAAGCTTTATCAAGGCATGCAATGGCGGATGATTGGCCCTTTCCGCGGCGGCCGCACCGTGGCGGTGAGCGGAGTGCCGGGCCGACCGAATGTCTTTTACATGGCGCCCAACAATGGCGGTGTGTGGAAAAGTAGCGATTCCGGTCGAACCTGGAATCCCATCTTCGACGGCCAGCCCACCGGATCGATCGGCGCCCTGGCTGTAGCGCCTTCCAATCCCGACATCATTTACGTGGGCAGCGGCGAGGGCTTGCGCCGACCTGATCTCTCGGTAGGAGACGGCATCTACAAATCCACCGATGGCGGCCAGACCTGGCAGCCTCTCGGATTGCGGGACGCCCAGCAGATTGGTGCCATCATCGTTGATCCTCGCGATCCGAACCGCGTGTTGGTTGCGGCTCTCGGGCATCCTTATGGCCCGAATCCCGAGCGTGGAGTCTTCCGCTCGCTGGATGGCGGCGCGACCTGGCAAAAGGTCCTTTACAAAGACGACAACACCGGGGCGATTGATCTGGCATTCGATCCCGCGGACGCACAAATTGTCTATGCCGATATATGGTCCTCGCGCCGTCCGCCCTGGACCACTGGCGGCGGCTACAACGGCCCGGGCAGCGGGCTTTACAAATCAACCGATGGCGGCACTAACTGGAAGCAACTCACTGAGGGCCTGCCCACGGAAAAGGACAAGCTGGGCCGCATCGGAATTGGTATTGCCCCCAGCCATCCGAATCGCATTTACGCCTTGGTAGATGCGCCGAAGCTTGGTGGCTTGTATCGTTCCGATAATGCCGGCGAAAACTGGCAGAGAGTGAACGAGGAAGAACGCATCTGGGGACGTGGTGACGACTTCGCCTGCGTTCGCGTAGACCCCAAAAACCAAGATATCGTCTACGTGGCGAACACTTCGACCTATCGTTCCACCGACGCCGGCAAGAATTTCACCGCCATCAAGGGCGCGCCGGGTGGAGATGACTACCACACCATCTGGATCAATCCGGAGAATCCGGACATCATCGCGCTCGCCAGCGATCAGGGCCTTACTCTCAGCGTGAATGGCGGCCAGACCTGGAGCTCGTGGTACAACCAACCGACGGCGCAGTTCTATCACGTCATCACTGACAATCAGTTTCCCTACTGGGTCTACGGCGGGCAGCAGGAGAGCGGCAGCGCCGGTACGGCCAGCCGCAGTGATTTTGGCGAAATCACGTTTCGCGAGTGGTATCCGATCGGAACCGAAGAGTACGGCTACGTTGCTCCCGATCCGCTCAATCCAAATCTCATTTACGGCGGCAAGACCACGCGCTATGACCGCACCACCGGCCAGACCCAGGATGTCTCACCCGTGGTGCTGCGTACTGGCCAGTACCGCTTTAATCGCACGGCACCGCTGATCTTCTCCCCAGCAGACCCGCATGTGCTCTATTTGGCATCGAATGTGCTTTTCAAGACTACTAACGGCGGACAAAGCTGGGACATCATCAGCCCCGACCTGACCCGCGAAGATCCGGGAGTGCCGCCCAATTTAGGCGTGTTCGTCGAGTCCGACCCGGCCAAAGGTAAGCATCGTGGCGTGATTTACTCGATTGCTCCCTCGTCCAAGGACGTAAACCTGATTTGGATCGGCACCGATGACGGCTTAATCCAGGTGACGCACGATGGAGGCAAGAATTGGCAGAACGTCACGCCCTCGGAGTTGACGCCGTGGAGCAAGCTGGCCCAGATGGATGCCTCGCACTTTGACACCGTGACGGTCTATGCCGCCGTGAATCGTTTTCGTCTCGATGATCTGCGTCCGTACGTCTATCGCACCCACGACGGCGGCAAAACCTGGCAGAAGATCGTTACTGGACTTCCCGAGAACGAACCCGTCAACACCGTACGCGAAGATCCCGAGAGAAAAGGCTTGCTCTTCGCCGGCACCGAGCGCAGCGTGTATGTCTCCTTCGATGATGGCGACCACTGGCAATCGCTGCAGCTCAACTTACCTGCGACTTCCATCCGCGATCTGGTCGTTCACCAGGATGACGTGGTAGTGGGCACACATGGGCGATCTTTCTGGATTCTCGACAACATCACGCCGCTCCGCCAGCTCAACCCGTGGGTAGCCGATTCCGACGTCCACTTGTTTGCGCCCGAGGTCACGTACCGCATGCGCCGCGACAACAACACGGATACGCCGCTTCCACCCGAAGAGCCCGCCGGCAAGAATCCGCCCGACGGCGCCATGCTGGATTACCTGCTGAAATCAAGCGAGCCCGTCACTCTCGAGATTGCTGATGAAGCCGGAAAATTGGTGCGCCGGTTTTCGAGTACAGACAAGCCGGAACCGGTGAACCCAAAAGAATTGCCCGTTCCCACCTATTGGATCAGGCCGCCCCAGATTCTCTCGGCGGAGCCCGGCATGCACCGCTTTGTCTGGGATCTACACTATCCGCCCCCCGATGCGCTGGAGCACGAGTACCCAATCTCCGCGATTTACCACGACACTCCGCGTTTCCCGCTCGGCCCCGCCGTCCTCCCGGGCAACTACAATGTCAAGCTCACCGCCGGCGGAAAAAGCTACACGCAGCCTCTGACCATCAAGATGGATCCGCGCGTGAAGACCCCGCCTGACGGGCTTCGCCAGAAGTTTGAAACCGAACTCAGAATTACTGAGGCCATGCATCAGGACTACACCGCTCTGCAAGAGGTACGCCTCCTGAGAGCTCAATTAAAGCAACTGCAGGACAAAGCCAAGAAACCGCTTTCCGATTCCATCGCAGCTTTTGACAAGAAAGCTGCCGAACTGGAAGGCGCGTCTGGTGGGTATGGCGCGGTATTCCTGAAAGACGCTGCCGGAAGAAGTCTCGCGCGCTTGAATGGCGGTCTCAATCGCTTGCTCGGGGCGGTGGACAGCGCTGATGCAGCGCCGACCACCCAGCAGATCGCCATGCTCAACCAGGTGCAAGCCGCACTCGAGCAGCAATTGGCCGCCTGGAAGGAAATGAAAGAGCGCGATGTGGCGGCATTGAATAGCCGGCTTCGGCGAGCCCAGCTAAAGGAAATCACGATTGAGAAGTAGGGGGATCGTGTGGCGGCGGGTCTTCGACCCGCCCTCCCCGGCAAGGCTTTATCCTCGCGCTGCAATCATGAGCCCACTTGCACCGGGCAGGCGGATGTGTTGCACATCCGGAAAACCTGCTTCTCGCAGCCAGTCTGTATACTCCGGCTCGCTGTAACTTGCGCCGGCGCGCGTTCCCACCAGCATGTTAAGGGAGAACAGCGCCGCAAACCGGGGAGCCGTCTTGCTGGGCTCCAGAATGAAATCCTGAATTACTAACCGTCCCTTAGGAGCAAGTGCCTCGTAGGCTTTCTTGATTAATGCGCGATTCTCCTCCGGGGAAAACATGTGACAAATCGCGGAAAGCAGAATCAAATCGAAGTTCTTGCCAAAGGAATCGCGCAGCATATCCCCACTTCGCGTCGTGATGCGATCGCTCAGACCTGCTTTCCCAATGTATTCCTGCGTGAGCGGGAGAACATAGCCCAAGTCCAGGATCTCCGATTTCAGATCAGGAACAGCGCGGGCAAAGGCAATGGAATACGCTCCCGACCCGCCACCGAGGTCTAACATGCGATGAATCCCGCTAGTTCCCACCGCTTTGAGAACCAGTCCGGCACGTTCCTTCGCATTGCGGTCCATAGCAGCTATGAAGTCGGAACGCTCTTCATCATCGCGAACGCGCGCCTTTAGCGAAGTGCCTGCGCGCACGGCGTCGGTGAGCGTCGACCAGCGATGCCATAGGTTCGCTGTGTGCATCAGCCCGCCCCGCGCGTTGTCCGGAGAACCTTCCGCAAAGAAGCGCGCACTGCCCGCGGTATTCGAAAAAGTTCCATTGTGCTTCTCGAGGAGCTTCAGGCTGACCAAGGCATTGAGCAGCATTTCGGTCGCGCGTGGATCAGCTTCGATTTTTTCGGCCACTTGCTTTCCCGACGCGCCCTTCCCCACAGCGGTAAACACGTCCAGTTCCAGCGCCGTGAGTACGGCCCGGCTGGGCGTGAATCCACGAATCATTTCATTGAGATCGTCAGGAAGAGTGCCTGCCTGATCTCTGGCCTTCATGGCACCGCGATAACGCTCCCGGTGCTCAGTCATCGCGGCTTTCATAGCTGGAGAGTCATTCCACACCAAGCGGGAGATGACCTTGCCCGAACGAAAATGGCGGCTGACGATCTCGGGTACGTCCTCGTTCTTCACCTTGCGATACCAGGTACCCTCGGGATACGTAATCATCACGGGACCGTCATCGCACAACCCAAGGCAACCACAGGTCGTCACCTGGACGTCGTTGTCGAGCCCCTGCGACCCGACCTCGCGTTGCAGGGCCTCGAGAACGCGAGCCGAGCCATTACAAGAACACGAGGTTACTCCTTCGGGCTTTTCCTGTGTGCAGACGAATACATGATGACGAAACGGCTCCATTGCGTCCTCCTGAAGAACTGATAACAAACTATTATTTCGCGCAGCGAGGCAGCCTGCCGTGATTGGAGTCACAAAGAGCCAGCAGTACGGCCCCAGACCAAATCTGTTAAAAATGGCGATGAGGCAAGGTACGACTTATGGCTCACCTTTTTGATCCACTCCCGATTCGCGATGTGGTGTTGGCCAATCGGATCGTAGTTTCCCCTATGTGCCAGTACTCCAGCGCGGATGGCTTCGCCAATGAATGGCACTTCGTTCACCTGGCCAGCCGAGCCGTGGGCGGCGCCGGCCTGGTGTTCACCGAAGCCAGCGCTGTATTGCCGGAAGCGCGCATCAGCCCGCAGGATCTGGGAATCTGGAGCGACGATCACATCGAGCTGTTGGCCCGTATGGTGCGCTTTATTCACGATCAAGGCAGCGTTGCCGGCATGCAATTAGCCCACGCCGGCCGAAAAGCCAGTACTCGCCGGCCGTGGGCAGGTTCCGGTACCGTTCCCGAAAACGAGGGTGGTTGGAAGAAAGTTGTTGCTCCCAGCCCCATACCGTTTGCCGAGCGATATTCGATGCCGCAGGCACTCTCGACGGAAGGCATTCAAGAGATCGTGGATGCTTTCGCGCAAGCCGCTGGTCGCGCCAGCCAGGCCGGCTTTCGTGTCATCGAGATCCACGCCGCTCATGGATATCTCATCCACGAATTTCTTTCACCGCTCAGCAACCGCCGAGATGATCGCTACGGCGGCTCGTTCGAGAACCGCACCCGCATTCTGCGCGAGATTGTCTCTGCGGTACGCTCCGTCTGGCCAGCAAGGGCTCCTCTGTTCGTCCGGATCTCGGCCACAGACTGGGTGGAGGGTGGCTGGGATATCGAACAGTCCATCGAACTCGCTCGCCAGCTCAAGCCGCTCGGCGTGGACCTGATTGATTGCTCCTCAGGGGGAAATGTGCCACACGCCAAAATTCCCATGGGTCCCGGTTATCAGACGCCCTTTGCCGAGCGAATTCGGCGGGAAGCGGGGATTTCCGCCGGTGCGGTGGGAATGATCACAGCGCCGGTGCAGGCCGATCACATCATCGGAACCGGCCAGGCGGATGTGGTGATCTTGGCGCGCGAATTTCTGCGCGATCCGTATTGGCCGCTGCGAGCCGCGCGCGAACTAGGACGCACGACCGCCTGGCCCGCGCAGTACCTCCGAGCTGCGCCGGAGGGCTCCACCTCGCGCACTCCTGTCAATCTGGCGGAACTGGACGCGGCCTTCGAGGAGCAGCATGCCGTGCCGGAACGCTGATTTCCGTTTTTGGGGAAGAAGGGATCAACGGGCGCGAGCCAGGAACTCGTGCCCGGTCTGCAGAAACTTTACGCGGCTACGCCTTTACGAAAAGACTTCACTGCCTCTTCCACGGTATCAAACACTTCAAAGACCGTGAGCAGCTTGGTGACCTGAAGCAAGTCGCCCACCCGCTGGGTGAGAGCTGCTAACTTGATCGCACCGCCAGCGTTGCGGGCCGTGGTATAAAGCGCCACCAGCGTTCCCAGCCCGCCGCTATCGATGTAATTCACTCCGCCCAGGTTAAGCACGATGTGGTTGTTCTGCGAGATCAGGTTCTTGACGCTGTCGCGCAAGCTGGCCGATTCCTCGCCAAATACAAGGCGGCCTTCGCAGTCCATCACCATAACTCCGTCCACGGTTCGGGTACTAAGTCTGAGTTGCACGGGAAACCTCCTGGCGCCCGGCATTAGCCCGGGACAGCATAAAGGTAGCGCGGTTGGCGGCATCCCGCAAGGACATAAACACCGCTCAGACGGCTCAATTCGCGGATTCGGCGGCCCTCCGAGCATCACGTATAATCAGATTTCACCTGCCATGAGTTACCAGGTTCTCGCGCGTAAGTACCGGCCCCAGAAGTTCTCCGAGGTCATCGGGCAGGAGCATGTCACCCAGACCTTAAAGAACGCCATTGAGCAAGGCCGCACCGCCCACGGATATATCTTCAGCGGACATAGGGGGATCGGCAAAACCACGGTGGCGCGCATCCTGGCTATGTCCCTGAACTGCCGATCCACGGACCACCCGGTATCTGAACCCTGTGGCGTGTGCGAGTCCTGTACCGAGATTCGTGCCGGGAACGCCGTGGACGTAATTGAGATCGACGCCGCCACGAATCGCGGTATCGACGAAATTCGCGAACTGCGCGAGGCAGCCCGCTACCGGCCCGCCCGCGATCGTTTCAAGATCTATATCCTCGACGAAGCCCACCAGATCACCGACGCCGCCTTCAATGCGCTGCTGAAGACACTGGAGGAACCGCCTGGCCACGTAGTTTTCATGTTGGCGACAACCCAGCCGGAGGACATCCCACAAACGATTCGCTCGCGTTGCCAACATTTCAGCTTTCGGGCTGTGCGTTTTGAGCAGATCCTGCAGCAGCTCAAGGATATTGCGGTAAAAGAGAAGATCACAGCGGATGACGACGCTCTAGCTTTGCTCGCCGAGGCCGGAGACGGCTCCATGCGGGACGCGCTTTCCATCATGGATCAGGCGATCGCATCCTGCGAAGGTCGTCTGACGGCTGAGTCCGTTCGCCAACTGGTGGGGGCCGCGCCCTCAGGCGTGCTCGAAGAAGTCATGCAAGGGGTCTCACGTGGTTCCGGTGAAGATATTCTGCGTCTTGTCGACAAGCTCATGAGTGAAGGCCAGAACCCGACCCATTTCGCGCGCCAGATGGTCCGCTTTCTGCGCAATGCATTAGTAGCGAAGGTTGCGGGGGTAGAGTCGTCGCTGCTGCAGATTTCCAGTGACGAGCGCACCCGTGTGGCCCGGGTTGCGGAGTTATTCGGTGAAGAGGATTTGGCTCGTCACCTGCAAATCATGCTGCGTACGCACAGTGAACTCGGATACAAGCAGGAGCAGCGATTCCATCTGGAATTGGGCCTGCTGAAGATGGCCCATGCCCAGCGACTGCTTCCGATCGAGCAATTGCTGAGCGAAGCTGGAGTGCAACCGGCTCCCCGGACCGCGGCCTCTCCGTCCGGCGCCCGTCCGATCACCGACAGAGGTCGCAGCGGCGCAGAATCATCGAGGGCACGCTCAGGCCAGGTCTCGCCCTTTGCCGCCGATTCCGCGCGCAAGGGTAGCTCCAAGCCGGAATTATCAGCCGATTCCGCTGGCCCGCAGTTGGTGCCGGGCGTGGTAATGGGCGCGGCTGCCCCGGCTACGGCTCCGGTGAGAGAACAGTTTGCCAACGAGGCAGATCCGGAAGGGGCTCCCGACCTGCGCAGCGCCGTGCTCAACGCACTCGCTGATCACCGGATGCTGGTCGCCATGCTGGAAACCGGCGAGTGGAAGGTGGAAGGCAACGAGTTGGTCATCAAGGTTGCCGAATCGGCAACAGTAATTGACATGTCCTTGGGCGCGGATGCCCGGCGCTTAGCTATTGCGGCCGCCAGCGGTTCGTTAGGAAGGGCCATAAAACTGAAAGTAGTTCCGGGTGGAGCGTCGCGGACGCCACCGCCCCGCGAGGCATCCAACGGCAGCGCACGAGCGCGCGCTGAGCAGGATCCAATCGTCCGGCGCATGAAAGAAAAATTTGGCGCAGAAATCAGGACAATCATCGATTATCGCGAGAAGAGGTAGAAAAAAGTTGGTTTCAAAGTTCCGAGGTCTTCCATGGGTGGCTTCAACCTTCAAGAAATGCTGTCCCAGGCACGCAAGCAGTACGACGTGCTCCAAAAGAAAATGCAGGAGACCGTGGTCGAAGCCTCCGCCGGGGGCGGCAGCGTCACGGTGAAGATGGACGGCCGGAAGCAGCTTTTAACTATTAAGATCGACCCCGAGGTGGTGAAAGCTGGCGATCTGGAAATGCTCCAGGACTTGATCATCGCCGCCGTCAACGAGGCAGCCCGGAAGATCGACGAGGCCGTGCAGTCCACCGTAGGCGGAATGCTCGGCGGCATGGGAATCCCGGGATTGTAAGTAACGTTTGTCATCCTGAGCGAAGCGAAGAATCTCTGCATTTTTGCGTTCGCAGCTCCTCCGAGTTTGCACAGGACGAGATCAGATTGATATGAACCGTTTCGCCGAGCCGATGACCCGGCTCATCGATGAACTGAAAAAGTTGCCTGGAATCGGGAGCAAGAGCGCGCAGCGCCTAGCGTTCCACATTCTGCGCTCCAGCGATGCCGACGCCGAAGCGCTAGCGGAAGCCGTGCGGGACGTCAAGGCGAAGCTCCGCCTCTGCTCGATCTGCAACAACATCACCGACGTTGATCCCTGCACCTATTGCAGCAGTCCCACCCGCAATCAGCGCCTGGTCTGCGTAGTGGAGGAACCGACCAACATCGCAGCCATCGAGAAGACACGGCATTTCAACGGCGCCTACCACGTTTTACACGGATCCATCTCTCCGCTGCACGGCGTGGGGCCGGAGCAGCTACGCATTGCCAACCTGATCCGCCGAGTAGAGTCTGGCCAAGTCGACGAAATCATTATTGCCACTAATCCCACGGTCGAAGGCGAGGCCACGGCGGTCTACCTCTCTGGCCAACTCAAGCGTCCTGGCCTGAAGGTGACGCGTATTGCCATGGGTATCCCGGTCGGCAGCGACATCGAGTACGCCGACGAAATCACGATGCTCAAGGCCATGGAAGGCCGCCGTGAGCTGTAGCCTTTCGTAGCTCCTGTTCTTGGACCGGAAGTGTCATTACATCCTCCAAGTTGTGCAAAACTTTGATCAGTTCTGAGGAAATCGAACTTCGTGTCCCCACCCTTAATTTTGAGTGTTCAAATAACTATTATGATTTCAGTAGCTTGCCGAGATTGATGCAGACACTCCGACAAGGCTCCCGCTTGGCACTGATTTTGCTCTAGCAGGACCCGTCTGCTTCCTCGCTGCTCTTGGATTTGAGAGCTGACGCGAGGAGGTGCACATCCGGAACCGGACCGGTCCCAACCAGGACCTGGTGCACCCTTCGGCGCCAGCTTGCGCCGCGTGAAATGTAACCGCATCTCATCTCGACGCTAAGACAACCGGGCTAACCCGCCCGGTTTTCTTTTGCCCCAACGCCAACCATCGTCCGCTTGTCCTACACTTGCGTTGCATATATGGTTGCACTCTAGCTTTCTCGGCGCTCTCGGCGTGCTCGGCGGTGAATTGCTTTTGCTATGAACCTCCTCCTGCTTGGCCACGGCAAAACCGGCTCCCTGGTCGCGGAAGTTGCACGCCAGCGTAAACACGAAGTCCGTGTTCTATGCACTCCAGAAAATCCCCACGCGTCAGCGCTCACCCCCGACAATTTGCGTAACACAGATGTGGTGATCGACTTCACCACTCCGCACGCCGTCTTGGAAAACATTCGGGCATGCGTTCAGGCAGCAAAGAACATGGTCGTCGGAACCACAGGCTGGTACGGCGAACTGCCCAACATCCGCGAGGCCGTGGAAAGGGGCGGAAGCGGCTTCCTCTTCGGCGCAAATTTTTCAATTGGCGTCAACCTGTTCTTTGACGTCGCCCGCGCTTCTGCCACCGCCCTCCAGCACGGTTACTACGGCCAAATCTTCGAGCGTCATCACGTCCACAAGAAAGACGCGCCCTCTGGCACTGCAGTGGCCATTCAGAAGGAAGTCCAACAGGCAAGCGGCTCCGAACTGGAAATCATCTCTTTCCGGGAGGGTGATGTGGTCGGCATGCACGAGCTCGTCTATGACTCTCCTAATGACAGTATTTATCTGTGTCACGACGCCAAGTCCCGCCGCGGCTTCGCCGAAGGGGCCGTTCGTGCCGCCGAATGGCTTGCCGGTAAGAAGGGCTTCTACGATTTCAAGGACATCTGGCGCCAGCTGTAATTTAATTTAGAATTGTCATCCTGAGCGAAGCGAAGGATCTCTGCATTACCGGGCTATTACTCTCACATCGCAGCACGCCCCAATTTCCCATCTCTGTTGTGTACAATACCGCCGTTCGCGCTATTCTCTCTTTTTATGAAATTACAAGGATGTGGAACCGCGCTCGTCACTCCTTTTAAGGCCGACAGTTCGGTCGATGAAGAAGCGTTGCGAGCTCTCGTGGCCTGGCAGGTGGAATCGGGCATCGACTTCCTGGTTCCCTGCGGTACCACGGGCGAGACACCGACCCTCTCGCATGACGAATGGCTTCGCGTCATCGATCTGACGATTGAAGTGGCTGCGGGCCGCGTGCCCATTGTTGCCGGCGCGACTTCCAATTCCACTCACGATGCGGTTGAAAAAGCCAAGGAAGTCGCAGCCCGTCCGGGCGTGGACGCCATCCTGACCGCATCCCCCTACTACAACAAGCCCACGCAGGAAGGCCAGTACCGTCACTTCAAATCCATTGCCGAGGCCGTGGACAAGCCCCTGATCCTGTACAACGTCCCTGGGCGCACCGGCGCGAACATTGAACCGGCAACACTTGCCCGATTGGCGGAAGTGCCAAACATCATTGGCGTGAAAGAAGCCAGCGGCAACATGTCGCAGATCGCGGAAGTCTGCAATGCGGTTCCCGAGAGCTTTCTGGTGTTCTCCGGCGACGATGCTGTGACCCTGCCGGTCATCGCCGTAGGCGGTGTGGGCATTATTTCTGTAGCGTCGAACGAAATTCCCCGCGAGATGGCTGAAATGACGCGCGCCGCACTCAACAACGACTGGGACACGGCTCGCCGTCTGCACCGCAAGTATCTCCCGCTCATGCAGGCCAACTTCATCGAGTCCAATCCGTTGCCGGTGAAAGCGGTGCTGTCGATGATGGGTAAGATCCAAGAGATCTATCGTCTTCCCCTGCTGCCGATGAAGCGGGACACGCGCTCGCGCCTGCAGAGAATTGCGACCGAAGTGGGCGTGATCAGCAAGCCTGCCGCGGCGCCCACTCCCGAAGCCGCTGAATTCTACATTTACGAGAACTGGCACGCCGGCCCACACAAAGCCGTGTTGCATCGCGCCTCTTGCGGCCAGTGCAATAGCGGCAAAGGACGCCCCGCCGGGCACGATGCCAACCACGCCCGCTGGCACGGTCCCTACCCTACGCTCGCCGAAGCCCGCAACGCCTCGCAGACCATGGCCGGCGTTCTGATTCGCAGCGAGTGCAAGTGTATCTAGAGATTTTCAATTGCCAATTGCCAAATCAGAAAAACCAAAATTGGCAATTGGAAATTGGCAATCGACAATTCCTTTATACTTCCCTTCCATGCGGTCGTTGCAAGCTTCTATTGAGCGTCTCGCTTCGCTGGGTGAGGTTGAGCGTGATCCCGAAGCGCGCAAGGTCTTTCTCGAATTTCGGGATGCCCTGACGCAGGGGAAAATCCGCGCCGCCGAAAAATCTGGCGAGCATTGGAAGGTGAATGCCTGGGTAAAACAAGGCATCCTGCTGGGATTCCGCCTTGGCGAACTCAGCGAGATGGGGGATGGCCCCGGGCTTTCCTTTGTTGACAAGGACACCTTCCCAGCTCGGCACTTCAGCGTCGCTGACCGGGTGCGCGTGGTCCCTGGCGGCTCTTCTGTGCGTTTGGGCGCCTACGTTGCTCCCTCCGTGATCTGCATGCCGCCCATGTTCATCAACGTGGGCGCATACGTTGACGAAGGCACGATGATCGATTCCCATGCGCTGGTCGGTTCGTGCGCCCAGGTCGGCAAACGCGTTCACCTGAGCGCAGGAGCGCAGGTGGGCGGAGTGCTGGAACCGATCAACGCCGCGCCCGTCGTGATTGAAGATGATGTCCTGGTCGGCGGAAACTGCGGCATTTACGAAGGAACGCTGGTCCGGGCACGCGCCGTGCTGGGAGCCGGCACCATTCTCACGCGCTCGACGCCGCTTTACGATACAGCGCGCGGGCAGGTCTATCGCGCCACTCCGGAAGCGCCGCTCGAGGTGCCCGAAAACGCAGTAGTCGTTCCGGGGGCACGTGCTGTTTCCAAGGGCAAAGCTGCCGAATGGAACCTGTCCCTGTACACGCCGGTTATCGTGAAGTATCGCGACGAGAAAACGGACCGCGGGGTTGTGCTGGAAGATTTTCTGCGTTAACGCTATCGGGAATAGTGGTCAGTGATCAGTGGTTAGTGGCCAGTAACACAGAACGGCCGCTGACCACTGGGCACTCACAGGGCTGCACCCTCGGTCACCTGACTAGAATCTCGAGTCTGGGGGACCGATCTCCATCGCTGCGGATGATCACTTGATTCAATTCCCGCACCACCGCATCCGCCTTCGAGAGTTCAGCCGCAGGATACGTGCTGGTCAGCCCAATTGCCTTCATCCCGGCCGCATGTGCCGAACGGATACCCTGCGGCGCATCTTCGATCACCAGGCACTCGGCCGGATCGACGCCCAGCCCGCGCGCACCCTTCAAATAAGGTTCGGGATGGGGCTTGCCTTCCCTGACGTCGTCGGCGGAAACTAGGATCTTCGGAATGGGCAGCCGGGCATGACGCAGCCTTGAGGTCGCGAGGTAATTCGTTCCCGACGTCACCACGCACCACTGACCCTCCGGAATCGCAGCAAGCAACGCGGCCGCGCCCGGCATCACGTTGACGCCATCCGTATCATCTGCTTCTCGCTTTTCGATCTTGCGCACCTCGGCTTCGGGATCAAGATGCGGCGCAAGAATCCGCACCACCTCGATGGTGCGGCGGCCGTGGGCAATCTCCAACACGCTTTCGGGAGGGACTCTGATTTCGTCCGCCCAAAGGCGCCACTGCCGTTCAACAGAATGTGTCGAATCGACAAGTACACCATCGAGATCAAACAGAATGGCGGAACATTGGAATAGCGGCATGGAATCCGGACTCTCTCATCTTCATCGTGAGCGAAGCGAAGGATCTAGAGTTGGTGTCGTCGCTCACCGCAGTCACCTGAGCGGCTAAAGCCGGTTCCTTTCGGGGATGGATTTTGCAGGCCAAAGGCCCTGCTCCACCCTTCTCGAGGGCATCGCTCTGTGCTCGTTGACAATTCGTATCGGATGTCACAAATCAAAACAGCGGCGGATCCTGGTGTGAGCCTAAGAAAGCAGCAGGATCGTTCTCCAGCAGGGTGGCGCAGGGCCTTCGGCCCTGCATTCCCATGCCAAGAATTGGAACAGGCTTTAGCCGCAGCAAGTCCTGTTCGCGATGAGCGCTCTTCATAACTCAGGGTAAAGCCGCACCTCGCAGGACCTCAGCGGCCCCTTCGACTTCGTTCGGGGCCCCTTCTGAAGGCGTACCTCCCAAAGACTCTTTGCGGAACTAGTTCTAGGCATCCCTCTTTAGTGACAGCATGTTTTTCGCTCACGGTGACAATATGGGAGGCTGGTAAAGGACCAACGACGCTTGGGCGGTTGAAAGCTGTCGCCGAAGGGCGAGATGTTTCTGGCGGAAGTGCGCTTGCGCCCGCTGCCCCCAAGCGCGCACGAAATAGTAATTGAGACCGGCGCCAATGACGGAGCTGGCGATCGGGATGACGCGTCCCGCCCACTTCTCGACTACTTCGCTGCTGGCCTGCACGGCAATGCGCTGGATCACCCGCGGCACAAATCGGTTGACGACTTCCTTCTCCAGCAACTCCCGGCTGATGTCGACGCCGGCGGCGCTGGCCGCCGCCACCCAGAGTTCCGCGATTTCATCATCCGTGTTGTACTCGAACCCGTAGAGCAGGCTCAGCTTCTGGACCGTGCGCAAGGTGATCGCTGCCAGGATGCTGAGGTCGGGAATGATGGTGATGAGTCCAGCAATGCCAAGACCCGCTCCCTCGACGGCAGCGACTTTCATCCCCCCACGAATCGTGTCACTGGCAACATCGTCCAACCGCCCTAAATCCACCGAGAACAGGCCGTGGAAGCTGCTGATCGGCAGCCCATGCGCCGCCTGCAACTGTAACAAGTATTTCCCCGGGTCAACCTTGACCGTATCGTAGGCACGCGTGAATCCCCGCCGGAGTGCTTCTTCCGCGCGCCGGGCAAGCCACGAATGCTTCGACGGTTCCACCATCTACAGACCTTACCGCAGAACCGAGCCACAAGCCAACTGGGTACTCGGTACCAGGTACCAGGTACTAGCTACTCCTGTGCTAGCATCAGGTATTCCCGATGCCAACTGGCAAGCTGCAAATCGTGCCCCTGGGCGGCCTGGGCGAGTTCGGAATGAACTGCATGGCCGTGCACTGGGGTGACGACATCATCGTCATCGATGCCGGGCTCATGTTCCCCGAGGCGGAACTGCTGGGCGTGGACATCGTCGTTCCCGACATCTCCTACCTGGTCGAGAATCGTCAGAGGGTTCGCGCCATCGTGCTCACTCACGGCCACGAAGACCACATCGGCGCGCTGCCGTGGATATTGTCGGAATTAAACGTGCCCGTCTGGGGAACGGAATTCACCCTCGCTTATGTCGAGGACAAACTCGAAGAGCATCAACTGCTGGACGAGGCAGACCTCCGCGAGATTCGTCCCGGGGATCGTTTCCGCATCGGCCCTTTCACGATTCATCCCATCCAGGTAACCCATAGCCTAGTGGATTGCGTCGCGCTGGCGATTCACACACCGTTGGGAGTCGTTATCCACACGGGGGATTTCAAGGTCGATCCAACGCCCACGGACACGCGCCTCTTTGATCTGCATTCCTTTGCGGAATATGGCAAAGAAGGCGTCCTCGCGTTATTGCAGGACTCGACCAACGTCGAGCGCAAGGGCTACACCCCCAGCGAACGCGCCGTACGCCGCAAGTTCGACGAGGTCTTTGCCCGCACCCAGCGGCGCCTCTTTATCTCCTGTTTTTCCTCTTCGATTCACCGCATCAAGGTGGCCGTGGAACTTGCCCATGAGCACGGGCGCAAGGTGGCCTTCATCGGCCGTTCCATGGCCAGCTCGGCCGAGATCGCGGAAGATCTCGGGTACATTGAAATCCCCGATGGCCTGCTGATTCATCCCGGCGAAATGAAGAACTTCGCTCCGGAGAAAGTGTGCGTGCTGATCAGCGGAACCCAGGGCGAGCCCATGTCCGCGCTGTCTCGCGCCGCGGTAGACAATCACAAGCACGCCAAAATCGAGAAAGGCGACACGGTCGTGTTGTCGTCGCGCATCATCCCGGGCAACGAAAAGACCATTTACCGCATGATCGACCACCTGTTCCGCCGCGAAGCGCATGTCATCTACGAAGACGGTTCCTCTCCGCCGGTGCATGTCAGCGGCCATGCCAGCCAGGAAGAATTGAAGCTGATCATGAACCTGGTCAAGCCTCGTTACTTCATCCCCATTCACGGTGAGTACCGGCAACTGAAGCTGCACGCCGAGCTGGCGGCTTCCATGCACGGATCGGTGGGCAGTGTCATTCTGATCGAAAGCGGCGATATCCTGGAGTTCGACGAACTCGGCGCCCGCAAGGTTGGCCGCGTGAACGTAGGCCGGGTCTGCATCGATTCCGGCTCCCGTACCGATGTCGTCGAGGACCTGATCATCAAAGACCGGCGCCACCTGAGCGAAGACGGAATTGTTCTACCGATCATCGCGATCAACAAGCTGACCGGCCGGGTGGAAACCAGCCCGGAGATCGTGACTCGCGGCTTCGCGCCCGGAGAGGACGGCTTTATGGACGGAGCGCGCCAGACGGTTATGCAGACGCTGGACATCTCCAGTGACGAGGAAAAAGCCGACTATGGTGTGATCAAGGAAAAGATTCGCGCCGATTTGAAGCGCTACATTTCAAAACAAACGCAGCGAAGGCCGCTGATCATGCCGGTCATTTTGGAAATCTAGTCAGCCACGGATTTCCACGGATGCACACCGATTCCGACAACTGAGAGCTGTGCACAAAAATTGGAGATACCCCGATCGTATCGCTAGAAGACATCAAACAAGCGCAATCGCGCCTACGCGGCGTGACCGTCCGCACTCCGCTGGTGCAGTCGCGCATTCACGAACGTAATGGCTTGCGCGATGAGCGCCGCTTGTACTTGAAAACGGAGAACCTCCAACCCATTGGCGCCTTCAAACTGCGCGGCGCCTACAACAAGATCGTTTCTCTCTCCGACAAGGAAGCTGCGCGCGGCGTGATCACCTACTCCAGCGGAAATCATGCGCAGGGTGTCGCCTATGCGGCCCGCGCCTTAGGGGTAAAGGCGATTGTGGTCATGCCACGCAACGCTCCCGAAATCAAACGCGAAGCTACTGTCAGCATGGGAGCGGAAACCGTTCTGGTGGGGCCGGGTAGTGACGAACGCAAAGCCAAGGCCGAGGAACTCGCCGACCAGCATGGATACATCATCGTCCCCCCTTACAACGACGAAAGAATCATCGCTGGCCAAGGCACCATGGCGCTGGAGATCCTGGAGAAGTTGCCGCAAGTGGAAACGGTAATTGTGCCGGTGGGCGGCGGAGGCATGATCAGCGGTGTCGCCACGGCTATCAAGCTCAGCAAACCGTCGGTCAGAGTCATCGGCGTGGAACCGGAACTCGCCGCCGACGCGCAAGCGAGTTTGCGCTCCGGAAAAATCGTTCAGTTTCCTGCCGAGCAGGTTTCGCGCACGGCTGCCGATGGGCTGCGTACCCAAAGCATCGGGGAAATTAATTTCCAGCATATTCGTCAATACGTCGACGACATTGTCACGGTAAGCGAGGGTGAGATCGAGGAAGCGATGCGCCGCCTCGCCACCAATCCGAAGACTCTAGCCGAACCGAGCGGCGCGGTCGCGGTGGCCGCCTTCCTGTTCCGTCGCGATGATTTGCCGCGAACCAAGGTGAATGTTGCGATCATCAGCGGTGGCAACATCGCGCCGGACTTGCTGGCGGAACTGAAGGCCCAGGCGCATCAAAACTAATTGAACAAACATGGGGAGGTTGGCAGTATGAAGCCTTATCGCTGGCTCGGCCATGGACTGCTGGCGATCGTATTGTGCTCAGCGGCCTTTGCCGCCGAGCGTGCCGCGCTGGTGCGCGAGGCGGTAGTCTATCTGACGCCAGACACCAGTTCCGCCAAACTCGCCAACGCGGAACGAGGCCGCGAACTCATCATTCTGGAGAGCACGCGCAATTGGGTGCATGTGGAGGCCCTCCTCGGGCCCGCCCGCACGCCGGACGCCGCCTTCATTGAAGATGACGAGAACGCGCAGAAAACCGTGACCGGCTGGGTCCTCGACAAAGGCGTGGTACGCCCCTCAACGCCCGACGGAGACAAGATCCTGTATGGCGAAGCCGCCGATTCCGAGGACCAGGCCAGCCGCCGCCATGGCCGCCGCGGCGCCGCCCAGGATGCCATGCGCCTTTATCGTCGAGTCTATGATGATTTCCCCAACTCGCCTCTAGCACCCCAAGCTCTGTATCGCGCGGCTGATATCCGATGGCAATTGGAAAAGGAAGATGTCATGTCGCGGCCCTCTGCCAGAACCAGAGAAGCCTTTCTGCGCGAAGGGATGAACGAAGAATGGATGAAGCTGGTTATCAAGAAATTTCCCGGTACCCGCTGGGCTGACTTGGCCGCCTTTAGCTTGCTGGATAACAAATTGTGTGGCGACTGGCAGGGCTCCTCGAAGTGTCCCGACAAAGAAGCCGACATTTATGAAAAGTACGCCAACGAGCGCCCGAATTCGCTCGCTGCTGCACAGGCCTTGTACGACGCCGCCTGGCGCCGTTCGGCTCTGATTGAGATCTACAAGACCGAAGAGCAGGCAAAGAAGTCAGAGGAATCGAAAAATCGGGCCCTAGCTCTTGCCCAAAAGGTAGTCAGCCAATATGCGCAGCAGACGGACTGGGCGACTCGGGCACAGCGCCTGATTTATTTGATACAGCAAAACGTCCCCACATACGGCAACGCGGCGGAATGACCTGTGTGGAGGCGGGTCTCTGACCCGCCCGGACGGGGCGAAGCCCCGTCCCCACAAATGACTTCGCGTCGGAGGAAGATTGAACGACTACCTGCTGTCCGTGATACTGGGCATCATTGAAGGCCTAACCGAATTTCTACCTGTCAGTTCCACCGCCCACCTGCGCATTGCCGAGGCCCTCTTCAACATTAACCTGGCAGACGGCTACTGGAAGATGTACACCATCGTCATTCAACTGGGCGCCATTCTGTGCTTGCCGGTGTATTTTCGGGCGCGCATCCAGAAATTCCTCTCCACTTTTCCGGAAGGTGAGAACCGGGACCGAAACGCACTCACTCATCCGCTCGGGTTAACCATTGTGGCCTTCGTGGTCACTGCCATTCCCGCATTTCTGCTGACCAAGACCATCGGCAAGCACCTGGAGAGTCTCTACATCATGGGTTGTTCCCTGCTGATCGGCGGCATCGTGATGTGGATCGTGGACGCCCTGAAGGCGTCTTGGGAAGCCAAGGGGCCAGGCGCCCCCGGCACTCCGATTCACACCTGGAGAATGGAAAGCATGTCGCTGGGCCAATCCACCTGGATTGGCGCCTGCCAGATTCTTTCGGCCGTTTTTCCCGGGACCTCGCGATCCATGTCCACCATCGCGGCAGGTCAACTGGCGGGCATGTCCCGAGCGTCGGCCCTGGAATTTTCGTTTTTCCTATCCATTCCGACCATGGTGGTGGCTACCGGTTATGACCTTTGGAAATCACTGCGCGGCAAGGGTGTTAATCCCATTGGCGTCTCGCAGATCGACGCCCATGGCTGGATTGTGCTGGGGATTGGCTTTGTAGTCTCTTTTATCGTGGCCTACGGCTCGGTAGCCTGGTTCATGGCCTGGGTGAGGCGTCGCGGATTCACCCCTTTTGCCGTTTACCGGATTCTCATTGGAATTGCCGTATTAGCCTGGGCCAAGGGGATGATCGGCGCTTGATGGCTACCTGAGCAAAGTCCAAAGGCAAGGGGTCCCTCGACTGCGGAGGACGACAGGGGCGCGTCGTCCTACTTCGCTCGGGATGACACTACTGACACGTAACTCCTTTGTTTACCATGGCCTGGCTTCTAACTGCCGGGCTTGCCCTGAACCAACTCGATACCGCCAGGGAAATCCCGATTGTACCCCCGGCTTCTTCTTGGCATAATAATTGGGCTCTGGCCTGGTTGCGGCACCGCGGAGGGTCTCTCCCGGCGCGGGGTGCGGGATTTACACCATCATGAGCCTTCTTTCCAGGATCTTTGTCCCCACCGGCAACCGACGGCTGAATGAGCTGATCGGATTCGTCCTCGGTGTCTGCGCGCTCCTCCTTTTCCTCGCCGTGGTTTCGTATTCCCCGCTCGACCCATCCCTGAACAGCGCCTCGGTGCTGACTGACTCGCGGGCGGCACGTAACTGGATCGGGATCGTTGGCGCCATCGCTTCCGATCTTCTGCTCCAGGTCTTCGGATTAGGCGCATTCCTTCTGCCCGGCCTGGTGGCTGTGCTGGGCATTCGCTGGTTTCGCTCGCGCAAGGTGCAATATCCGTTGGCCAAGTGCCTGGGCGCGATTTGGCTCCTCATCTTCATTCCGGCATTGCTGGCCCTGCTGCCCTATCACGTGCGCTGGATGAACGTAATCCCCATCGAGGGACTGCTGGGGCGGGTCGTGGGCGATGTCATGATCCGCTATCTCAATCTCACCGGCGCCTACATTGTGTGCGCGGCAATTCTCGCGGTTGCTCTGTATCTCTCAACTGCGTTCTCGTTCTCTGCGTTGCAATTCTGGCTGCCCACCCGGTTCGCCTTCGCTATCGCGCTCTGGGAACGGTATAAAGACTGGCGAGAGATGCGTGCCCGCAAACGGGCGCAAAAGGAACTGGAAAAGAGGCGGGCGGCACGGCCGATGGTCAGCGCTCAACTGGTGCCCGCCAAGGCGCCCGATGCTCCGTCTCCATCTTCGCCGCCGTCGCGCGTCAAGTCTGGGATCGAGAGAGTAGGGGAGCGCGGAGTCGACGAAATACCAGGTCGACCCGTGGATCTGGCAAGGACGCCGGAAGTTATCGAGCGTGCCGACAGCACGCAAAAGCCCAAGACCACGATGCCGAAAATTGCCGACGGCTACAAGTTGCCGCCGAGCAGCCTGCTGCATCGGCCCGACGAGCAGCACGCTATTGATGAAGACGAATTGAAACTGCTCGCCAAGGTCCTGACCGAAAAATGTGCCGAGTTCGATGTCCGGGGCCAGGTTACTCAAATCAATCCCGGCCCGGTAGTCACGACCTTTGAGTTCAAGCCCGAGGCGGGCATCAAGTACAGCCGGATCACCAATCTCACGGACGACCTCTGCCTCGGCTTGCGCGCCGAAAGCATCCTGATCGAGCGTATGCCCGGCAAGTCGACCGTCGGCATTCAGGTTCCTAACCGCGAGCGCGAGATCATCTGGCTGCGTGAAAACATCGAGGCCCAGGAATTCATGGCCTCCAAATCGAAGCTCACGCTCTCTATGGGCAAAGACATCAACGGGCGCATCGTGGTCGCGGACCTGGCGGGGATGCCGCACCTTCTGATTGCAGGCTCCACCGGAACTGGCAAGAGCGTGGCCATCAACGCCATGATCATGTCGATTCTGTACAAAGCCACACCTGAGCAGGTGCGGCTGGTGCTGGTCGATCCCAAGCGGCTGGAATTAGGCGTCTACGAAGGCGTGCCCCACCTCTATACGCCGATCATCACTGAGCCCAAAGTCGCCGCCAACGTGCTGCGCAATGCTGTCCGCGAGATGGAAAGACGGCTGAAGCTGCTGGCCAGCAAAGGCGTGCGTAATATCGACCAGTACAATCGCCTCTTCGATGGCGCTGCGACCCCTAGCTTGTTTGAGGAAAATCCCGACGAGCGGCCGTTGTCCTGCATTGTGATCATCATCGATGAATTGGCTGATCTGATGATGCTCGACCAGAACAATGTAGAAGAATCGATCACGCGCCTCGCGCAAATGGCTCGTGCCGTGGGAATCCATCTGGTGTTAGCGACCCAGCGGCCTTCCGTAGACGTAATCACCGGCTTGATTAAGGCCAATTTCCCCGCTCGTGTTTCGTTCCGCGTAGCCACCAAGGTTGATTCCCGCACCATTCTCGATGCCAACGGCGCCGAGGCCCTACTGGGTCGCGGCGACCTGCTTTACCTCCCGGCGGGGTCAGCGCGCGTGCACCGCCTGCATGCCCCGTTCGTCACGGAAAAGGAGATTGCCGCGGTAGTGGAATTCTGGCGTTCGCAGGGCACTGCGGAATATCAGGAACAGTTCTTGCAAGCGCCCAAGGAAGAGCACGAAGCGGTAGAGCCCGGGGAACCGGGCGAAGCCGACGAAGAGGGCGAGCACGATCCGCTCTACGAAGATGCCGTGCGGCTGGTTGTGGAGTTCGGCAAAGCGTCCACTTCCCTGCTTCAAAGACGGCTGCGCATCGGCTATGGCCGCGCCGCTCATCTCATCGATCTCATGGAACAGGATGGAATTGTGGGTGCCGCCGACGGGCCCAAACCTCGCGAGGTTCTGAAGCGCCCTGACTGGATTTCAGAGATCGAGCAGACGAGTTAACTGGGTCTATAGATCGGAAAAAAGGGCGGCCGCTTGGCCGCCCTTCTTCTTTGAAGCTTCTAGAAACGCAGCACAACGCCGGTTGAGATCCGTGCGTTCTTGCTTTCACCGACTCCCGAGAAGTGATAGTAGACCCAATCCGCTTGCACCACGCGGATAGCGAAATTCCTGCTCACTCTCGCGTCCACGCCTCCACCCATAGCCATCGTGAAGCCGTTATCGCTGCCGGCGCCGAACACACCAGCATCTGCGGCAGCGTGTGCTCCTCCAAATAGCGCATGCACGAAGGGATTGATTTTTCCCGAGTGATTCAAGGAAACCACTGGACCGAACGTGTAGCTATAAACTTTGAAGGAAACTCCACTGATAGTCTTGTATGCGCCGCTGAAATCAGCTGCCACACCAAGGTGCTGGTTGAAATTGCCGGTTAGAGAAGCGTTCCAGCCATTGGCGTTGATGCCTGTGCCGCCGCCACTAACACGGGTGTACTGATATCCGCCAAAAATCTCCGCCTTGGGAGTCTCACCTTCCTGCGCGATCGCGAACGCCGACAACAAAGCTACAGCAACAACCGCTATGAGGCATTTATGCATTCTTCTTCTCCTTTTGCATGATGAATGTTTACTGCAATAAAGCTCACCGAGTTAATGATCGGTGCATACAGCCAATTCGCCCTGATTTGGATCTCAAGTCAGGAACTCACCAGTAGACACTGAGCATCCCTATGAATACAAGAAACGAAGGTAACCATATCGGTTCTGCCCCTTAGAACCGCAGCACGATTCCGGTTGAAACGCGGGCGTTCTTCCTGTCGGTCACACCCGAGGAGCGCAAGATTTCCCAATCCGCCTGCACAACTCGGAACGCCAGCCCATGCTTCATGCCGGCATCAATTCCGCCGCCCAGAAACATCGCGAATCCGTTCGCGCTTCCCGACAGCCCGCTGACGGAAGTGCGAAAGCCGCCGAACAGGGCATGCACAAACGGGCTGATCGAGCCCTTGCCGGCGGAAATGGTCGGGCCAAACGTGTAGGTGTTGGGTGGTGTAAGCACCACTGAAGTCTGCCGTCACACCCAGGAAGGAATTCAAATTGTAGGTGGCCGACGCATTCCAGCCGTTGGCGTTGATCCCGGGATCCAGGTGCGTGTACTGGTAACCGCCAAATACTTCTGCCTTTTGTGCCAGCGCAGGCAGTGAGATCAAGCCAATAACAACCACCAGCAGTATGCACTGCTTCATGAGGTTCCCTCCGAGAGCCGTCCTTAGTCAGAATTGTCCCGCCACTCCTTGGTGCTGAATAGTAGCTTTCCGGATGTCCCCCACAGCCGTCACTGCGAGCAGCGATGCCGCCAATGTCGCAATAAACTTCATGGTACGTATGACTTGCCTAAAAAATTGCCCCAGACAGCGTCGGCGCAGCCCGCAACGCGGTGACCTAAGTCACTGCGCAGAAAAGATAGACCGCTGACAATTAGAGTGTGTAAGTGTCTCCCGGAAGAAGCAGGCAATCTGTCACGGGGTTCGGCTTTGCGAAAGGAGAGGCGCGATGAGACTATCCAGCATATTCTTGGCAGCCATCTTCGCCGTCGCAGTCATTGCCGTTCTGCTGATGGTTCTAGGCGTCAACTTTCATCCACCTGTGCCCGCCCAGGGCGCAGCGCTCTACAACCCAGCCAACGAGGTGCTGGTCAAAGGCGTGGTCACAGAAGTAAAAGAATTCACTTGCCCGGTCAGTGAGGGAGAGATGGGTAGCCATCTCATGCTGAATACGGCGAATGGAGTTCTTACCATTCATCTGGCGCAGGGACGCATCCTGCGGAGCCAGCAAATAAGTTTTGCCCCCGGTGATCAGATCGCGGTCGTCGGTTCCAAGGTCCGCATCCAGGGAAGCAACGATGTCATTGCACGCGAGATCACGCGTGGAAATGAGATCTTCATGTTTCGCGACCGCACCGGCAAGCTTATGCTCGTGCAATAGGTCTAGAGCGCTGGGGAAAAAGAGTACGCGGTCGTAACCGCAGAATGTCTCTAGCTACAGAGTCATTGCCCGACAGATTTTCCACTATCTGGTTCGGGCACGAACCTGTAACCCACCCCGCGAACTGTGAGCACGTGCCGAGGTCGTGAGGGATCGTCTTCAATATATCGCCGCAGCCGGACCACAAAGTTGTCGATAGCGCGGGTGTCGGTATCTTCCTTGAGCCCCCAGACTTTCTCCAGGATCGCCTTTCGCGAGACTACTTTGCCGCTGTTCCGGATCAGATGCCGCAGCAATTCTGCCTCCATCAAAGTCAGATGAATCGTGTTCCCATTGACCCGCAACTCTAGCGTGCCGAAGTCGATCGTTCTCCCGCTGAACGTAACCACTTCATCGGTACTCCCCGACGCAGAGCCGGGCGTTCCAGCCGAAGCCGCTTCCCGGCTTCGACGCATCCACCCGCTTCTGCGCAGCAGACCTTGAAGCCGGGCCAGCAGGATGGCTAACTCGAAGGGTTTTGGCAGATAGTCATCGGCTCCGGAAGCAAAGCCCTTCAGCACATCCTCGGGCCTTCCGCGCGCCGTCAGCATGAGCACCGGGACGTAATTCTCAGCCGCCCGCAACTCGGACGCAACCGTAAAACCATCCTTGCCCGGAAGCATCACGTCGAGCACGACAGCGTCAAACTCTTCCTTCTTTTTCAGGAGCAGATCGAGGGCGGTCTCCGCGTCGACGGCCACCCGAACGGAATGGCCTTCCGCCTCAAGATTGAATTGGAGCCCACTGGCGAGGTGGGCCTCATCTTCCACGATCAGGACGCGGCTCATGAGGCACTCCTGGGCAATTCCAGGGTAACCGTCGTGCCGTGCCCTTCCCCTTCGCTTTCGGCGAACACCTTGCCCCCGTGTTTGCGCGCGATGGAGCGCACAATGAATAAACCCAGCCCGGTGCCTTTCACCTGGCCGACTGACCGATTGGGCACACGATAGAAGCGCTTGAAAATTCGCTTCAACTCGTGCGCCGGAATACCAACGCCATGGTCGCGTACGCGCAGAACCACGTGGCGGTCATCGGGCGTCGCCAATTGCACGGCCACATCCACCTGGCTTCCAGAATACTTGATCGCGTTATCGAGCACGTTGGATACAGCCGTGTGCAATTCTTCCGGATCTCCGGTCACGTTTGCGCTCCCGTTGCTCGAGGAACCGTCCATGTACAGAGCCCCGGGTGGCAAATGATGACGCGTGATGGCGAGGTCGATGCACTCCTGTACGAGGCTACCGAAATCCACTTCCCTGACTTCGCGTCCCGCGCGCTTGGCACCGGCGCGCCCGGCTTTCAAAACCTGCTCGACAGTACCCAGCAGCCGATCGCTGTCCAGGAGCATAAGACGATAGAAATCGCGCCGCTGGTTTTCGTCCACCTCGCGCCGCTGCAGGGTTTCCAGATAGAGCCGAATCGAGGTGATGGGGGTTTTCAGTTCGTGCGTCACGGCATTGATAAAGCTGTCATGCTGCTCGTTGCGCCGGATTTCGCGCACCAGGAAGATGGTATTGAGGATGAGACCGGCGGTAATGGCGCCAAAGAAAATGACTCCCAGGAACACCTTCAGCCCTTCCCGCCAGTTCAGGATGATCCAGCCGAACCCGACGGCTACGGCCACCGCCGCGAGGCAGACCCCGAGCGACAGAAAGAACACGATCGCCTTGCGCCGGCTAGTGATACGCATAGTGTGATTTTAGCGCGATAAAACTACACAATCGAAGCGCAGGGGGAGGATTGCTGCACAGGCTCCCCCGGCCGGATTTTGGTTGAACACTTTTCGGAGATACGATAGCTTTACATGCAGTTTGCCCCCCCAGAGCCAAGCTAACATTCGGTCCTCCGTCTTGGCGCTCAAAGATGAGCTTTAATTTTTCTTGATAGGTGGCACACAAGACGCGAGTCGCAAGGGTAAGTTCTACACCACGGGTTACACCGTGGGGCTGATGATCGGGGCTGTCTCTGCACGCGAGGAGCTGATCCTTGTAATTGCCCGAGTCTTTAGGAGAAAGCAATGAAACCCTGCACTGTCCCGCCCACGAGGGCGACGCTGAATCTCACCGGTCGCATGGCTGTCGTGCAAGCATTTGCCCTGCTGCTCGGAATCCTGGTGAGCACCACGGTCGTCGAGGCGCAGCAAACGTCCGATCCTCCGGATCAGGATAAACAAACCATACGGATGCTGCTGCAACGTATTGACCAACTGGAGGCCAGAGTCGGCCAACTGGAGGCAGGCAGGCAAGCGGCGCCCCAGGCAGCACCGGCCCAGGCGGCGCCGCCGGCCACTACCCCGCCTGAAACTGAAACCGAGGCGCAGGCGGAACAGCCGCTCGAGCCGGAGAGAATGGACCTTAGCAAAACTCTGCTGCGCATGCGGGGATTCGGCGACATCACGCTTCACGGCGACAACCAGAAAGGCGACACCACCTCTTTCAGCCTGGGACAGCTGAACCTGTTCGTCACCTCGGATGTCTCTGAGAGGTTCAAGTTCCTGAGCGAAATTGTCTTTGAGGCCGGACCCAACAACACCGTCGGCGTGGATGTCGAGCGCCTGCTCCTGCAGTATTCTCCTAACGACTACTTTAATTTGGCGGTGGGCCGGTACCATACCGCCATCGGCTACTACAACACCGCCTATCACCACAGCACCTGGTTCCAGACGACTACGGGCCGACCTTTTCTTTTTGAGTTCGAGGACAAGGGCGGGCCGTTGCCCATCCACAACGTCGGGGTCTCCGCCTCTGGGCTGATACCCTCCGGACGCCTGGGCTTGCACTACGTCGCCGAAGTCGGCAATGGACGTGCCTCCCGTTCTGCGGCCAGCGAACCGGTACAAAACGTGGTCGATGAGAACAATCACAAAGCGTTCAACCTGGCGTTTTTCGTGCGACCGGAGTCGGTTCGCGGGTTGCAAGCAGGCTTCTCGGTCTATCGTGACGTGCTGACCCCGATCAATTTGCCGAGAATCGGTGAAACTATTCTGGCCGCTCATGCGGTGTTGGTGCGTCCGAAATTCGAGTGGTTGAACGAGGCGCTGGTCATCCGTCACGCGCCGTTCGGAGAGTCGCATGTGTTTGATACGCCCGCGTTCTATACTCAGCTTTCCAAGCAGTTTGGCTCCTACCGGCCCTACTTCCGTTATCAATATATGAACGAATCGGCGGCGGAGCCGGTTTTCCCGAACATCGGCCTGCGCCACGGTCCCTCGGTAGGTCTGCGGTACGATGCGAGCGAGTCGGTTGCCGTGAAACTGCAATATGACTACACGCGACTGCGCCAGCAAGAGGCAATTAATGGATTAGCGCTCCAAGTCGGGTTTACGTTCTAGATGAGTGCAGAGCGACAATCCGTGCTGCGGGTTCTGCTCATCCTGGCGGTGACGACGTTAGGGACAGCGCCGGGGAATGCCGGAGCTGCCGCCAGCCCGCCGACCAATTCCGGGCAGAACCTGGCCATTATCGTGAACCAGTCCAACCCCGTCGAAAACCTCTCCTCGACGGAGCTGCGTCGCATCTTCCTGGGAGAGCGAAGTCACTGGCCGAACGGCCGTCGCATCACCCTGGTGATGATGCAGCCCGGTGAACCGGAACGTGACGCCGTCCTCCGCGAAGTCTGCCGCATGAGCGAGAAGGACTTTAACAATCATTTTTTGCACGGCCTGTTTACCGGCGAGGTCTTTGCTTCGCCGAAAACCCTGGCCTCGCCCGTGGGTGTTCGTAAGTTTGTGTTTAATGTGCCGGGAGCCATCGGTTATCTGCGCACCTCAGATGTTGACGCCTCGGTTAAAGTCGTTCGAATTGACGGGCTTCTTCCCAGCGACCGGGACTATAAGATTCAAGTGCAGGCCCGCTCGGCCAAGTAATATGAGCGAGAAAACCAAGGACGCCGCAGAACACAGTACGCTTCGGGCCATTCCCCTCATGCGCATTGTGTCGGGCCTGTTAGCCCGCAACAGCTACACCCTGTTGCTGCTGTTGGTTTTTGGTATCGAGGTGGGGGTTGGTGTTTTCGTGATACGCGATCTGCACACCGCTGACGTTGAGGCACAGAGAATGTATGCCGGATCTGTGCTCGGGCTGCGCCGGATTGGAGAGTTGCAGTATCAGGCCCAGGAGACGCGCCGCAGCACCCTCTATGCCTTGACCACCAACGACAGTAATCTCCAGGTCGAATATGCCGACCAGTCGCGGGAGGCTGATCGCCGGGTCACCGATGGCATTCGCGAGTATGTGGAGCAGGCGCGCATCGCGCGAGAAGTTGACCTCGGCAAGCGTCTCGAACGCGACTGGTCGGCGTATCTCCACGTCCGAGACGAGGTCTTAGCCTCGATTCTCGAAGGCAGCACGCGAGAAGCTGTCCAGTTTGATCTCACCGGAGGCGTGCCCTCGTTCGAGCGTGTCCGCCAGGATCTGGAGGAGGTCAAGCGGCTCTACGACGAACAGGCCTCCGAGCGGCTCGCGATCGTGGCGGGATCTTCGCACCGTTCTGCGGGCAGGCTGATTGCTGTCCTGGGCTTCACCTTGCTGTTTGCCAGCACTTCCATCTGGGCCATCCAAAGAAGCAAAATGATGGGTGCGGTGCAACTCGCTCAGTTGCAGATGGATTTTGTGGCCTCGGTCTCTCATGAATTACGCACGCCCCTGGCGGTCATCTGTTCGGCTGCCGACAACATTGCTGATGGGGTGGTGGAGGGAAAGGAACAATTGACCAGGTATGGCGTGGTGATCAGGAACCAAACTCGCCAGATCACCGAACTGGTGAATGATATTCTGCTGTTTGCCTCCGCTAAAGATAGGGAGATCCGCTACAAACTGCGCCCGCTACAAGTTCAGGAAATCGTGCAATCGGTCATCGAAAACACCGCCGAACTGGTGCGCGGCTCAGGGTTTGTGATTGAGCAGCACATCGCGCCAGGATTACCTTACGTGATG
This sequence comes from Terriglobales bacterium, assembly GCA_035631655.1. Lineage (GTDB taxonomy): Bacteria > Acidobacteriota > Terriglobia > Terriglobales > Acidobacteriaceae > Gp1-AA122. The sequence continues at coordinate 61,684 of DASQIH010000127.1, forward strand.
GGGGATCTATCGGCACTCTCCCAGTGCCTGCAGAACTTGATTGTGAATGCGGTGAAGTACAGTGGCGAGAACCGTTGGATTTCGGTCCGTGCCGTGTTGGACCATGCCCAAAGCCGGCTCCACAAAGAAGTCCGGATCAGCGTTCAGGACCGCGGGATTGGCATCGCCAGCTCAGAATTGCCGCACATTTTCGAGCCGTTTTATCGCAGCCCGGCCGTGATCGCGACCCAGATTCACGGGACCGGCTTGGGCTTACCTCTAGCCAAGAACATTGCGGAAGCGATGGGAGGAAAGCTTACGGTGGACAGTCAGCTGGGCGCAGGCAGCGTGTTCACTCTCCACCTTCCCCTCATCGAGGAAGCCCAGTTGCACAGGGCGGCAGTTGTTTCCGGACTTGATCAATTGCAAAAACAATGAACGAAAATATTCTGCTAGTTGAAGACGAAGAAGCGTTGCGCATGACTCTTACCGACCGCTTGCGCAGCGAGGGCTATGTTGTCGACTTTGCGGCCGACGGCGAGCAAGGATTCGACAAGGCGACACGCTTACCTTTTGACTTGATCATACTCGATGTCATGCTGCCGTTGCGCAATGGCTTTGACGTCTGCCGCGACATCCGGCATGCAGGCTTGGCCACGCCCATTCTGCTGCTGACGGCGCGCGGCCAAACCGTCGACAAGGTGGTTGGTCTTAAACTCGGAGCCGACGACTACGTCACCAAACCATTCGATACCCTGGAACTGATGGCCCGCATCGAGGCCCTCCTGCGCCGCCTGCCGACGCGAACTGGCCAGGGAATCTTCCACTTCGGATCCATTCGCGTAGATGTTCGCGGCACCAAGGTCATGCGCGACGGCAAACCAGTTTATCTCTCTGCCCGGGAGTTTCAGCTCCTGCGTTATTTCGCCGAACACGCGGGAGCCACCCTTTCTCGTGACGACATCCTGAGCGAAGTATGGGGTTATGACGCGGGCACTTACACCCGCACGGTCGATGTGCACGTGGCTGGCTTGCGCCAGAAACTGGAGAAGGATCCTAAGAAACCAGAATTGATTCTCACCGTACCCGGACTGGGCTACCGGTTCGAAGGATGAACCGTCACAGCGTCATTACGCGGATAGGCGAGCTGCAAGTTAGAGTCTAGGTCTTTCCCAACTGCCGCAAAACCGACTCAGCTCTTTCCTGCAGTTCGCGCGTATACCACAAGGGCGCATACCGCCCCAGGAGCTCGTACAAGTCCGCGAAAGCCTCTGCAAGTCGCCTCTGCTCTATCTCCACTTGCGATGCCTGATTCAAATGTTGCGGGAGACGGCTTGGATCTGACGGGTTACGAATCATGTCTTTCCTCCCCCAGCCAACACAGCCTGTGAGACCCTTGCTGGCTGCGACAGATCTGGGGGAGGGGAGAGAACCTGCGCTATTAGACGACAAGTGAGGTCCACATAAGGTAAAAAGCAGGTAAGACAGTTGTAAATTTGTGTAAGCGCATTGTTAACGTTCTTGTCAACGATAACCGGGGAGCTGCTCTGGTCGCGTTGGAAGGAAGGCATCATTCCACGTTTTTCCCGCTAGTGAGTGGACTTCCAGGAACTCGCCAGAACCATCGCCATCCGATACACTTTGAAGTTGAAAAAATGCGGCGTCCCCCTTCGCGGCCGCGGCGTTCAGGACAGCGCCCTAACCGATAACTCATTTTCGGAGCTGGACTTAGCAGTTCTCTTCCCGCGAGAAGATACATGGCAAGGTGGATCACCTGGATCGCGGAACAAGACCGGCGCGGCTGGGCGTGCTCCCAGTGTGGCTGGGAATATCCTCTGCCTTCTCTGTTAAGTGATCCCGAGGCCAAAAGCGCCTATGATCGCCTGGCCCGCGCCAAGTTCGACGAGCACGAGTGCGCAGCCCACCCCAAGATGGCGGCGCCTGCCGAAGAGGATTGCTTCAGCACTCGAGCGCGCAAGCTTATTTCGCGTGGCTACAAGCCAAAAGATGCGGTGGAACTTGTGCTTCAGGAAATTATGCTGGAATACCGCAACGAGCCTAAGAAGGTCGAGAAGGCGCGCGCCGACGCGCAAGCATTCTTGAACCACCTTCGCAAGGGATTGTGATTAGTCCCCGGCGACCACGGTTTGCGCAGGGCTCTGGATCAGCTTCCCATTGGGAGTAGGAAGGTCCTTCTGCCGCAGCTCCGAGAGCTTCACAACCTTAATCTGCTTGGCCAGCCCCAGCACCTTCAGAACCCAAATCCCGTACCAGTTGAGGTCCACTTCATACCACGCCAATCCATGACGAGCCGAGGTGGGATGGGCGTGATGGTTGTTATGCCAGCCCTCGCCAAAAGTGCACATCGCCACCAGCCAGTTGTTGGTTGACAGATCGCGGGTGGAAAAGCGCCGTGCGCCCCACAGGTGCGTTGCCGAGTTCACCATCCAGGTGGCATGCAACCCGATGACCGTACGCAGGAAAATGCCCCACATCAGAAACGGCAGACCGCCGACAGCCAGCAATACCAGACCGAGAATGATGATGGGCACGTAGTGATACTTGGTGATCCACACGTGAAACTTGTCTTTCGCCAAGTCCGGAACGTAGCGGGCCAGTGTCGTGGTGTCGTGGTGCATGGACTTGCCCATCAGAATCCAGCCCATGTGCGACCACCACTTGCCATCGCGCGGCGAGTGCGGGTCCCCATCCTGGTCCGAAAACTGATGGTGAATCCGATGCGTGGCCACCCAGAAAATCGGGCCGCCCTCGAGCGCCAGCGTGGCGCACAAGGTCAGAAAGTATTCCACCCACTTGGGCGTCTTATAGCCGCGATGCGTCAACAGTCGGTGATATCCCATGCCGATGCCCAGGCTACCGGAAATCCACCACAAAAAAGCCGCAAGGAAGAGAGCTTTCCAAGTAAAGAAGAAGAGCGCAGCTACCGCCCCTAGGTGAAAGGCAGCCATGAACGAAGCGGTGACCCAGTTAATCTCGTTATCGGCGGACTGCTTCTTGGCAAGCGCCTGAAGTTCCATGATGTTTCTCATCACCCCAGTTTGGATGTGAAGGCTTTGCGTAAGGTATCAAGAGAGGGCGGCTGGCCTTTGTAATACTTGTGTAAGAGAAGGCTGAGGAAGGATTACCGAAGTACTAGGGCAGTGGTCCTAGCGCAGGCAATTATGGCGCGACCTGCGACCTCATTCTAGGAACCAGCCTTAACCTCGACTCCTGCCCATTTTTCCAGCAAGGTCAAAGTAGCAGCGTAGTCGAGGTCCTGTTGCCCCTCTTCGCTGGCCAACTCGTAGACTTCTTCTACCGTTTCCAGGCCGGGCAACTTGACCCGGGCTTCGCGGGCCGCGTCCAGTGCGAGGTGAATGTCTTTGTGCATGAGGCGGAGCGGGAAATTAGGTGAGAAGTCACGATTGAGGACAAACGGCGCCTTGTAATCCACCACGCCCGATCTAATCATGGAAGCCTGGATCAATGGAATCAGAGTGCCGGCTTCGACCCCCAGCTTGGTGGCCAGCGTCAGCGCTTCGGCAAAGCCTTCGTAGATTAGTGCGATCTGCAGATTCATGACGAGCTTAGCCGCCTGCCCTTTGCCGGTCTCGCCCATGCGAAACAGCTGCTTGCCCATGGCGTTGAACAGCGGCCGGATTCTCTCGATGACAGCTTCATCCCCGCCCACAATAAAGATCAGCGTCGCATTCTCGGCTCCGATCTTGGATCCGGTAACCGGCGCATCCACGTAGTCAACCCCGTGCGCCTTCACTCGTGCGGCAAATTGCCGGGTTGAGCTGGGGGAAATGGTACTGGAATCGACGATCACCATCCCTTGCGTCAACGATTGTTCCACGCCGTCTGGGCCGAACAGCACCTGCTCCACGGCTTTGGTATCTGATACACACATCCAGACCACCTCTGCCCCGCGAGCAGCTTCGGCGGGAGTAGCCGCTGCCCGCGCACCCTCCACCTGCTTTCCGGGAGTCCGGTTCCAGACCGTAACTTCGTGACCAGCTTTGACCAGATTGGCCGCCATCGAACGGCCCATAATGCCCAGACCTAAGAACGCGACTCGCATGCGGACGGTCTCCTGTGAACTAGTGGATTAGATATGACGCTGGTAACGATGGTCAAGCGATGAGCATCGAATTGTTGGAGAGAAAGTAGGTTAGAATGCATGTAGCTGATCGCTGTGAGCCGAAGCTTCGGCTTCCCCCATCAATGTTAAAAGATACCCTCAAGAACCGTTCGTTGCGTCGCCGAGCTGGCCAGTTTACGCGGCTGATTCGACACTCGGCGGTGACCCCGCGTACGGGTCAGGTTCACAAACCCATGCTAGTCACTAACGGGGAACTGGGGCTGACCTTCATCGGGCATGCCAGCTTTTTCGTGCAGATCGGTCAGCAGAACGTCGTCATTGACCCCAACTTCGCGCGCTGGCTGTTCGTACTCAAGCGCCTCCGCAAACCTGGCATACGCCTCGGGGACCTGCCGCCCATTGATCTGGTGCTGGTCACGCATGCGCACTTCGACCACCTGCACCGTCCGTCGCTGCGCTCGATCGCCCAAGAGACGCTCCAGCGCAGTGGCAAGCGTCCGATCATCGTTGTGCCGCACCACGTGTTTGACCTGGTCTCGGATCTGGGTTTCGGTGATGTAGTCGAACTTGACTGGTGGAACAGCTATCGCCATGCCGGGCTGACGGTTACCCATGTCCCGTCGCGGCACTGGGGCGCCCGCATTCTGAAGGACTCGCATCGCGGCTACGGCGGGTATGTTCTTCGCCATGGGAAGCATTCCCTCTACCACGCCGGCGACACCGCCTATTTTTCCGGTTTTCGAGAGATCGGCCGCCGCCTCGCCCCGGAAGTCGCGCTGTTGCCGATTGGCGCTTACAATCCGCCGCAATTCCGTAACGTCCACTCCGATCCTTTAGACGCCACCCGCGCTTTCTTGGACTTGAACGCCCGCTGGATGGTCCCTATGCACTACGGTACCTTCCGCCTCTCCCACGAGCCCATCGATGAGCCGCTGCAGTTGCTTGAGCGGGAAGCCAAGGCCGCAGGCATCAAGGACCGCGTCCTCGTCCTGGAAGAAGGCGTAACCCGTTTCTTCTGACGCAGCCCCCGTTGCTGCCAGTACCATATCGTGTCATCCTGATGAGCAAAGCGAAGGATCTATGCATCTCGGCGGCGCTAGCAAATACATAGATCCTTCGGCCCACAAAAGCGTGGCCTCCGGATGACAGAGACCCATGAAAGCGACGCCTTAATACGCCAGCAGAACCCTTAAATCCCGTACGTTGTTCCCGGTTGGGCCGGTGATGATCGCGTCGCCGAGCGCGCTGAAAAATGGGTATGCATCGAAACGCGCCAGCGCCGTTGCCGCACTCAGCCCACGTTGTTTAGCCCGTCGCAGCGTCGTTCCATCGGCAATCGCCCCTGCGGACGGGCTGTTCCCGTCAATACCGTCGGTGCCCCCACTTAATACCGTGATGTTCTCTCCTGAAATTTTTTCGGCCATCGCCAGCGCGAGTTGCTGGTTGCGTCCGCCTGCGCCGCCATTCGTGACCTTAACCGTTACTTCCCCGCCGGAAATTAGGCACGCGCGTGCGCACTTCTTCCGCAATTCGCGCACTCGTTTAAGCAGGTATTCCGCCGCGCCCTGGTAATCCCAATCATCGCAGCTATTGTCGACTTCCACGGTGAACCCGAGCCGTTTCGCTTCTTCCGCGGCCGTCTTCACCACGGCGGCATTCGACAGTATCGGCCACCACCGCGAACGATGGAAGGCCGGATCATCCGGCTTGGGGGTTTCCTCCAAGGCATGCCGCTGAAATAGTTCTCGCACCGAAGCAGGAAACTGTTCGAGCATGCCGTACTTGGTAGCGATGGAATAGCAATCTTCAACGCTGGTCGAGTCCGGCATAGTCGGCCCGGAAGCAAGCGCATCCAGGGCGTTGTCCGGCACATCGGAGACCAGCAGTGAAACCTGCTGCGCCAGCGACGCCGCCAGGGCCAGTCGTCCGCCCTTAACCGCCGAAAGATGTTTGCGGATTGCGTTGATTTCGGCAATCGGTGCGCCGGAAAGAACCAGGGTGCGGTAGGTCGCGATGAGATCGTCTAAGGAAATCTCATCATCAATTGGTTTCTCCGCCATAGACGATCCCCCACCGCTGAGCATGAAAATCACCAGGGATGACGCATTTTGCGCCGTCAACGACTTCAATATGGCCTCGGCCGAGAGCACCGACTCGGTATTCGGTGTGGGATGCCCCCCACGGAAATAACGGAAACCACGCACCTGGGAGACCGGTTCAACCGAAGTGGAGACGATTCCTTCCAATACCTCGCCTGCCCGTTCCCGTAAGGCTTCCACCATGGTGTGCCCTGCTTTGCCAATCGAAACCACCAGCACGCGCGCATAGGAATGAAGATCGAACAGGTCTTCGCACAGACGAAGGATGCCCCGCTCACAGTGAACGTGTCGGTCAAAAGCCTTTTCAATATTCGCCTCCCTGAGCGCGTGCAGGAAGATCTGACGCGCAATAGCGCGCATCGACTGGGCAAGCCGCTCGCGTTGGGGACTTGATTCGGGCATGGGGAGGATTATAAGGGTCGTGCTGGAAGTTCTTGGTGTGGGGACGGGTCTCTGACCCGTCCATGGCGGGTCGAAGACCCGCCTCCACACATCATTAGCGAAGGATCTCTTCCCTGAGCCAAACTTCAATCGTCTCGCGCACCTCGCGCAATCGGCCTTCGAAGAAGTGGTCCGCGCCTTGGATCAGGACCAATTTCTTCGGTTCCGCCACAGATTCGACGAGCCTCTCCAGCTCGGCACGTGGTCCAAACTGGTCGCGAGCGCCACTGACGAACAGCTTGGCCTTCGCGCAAGTCCTTAGGAACTCGTAGTCGTAATTGCGCTCGTCAATCGGCGAAACTGGCGTTCCCAGCGCGATCAGAGCCTGTGCACGCGGATCCGGACAAGCCGCCCGTAAACCCACTGCCGCGCCAAAGGAGAACCCGGCAAAAATGATGGGTTGCCGGAACTCGGCTTCCAGCCACTGCAGTGCGATGCGGACATCCTCCACTTCGCCGACTCCATGATCGTGTTCTCCCTGACTTAACCCTGCTCCGCGAAAATTGAAACGCAGCACCGGGAAGCCGAAGCTGTTCAGGGCCTTCATGGTGTGAAACACAACTTTGTTGTGCAACGTGCCGCCATAAATCGGGTGCGGGTGGCAGACCAAAGCCGCATGCCTGGCATTCTCTGCCCCCAAGTTGAGAAGCGCCTCCAATTGCCCCGCAGGTCCGTTGAGAAAGAACGATTTGATAGCCGTGTTCGTGAGCACGCACGTGATTATAACGAGTACGGATCAGCGACCCACCTGCGCGATGCTCGCGTAATCCGTGATAGCCGTGGAAATCCATGGCCGCTGTTTTTGGTTTATCCTCTCCGGCATGGATGTTGTCGCTCTCACTCGCCAACTGGTGGATATCGAGTCGATCTCCGGCCATGAAGGCCCTGTGGGCGACTTTCTGCACCGTGAATTGTGTCGTCTCGGCTACAAGGCGGAGAAACTTGCTGTGGAAGCGGAGCGCGGCAATATTTGGGCGACGTCACCACAGTCATTGAATCCCGCTGTAGTTTTCTCGACACACATGGACACGGTGCCTCCCTTCATACGATCGTCAGAGGACACCACTCGGATTTACGGCCGGGGGGCGTGCGATGCCAAAGGAATCATTGCCGCCCAGATCGCTGCCGCGGAACGCTTGCGTAGCAACGGCATTTACGTTGGCCTGCTGTTTCTGGTTGGCGAGGAGCGCGACAGCCTGGGCGCCAAACTCGCCAACCAGCATCCCGCCGGCTGCAAGTTTCTGGTCAACGGCGAACCCACCGAAAACCGCATGGCTACGGCTTCCAAAGGATCGCTCCGGGTTGAGATCACCGCCCAGGGCAAGATGGCGCACTCCGCCTATCCACAACTAGGAGAGTCTGCCATCGACAAGTTGCTTGAGGCCTTGAATCGCCTGCGGGCCATGGCGCTGCCGGTTGCTGAAGGCGTGGGCCCGTGCACCCTGAACATCGGCATTATTGAAGGTGGCCGTGCGCCCAACGTCATCCCCGACACCGCGAAAGCCCACTTGCTGTATCGCCTGGTCGGACCTGCGCAAGAGTTGCGCCAGCAAATCATCCACACGGTAGGAAATCTGGCGCGAGTGGATTTCGTGCTTGAAATCCCGTTCGTCCGCCTGCGCACGTTAAACGGCCTGGCGACGACGATCGCAGCCTTCACCACCGACATCCCGGCGCTCAGCAACTGGGGTCAGCCGCTGCTGATTGGCCCCGGCTCAATCCACGTCGCACATACCGAAGGCGAGTACGTGGAAAAGCAGCAACTCAAAGATGCAGTTGAGTTGTACTGCAGGATTGCCAAGCAACTGCTCGGCTAATTGCTGATTTTTGATTGCTGATTGCTGATTTCTGATTGCTGATTTCTGATTGAAAGACCGTTGCCCCTTGTTCCCAATCAACAATCAGCAATCAGCAATTCTCGGCACCCTCGGCGTGCTCGGCGGTGAATTAGTATTACCAAGCCGTTGGCTTGCAGTCGGCTTCTCGAAAAACGTTTAAACTGTAGCGATGACCACCCAGACGCTGAACTCGCTATCCAAGGCGTCCTCGGCCTACCTGCGTTCGGCCATGCACCAGCCCATTCAATGGCATGAATGGAGCGAGGAAGCATTCGCCCTGGCCCAACGCGAGAATAAGCCCATACTTCTCGACATCGGCGCGGTCTGGTGCCACTGGTGCCACGTGATGGACCGCGAGTCCTATGACAACCCGGAAGTAGCTCAGATCGTCAACGAGCGTTTCATTGCTGTGAAAGTGGACCGAGACGAGCGCCCCGACATTGACAGCCGCTACCAGACCGCGGTGAGCAGCTTAACCGGACAAGGCGGCTGGCCGCTCACGGCCTTTCTCACCCCGGATGGCAAACCATTCTATGGTGGAACCTACTTCCCGCCCGACGACCACTGGGGACGTCCCGGATTCAAGCGCGTGCTGCTGGCCATCGCCAACGCTTTCAAGGAAAAGCAAGCTGAAGTTGCGGAACAGGCGCGGATGGTAGAGAGCGCCATCTCCCAGGCCGAGTCGCTCTCCAGCCGGAGCGGGAAATTCAATCCCGGCGTAGTGGACGCGATCATCAGATCAGCGTTGGACATGTTTGATCCCGCCAATGGCGGCTTCGGGCAGGCTCCGAAGTTTCCCCATCCGGCAGCTCTCGATTTGCTGATCGAGCAGTACGCCCGATCGGGAGATGAGCAACTCCGCAACGTCTTCGTCACCACCCTCGAGAAGATGGCCAGAGGCGGCGTTTATGACCAGCTTGCCGGAGGCTTCCATCGTTATTCCGTCGATGAGCGCTGGGTGGTCCCGCACTTTGAGAAGATGTGCTACGACAACTCAGAACTGCTTAAGAACTACGTGCACGCCTACCAGGCAACCGGCACCGAGTTCTTCGCCGAGGTAGCCCGCGACATCATTCGCTGGATGGATGAATGGTTAAGCGATCGTGCCAAAGGCGGCTTCTACGCTTCCCAGGACGCCGACTACTCGATGGAAGACGACGGCGACTATTTTACCTGGACCCTTGCCGAAGCGCAGGCAGTTTTGACGGAAGAAGAAGCCAAGGTCGCCAGCCTGTATTACGACATACACGAAGTCGGCGAGATGCACCACAACCCGGCAAAGAATGTGCTCTACGTTCGCGCTGTCATCGAAGACATCAGTAAGCGGCTGGATCTGAAACCGGAGCGAGTCGGCGAACTCCTGGAGACGGCCAAGAAGAAGATGTACAGCGTGCGTCGGAAGCGACCGACTCCATACGTTGACAAAACAATCTATGTTGGCTGGAATGCGCTTTGCGTTTCCGCGTATCTGCAAGCTGCGCGAGTATTGCACCTGCTCGAGGCGCGCCGTTTCGCACTGCGTTCGTTGGATCGCATCCTGGCTGAGGCCTGGCAACCGGAACGCGGACTGAAGCACGTAATCGCCTACTCCGACCCGCAAGCCGACCATCGCGACATTGCCGGCTTGCTCGACGACTACGCATTCACGGTTGTGGCATGCCTGGACGCTTACGAGACGACTGCCGATCTCAGCTACTTCAATTTCGCCAATCGCATCCTGGATCTCATGGTGGATCGTTTCTTCGATCCGGTAGCCGGCGGCTTCTTCGACACTGCCTCAGCCAGCGGCGACACCTTGGGCGTGCTGGGTGCCCGCCGCAAGCCTTTCCAGGATTCCCCTACTCCGGCGGGAAATTCCATGGCCGCCATTGCCCTGCTGCGCCTGCACGCCTACACCAATGATCAGGGCTACTGGAAAAAATCTGCGCAGACAATCGAAGTTCTCGCGGGCATGGCTGAACAGTTCGGCATCTTCGCAGCCACCTATGGAATAGCAGCCGTGCTCTTCTCACGACCGCACACTCAAGTCGTAGTCATCGGAGATGACGAGAAAGCGGATCAGCTTACGTCCGCGGCAGTAGCGCCCTTTGTATTCAACAAAGCAGTGATCCGGTTGACGAAGAATGAAGTCGCCGCGCAGAACCTGCCACCCGTCCTGGCACTGACCATTCCCAATGTGCCCGTCAACGATCGAAGCAGCTTGGCGCTGATCTGCTCGGGTTTCGCCTGCCAGCCCCCAATGTACGAACCAGGGGAACTAGGGAGCGTCCTACGGGATATTGGAAGGGAAAATAGGGAAAAAATTTGAACGCGCAATAAAAGAGGGCTGACGCAGCGCTTAGCTCTCGTCAGCCCAGAATCTCTTCAGCCGGAGTTACTCTCGGCGATTACCCACAGGTTACCTTGGTTACTTGCGCTAATACCCTTGTTGGTTGCATCCTGTCTTGGGATTACATAGTGGCATTGGGCCGCCGTCCGGAGCCGGAAGCATCGGGGCAGCCAGGGCCACATACGTGGTCACCAAGCCAAGCATCAGGACCACGAGCCTGATCGCGTTTTTCATGGGTTCTCTCCTTGTACCCATAGGGCCCTGCACTACTCTGCAAGAACCTACTTAGCTCGTATTATACAGGGCGAGTGCAAGTCTTTTGCACTTTAGTAACCATGCCTTGCAGCCTTCCTTTCACTGGTCCAACCATCGGACACTAACTTATAGTATTTGTTTTCAATAACATGTGCTGGAACCGCACATATGTACAGAAAAGATAACACTCCTCAGTGGTTTTGTTTGGAAATCACAGAATGTTGTGAGGTGGGTTTTAGGCGGAGACGGGTCTCCAAGACCCAAGGAAATCGGCACGGAACGTGACAGGCTAGCCTTTTCTACACCTTGCGCGAGTAGCCTAGAGGAACGGCAGACGCGACCTCTAGGCCGGACGGAACGGCCGCATCGAGCGTGGCGAATGTCTCTGTTCGTGGTTGATCCATGGATACAAGGCTGTATTTACTGGTCCTTGAGAACGCCCGATCCACCATGCCTTCGAACATGGGAATCAGGGAATCCGCGGTTGCCGGCATCTGCAGATCGGTGAGGCTTTGCTCCCATCGTTGCGATTTGAGCAGGGTAGCCGAGGGTTCCCGGCTCGTGCTCTTCATCCACATGTACACCGCCCAGGTCACAATCGCTCCGTTGTACGCGCTCATGTTTACCACGTTCGCCAGCATTTCGTTCAGGTACATCCCCGAGCGCAGTGCCACTACTGCCAACTCCATGAATGCGAAACTGCCGAAGCCCAGCGCCACTCCGAAGCTCCGCTGCCGCCAGGAGATCCCCAAGTACTTGGAAAAGAGCAGGAGGAATAACACCAGTCCAAACTGAATCACCCGCACACTCCGCTGCAGCGAGATGATGGCTTGCACCAGGGGTCCAGAGTGCGTAGCCGGGCTGGAAGCGGCAATCACGCCTGCCACCAGCAACATGACCAGTCCCGCCCACTTGAATAGCACGGACCCGAGATCTCTCAAGGTGTGGTAGGGCCGGAAAATGTCGACGAACACTTCGTGGATGACTTTAAAGCCTAGAAGCACACTGATTGCGGTGGTTGTCCAATAGACGTCAAAGAACAGCTCATAGAGCTCCGGCTTGTAGATGGGGTATAGGACGGCAAAGATCAGTATCTGGGCGACCACGTAGGCGAAGAAGAACGGGAAAGTCCTGTAGAGTTTGCGCCGGATCATCGCCGCCACTACCACCGACTGCAGGACCGGATGGGCGATCCAAAGCGCGTTCAACAGGAGGTGATATTTCGCGTTCACCAGGTTAGAAGGGGGTTCCGCTCCTAGCGCACATCGAGCGCAAGCACCTATACCTCAAAGTGGAACATATCAGGTCCACACCACAGGTCAATGCACCGAAGTAACCGGGGGTAACCATCTCATTGGTTACCCTGCCGTCCGCAGCCGGGGGTGCGACATCGGCCTGCTTGCAGCACGGCAATCTGCGCCGTAGTCTCTGGGAAGTTGTCCCAGGAGTCCTTGCGATGCGCGCCTTTAGAATCGGTTGCGGGTTGCTTTTGGCTTTGTTTCTCCTGTCACCAGCGTTCGCTGCCCAGGAACCGGCAAACAAGTTCCAGACCCGCGTGGGCAGCGCCATGACTGGAACTGAGGAATTCACGGTCACTAAAACGGCGACAGGGTTTCTGCTCCAGAGCACCACCCAGCTGCAACGGGGCGCTTTGGTTTTCGATCTGCACCAGTCCGAGAACATCGGCAATGACGGCGTGTTGGTCAGCTACAAGCTCGAAGGCACGGTTGGAGGTCAGCCGCAAAGGGTAGAAGCCTGGGTGGAAGGCCAGCAGGTCATCATGCAAGCCACTGCCGGCAGCGAAACGAGGAAAAAGACCGTTGAGTTCCGTCCTAACACTGTCGTCTCCGACAACCTGATCGTCAGCCACTATCAGGTGCTGCTCACTTATCTAGGCGGTGAGAATCCGCCCGCGCAGTTCCGGTTTATCGTGCCCCAGACCTTAGCGGTTGTACCGGCGAAGGTGCGCCGCGATGGTGAAGATCGTGGTACTTACCAAGGCCAGCCTATCAAACTTCAGAAGTACGTCCTGCAGGTCGGCGGCATGAGTGTCGAGCTGTGGGCGGAAGGCGAGGGCCGCAAGCTCATGCGCGCGGACGTGCCTATGCAAGACATCCAGATGATTCGCGACGGCTTTGCACTCGAACCCAAGCCGCCCGAGACCGCCAAACCCGAAACTTTCGTTGAGCGCCAGATCACGTTCCCGAGCGGTGGAGTGCAGATGCCGGGTACGCTGTGCCTGCCTGCGAAGCGTCAGGGCAAAGTGCCGATGATCGTGATGGTGCAAGGCTCCGGCCCACACGATCGCGACGAGAAGATCGGAGCGAATTATCCCTTCCGCGATCTCGCTCATGATCTCGCTGCAGGAGGCATCGCTACGCTGCGCTACGACAAACGCACGTTCGCGTTTCCTCCGCCTGCTGACTCGGCAAAGATCACACTGGATTGGGAAGTCGCAGATGATGCTGTGGCAGCATTGCAATTCGCGGCCACCGCCCGGGAAGCGAACTCCGTCTTCCTTCTTGGACATAGCCTGGGCCATGGCGCCTTATATCGCGACACGATATCCGACAATGCGCGGCATCGTCCTGATGGCCGCAGCGTCCAGTCCGATTGACTTGACTCTAGCGGAACAGAAGCGGTTGCTGTTGCAACAGCAGGGGAAATCGGACAAAGAAATCGATGAGGAACTGGCGTCGCAGAACCAGATTTTCGCCGATATCCGCGCCGGAAAGATTCCTGCGAGCCGCATGATCAACGGAGCACCTGCGAGTTATTGGCTGGACTGGATGAAGCGAGATCCTGCAGGCGAGCTAAGGAAGTTAGACATTCCCGTGCTGGTGTTGCAGGGTGGCCGCGATAGCCAGGTTTACCAAGCTGATTACGACAGATTTAAACAGGCTCTCAAAGGAAAATCGGCCGAGTTTTACTGGTTTCCCGGCTTGAATCATCTGTTCATGCCCGCGCAGGGCGAACCGTCGTCCGACTATTCAAAACCCAGCCACGTTGACCCCCAGGTCGTGGACGTCATCGCCAATTGGGTAAAGAAAATCGGGATACAAGCCAGGTGATTGGGTGGATGTCGTCATCCTGAGGGACCGTCAGGTCCCGAAGAGCCTGCCCTGAGCGAGCGGAGCGCAGCGAGGGGTAGTCGAAGGGATCTTGCGCGCACGACTGAGAAGCCTACATCTCCGGCGTGGCCTGGATATAAGCTCGCATCATGCGGACCTCTTCATCCTTCTCGCTTAGGTCATGCAGCATGATGTCGCGCAACGAGACCACGCCCAGCAGCCGTTTGCCATCGCAGATCGGGATATGGCGAAACCCGTGTCGACGCATGAGCATCATGCAGGTTTCCAGCGACTCCTGCGGCCCGACGGTGAGCGGGTCATCGGTCATGACCTCGTGCACGCGGGTCGTGCGCGGGTCGCGGCCGGCCACCACCACGCGCTTCATCAGGTCGCGTTCCGAGAAAATGCCAACCATCTCGCTTCCACGGAGCACCGGCACGGCGCCGATATTGCGCTCCACCATCGCGTGCGCCAGTTCGAACACGGTTTGCCCGACGTCCGCGCGGTAAGTGTCCTGGCCCTTGATCAGATCGTAGATAACTGCCATCTTTGCGCCTCCAGGGGATTGTGGGAGGGCAACTCGCCCCAACAAGGTTGCTTCTGGAGGCGCAGTATATGACGAAAGCCGAGTGGCTCGCTAGTATCTAATAATTCCCTGGTACCCAATAATCTGTAGCCGGCCAGATTGGGGGCATGCTCCCAGCCTATCAGAGAGGCTGTTGTAGAATCGCCGGTTCCGACGCGGCGCTGACAAATTTGTACTGCTGTCCGGAACTTTCACTTTTCCAACAAGTTCCCAGCACCAGTGAAGCGCCGCAAGCACGGCCAAGGAGGCTGCCGATGACCCAATTTCCCGTCAATCCTCATCGTCTCGATCCTTATAAGAACTTCAAATTCAGAATCAAGTGGGACGGCAAATACGTGGCTGGAGTGAGCAAGATCAGCGCTTTGAGACGCACCACGGAAGTCGTCGAACACCGCGAAGGCGGCGATCCCAGCCTCACGCACAAGTCGCCCGGGGTAACGCGTTTCGAACCCATCACCCTGGAACGGGGCGTCACCCATGACACCGAATTCGAAGCCTGGGCCAACAAAGTCTGGGCTCACGGTACGCCCGGCACGTCCCTGGCCGACTTTCGCAAGGACGTCATCATTGATGTCTTCAACGAGGCAGACCAGAAGATACTCTCGTACCTGGTGTATCGCTGTTGGGTCTCGGAATATCAGGCCTTGCCCGAACTGGACGCCAACGCCACCGCAGTGGCCATCGAACACATCAAGCTGGAGAACGAAGGCTGGCAGCGCGATACCTCGGTAGCGGAGCCGGTAGAGCCGCACTTCTAAGTCACTGCTGATGCCGGGCGTGTCTGGCGGAAGGTGGGCAAGAATGCTCGCGCCACATGTCCCGTTGGAGCCAAGCGTTTGCGTATTCAGGATCCCTGGTTCTTCCCTACCTACCCGACCGGGGACAATGGCCGTGGCGAAAAATCCTGGCTGGGTTTGTCCAGCCTGCATCTGGAAAACAACAATTTCAGACCTCCTGACCTCATCGGCTGAATTGGTCGCCTCAATGAAATCAGAATGGGCCAAAAAAATGAATTGCCGAAGGGGCATGCGACTTGTTAAGAACAGGGCATGCCCCAACTACAATTACCGATCTTTCCCGTCGGCGTGACGGAGATCAACACGCGGGTGGCGGTGGAAGCTAAGGACGGTCGAGTTTGTTATATCCACGGACATCTGCC
>DASQIH010000128.1:0-7919 GCA_035631655.1 Terriglobales bacterium
TCCCGGTCGCGAAGCATCGCCAGCACGTCGATGTTGTGTAGAGATGAAGGCACACCTGCCGAACTAAGCTCCGTCCCATTCCAGCGCAGCAGGCCATTCGACGTTCCAACCCACAGTTCGGAGCTTTGAAGAGGCAGGAAACAGTGAATCTTCGTATCACTTGGTCCATTCGAAACGCTCGAAATGCGCCCCTGCCGGAGATAGAAGAGTCCTCGATGCTCTGTGGCGAGCCAAATCTTTCCATCTTCAGTCTGCGCCATGGAGGTCACCAGCGAGGTGGGCGATGCCAGACGATCGAACCAACTGAAGGGAGCTGCTCGCTCGTCAGGTGCTCTTGTAGCGTCGGTGAGAAGAGCTGCGGACGATAGGCTGCGAAAGCCGTTTTCGCTGTATGTAAGAGTTCCGGCAGCTGATGATGAGAGCAAAACCGCACCGGAGACCCCCCGTGTCATCGCGGTTGTGCCGCCTTCAGTCCAGCCACGGATCGGTTCGAAGATCCCGTTGTGGTAACGAAAGACTTGGGTGTTTTGTAGCAAGATCCAAAGGTTATCGCGTGCATCAACCACGAGCGTTCGCACAGGACCAATCTGGATTGGATCAGGGTGGGCCAGCTCAAATTCGCGAAAATTCAAACCGTCGAAACGAACGAGGTCCTTATCTGTCCCTATCCAGAGATACCCATCGGAAGTCTGCGCGATGGCCGTTATAGATTCACCGGGGAACCCTCTCTCTGGTCCCCACGACTCGCGGAGATATTGCGACAGCTCCCGGGCGGGATCGAGCGCAGACGACGAAACAGCGAAGCAGAGAGCGGCGACGCCGACAGTGGCACACCTGAGTAGCAGGCGTCTTCCAAAACCGTTCTCACGGAAGATATTCAAACTTCTCAACCACAACCTCGCTCGGCTTCTGCATAGGATTTTTGTCGCTCGCAACGACATAAAAGATCAGACGAGGTACTGCCTTACCGGGTACCGGTACCCCAGATGTGAACTCATGTTCGGAAACGAGTTGTCCTGCGGCATCTGCGGAGCTTCCGCGAACGGTCTTGAAAGTTGCACGCCCAGATTCCCAGCCCAGGACAAATGTCAACGTGCCTGCGGGCGCCGCAAAAGCGAACAGGTTCCCAGGAATGTAGAGCGGTTGCATTGCATACCGTGCATTATTCTTATGGGCAGCGTCCCGGCCACCAACCTCTACGTCCATTTCGCGAAAATGCTGCTCGCTATCCGAGTCGTCGAAGGTAAACATACTGAAGACCGCAGCCGGTTCTAAATGTGAGGTATCACGCACAGTTACCGAATACGTGCCGTATCCGAGATTGCGATTTAAGAATATTTCTGCACAGGACCACTTGCCCAATTTCCTTGTGATCTGCATGTGGAGCGCGCCCCTGTCGTCAGTCCAGGCATTTTTAGGATCATAGAGGTTGCTTATGCCTCCCTTGTCACTCTCAATCGTGCGAACAGCCCAATCATAGCCGCTGAACTTGAGCGATCCAGTCGGGGCAAATTGCGGTGTTCCGCTACCCTTCACAACTGTTACGAGAGCAACGGAGCCGCCTTGGGTCGGAACAACATCTATCTCGGGTAGCGGATGATAATCCGGTTCCACCAATAACGCAGCATAATCGAATCCTAGATGGGTTTCCGTGCTCCACGTTGAGTCCGCTTTGATGGGAATGAACGGATGCTCAGGCCAGGGCTGCACCCACCATTGCCCACTGTGCGCATAAATGACAATTTGCTGGCCATGCCGGGCGTTTCTGACACGGCCTGCGATCGTATCGACCCTCTCTCGGCCGCCCTGCGCCGCGGGTGGAATCTTCGTAAACTCAATGGTTGGGCTGGCATCCGATTTCTCGCGGTGGCACCCTTGGACTGCGAGACAACATGCAAAAATAAAAGCTATTGTGGACCTTGTCATAGACATCCCCCACGGATGTCGCGTGGCGTGCGATTAGGATGCACCAGCGCATGCCGAATGTCCAACCGAGGGCTTGGCATTGGTCGATACGCTTGTTCGATAGATTCGTCCCTGTACCGCTGGTTTAATTGCGCAAGCCACGACGGGAATAAAAGATGTCGCTTGGCCTCACGTCTGATCCGAAAAACTCGGGAGTTCGATCTGGCTCGATCTGTAGGCAACAACAGAGCAGCAGCTATACTGTGCGGACTGCCCGAAGGGCTGGTTCTTTATTGCGCCCGGCACGATTTCGGCACCTATGTGTTGCAGAAGACCGGCAACATTGCGGCGGTCATGAACACGATGGGTCACTCGGACGTAAGAACGGCGATGGTGTATCAGCACCCTGAATTGAATCTCGTACGGGAGGCGATCAACGCACGTTTATGGCACAGGTAAATGGGGTGAACCCTTCGGTTGAGACAAAACTAAATTGGCACACTCGCAGTTCTTCCCGATCATGTGAAATCGGAGACTGCATCTCTCATTTGTTGATTTTGAATCAGCCACCAATAATGGTTTCAACAACCCCCGAGCCCCTACTCCCGCTGCGCCGACACTCCGAGATCAATGTAGCACCCGTTAACTTCCTATAATCGGGAACTGGCAGAGCGGGACGCGCAGCTTCTTCGTCTGCTAACGCCAAAGGATCGAGAGGGGGCAGACGGTTTCCGGTTTGCCCGTCGCTCGGGAGAATCTCAGCGATTGTCAGCGGTAGACTTCCCAGAAGAGGACTTCGGGGGAGTCTGGGGGCTCACTCCTAGGGATTGACCGTTTTGCGACAAGTGAGAGTTGCGCATGTGTCGACTGTGTCGACCCGATCCGTTGACTCGCATCCTCTGTGCCCATAACATGGCAGTCCAAAGTTTGCCCTGCCCCTATGATCGGCGAGACCATTTCACATTACCGTGTGCTCAAGAAGTTGGGCGGCGGGGGGATGGGTGTGGTCTATGAGGCCGAAGACACGAAGCTTGGCCGGCGCGTCGCTCTGAAGTTCCTTTCCAACGAGATGGCCAGTGATCCTCACATGCTGGAACGCTTACAGCGCGAAGCGCGCGCCGCTTCCGCTCTCAATCATCCAAACATCTGCACCATCCACGAGATCGGCGAGGATGCCGGCCGCCGGTTCCTCGTCATGGAACTGCTCGACGGCCAGACACTCGATGGCTGCATGGGAGGCAAAGCGCTGAGCCAAGGGCAGACGGTGGACTTGGCGATCCAAATTTCCGATGCGCTCGATGCCGCGCACGCCAAGGGTATCGTTCATCGCGACATCAAACCTGCCAACATCTTCATCACTTCCCGAGGTCAGGCCAAGATCCTGGACTTTGGACTGGCGAAACTCTCATCGGCGAAGGCCAGATTGGCCACGACTGCGGCGGGAACGACCGCTGGGCCTACGCAGGAAGATCTCACCAGTCCGGGCTCCGCGGTGGGGACGATTGCTTACATGTCACCGGAGCAAGCGCGCGGTGAGGAACTTGATGGCCGCACAGACCTGTTCTCTTTTGGCGCGGTGCTCTACGAGATGACAACTGGGGCGCACGCCTTCCAGGGCAACACCACGGCGGTCATCTTTGATTCCATCCTGCACGGGTCGCCCGTGTCGCCATTCCAGGTGAATCCCCAGGTTCTTCCTGAGCTGGAACGGATCATCAACAAGCTCCTGGAGAAAGATCGCGAGCTACGCTACTCCTCAGCCGCAGAATTGCGAACCGATTTGAAGCGACTCAAGAGAGATACAGATTCGGGGAAAACGGCGGCGGCCAGCGGAACGACCAGCCCACCGCAGCCTAAGCCATCGTGGCGCGCAAGTACGCTTCTGGCAACAGGCGCAGTTCTCCTCGGAGCGCTGCTGGCGGCGACTTGGTTCCTTCTTCCTCGTGGCCATCGTGAGGTCATTGATTCGGTAGCAGTACTGCCCTTCGACAACGCCAGCGAAGACCCTTCTATGGAATACCTCAGCGATGGCGTCACGGAGGGCATCATCAACAGCTTATCGGGACTGCCGAATCTGAAAGTTATCTCGCGCACGTCGGCTTTTCGTTACAAAAAGCGAGACATCGATCCGCAGAAAGTAGCGCGCGAGCTTGGCGTGCATGCGTTGGTCACGGGGAGGGTCACTCAGCGGGGCAACGAGCTCTCGATCAGCGCCGAGCTTGTGGACGCTCGAGAAGACAGGCAGTTATGGGGTGGGCGGTACAATCGCAAGCCCGCCCACGTGCTGACGGTGCAAGAAGACATCGTGAAAGAGATTTCCGAAAACTTGCGGCTCCGCTTGACTGGCGAAGAAAGGGCGCGCCTGGCCAAGCCATACACAGCGAACGCTGTGGTTTATCAGCTCTATCTGAAAGGCCGCTATCATGCCAACAAAGGTACCTCCGAGGGGCTGAACAAGGCTATCGAGTATTACCAGCAAGCTATCGAAGAAGACCCCGGCTACGCCTTGGCGTACTCGGGGCTGGCCGACTGCTATGGCGTGCTCGGAAGTGGGCTGGACTATCTTCCCCCAAAGGAAAGCCTTCCGAAGGCAAAAGCAGCAGCCATAAAGGCACTGGAACTCGATGGCGCGCTCGCCGAAGCTCACGCCGCTCTGGGATATGCCGAGTTGTATTACGACTGGGACTGGTCAGGCGCAGAACAGGAATTCAAGCGAGCCATCCAACTGAATCCCAATAGTGCAATCGCCCATCTGCAGTACTCTGAATACCTGCTCATTAGAGCGCGGTTCGACGAAAGTGTGGCCGAAGCCAGACGGGCGCAGGAGCTGGACCCGATCTCACCTCGGATGACTGTCGCCCTGGGCTACACATATTTGCTGGCCCGCCGATACGATGACGCGATCGCCCAATCCCGGAAAGCGCTTGAGCTGGACGCGAACGCTTCAGTAGCTCATGCGAACCTCGCCTGGGCGTACGTGGGGAAGGGATCGTACGCGCAGGCCATTGCGGAGCACGAAAAACTGGGAGAGCGGGCCAATGCTGTCACGTCTGAGAACCAGTTGGTGGCCTCCAGCTTAGGTTGGGTCTATGCAGTCTCGGGCAGGCGGGCCGATGCACTGAGAATCGCCGAAGAATTCAAGGCTTTGTCCTTGCACGCCTACGTCGACTCTTATTCCCTCGCAATGATATATGCGGGACTGGGGGAGAAGAACCGGGCCTTCCAGTGGTTGGAAAAGGCCTATGAGGAGCACTCAAGCAATATGCCTTTTCTCGCGGCGGATCCATTCTGGTATGAGCTCCGCTCCGACACACGCTACCAAAACCTATTGCGCCGCATCGGCCTGGTGCAGTGATTACGCACGCAACAAGTATTGCCCTCACCCGCGTCCATGGGTGCGTATCGTCGGCAACCCGGAAACTGAGTCGAAACCATTCCTTTTCGGCCTGCTAGACTAAGACTAGGCCGAAAGTTTTTGCGACTCGGCCACTGCAACAAGCTGTGCGGCTGATACCTAGACCAATTTCTGGTGTGATCTGAACCGCTGCACGACCCGGCAACGTTTCGAATTCTCGGGCGAGTATAGAAGAGCAAGCAAAGAGCCACCTGTGAAGGTCGCAAATTGTCGCCGAAGGAAAGCTCTGGCAAGAGATCAAGCATGGCGGTTCTCCTGCTGAAGAACACGGCTTCCCGTTCGGCAATAGGGTAATCGACTGCTCTTGGTTGGTCTGGGTGACCCTGGTCACCGGCTGGAGCACTCTCAATTCATCCGTGCCTGGGAATCGATCTCGGCGCTAAAGCTGCCGACCCACCCCAAAAGCTGAGCTTGTCCATGGGCTTGAACCCATGCGGTGCTCGCGCCGCTGCCGCTGTGGTGTGACGAGATTTGAATCAGATTCCAAACGCCGAGAAAAGTGCCAGGCAGAGCAAGGAATATCAATCCGCTGATGATGAATGCGGAATCTATCCGGAAGCTTTTGCTGTGCCATATTGCACTGTGGTTTTCCTCGGTCCGAGATTTCGATCAACTCGACGTGGAATGGCCGCTGTTCCTCAGTGCGCCAAGCCGGTCCGGCGCAAAAGGTCTTGAAAACGAGGATCTGTACGAAGATCATCCAGAGCCGGCTCAGCGTTTAGGAAAGCGATCAAGCAATCTCGGTCCTCATGCGCCTTCTCGAGCCAGGCAAAGGCCTTATCCTTGTTCTTTAAACCGACGTAGACGAGCGCGAATGCGTAAGGATCGACATACTCGTCTCTCGCCCGGCGTTCTAGATGGCGGAGGATTCCATGCGCTTGAGCCGTGTCACCGGACGCGCCATAAGCATAGCCAAGTCCTCCCAGAACCAAGGTGTTCTCACCGTGATAAAGGTTCTCCGCGGCTTCGAGTTCCCGGATAGCTGCTTGGAACTTCTTCTGCTGCGCGTAAACCATCCCCAGATACCAATGAGTAATTGGGAAATTGGGATCGAGCTCAAGAGCGGCATGGCTCAAATGGGCTGATGCCTCATCGTACCGGCGTGCCCAATAGAGGCGGTTGCCCTGACCCGCGCTGATGGCGAGGGAGAGGGGATCGAGTTCCAAGGCGTGTTTGCCTTCCGCGAGCGCCTGATCGTTCCGGCTTTCCGCACTAAGCAATTGCGCATACCAGGAGTGGGCCTGCGAATAACTGGGGTTGAGTTCGATGGCCCGCAGGAATTCTTTCTCTGCTCCTTCCCAGTCGTAATCGTAAAAAATCTTGGCGGTGCCAAGCACCGCGTGGGCCTCAGCCAGAGAGTCGTCGAGTTCGAGAGCCTTTGCTAGAGTGGCGGCCACCTTGCTTCGGGTGTCTGTGCCTCGCAGGTAGCCGTAATACGTGAGAGGAACATAGGAGCTCGCAAGCCCGGCATAAGGTGGCGCGTAATCGGGATCCTTGGCGATGGCTTGGTTGAAATACTCAATCGCCTTTTCCAGCCCTCTCCGGTCCCTCTTGTTCCAGTGGTAAAGCCCTTTCAGGTAGGCTTCATGGGCTTCAGGATTGACCGGATGAGCGCGGCTCAGCCGCTCTTGCTCCGGCGCGGTCAGCCGGAGGCGAATCTGCTTTGCGACGTCTCGCGCGACCGCATCTTGCATTCCCAGGACGTCTTTCGGCTCTGTTTCGTACGCGCTTGCCCACAAGTGCTTATCCGCCCGGGCATCGATTAATTGAGCCGTGATGCGCACGCGTTCCCCGGCACGCGCCACCGAACCTTCCAAAATGGCGTCAACATGGAGTTCCCTGGCAATTTCCGGAGCAGTCTTGGCTGTTGCCTTGTAGCGCAGGGCCGAGGTACGCGAGGTGACGCGCAGCGATCCCACCTGGGCGATTTCCGTAATCAGCTCATCGGTCATGCCGTCGGCGAAGTACTCCTGCGCCGGATCCCCAGAGAGGTTGGCTAAGGGCAGGACAGCTAGGGAATGTATTTGACCGGCCTGCGAGCTAGATCCCCCGCGCCAGTGGTACCAAGTCCAAGCTGCGATTACCACCAGAGTAAGTAGCGCTCCGTAAACCAACGGCGTGTATCGGCTGCGGCGAAGAGCCACCGCGGCTGGCGAGCTCCCCGCGCCAGAGGGTGAGTCGCGATTGCCAGGAGCAGCTCCGGCGACCTCGACCTCACCGATGAAGCGGTAGCCCTTCCCGACTACCGTCTCCAGATACCTCGGATGATCTGGATTGTCGTGCAGGGCGCTGCGAATCTTGCGAATGACGTGGTTAATGCCTCCGTCAATGTCCACAAAAACATCATCCCCCCAGAGCTTCTTGACGATGTCCTCCCGCTTGACCAGTTGACCCTTCCTCTGGACGAGCAGAATCAGTAACTCCATCGGCTGGCGTTCCAGCCGCGCACGTCGCCCGCCCACGGTCAGCTCGTAGCGGGAAACATCAAGGCGAAGCTTGCCGGCCTCGGTCTCCAGCGCCATACGCGAGCCAGTATAACGCGGTGTGGGCCGACGTTAACTTACCTGTCGCGGCAGCAACGGTTAAGAAAGTCAGCTAG
>DASQIH010000129.1:0-7492 GCA_035631655.1 Terriglobales bacterium
ACTCCCATCTCCAGCCGACGGACTGCATTGAGCTTGAACTCCCGTGTAAAAGTTCTCCTTCGAGACACTCCCATGACTCAAAACCTCCATTCGCTGTATTTTGAGTCTTAACCGGTTGTCTCAAAATAGGGGACAAGTCCACTCTGCATTCCCATCCTGGGAATTCGTGCACTGCACACACGCTGAGCCCACCTCACTTCACCGACTGAGTCGTGGATCTACCATTTCTGGTACGCCCAGTGAGCCGTAGATATTGAAAATGGGAGAACAGCATCGTGCTCATGGAAAGCGTCTCTTGGCTTGCAACAAGTTAGTTACAAAACCGATTTGCTCTGGTGTTTGCTGCCCAGCAATATAACAGTTTCGTAACTGTGTCTACGCGTGCCCTGCATGTGCAGAAAAAGCGGAACGCCACATCGGTTTATGCGTACGAGCCACCGATCGTTGCGGTCGAGCGCACCGCACCCGCCGGTCGAAGAAGAGTATTCGTTCCAAAATGGTACTGAACCGTTTTTCCCGGAACGGAACTCAGTATCTACTTTCCTAGTTCAATTGTGCGATACATCACAGCTGTTTGTTGCTGATAGAGCCAATCTAAGCAGTGCTTTCTGTAGGCAGGGGTCCCAGGTTCCCCGCTGATCCCTGTGTTGGTGCGTTCAATCATTCATTCACTAATTCATCTGGAGGCAAAAATGCGAATCCTACGAACCTTCGCCTACTGGGGGCTGGTCGCGGTGTTGCTAGTCACAGCGACCGGCATCTTGTGGGCGCAAGCAGTGGAAACCGGCCAGATCAGCGGCACGGTGACCGATCCCAGCGGCGCGGTAGTTGCTGGCGCCAACGTAACGGTTACGGCCGTCGCGACGCAAGCGACGCGCACCGCGACCACAGACACTAGTGGTTATTACATAGTGACCGCCCTTCCCCCCGCTACTTACCGAGTCACGATCGAAGCTAAAGGGTTCGCGAAGCAGGCGGCGAATGTGACTGTTCAAGTGGGCGGCAAAACGACGTTCGATGCCAAGCTGACGCTTGGCGGCACAACGGAAGTGGTTGAGGTGACGGCCCGGGCAGAGGTAGTGCAACCCAACACCGTAAGCCAGACGATCGGCGATGTCGTCACGTCGACTGAGATTTTGCAGTTGCCGACCATAACCCGCAATCCCTATGACTTGGCTGCCGTTGCAGGCAACGTGAGCGCCGACGCGGATGGCGCCACAAACCGCGGCGTAAACTTGTCTATCAACGGGCAGCGCGCGGCCAGCACCAACATCCTGCTGGACGGAGGCGAGAACGTTGACAACTTTACTGCCACCGTTGGCCAGTCGGTTCCGCTGGACTCGGTGCAGGAATTTTCCGTGCTGAGCAACAACTTCACTGCGGAATTCGGTCGCGCCTCGGGCGGCATCGTCAATGTGGCCACCAAGAGCGGCACCAACGCTTTCCACGGCAGCGCCTATGAGTTCTACCGCGGTTCGGCGCTGGCGTCCAACACTCCCGAGAACGCAGCCATAGGGGAGAAGAAGCCCACTTTTGTCCGCAACCAATTCGGCGGCGCGGCGGGCGGCCCCATCATCAAAGACAAATTGTTCTTCTTCGGTAACGGCGAGTGGACTCGGGTACGAAGCAACGTGATGACCAACTACTGGGTACCCACTGAGCAAATGCTCGCCGCCAGCGATCCGGCCACGCAGGCATTTTTCAATGCCTACGGCAGTAAGCTGGTAGCGACGCCAACGGGCAGGATTGCGACCATGCAGTACATGATGGACAACAAGAGCGTTGTCCCGGTCGCCGGTAGCCCGCTGGCACTCTTGGCGTCCGATTTTCCCGTGTTGCAGCAGGTTTCTGCCCCAGTCCCCATGGATGGTGGCGGCGGCGGTCCGCAGAACACAGCGATGGCGGTCGGCCGCATCGACTTCAACATGACCGACAAGACCTCAATGTTTTGGCGCTATGGCGCGCAAAAAATGGTCTATTTTGCCGGTTGGGTATCGGATAGCCCCTATGCGGGCTACAACACCGGCGAACAGATTCTGAACCAGAACATCATGTGGTCGGTGACCCATCTGTTTTCCTCCAACCTGATCAGCCAGACCAAAGGACTCTACAACCGGCTCTTCGACCTGCAGCCACAGGGTGCCCTGCAACCATCGCTGTTCTATATGAGTAGCGGCGCGAAAAACAGGATCGAGAACCAAGGCGCGTACCTGCCGGGATATCTGCCATGCTGCTATGGCTCGGGAATCCCGTTTGGCGGGCCGCAGAACGTGTATCAGTTCAGCGAGGACGTGAGCTGGAACAAGGGCAAGCACCAGTTCAAGTTCGGTGCGACCTACATCCACATGCGCGACAACCGAGACTTCGGCGCCTATGGAGACGCCTCCATGGTGCTAGGAACTACCTGGACGTCCGCATTGAATAATCTGTTGAAGGGGCAACTGGCGTCCCTGCAAACCGCCATTTACCCGCAAGGCAAGTTTCCTTGCGCAGTTGACCCGACGACTCAAACCAGGATCCTGAGCTCCGATTGCCAGCTGACCCTGCCGGTATCGGAACCAAAGTTCAACCGCAACAACCGCTTCAACGACACGGCTCTCTACGCGCAGGACGCGTGGAGAATTCATCCGCGTCTCATGCTGAACCTGGGCCTGCGCTGGGAGTACTACGGTGTGCAGCACAACGCCGATCCCAAACTGGACTCGAACTTCTACTTGGGTTCAGGCAACAACTTCTGGCAGCAGTACCGCAACGGCTCGGTCCAGATTGCCGACCAGAGTCCGGCGGGTGGGTTGTGGGAGCCGCAGTACCACAACTTCGCTCCCCGCGTGGGCTTTGCCTGGGACGTTTTCGGCAACGGGAAGACTGCGTTGCGCGGGGGTTACGGCATCAGCTACGAGCGTAACTTCGGCAACGTCACCTTCAACGTTATCCAGAACCCGCCAAACTACGGCGTGGTGAGCGTGACTCCCCGGAATTTCGGGGGAAGCCTGCCAATAACCGTCAGCAACTTTGGCCCGCTGGGCGGCGACACGGGCACGGTGTACATTCCAGCGCTCAGTGTGCGGCACGTTTCGCAAAACATAAAACCAGCCTATTCCGAGATGTGGAACTTGGTGCTGGAGCACCAAGTCGTCCAAAACACCCTAGTCTCGCTGGCGTACTCAGGATCGCGTGGCATCCATCTGTACAGTCTGGAAGATCCCAACCGGCTCGGCTCGGGTGTGATCTATCTCGGCGACGACCCAGAGGCGAACTGGGCCTCCCGCCTGAACAATCAATATGGCGTGAACTCGTTCAACCGCGCCAATCGCGGTTACAGCAAATACAACTCACTGAACACCAGGATACGCACGCAGAACATTCGCAACAGCGGCTTGTCCCTGGAAGCCAACTACACCTACGCACACGCGCTGGACAACCTGAGCTCGACGTTCAGCGATTCGAGTGCGAACTACAACACCGGCCTGCTTGATCCGTTCAACCCGAAGCTCGATTACGGGAATGCGGACTTCGACGTCCGTCACCGCCTGGCGTTGAGCGCAGTGTGGGACCTGCCGTTCGCAAAGAACGCCAGCAACCCGTTGGTGAAGCACGTGGTCGGCGGCTGGGAACTGACTCCCATCATCACCCTCCGTTCGGGCCTGCCGTACACGTTGTTTGACTGTTACAACGGCTACTACTACTGCGCCCGCGCGCAAATGCTGGGTCCGACGGTCTCGGCCGGAAGCCAGATGGTGGGCGCCAACCTTTACGCCCTGAATACAAGCCCGGTAGCGACGGGTGACTATTCATACCTCAACCCGCTAACCGGCACCTCGGAGTTCGGCGACTGCACTATCCCCGGGCAGGGGGCGACGCAAATTTGCCCATTCCCCTCGAATATGTCGCACCGCAACGCTTTCCGTGGACCGGGCGCCTCGTTCGTGACCTTGGGCGTCTACAAGAACTTCAAGCTGAACGAGCGTATGGGATTGCAGTTCCGCACGGAGTTCTACAACCTGTTCAATCACCCGAACATGTACTTCGACAGCGGCAACCTGGATGTCTCCGCCCAGACCTGCACCGATATAGCAGGCGGTGGGAGTTGCCAGATGACGGGCAAAAAGTACGACAACCGTCAGATTCAGCTCGGGTTGAAGTTCACGTTTTAAGCTAATTGGAGTCTGCACGAAGCCAAACTAAGAGGAGGCTCGCAAGAGCCTCCTTAATTTTCGTTGTACGTGGTTCTCGCGCCGTTACTGTACGGGAAGCCGTGAGGGGGAAATTTGGTTGGCATTCTCGCTGTTCGCAAACGATTGCACTACTGCGACTCCATTGCCGTGAGACAGATTGCGCAGCAAGGAGGCAATCACGCCCAGGTTGTGCCGGGCCTCGCTGAGCCCGTGATCGGCGGCAGCCCGGTACCATTTTTCGGCTTGCGCGTAATCCTGGGGGACACCTTCCCCGTGCTCGTAGGCAGAACCCAGCTCGTTTTCCGCCTGTGGCGAACCGTGCTGAGCCGCCAAGCGAAACCACTTCACGGCTGCCTCGCTATCCTGGCGAACGCCGTTGCCATGGTAGTACAACAGACCTAGATTGTACTCGGCGGAAGCATATTCCTTTTTGGCGGCTTTGCGGAACAGCCTGGCTGCCTGATGCGTGTCGGCCGTGACACCGCGGCCCTCCAGATACATATATCCCAGATTGGACTGAGCCGGGGGATAATCCCTGGCGGCAGCTTTGCGGTACCAGGAGATCGCTTCGTTATCGTCTCGAGGAACGCCACGCCCGGCGGCGTACATGTAACCGACGTTGTTCTGCGCCGCGGGATGCCCGTTCACCGCAGCGCGCAAGTACCACTTCATCGCCTCCGTGTCGCTTTGCGCTACGCCTGAACCTCTTCCGTACATGCTGCCAAGATTGTTCTGTGCGGCCGAACTCCCCCGATCGGCAGCTTTCTGATACCAGCGCACCGCCTCGTTGACGTCCTGGGCGGTTCCGATGGCGGACTCGTAAGCCAGTCCAACACGGAATTGCGCCTCGGGGTCACCGGCCTCGGCTTTCTGCAAGAGGCGAGCGAAGTCGTGGGAAGGTTTTGGTTTATGGTCGAAAACCACGCTCAGCTTGCATGACGGCCAGGCGACACAGGGAAGACTGATGGCGAGTACAAGAAGGCTGTAACCCAGACGTGAACGCATGCCCCACCCCACTTGGGCCGAATCCTGCTACCCACAAGGTGGGCGAAACATATCGCGAGATGGTCCCGAAGTCAAAGGAAAACAAGGTCGATTTGCGTGAAATCGGAGCTTACTGAGGATGGTTGCAACAGGCACAAGCAGAGACTAGGTAATTCTGATGTCTGCCTCGACGGTAATCGTTTGACCGCTTGGCCCGATTTCTCCGGCAATGAGAAGATGGATAGAAGTCATGATCCAACTCTCGGCCGCAGGTAAGCGTTACGCCCACAAACTCCTGTTCGAAGACGTGAACTGGATGATTACTCCCCAGGACCGCGTCGGCCTGGTGGGAGCCAATGGGACAGGCAAGTCCACTATGCTCAAGATCCTCGCCGGCCTGGAAACGGTGGACTATGGCACTCTAAGTGCCACCAAGGGGATCAGTGCCGGGTACCTTCCCCAGGATGGGCTGTCTCTTACGGGGCGGACGGTCTTTGCCGAGTGCATGGGAGTGTTCGCCGACCTGCGGGCGCTGGAGCAGGAGATGGAGGATCTGACCCGGCGCATGGCCGAACTCGATCACACCTCCAGTGACTACGCCCAGGTGGCGGATCGCTTTCATCGTATAGAACATGAGTTCCAGACCAGGGATGGATACGCCATCGAGGCCAAGGTGGGCACGGTGCTGGCGGGGCTCGGATTCAACAAAGAAGATTGGACGCGGCGCACGGAGGAATTTTCCGGCGGCTGGCAGATGCGCGTTGCGCTGGCGAAGCTTCTGCTGCAGCAGCCTAATCTGCTGTTGCTGGATGAACCGACCAATCACCTTGATCTGGAGGCGCGCAATTGGCTCGAGGCTTACCTGAAAGATTATCCCTATGCCTTCGTGCTCATCTCGCATGATCGTTATTTTCTCGATGTGACGGTCAAAAAAATCGTGGAAATCTGGAATCAGCGAATCCACTTTTACCCAGGAAATTACGACAAGTACATCGCCCAGAAGACGCAACGGCGCGAACAACTGGAGGCCGCCTATCGCACGCAGCGCGAGCGTATCGAGCAACTCGAAGTGTTTATCAATCGCTTCCGCTACCAGGCCACCAAGGCCAAGCAGGTGCAGAGTCGCATCAAGGAACTGGAGAAGATGGAACGGATCGAGTTGCCGCAGGAGGAAAGAACGATCCATTTCTCTTTTCCGCAACCCAAGCCTAGCGGGCGGATTGTGGCGGAAGTAAAGGGCCTCGCCAAGAGCTACGGCGAAAAAGAAGTGTTTCGCAATGTGAGTTTCGTCATCGAGCGCGGAGATCGCATCGCCCTGGTGGGGGCAAATGGCGCAGGGAAATCGACTCTGATCAGACTTCTCGCCGTGGAAGAGACTCCAACCGGCGGCGAATTTCGGCTCGGTCATAACGTGCAAGCAGATTACTTTGCGCAGGACCAATACAAGGAATTAAACCCGGAGGCCCGAATTCTCGATGATCTGGGCGAGCTTTCTCCGCGTTCCACCCAAACCGAGTTACGCAGCCTGCTGGGATGCTTTCTCTTTTCTGCGGACGATGTTTTCAAGAAAATCGGGGTACTGTCTGGCGGAGAACGCAATCGCTATGCCTTGCTGAAGATGCTTCTGCATCCGGCAAATTTTCTGCTCCTGGACGAACCCACCAACCACCTCGACCTGCGGGCCAAAGATGTTCTCCTGGACGCGCTTTCGTCGTACTCCGGCACGGTGGTGTTTGTCTCGCACGACCGGTACTTCATTGACAAGCTGGCGACTCGAGTATTTGAGATCGGCAGCGGGTGCGTTGAGGTTTATCCCGGAAACTACGAGGACTATGTCTGGAGGAAAGAAGGGGGCTCGGCGCAAGGGGCAGGGGCGCCGGAGCCGGTCATCGCAGAAGTGCAGCCTGTCAACGGTCATGAGCGCGTTTCGGAAACTTCTGAAGGCAAGTCGAAGCGTCTGAATCCGATCCGTCGGAAGCAGATGGAAGAGCGTTGCCAGGACTTGGAAGAAGAGGTTGCCCGGCTGGAAGCCGCCATCGCGCATTGTGAGGCAGCCCTGCAGAATTTTGTTAGCGCCGAAGAAACCCAGCGTCTCACCAGGGAACTGCAAGACCGCCGTTCGCAGTTGGGAGTTTTGATTGAGGAGTGGGAGGAGTTAGCCCGAACCCTGCAGGAACCGTAGTTCTGGCCACCCCCGTCCCAATGCGACAGCCGGACAGGCTCTTCCGTAACCTGCGCTTCTGCTTACTCTCGTGCGATAGTCAGGTTGGCCTTTGGGCCAACACCATACCAACCGCACGCGGCAGCCCCCATACGCGGTGCGCGTTGTAGAG
>DASQIH010000130.1:0-20127 GCA_035631655.1 Terriglobales bacterium
CTAGTACTGCGATTGGGATAAGCGGCGACGTACCTTTCCGATGTGTCAGTTCGTCTCTTCCCTGCCGAAATGAAACCAGCCGCCATCGGGCGTCGAATGTTTATTGTTTACGGATATGGAGATTCCCGTCATTAGCTCGAACCTTATATAAGAGGCCCTCTGGCTCATACCACGGGTGGAGGTGTGTCAATGAAATACTGTCTTCCTTCGAGCCAGAACCGAAGAGGTCGCTCATCTGCCTTTCGTCCCGAATAGCACTTCACCTTCAACTTCATCAGCTCCATTATCGTCCAGATGTGTGGCGCGAAGCAGATGCTGCCAATGTGAGCAGAAATCGGAACGGGTTCGTGGGCCGACCGCTTAGCCGCCCCGAGAGGCTGGTCCGAGGAACGCGAGACTCGCTGCGCCAGCTTGCCGCCCAAAAACAAAATTGCATAAAAGACGACTAAAATTCGGTGGTTGTCTATGTCGAGAAGGGAGAGGTGGAATACGGCGAACGCTTCTTTAGCGCGGTCACCCGATCGACACATCATCGTTGTGGGCGGTGGCGTAATTGGAGTCTGTTGCGCCTATTTCCTGGCGAAGCGCGGCGCAAGGGTTACTGCCCTGGAGCGCGATCAAGTCGGGAAAGCAGCGTCCTATGGGAATGCCGGATCCATCGCACCCGGCCATCCACCAATCAACAAACCGGGCCGCGTCCGCCAGGCTTTGAAATCGCTCCTTGATCCGCTGAGTCCTTTGTATGTGGCTCCCCTTTTAGACCCGGCGCTTGTGAAGTGGCTCTGGTCCTTTAGCCGGACATGCACCGAGAAGCACGTCGAAGTCTCCATGCATACCCTCGCGCCACTCGGTCATGCCAGCCGGGCGTTGTTCGACGAATTGATCCAAACCGAGAAACTACGTTGTTGGTTTTGCCGTGGCGGATATTACGAGATCTACCTCACCGAGCGTGGGCTTGAATCCGCCGAAGAAGAAACCCGAATGCTCTCTCGCTATGGCTTCCATCCTGAAGTGCTATCGGGAGAGGAGCTGCGCGAACGCGAGCCGGCAATTAACGATCGCGTGATATGCGGCGTTTTCTATCCTAAAGCAGCCACGATCAATCCATACCAGTTCGTGGCGGAAATGGCAGAGCGGGCTGAGCGTCATGGTGCGAAATTCCGAACGGCCACTGGAGTCGCGGATTTGCGCACTATGAATGGCCGCATTCGTGTGCGTTCACTTGCAGAAGGGTGAGCTACTCGAGGGTGACTTCGTGGTTCTGGCGGGTGGCGCCTATAGCGTGCCGCTCCTCCACACGCTTGGCATACACTTTCCGTTACAAGCGGCCAAAGGTTACCACCGCGATTGTGAATCCAGGGAGGGCGGAGGTCCACTTCTGGGTCACGCCTGTGTTGGGAGAGAACATGGTGTTTTGCACGCCGATGGACGGGTTTGTGCGCTTCGCCGGCACCCTTGAGTTATCGGGCGTGAATCACGAGATCCGACGCCCACGCCTCGAGCAACTCACAAAGGCGGCTGGCCGGTATTTGAAAACGATGGAAGATGCGACGGTCAAGTCGGAATGGTGTGGTTTGAGGCCGTGTTTGCCCGACGGCTTGCCAGCCGTGGGAGCAGTCTCGCGATATCCTGGCTTGTTCGTTGCGACCGGGCACGCCATGATGGGGCTTACGTTGGGACCTGTGACCGGGAAGCTGATCGCCGAATACGTTCTTGACGGTTCACCAAGCATGGATCTCAGAGCGCTCCGTCCCGATCGATTCTGACGATCTTATTGGTATGCGTCAGTTCCAGCACCGTTGCCCTTTATCAGGCGACTGGCTGTTGGGGCGATTCGCTGCATGAACGCCACACAGTTCGATCCTTGGGTTCCGACTCGGGTCGTTGGGTCGGTAGAAGATTGTCCTGAGGGTCCCCGGGCGAGGGACGATCGGGGCATTGCCAGCGTGATGGAGGTAGAGAAGATTTTCCCAAACGGGCATCTGGGATACGCAATCATCGCCGGGCGCAAATCTTGATCGCAGTAATGGGTGAGCTCCAGCGCGTCGCCATCCACATAGTAGGTGGTGATCATGTTGTGGTGCATCGAACCGTCGTTCACTCGCTCCAGCAGCAGGAACTGGTTGCGAGGAGGCCATAATCCACCTATCACGTGCGCCGCGGAGTTTATCACTGGATCGTTAGGGCGAGGAAAGAGGCTCAGGTGCGGTTGCGGTAATCAGGTTGACTTCGAGGTTGCTGTCGGTTGCGATCCTTCAGGGTACTATGAGTACGAGTTTCATTGGCGATTGTTATGCGTCAACATGCTGACGCGCTTTTTCGTTGGTTTGTATCGATCCTGATCCTCTCCTGGAGCGCCATTCTATTGCTCGTCCTGGCATTCTATGTTGCGGTGCTGCCCTTGAATGAGTTGTTTCACGCTTAGAGATCAACTTCTGCCTTCACACCTTCTGCCACAGCAAGCCCCAACGTTTCAGGATTGTAAGCTTTCTTCGACGCTTTCCGTTGACCAGATGTGCCCATTAACAAGAAAATAGCTATCGCGGTAGGGACGACCATTGGCCGATCGCCGCCGCACAGATCCGTACAAGCGCGTTTACGCATACGCTTCTTACCGTGGATGAGTGGCGGCGAATGCTTGCCGCACGCCGTGCAGTCCCTGGGGCGTCTCCCGCTCTGTGTCGGGCGCATGTGAGATTGAACGATGTTCTCCTCAGTCTGCGCTCTTCCCTCCCCGGCCTCCGCGGAAGAGCAGTTCAAGACGATGCGGTCCAGACGGCGAGCGGGAGTTTCGGAGGTAACGTGTTCGAAGGTTCTCCGGCTTGCTGGGAGGATAGGGGCGTGAGTGCATGAGACGCGGCCCACCGAACAAGGTTCTTCCAGTCGGCAAACTTCCGCTTGAGCATTTGCGATCGTTGCTGAGGCATCTGCCCAAGCATGATCCGCGCCTGCTGGTTGGACCTCAGATTGGCGAAGACGCCGCCGTCATCGACGCAGGTGATCGCTATCTAGTCGTCGCAACTGATCCCATCACCTTTGCCACTGATCACATCGGGCGTTACGCTGTTCACGTCAACGCCAACGACATTGCCGTCCTCGGCGCTCGCCCGTTGTGGTTCTTCGTCGTCATGCTCCTTCCGGAGAGCCGCACGACGCCCGAACTGGCCGAGACGATTATGGCCGATGTGCGGACCACGTGCGAGGAACTGGGCGTCACGCTCGGCGGCGGGCACACAGAAATCACCCAAGGCCTCGACCGCCCGATTCTGGTCGGTCAGATGCTGGGCGAGGTCGCCCCGACTCGCCTGGTGCGGAAGACTCGCATCGCCATCGGCGATCGGATCCTCTTGACACGCGGTGTGGCCATCGAGGGCACCGCGATCCTCGCACGAGAGAAGTCCGAACCGCTGCGGAGACGGGTTGATGCCGATCTTCTGGCGCGGGCCGCTCGTTTCCTGATTGAGCCCGGCATCAGTGTCGTGAGTGCGGCTCTCGCGGCTGCCAATGTCGGCGAGGTCGTGCACGCGATGCACGATCCGACGGAAGGCGGCCTCGCGACGGGGCTCTGCGAGCTGGTAGCGCCCGTCGGTCTCGGGCTTCGGGTCATTCGCGAGTACATTCCCGTGTTTCCCGAAACCGACGCGATTTGCAGTGCGCTCGCGCTCGATCCGCTGAAACTGATTGCGTCGGGCGCGCTGCTGATCGCCGTCGCGACAGACAGAGCGGACTCGGTCCTGACGGCCATTGAGGCCACAGGCGTTCCGGTTGTGGTGATTGGTGAGGTGCGTCCGGCGACCGAGGGCATCACGATCGTGACGAATGGGGCCGTACAGCCGCTCACTCCCCCAGTTCGAGACGAGATCGCGCGAGCCTTCGAAAGTAGTTAGGCACGCTGGAGCATTTCTTTATCGCTGCTTCGGAGATCGCTGCGATCCGCTTGCGCACACAGCCAATCGACAACTCTCCGAAGGCGATAAGCATAGTCCATCATTCGATTTCGTGCACGGATGCTCTCTCGCAGTAAGCTTACAATCCTAGTGTGGCCGGTAGATAGCATGAAGGCGCCCGGTATGCTCCACGCTTAGAGTGCTTGGAAACGCGCCGTGGCCGACTTTGTTGCCGCGGCCGGACTAATGCTAGGTCTTGCTTCACATTTCTTGTTCCCTGCTGCATAGCTATTCCTCTATCTACTTGCCGGCAGGGTCGACTTCTCTGATCCCCATCG
Organism: Terriglobales bacterium; assembly: GCA_035631655.1. Taxonomy (GTDB): domain Bacteria; phylum Acidobacteriota; class Terriglobia; order Terriglobales; family Acidobacteriaceae; genus Gp1-AA122. Next base: position 4,226 of record DASQIH010000130.1, read on the forward strand.
CGATTCAATGACGATCTGTTACTAGCTGGGGGCTGCTAGGTTATCGCGCCCTTTTCAACACATAGATAACCCAGGGTGCGATCTGCGTTTCGTTAACCCAAGAATATGGTTCGTTCCCATGTGCCAATGGCTTGCTGGTGCTCACGACTCGCAGGTTCGCACTTCGATAAATCTCTCGATAAGATTCATCTGTGCAGAGGATGTCCTCCACGGGCCTTCTGTCCTTGTGATCCGTAACTATGATCTGCACCCTATCTCCGCTCTTGGCGAACCTGTTGTCGGGAAAGTCCTGGGTCGAGAATGATGCCCATTCGTGAATGTAGATTTCCGGCGATGAGACGACATTGATGATCCGGCCTTCGCCTTTCAGCAGATCTCCAAGTCCCCGGAACAGCGTGCCCTTCTTTTGCGCAGTGGCAATATTGTCGAACGTGAACGCCGACAGCACAAGATCGTAAGCGCCGTTCTGGAATTCGCTGAAGTCGCCATCTCGAATAAGACGATAGTCGCCGTCAGGATCGGTTTCCCCGGCTTTCGCGATCATCTGCTCGGAGATGTCGATCCCGATGACTTTGAAGCCGCAGGATCGCAAAAATCTGGTGGAACGTCCCGTTCCGCAACCGAAGTCGATTGCCTCTCGGCCCTTAACATGTTGCGCAATGATTTCGGGTAGGTCCCGGTATGCCAGATAGTAGGTGCCGGAGAACTCGAGTGTCGCGTAGGCCTCAGCGCGCTGGAAATCTTCATAGCAGTTCACAAACTCATTGGCTCCCATCACCTTGCTCGCCTTTCAGTGCCAGTGCCCTCCGGCGATCCAACCCCACTTGCCGAGGCTAGTAGTTCGCCAGACAGCCAGAATTTGCAGTGCGATCACACCGATCGTTTCGGGTTTTCCGGCCTCAAGAACGCGAGGGCCGTTCCAGTGCAATGCGCGCCGCGACCATGCGATCAAGAGCCCATAAAGCACGGGCATCACATAGTCCAACAAGTAAGGTGCACCGTAACGAAGGTTGACGTAAGCAAAGAAGAACAGCCCGACCAAACCCAGAATCATCGTCCCAAACCTGCCGATGGCATAAGCAGCTAGCGTTAGCCCAACCGCACCTACAAAGAACGGGACCTCCGACGTGGGAAAACCCGAAGCCACCCAATACTCCGCCTCCATGCATACCAGACCAAGAAGCGTGGCCAGCAAAGTCACAGTGACTTGTCGCGTGCGCGGTGCCGTCACGATCATCACCACACTGCCCGCAGACGCGACCGGCCCTGGCAGGTATCGCGCCCACAGCTGTTCAGCAGACACCATTTTCAGTCCATTGACTTTTGAAGTTCCGCGGAAGTCCAAACATGCGACCGAGGTATTCAGCCGCCCTGCAGTTTCGGCTTCAGAAAGGGCGGTAACCACGGCTCAAGTTCCTGTTGCTCTTCCTTGCTGAGATACTTGAATCCTTTGATCTCTCCCTTACACATCGGAGATCCGCACGTGCACGTGAACTTTTCACAAAGGTCGTAGTCGGTCGTGAAATAGTTGCACGTGATCTCCTCACCGACCAGGATCGTCCGCCGTGCTCGGAGGCAGAGCTCGTTCCAGTCCACGTATGCTGTGGGATCACAACCGTGGTTCAGGAACGCATTCGAGTCTTCCGTGCCTTCAATGTGCTTGTCGTCATCAATTTGAATCGAGAGCCGCGTGGAATGATCGACAATCGGTCCGTCGTAAGTGATCAGGACCTCGTTCTCGGCGACATCTTGAGTCGCGAAAAGCCCCTTCTCGCCATCAGGCCTGGTCGATACGAGAAGCTTTTCTGAGCGCGCCATTCGCTCTCCTCGGTGATCCTAACGTAGCACTGCCACGGCCCGCACTGTCCGTGCCGTTCCGCTCATTTCCAATATTCGCCTGAATTGGCTTGTTCACAATGTCATTTTTGAAAGAATTGATAATCCCATTTGCCCTGTCGGCCGGAGCACGCTATGGCCAGACCACCTCCACATTAACGCTGGCGAACGTCCCCTTGAATTGCAAGTCTCCGGTTCCGCTCCGCTGGCAGCTTTACGACTCTCTGCAAGGAGCAATTCGGGAAGGGCGGCTTCGCGCCGCACGCGTTTGCTCTCCACGGGAACGCTTGCCAGGAACTGGGCCGGTCGCGCAAGCCTCTGAAACGCCCATTTGCGGCACGAGCGTCGACCCCATCTGTCCAGCTGCGTTACCGCCCCAAGCCCAATGAACCTGACACCCGTGCTGAATTATCTGAAAGCGGAAGATCGCGGCTGCAGACGAGACTACTTCGGTACAAGCCATCCTCGACGACACGCCGGCCTTGTGCCGGGAAAGATGCGCTGCTTACGGGATACGTGTGGAAATTGCAGGATTGGACCGCGACTCGCAATTGAGTGTCAGGGGGTGCAGATATCACAGGTACTCGTGAACCTTTTAAACAATGCTTTCGACAAGTGGGTGCGGATAAGTATTTCCGAGGATGGCGAAAACGTGACTGTGGAGGTCACCGACAGCGGACACGGAATCCCAGGGAGTCTAGCGGAGGGTTTGTTCTCCGTTGGCTTCGCTGAAGGACTCGAAACCTACAACTCTCCGGTTAACCAGCTTCGTGGTTCTTCGCAAGTTCAACAACTTTGCGGCGCAGATGACAATCCACGAGCACGTTGAAATACGGGGCATTCACGCTCATGTGACCCTTATTTGACCCGCGTTCTTGGAACGGGCCGCATGTAGCCGCCCCCCTTGACCTCAAGTATCGCAGGCAGGACTGCCCCTTTTTGCAACTCAGGCTGCAGTGCCGAGAAGCGATCTTCTAGCCTGGGCATATTCCGCTCTATTCCCGTCCTTTGATCGAGCGGTCGAGCGTTTCCAGTTCGAGCGCTTTGGCCTCGCGGTGTGTCGCGCGCAGCATCGCTGAGTAATTCTCGAGCACATCCGTTATCGGTGGGTTGTATCTCCCTTCAGGAGTGCGGCACAGGGCCAAGGCACGTTCGAAGGTGGTTTCCGCCTGCGCGTAACGGCCTTCTTTGCGATCACAGTTGGCCAATCCCATCAAGCTTTCGGCGGTTGCGGAATGGTTCTTCCCCAACGCATTCTCGCGGATGGCAAGTGACCGCTGATAGAGTTGGCGGGCAAGGATCACGTTGCCCTCTGCCAGGTACGCCCTGGCTACGCCGTCAAGAAAACGAGCCAACTCCGGGTTCTGAGGACCGGCGGCTTCCTGGATGTCTACCGCCCGCTGGTAGAGATCCCGCGCTCCAGCGTAGTCGCCGGACTCGTGTAGCACGCGACCGAGGTTGGCGAGACCCGAAGCCAGATCCGGGTGCTTCGGACCGAGTACTTTCTCCTGGATCTGCACCACGCGTTGCAACAGAACGCGCGCCTGGGCAAGCTCTCCTTTGTCCGTGTGCGCGACCGCCAGGTTATTCAAAGTCTGCGCTAAATAAGGATGGTCGGGCCCGAGTATTTTCTCGCGTATGGACAGCGTTCGCTCCCAGAGTTGTTGTGCTCTTGTCACATCCCCTTTCTTATAAGCGATAGCTCCCAGACTATTGACCGTAGTGGCTAAGTCGGGATGGTCAGGCCCCAACCGCTTCTCCCGAATGGCTAGCGCACGCTCCATAAGTGTCTGGGCTTGGTCATATTCACCCTTGCTCCAGTGGAGATTGCCCAAGTTGTGGTAACTGGAAGCCAACACCGGATCGTCTGATCCGAGCAATCTTTCTCGGATAGCTAAGCTTCTTGCCAGCAAGGGTTCAGCTTTGTCGTACTCGCCTCGGCGCCACCAGACTGCTCCCAGATGGTCCAGACTTGTCGCCACATCCAGGTTTTCCTCGCCCAGCAACCTGCGTCTGGTCGATAAAGCTGTGTCTAGCAGAGGCACGGCTTGCTCATACAGAGCCAAACTCGCATACACCTGTCCCAGTGTGTCCATGATCCGCGCCTGCACGAGTGGCTGACCTGAGAGCTCGCCCGTGACTTTCGCGGCGCCACGGTCGAGGATCTCCCGGGCTGTCACCGTGTTGCCCCTGCTCTGGCTGGGATCGGAAATCTTGAACAGATCCACCAGGAATGTGGAAACCTGCTTAGCGGTCTCCTCCGCCGCGACCGCCTTGTCACGTTCGCGTGCAATTCGTGTCGATTGGATCGTCATGGATATGGCAAAACCGATCAGTACAACTAAGAGTATCGATGCGAACCCGAACGTGGCCTTGTGACGCGCCACTAGCTTGCGAATCTGGTAGACCGTACTGGGAGGACGCGCCAGGATCGGCTGCTTGCTTAGATACCGCTCAATATCCTCCGCCAGTGCCAGCGCGCTCTGGTACCTGCGCCATGGCTCTTTCTCCAGTGCCTTGAAGACGATCGTTTCCAGATCTTTGTCAAGCCTGTCTTTCTTGCGGGCAGCGAGTCCCACACTGGTTGGCACCCGCGGTCTTTCCTCGCAGATGACCCGCACCGCTTCATGCGGAGCGCTTTTTTGCACTTCGTAGGGCAACTTGCCGGTCAAAAGTTCATATAACACAACCCCGAGCGAGTAGACGTCACTGCGCAGGTCAATCTCGTCCGGATTGCCGCGGGCTTGCTCCGGGCTCATGTAGATCAAAGTGCCCTGGATGCGTCCAATTTCGGTCACGATAGTCGTGACCGCCACATCCGCGTCGGTGATCCGTGCCAAGCCGAAGTCAAGAATCTTGACCTCCGGAATCGTCTGTGTCGTACTGCCTCTGCCTCGCGTGCCGGCGTCACTGCTCACAAGGATATTGGAGGGCTTCAGGTCCCGGTGGATAACTCCGCGTTGATGTGCGTAGTTGACGGCCTCGCAGATTTTGCAGAACAGGCGAAGCCGTCGCTCGGTCTCTGCTTGCGTCGATATTTCGTGTTCCCCAGATTCGACGTAATCGAGCAGCGGCACGCCGCGTACCAGTTCCATGGCGAAGAAATGCTCGCCCTGATCGGTGCGGCCCGTCTCGTAGATTGCGGCGATACCAGGGTGCTTCAAGCGCGCCAGAGCCTGGGCCTCACGTTGAAAGAGCTTGACCGCATGCTCATCCACATAGGCTCCGCCTCGAATGACCTTTAGGGCCACAGGCCTCCGCGGATGCTGCTGCTCAGCTTCGTACACCACTCCCATACCACCTTCCCCCAGCTTGCGAATCACGCGAAAGTCGCCAATAAACCAACTGGTGGCAGGTTGTGAGCCGGAACTACGGGTGGGCTCCTCTAGTCGTGTGGGGCTCTCGGCGGGCGATTCAAGGTTGTCGTGGCGCATGGCAGGTTCTCCTTACCGAACATCACCTCTGAGCCTAACTACTCAGGCCGCGCTTTGCTGATCCCTTAACATCGCATGCGCACAATCACAGCGTGGTCTTCGGAACAGAAAAACGGGGCCCCTCACTCCAATATCAAACCGACTAAGGCCCCAGGTTGGTTCTTTTCGAAGGCTAGATAGGCTGAAGATTCCCTAAATGGGCACGAGTCCCGGAAAATTCCCTAAACGGGAAGCTGTGAGCAACACTTGTCTACTCTTCGAAACAGGGGCCACCCTTGTGACCAGACGTTTGATGATCCCTTATGGTGTGGCTTAGCCGGGTATAAGCGTCCTCCAGAGCTTTTCGTTCTTGCTCCGTCAACCGTGGATTTTCCAGCGCCGTGAGAATCTCATCGAACTGCGCCTCGAGCTGCTCAAGTTCTGCACAAAGCATCTCGACCTCCGTTCATCCTCCCTCTCGCGTTGCGGAGTCCTTAGTGCCGTTGACTGCACTACGCGTCGTCAGCTTCGGTTTCCAAGAACCGTCGTTTTTCGTTCGCCGAGTTCTCTGACCCGCTCATTACGCCGCGAATTTTGCGATAAGGTCCTTTTTCCCCAGGCCCAGGATTCCGTATTTTTCGCCAACCTTCCGGAATGCCGCGATCGCGGTATCCAAGTGATGCTTTTCGTGTCCGGCAGACAGTTGGGTGCGGATACGGGCCTGTCCCTTGGGTACTACCGGGAAAAAGAAACCAACCGCATAGACACCCTCGGCGAAGAGGTCGCGGGCAAAGTCCTGCGCCAGCTTGGCGCCGTACAGCATGACCGGTACGATTGGTGTGTCGCCTTCCTTGACGTCGAAACCCACATCCTTCAGCAGACCGCGCCAGTACTTGGCATTCCATTCCAGTTTGTCACGGCGGTCAGTCGTGGCGGTGATCAGATCCAGCACTTTTAGCGCCCCTGCCACGATTACCGGCGCAACAGAGTTGGAGAAAAGGTATGGGCGCGCCCGCTGACGGCACATCTCCACCAGTTCACGGCGTCCGCTTACGCACCCACCGGAAGCGCCGCCCAGCGCCTTGCCTAGCGTGGTAGTAATAACGTCGATTTGACCGAACACACCACAATGTTCGTGGGTTCCGCGTCCGGTTCGGCCGATAAAGCCGGTGGCATGCGAGTCATCAACGAACACCATCGCGTTGTACTTCTGCGCCAGCGCCACGATCTCGGCCAACCTAGCCGTGTCGCCGTCCATCGAAAACACGCCGTCCGTGATGATCATGCGGAAACGCTTGTCCTGGTGCTCTTGCAGTTTCTCTTCCAGATGTCCCATGTCGGAATGCTTATAGGTGTCTTGCATTGCCTTGCACAGACGCATTCCATCCACGATCGAGGCGTGCACCAAGCGATCGGCGATCAGCACGTCCTGCTCGTTCATGCAGGCCTCAAAGAACCCGCCGTTCGCGTCCATGCAGGAGGGGAAAAGTAAGGTGTCCTCGGTCCCAAGAAACTCGGTGAGCCGGTTCTCCAGTTCTCGGTGGATGTCCTGTGTGCCGCAGATGAAGCGCACCGAAGACATACCATAGCCGCGTGTGTCCAGACCGGCGTGCGCCGCAGCAACCACTTCCGGATGGCTCGACAGACCTAAGTAATTATTGGCGCAAATATTGATGCACTTCCTAATTTCCGAGCCGACGGGGAACTCCACCTCAATCTCCGCCGATTGCGGTGAATGAATGTAGCGCTCCTCTTTGAAAAGACCCGCGGCTCTGAATCCCTCAAGCTGAGACTGATAACAAGTGCGAACTGTGTCGGTAAAAGCCATGACTCCCTCGCGTAACGAGATTCCAAGCAATACGGTGCCGATAGCCAGCCCTAAGCTGGCAGCGGGCACGTTCTAAACGCTGACGCTCTCCGCCTTCTGGAACCGCCGAACCAGTGACACTATCCTCTCGACCGTATCGAAAGCCTCGGGTGTGGCGGCTTCGTCGGGAATGTGGATGTGGTATTTCTTTTCCAGAAAACGCAGGAGAGACACCATGGAAAACGAGTCCACGATGCCACCTGAAATCAGCGGTGTGGTTTCGCTGATCTCCTGCTCACTTCCTTCTTCCAAATATTCCCGGATGATGTAATCGCGAACCACTTTAGTCACTTCGTCCATGGTCGCTCTCTCCTTACGGAACTGTTCAATCCTCCATGATGGTGGAGAGGTCCCCCACTGGCTCGTGGAACTCCTTGCAGCGCAGGATCCGGCGCACGATTTTGCCGCTGCGTGTCTTGGGCAGAGAGTCAACGAACTCAATCTCCTGAGGCATGGCAAGCGGCGACAAGCGCTTGCGGATGCGATTCATGATTTCAAGTTCAAGCTCATCCGATGGCTGGAAGCCACGCTTCAAGGTTACGTACGCCTTAACTACCTCCATGTTGACCGGGTCGGGCTTGGCAACTGCGGCAGACTCGGCGACGGCAGGACACCCCAGCAAGGCCGATTCAACCTCAAACGGGCCGACCAGGTGCCCACCAGTGTTGATGACGTCGTCGTCGCGTCCCATGAACCAAAAGTACCCATCCTCATCAATCGAGGCACGGTCGCCGCACAGGTACCAGCCATTCTTGAATTTGGCTTTGAACCCGGCTTCATTATTCCAGTACGTGCGAACTTGTGATGGCCAGCCTGGCCGTAGAGCAATCAGACCCGCCACGCCCGGCTGGTTCACGGGTTCATAAGTTTTCGGATTCAGCACTGTCGCGGTGATTCCGGGGAAAGGCTTCCCCATGGAACCGGGTTTAATTGGCATGCCGGGGAGATTAGTGATCACGATGCAGCCGGTCTCTGTCTGCCAGAAAGTGTCATGAAACGGTTTGCCGAACACCTCTTGCGACCAGACCACTGCCGCCGGATTGAGGGGCTCACCCACGCTGGCCAGATGACGCAGGCTCGACAGATCATGTTTCCGGATGACTTCATTCCCCTCCTTCATCAGAAGGCGGATTGCGGTCGGAGCCGAATACCAGACCGACACGCGGTATTTCTCGATGAACTCATACCATCGTTCCGCGTTGAAACCGGAATCGAGCACCACCTGGGTGATGCCATTTGACCAGGGACCGATGATGCCGTACGACGTCCCCGTCACCCAGCCGGGATCAGCGTTGCACCAATAGATGTCTTCAGGGCGCAAATCCAAAACCCACTTGGCGGTTAGGTACTGGGAGACGATCGAATAGTGGACGTGCTGCGCACCTTTGGGCTGGCCGGTGGTACCCGACGTGTAGTGCAGTACTGACCGAGACTCTGCGGTTGTCAGATAGACGGAAAAATGCTCGACTCGGGGACTTTCTTCCATCTGAAGAGATACTTCATGCTGCTGCAACGAAGCATCACCCGCGTCCACGATGATGATCTGCCGCAGGTTCGGAAGTTGGTTGAGGATCTTGCGAACCTTGTGAACATGTTTCTTCTGGGTGATGATGGCCGATGTGCCAGCATCCCTAAGCCGAACGAAAAGAGATTCTTCTCCAAACGCGGAAAACAGCGGCTGCGCCACCGCGCCCATTTTCAGAACTCCAAGGAACCCAATATAAAGCTCAGGCACTCGGTCCATGAACAGGCAAACCCGTTCGCCGGGCTGAATTTCCAACTCGGAAAGAAAGTGGGCTATGGTATTCGAGAGAATGCGGATGTCATCGTAGGTGAACTGCTTTACATTGCCCTGGTAGTTTTCCCAAACCAGTGCCAGCTTGTTTGCCAGACCTAATTGGCAGACGCGGTCGCTGCACATCCAGCCGATGTTGATCGAACCGCCGGGCCTGTAGCCCAACTCACTCTCGGCAACCGCCCAAAAGAAATCGGCGCTTAGCTCCTCGTAGGAACGCGGGTCGCTCATAGGCTTGTCCGATCGACGAGATCTATGCCTAAACCGGCAGCGAAAACGACCTTAAGTTGAGGTTTTCGATCGAGCGTAACTGCGTACTATTTACGATCTAAATATCACCGACCCCGGCTGACTGCGCAGTGATGGCGGTCAACCAATGCGGTGACAGTGGCGGGACAGCCCGATGTGGCTGGGGGCGTGGCCGCAGCAATAGCGATAACCCTCACTAACCGTGGTGATAGCACTCACTGCATGAAAGGGCGAAAGCCGATAACGTAAGAAGGTGAGACCGTTCAACAACGAATGCGCCTCACTTCCGCTCCGTTGCCGACCAACGAGGCTGGGAGGTGTGTCATGTTGCCGCTGTTCTGGCTCTTGCTTTTCCTCCTTGGCGCCTGTTTGTTTTTGCTGATGCCTGCGCTCTGGGGACGAGAAATCTACAACCATTATCGTGGAAGCCGGGCCGTGACATGCCCAGAAACTCACCAACAGGTCGCGGTAAGCTTCGATGCCATACACGCGGCAGCAACTGGATTGAGCGGACGACCGAGTCTGCGTCTTGCTGCATGTACCCGGTGGCCAGCACGCATGGATTGCGGCCAGGGATGCATGCCGGAAGCGCGGCACACTGGACCATACACGAAAGGCGAGGTCGATCGACCCAAGACGAAGAAGATTTACCACCTTCCCGTGTTGATGGCCGCTTTTCTCGCTTGTGTCCTGGGAGCGATCTGGCATTCACAGTACGTATTTCGCGAGCAATGGAGGGAGGCGGTAGGGCTGAGCAGACCCGAACTGCGCGAGATCCTCTGGTGGCGAGCTCCCCACGTGCTTAGCCTGGCAATTCCACTTCTGTTTGCCTATGGAGTGGCCTGGCTCCTCGCGTGGAGAGGACGAAAAGGCGTGTGGCAGGGGATTTTCACGGCGATCTCTCTTTGGGCTGCCGTGGCTCTTGCCAGTCTAGCCAGCACGGGATGGACTGGGATCTCGGGTGATCTGCTGAAAATGGAGGCTGCGTACACGCTTCTGGCAAGCCTCGTGATCGGAGCTATTGTCGGCGGGTTGAGTGGCGAACTGGTCGAGCAGACGTTCGCAGACAAGTGAGCAAATCACAGCCTTCTTTACAGGTCAGACCGAGAAGGTTGTACCAAGTCCCTCCGAGGAAGCCAATCACAAAGGTCGGCTGATGCTCACCAGCGCCCGTTATGTGAGTGCGCAGCGCGGTTACGACCTTGTTGATCGTGTCGCTCCAACACACTGCGTAGGCACGTCTGACGTGACCCACGTCACTGCGCCTGTAACCGCAAGTTGCGAGCATTAGTAAAGGATAGGGAAAAGCGTCCGCGCCTGTGACCTGAAGAAATGCGGGCAGCGGTGAACGCAGGAAACCGCATTCGCCTGCCTTCATCGGGTACCAGCAAGGAGGTGCCCATGTTGTTTGCCCCGCCTGCACTCGCACTAGGCCTGAAGCGGATTTTGGTGGCGACAGATTTCTCGGAATTTTCAGAAAAATCCCTCCATTTCGGCCTCAAAATCGCACGACATTACGGAGCCAAGCTCTACCTGGCCAACGTAGTTTCTTCGTTAGGCTTTATCCTCGCTGGTCCAGATGTCATTGAAGCGGCAACCGAGTCCGCTAGGAGAGATGCTCGACAACTCGAGGATCGCCTGGTTAAGACTGGAGCGTTGGTCGGCCTTGAGCACGACATCATCATCCGCGAAGGTAAGGTATGGGAACAACTGGGGGAGGTTGTCGAACAGGAGCATGTGGATTTGATCGTGGTGGGCACGCACGGCCGGACGGGTCTGCGCAAGCTAGTCCTGGGCTCGGTCGCCGAAGAGGTGTTCCGACATGCTTCATGCCCGGTCCTCACGGTTGGTCCCTGCGCTCCCGAGAACTCCCAGTTGGAAACAGGGTTCCGACATGTCCTTTACCCCACAGACCTCTCAGCCGATTCGGCCCAGGCTGCACAATACGCCGTGTCGCTGGCGAGGGAGTATGGAGCAAGGTTGACGCTCTTACATGTCGTCGAACAAGTTGAAGGCGAAGCGGCTCTCGACCGGGAGGACGTCGCCAGCGTGCTGGAAGAACGCCTGCGAGAATTCTTGCCGGTTGACGACGACTTGCCCTACAACCTGAACTACCGAGTCGACATTGGACCTATTGATGAAACGATTCTTGGTTTTGCCAAGGATCGGAACGTTGGGCTAATTGTTCTAGGTCTGCGCTCCCCCGACACGTTCGTGAATCACCTGGGCTGGTTGCATGCCTACAAGATCATTTGCGAAGCATGCTGTCCTGTGTTGACGGTTCGCTCCCGCGCATCATGGCGGCCGTGACATGTAGCTCGTCTGACTCGCTGCGGCGCGCAAAAGAAAGGGGGAGCGAGGAACGGAAGGAGAGATGCCATGGAAGTATTAAGAGCAAAACAGGCTGTGGCTTTGAAGAACCTCCTCCTTGCCACCGATTTCTCGCAAGTTTCGGAACATGCTCTTTTCTACGCTGCTGGGATCGCACAGCGGCACGGTTCCAAGGTTTACGTGGTTCATGTAATCCCTCACGAAAGGCCGCTACCCGGTTATCCATTTCCCGCCGTACCCGATCGCAGTCGCTCGGAAGCGGAGGCCGACTTGGACAGCGTCGCCCACTGGGAACCACTGGAGCACATACCCCATGAACTGCTCCTCGAAGAGGGGCCGATCTGGCAGGCTTTATCCAGAATCATTGAAGACAAGGAAATCGATCTGCTTGTCGTTGGCACACATGGACGTGGCGGATTTAAGAAAATTGTGATCGGATCCGTTGCGGAAGAACTGTTCCGGCTCGCTCCCTGCCCGGTCCTGACGGTTGGACCCGAGGTTAGGGCGAAGGTTGAAAGCGCAGGAGAAATCCGGCGAATTCTATTTACCACTGATTTCGGAACAGCTTCTCTTAATGCGCTTCCGTATGCCATCGCCCTGGCAAACGAGAGCCAAGCGCAACTGACACTGCTGCACGTACTCGCTCCGATGCCCGTGCTTGACGTTGGCCCATATTGGTACGTGGGCACAGATGTCATCGAACGACAGGAAAAAAACCGTGCAAATTGCATCGAACAACTCCGGCAGCTTATACCCTCGAGAAGCGAACCAGTTAGAGATCTTCAATTTCTGGTGGGATTTGGTTTCGTGCCTGACGTGATTGTCAAAACCGCTGCCGAGCAGCAGGCCAGCTTGATCGTGCTAGGAGTGAACCAGGTTGCGTTGGTCCGCGTCTCTGCTCACGTACCTTGGGCCATCGCACATGAAGTCGTCTGTCATGCGAAGTGTCCTGTTCTGACGATAAAAGGCTGAGCATGAGCATTGCTGAGCTCTTCATTAAGCGTCCGGTCATGACCACACTGGTTATGCTGGCCATTGTGTTATTTGGGTGGATGGGGTACCGGCTGCTGCCCGTTAGTGATTTGCCGAACGTGGATTTTCCCACAATCGTGGTGGATGTCTCGCTGCCAGGCGCGAGTCCGGAGACCATGTCCACGGCAGTAGCGATGCCCCTGGAAAAGCAGTTCTCGACCATCGCCGGTCTTGACTCGATGACCTCGACGAACTCATTGGGCAGCACTAGCATCACCCTGCAATTCAATTTGGGCCGGAACATCGATGCGGCTGCCCAAGACGTACAAGCTATGATTTCGAAGGCATCCCGCGATCTGCCGCGCGACTTGCCCGCGCCGCCCTCGTTTCGCAAGGTGAACCCCGCCGACCAGCCCATTTTGTACTTGTCGCTGAGTTCACCCACCCGGCCGCTGTCCGAAGTCGACGAATACGCGGAGACTACCCTGGGACAACGCATCTCCATGATCAACGGCGTTGCCCAGGTGCTGGTCTATGGAGCACAGAAGTTTGCTGTGAGAGCACAACTCGATCCCCGTGCATTGGCTTCCCGGCAGATCGGGATGGACGACGTCGTCAGCGCTATTCAGACCGGGAATGTAAACCAACCGGTGGGCACGCTCTACGGCGAGCACGAAGCGTTCACCGTCGAAGACAATGGCCAGCTCACCGATGCGGAGCAGTACAAGCCGCTGATCGTGGCCTACCGCAACGGAGCGCCGGTTCGACTGCGCGATTTGGGGAAAGTCATCAACAGCGTCGAAAACGATAAGATTGCGGCCTGGGTCAACAGCCGGGAAAGCAGCTCGCGCTCCATAACCCTGGCCATCCTGCGCCAGCCCGGTACCAACACGGTTGAAGTCGTCAATTCAATTAAGGATCTGCTACCGGTTTTTCGAGCTCAAATCCCGGCGTCGGTAAATCTCGAGATTCTCTTCGACCGTTCCGAATCCATTCGCGCTTCCGTCAATGACGTGAAGTTCACCTTGAAACTGACGGTCATGCTGGTGATCCTGGTGATCTTCCTGTTTCTCCGGAACGTTTCAGCCACCGTCATTCCCAGCATGGCGTTGCCCATGTCTATTGTGGGTTCGTTCGCCGTGATGTACATGCTGAATTTCAATCTGGACAACATGTCCATGATGGCGCTGACACTTTCGGTCGGATTCGTAGTGGATGATGCGATCGTCATGCTGGAAAACATCGTGCGCCATATGGAGCATGGCGAGGAGGCGCTGCATGCCGCCCTTACCGGCTCGCGCGAGATCGGATTCACCATCGTCTCGATGACGTTGTCGTTAGCTGCGGTTTTTATTCCCGTCCTGTTCATGGGCGGAATCATGGGCCGGTTGCTGCATGAATTCGCGGTCACGATTACCTCTGCCATTCTGGTTTCCGGCGTGGTCTCCCTGAGCTTGACCCCAATGCTGGCGAGCCGCTTCCTTCGTCCTTCGAGGAATGGCCAACACGGGCGCTTCTACGCTGCCTGCGAGAATGCTTTCCAAGCCATGCTGAGGCTTTATGACCGGACCCTGGTTGGCGTGATGCACCATCGCTTCGCCACCCTCATGCTGTCCTTCGTCATTCTGGGCGCGACAGGTTATCTGTTCTACGTGATGCCCAAGGGATTCCTGCCCAGCGAGGATACCGGCCAGATGTTCGTGATGACCGAAGCCTCGCAGAGCATTTCCTTCGATGCCATGGTCAAGCACCAGCGAGCCGCGGCAAAGGTCATCCAGCAGAGTCCGTATGTTGAGCGCTTCATGTCGGCGGTCGGAACTGGGGCGGGCAATGCGGGAAGGATGTTCATACGCTTGAAACCGCGCAATCAGAGGCCGCATGTGGACCAGGTGATTCAGGAACTGCGGCTGCAGCTGGCGCGCGTCCCCGGAATCATGGTGTTCCTGCAGAACCCGCCGCCAATACGCATTGGCGGCATGCTAACCAAGAGCCAATATCAATTCACACTACAGAGTCCGGACACTGACGAACTCTACCAGAGCGCCAACCAATTGCTTACTCGGCTGCAAAAGCTGCGGGATTTGCAGGACGTGACCAGCGACATGCAACTGAGCAATCCCCGGATTCATGTTGAGATTGACCGAGACAAGGCCTCCGCGTTGGGAATAACCGCCCAGCAAGTGGAAGATACGCTGGGGAGTGCCTATGCCGCGCTGCAAATTTCCACCATCTACGCTCCCAACAATGCTTACAAGGTGATTGTGGAGGTAGCAGACGAATATCAGATGGATCCGAGCGCGTTGTCCATGTTGTACGTGCGCTCGAATTGCCAGGCGACAAGTTGCAGAGGCCCCACGGTTCCTTTGAATACGGTCGCCAAGTTGACCCCCCGGCTGGGTCCGCTCACCGTGAACCACCTCGGGCAGCTGCCCGCCGTGACCATCTCCTTCAACACGCGGCCCGGCGTGTATCTCGGCCAGGCAGTGGACCAGGTTAGCCAGATAGCGCGCGAGATCCTGCCCAGCACCATCACGACAACCTTCCAGGGTACGGCGCAGGCCTTCGAATCATCGGTACGCGGACTCGGCCTGCTGCTGCTCGCAGCCATTCTCGTTATCTACATCGTGCTCGGAATTTTGTACGAGAGCTTCATTCACCCGCTGACCATTCTTTCCGGCTTGCCCTCAGCCGGATTCGGCGCCCTGCTCACGCTGATGTTGTTCAAAATGGATTTGAACGTTTACGCCTTCGTCGGAATCATCATGCTGGTCGGAATCGTGAAGAAGAACGCCATTATGATGATCGACTTCGCGCTGGAGGCCCAGCGCAAGGAAGGCAAGAGCCCGGAGCAGGCCATCTACCAGGGCTGCCTGATCCGATTCCGTCCGATCATGATGACCACCATGGCCGCCTTGATGGGAACCTTGCCCATTGCACTCGGCATGGGAGCCGGTTCGGAGTCACGCCGCCCCTTGGGCGTGGCGGTGGTCGGTGGGCTGGTCTTCTCGCAGTTAATGACGTTGTACATCACGCCCGTGGTCTACACCTATCTGGAATCGCTCCAGCATTGGATTCGCCGCAGGCTCCATACAGGCCGGGTCACCAAGGAGCAGGTGGAGCAGGAAGAGGCGGCGCTGGCGGGTAAGTCGCAAGACTGAGCCGCAGGTTAATAGTGGACTAACAACTCATCTTCTTCCTTGTGTACCAGGACCTCTAGCGGAATTGCAGGGACGAGCCTACTGCCGCGCGTACGACGCTTCAGTGATGGCTTTGCTCTCGGGTTTTTCAGAAGGAGAACGAACGGCAGCATAGTCAGGAACAAAACTCCCATCACCCAGAATGCCTCGACAAACGAAAGCATTGCCGCATGGCGTTGCACGAGTCCGTAAAGGGCAGCCAAAGCTCTCCGCGTTGCCGTGTAGTTATCCGCTCCATGGGT
>DASQIH010000131.1:0-14987 GCA_035631655.1 Terriglobales bacterium
CAGGTGCCCCGCCTGCCATTGCTGGAGTGTGGCTGCCGTGACTGCCGCCATTCCTCCATCTTCAGAATCGAAAACGATAACTACTCCCGCCACGTCCGGGGTGGCCTGCGAAAGCTCGGGATAGGCCTTGCGAAAAACAGACTTGGCGAAGCCCAGTTTGTTGCGCTCGCCGAAGGTCTTGCTTTCCGAGGGCTGCACCCAGATCATGCGCACCTTCTTGCCCGCCAGGGGCTCCCATTTCCCCGGGAACAGGGAAGTTTCTTCGCGAGTCTTGCGAAAAGCGTCTTTGTCGGCACGCTCGGCGTTAGCCGGCGTTTGCGCCGGATCGCCCAGCATAGCTCCCGGCAGGTCTACTTGCGAACGCCGGATCCAACCACGCGAGATGCCGGAAATCTGCACATGCACCCAGGACTCGTTTGTATCGATGACCTGAAACTCATCCTCAGCATCCGCCAGAAAAAGTATCTTGCCGCCATCCGACGGACTCGCCGTCACAGGGGTATGGGAATTCTTTACGGCGGCCAGATCCGTCGGCCGTCCCTGGTTGTGCAACACGTCTTCCAAGGCCTTTATTTTTTCCTTAAGCTCCCGGATAAGCTTGTCTCTCGCGGCATCGCTCGACGACCCTGAACTTGAGGCATGCGGCAGAGGAAGGGGAATACCCGCACTAGCGGCAAGGGATGGCTTGCCAGTGGGAAGCGGAGCATCTGGGACAGAACGCGCCGGAGCACTGGATTCACGTACTGCACTAGGATATTGCGCACTCACCGCAGCTGCCGGTTCCCTTAGCACTTCTCCCAGACGGTCGAACAAGTCCGATTCCAACCGCCCGTTCGAGGTCAGGACTTCATACCCGGATTGCGAAGAAGAGTCGTCGGTGTACCAGGCTGTAATCTTGGCGGCGACGCGCACACGAGTCTGGCTCGGACTGACCGACAGGATGTCGAACGAGTATTGGTAGTAGCCACGCTGATAGCGCCCGAGCGGGCGTTCACCCGGAGCGACGAACCCATCGAGGATGGGGAGCTTTCCGCCGGAGTAAGCCTGCAGGTCGCGCAGGGCCTTCTCCACCTCCGCTTTTGAAGCGTGGTAAGTGCGCTCGGCGGTCGTGTGTTCGCTACTAGCCCACACTGCCGCCGCTATCGCCAAAATACAAATTGCGGTCAGCGGTTGAAATTTCCCGAACTGCAGACGATGGCTACTCACGGAAGTGGCTCCAATTGACTGCGATGAACCCAGCCACGATGTCCGTCCTCAGTTTCAATTCCGTACCAGTAAGGAGTAAGTATGACCACCAGGACTTCCACATCCGCCGGCAAGGATTGAATGGTACTGGCACTTCGGAACGGCGCTGATTTCAGCGGCGTACCGGACTCCTTCACTCGCAACTCCACTCGCCGGCGCAAGTCATCGAGCTTCTTCTGCAGTTCCTGAACGCTCGAGCCTGCACTCTCTCTTTCATTTTCCAGTTCGGCGCGCTTGGCCGCGATCTCCTGTGCGGCTTGCTGATCTTCTTTTTGTTGCGCCTGGATTGCTCGCAGGTGCTCCTGGATTGCCGCGTATTCGCTCGACTCTACGTTGCCTTTTGACTCGTGCTTCACGTGGCGCGCGTCCAAGAACAGAGCATCGATCTGAAGGCTAGTGCTGGTGGGGCTGACACTCTGCACCACGTAACGCACGGTGAGTGTTCCTATGTCTCCGCTTTCCTTGAAAAATTTCGGCGCCAAAACCCTTTCCGCCTCCTTATAGAAGGCCTTCCCGGGTTCCCGCCAGGGGCCAAACACCGAAGAAGATTCCGCGGAGTGCGCGCCATACAAAACCCGTTCCTTCTCGTAGGAATAGGTGCCGTGAATGATCTGGTCCTGGCTGACTTCCTGGACTGCCTTCAAGACATCCGAGTCAGGCGCCTCTAACTGCACCGATAGGCTGTGCTCCGAGTGATCGCTGTCCGAGGAAGCGCTCGAAATCGAAGAAACCAAAAGAAGCCACGGCAGGAGAGCGAGCCCCAAGAACCTGTAAACCAACATTGCGTGCGTGACTCCACCCCGCGCTGGAAATTCGTCTACACAATGGCGCGCCCCACTGGCAACCATTGGCGGACAGCATTGGTAACGCGACGCGGCATGCAATGTCAAGGCCAAAGTTAGGGTGGCCTGACCGCTTGACAGCGTTTTTGGATCATTTCTTCTGTAAAAAGTTTGTAAAAAAATATTTGCATTTTATTAACACGCGTTGTATATTCCGGCGCGCTTTCAACTGGGGTATGGCGGTTCTACCACCGCACATCACTGTGTCGTGTTGAGTAAGGTCACTCGACTTTTACTGGGAAGATTCCTGCGTGGGAGTTGGCCAAGCGCCAATTCGCATGCCGCTGTGATTATTCGCCCCAAGCCTGGACACACGGCTTCTGAGGAGACGCCATGCAGATTGGGTTCGCAAATAAGCGGTCGGCTGCATCACCTTTTCTCGTCGCGGCATTTGTGCTCTCGTTGTTTGTACTAACCGATAGTGGCACCGGATATGCTATTCCGGCCTTTGCCCGCAAGTATGGCTTGCCGTGTTCGGCATGCCATGAAACCTGGCCCAAGCTGAATGTCTTTGGGCAAACCTTCAAGGACAACGGCTACCAGCTGATGAACGACCGCGATTCACCTATCTGGCAGAATCCGGCGTACTGGCCCGTAACCTTCCGCATCACCCCCAGTTGGCATCGGGAGAGCGTCAACCGGGTGGCCATTGATGAGGCAGGAGGCACCGAGCAGCGTATCACCAATCATGGATTCGATCTCTCGGGTCTCGATATCCTGACCGGTGGCACCCTGTTCAACAACATTTCCTTCCTTCTGACACCCTCTTCGGACAACACCGCCAGCTTCCACTTCGAATCGGCCTGGGTTCGCTTCGACAATGTGCTGAAGAGTCCCTGGTTGAACGTGAAGATCGGCAAGTTTGAGCTAGACAACATCATCTCGGAGAAGCGAATCGAGACCTTGTCCAACAATGGCGGATTTTACCAGCTCTACCACTTCGTGCCGCTGGGCGACAACAATGCTTTTGGCCAAATCGGCGACAACCAGTTGGGCGTCGAGGTGGCGGGACATTCGCTGAATGACCGTACGCGCTATTCGGTGGCAGTACTCAGCTCGAACGACGGCAATGTGAACCTGCCGGCAAACTCCTACAGTACGTTCATCACCGCCAGCCAGGCGTTCGACACGGGCAAGCTGGGGGTTGACCGGGTGGGTGCATACGCCTTTGTAGGGAAAGCCCCGACTTTCAGTTTGAATTCCGGCGGGAGCCCCGTCGTAGGAAGGGGCAATAAGTCGTTCCACCGCGAGGGCGTGTTTGGCTTGTTCTATGTGAAGAAGCTGGACTTCTCGCTTTTCTACCAGCATGGCTGGGATAGCGCTTATTGGGGAACCAGTACGCCAGCGGACGGGACGCCGCTTCCGGCAGGAGCGCAGGCACCGACCTGGAACGGGGGCTTCATTGAGACCCACTACACGGTGAATCCACAAATGATCCTGGTGCAGCGCTCGGAATTTGTGCGCATGTCGCGCCAGGCGATCGCCGCCGGTAATCCCGGTGCTTTCCCCTCGAACGCAGGCGACATCGACGCTTACACCTTCGGCTACCGCTGGTATCCGTTCATGTTCAGCCGAGCCGGATTCGCGTTCCACAACGAATATGCCATTGCGCGCCAGAGAGGCGCGTCACCCAGTGGTCTGAACCTGACCAGCAGCAGTTTGATGTTTGGCTTTGACTTCGATTTCTAAAGACGAGGACTGGCGATGCGCATCAATCGATTAGAGCATTGGCTGTGCGTAGGCGTAGCGGTGGTATTCGCGCTGTCGGCTGGTTCCTGGGCTCAGGAGACGGAGTACAGCGAGAGCCAGCGATTGGGCATGGAGAGTCACATTGGCAAGCTTACCGGGCATGCCAAGGCGGGGGCGCCGCTCTACCAGCGGTTCTGCATCGGCTGCCATGGTGTGCTTGGTGACGGCGAGGGAGAGAACGCGCAGTGGATCGATCCCAAGCCCCGCAACTTTACCCTGGCTACTTTCCGCTGCCGGTCCACTCCGACCGGAACCCTGCCCACGGATCAGGATCTATACGACACGATCGGACGCGGCCTGGTTAATTCCAACATGCCGCACTGGCTGCCTCTGACCAACCAGGACCGGGCCGACCTGGTCGCCTATGTCAAGCATTTCTCCCCCAAGTGGCAGACCGAGAAGCCGGGCACCCCGATTGAAATCCCGGCAGAGCCTGCCGTCACGGCGGACCGAATCAAAGCCGGACAGGCCCTCTTTCAGAAGCTGGAGTGCTGGAAATGTCACGGCGTCGAAGGGCGGGGCAATGGTCCTTCGGCTGATACCTTGACGGACGACCAAAACCGTCCCATCAAGGCGTTCGATTTCCACAACGAAGAGCGTTTCAAATGCGGGTCCACGGACCGCGAGATGTACAAGGATTTCATGACCGGGCTGGACGGCTCGCCCATGCCCTCCTTCGCAGACAACGTGAAGCCGGATGAGGCGTGGGACCTGGTGTTCTATCTGCGCACCCTGCAGCCCATGAAAACGAAGGAGAAACACATCGCTAAGCAACTCGGTTTAAAACCGATCAACCCGGCAGAACCGGTCGCGCAACCGCCTGCCAACAACCCGGAAAACAAATGAGCATTTGCGTCATTAGGAGAACCAAGCGATGAAAACTCGGTACAAGCTCGCAGGAATGCTCTCAGCATTGCTGCTCGTGGCTGTCGGAGCGTTAATGCTGAGTCGAAACGTCAGCGCAGCCGGAGAAGGCAAGGTTACCGGCACGATCAAGCTGGAGGGTACCGCGCCCCGCCAAAAGCCGATTGATATGTCGAAGGAACCGTACTGCCAAAAGCTGCATGCCGATCATCCGGTCACCCTGGAAAACGTAGTGGTCGGATCCAACGGCGGCTTGCAAAATGTCGTGGTTTACATTTCGGAAGGCTTGCCCGCTGCCGCTGCCAGCCAGGTGCCTTCTGAAAAGCCCAAGTGGGACCAGAAAGGCTGCCAGTACATTCCCCACGTGATGTCGCTGGATGTGAATCAGCACTTCCTGGTTGTCAACAGCGATCCCACGTCTCACAACATCCATCCGCTTCCTACGAAGAACTCGCAGTGGAACAAGTCGCAACCGCCCGGGGCGCCGCCGTTTGACGTTACCTGGTCCAATGAAGAAGTCTCCATCCCGGTCAAGTGCAACATCCATCCCTGGATGCACGGCTGGATGGCGGTGGCAAAAGGTCCAACCGCAGTTTCCGACGCGAACGGCGCCTTCACTCTCGACAACGTTCCGCCGGGCAATTACACGTTAACGGCGTGGCAGGAAGTGTACGGAACTCAGACTCAGAAAGTGACGGTGGCAGCCGGAAAGCCGGCGACCGCCAATTTTACTTTCAAGGCGAAGTAGATGATCACGCTCGAAGCCGCCGTGAGGGCGGCTTCGAGGAACAAGCCCGGGGCTGCAGCCGACCACAGGAGGGCAACATGGCAAAGTTATTTGCCGTCACCATCATCGTGATTGCGATACTCTCCGCGATTCCCATCTTGCGCCACACTTGGTGGACGGCCCCGGACGTCTCTATGCACGGGCTTCCGATTGATGAGCAGATGTCCGAGACCATGGCTGAAGCGGGAATTTCGTTCTTGGCGTCGCAAATCCTGCTTGCCATCTTCATCTGGAAGTTCTCGCATTCCAAGCCGGGCGAAAAAATCAGGACCTTCCCTGGCGGCGCCATGACCATGGTCCTAGGAGCATTCCTGCTGGTCGGAACTGAAGTCCTGGCACTCGGGGCATTCGGGGCCAAAGCCTGGGCCACCATTTACTTCACTGCGCCCACGCCCAATGCGATGCCGATTCAAGTCCAATCCGGGCAATTCGCCTTCTATTTCCGCTACCCCGGTCCGGATGGGAAATTCGGTCCTATTCACCCCGATCTGATCAGCGAAGCCAATCAGAACTTCTTTGGTCTGGATACCGACCACGATCCGGACTCGAAGGATGACATCGTGACCGCCGAAATGGCCATCCCGTTGAACCGCGAGATCCATTTGCTGATGCACTCCAAGGACGTGGGACATTCATTCTTTGTGCCGGAGTTGCGAGTCCACCAGGATTTTGTTCCAGGGCTGGATCTCTCGATTCATTTCACGGCAACCAAGACTGGGAAATATGAAATTGTGTGTACCCAGCTTTGTGGCCTCGGACATTACAACATGAAGGCGTATCTTTCGGTCTTGTCTCAGGAAGATTTCGATAACTGGTTGAAGCAGCAAGCGGCACAGCAATAACGGAAAGCCGTTCGTTAGTCGTGAATCGATAGCATCCTCTTCGAGGTGAGCCCCATGCACGATATGTCAGCGCATGCCCACGTAGCACATCACGCGCCTCCGACGAGTTTCATTCGCAAGCACATTTTCAGCCTGGACCACAAAGTTATCGGGAAACAGTACTACGGGCTGGCCCTGGTGGCGGTGCTCGTGGGAATGTTTCTCTCCTGGCTAATGCGTATCCACCTGGGATGGACCAACTTCCCCATTCCTGGGCTGCATCTGCTTTCCAGCAACGGCGCGCCCGGGAATTTGATGACTCCGGAGTACTACCTGCAATTGATGACCATGCATGCCACCATCATGGTCTTCTTTGTGCTGACTACCGCGCCTTTCGCCGCTTTCGGCAATTACTTCTTGCCAATCCAGGTGGGCGCCGAAGATATGCCCTTCCCCCGCTTCAACATGATGTCCTTCTGGGTCACATGCGCGGCGTTTCTGGTCCTGATCTCTTCGTTCTTTGTAGGTGAAGGCCCAACTCTGGGCGGCTGGACTCAGTACACGCCGCTGAGCGCCGTGGGCTCCGTTGCGGGTCCGGGCGAAGGCTCAGGCGTGGTGCTGTGGGCTATCTCCATCGGCCTTTTTTGTATCGGGCAGTTGCTGGGAGCGTTGAACTTCATTACCACCACCCTCGACATGCGGACCAAGGGCATGAGTCTGTGGCGCTTGCCAATAAGCACCTGGGGCTGGTTCATCACCTCTATTATGGGTCTGACCGCATTCGCGGTTCTGATGCCGGCCTGTATTTTGCTTATTCTGGATCATGTGGCGGGAACCAGCTTCTTCGTTCCCTCGAACCTCGTCATCAGCGATCAACTGCAGCCTCACTCGGGCGGGTCGACGCTTCTGTGGCAACACCTGTTTTGGTTCTTTGGACATCCGGAGGTGTACATCGCAATCGTCCCCGGCATGGGGATTGTCTCCCACATTCTGGTCACCAATATGCGCCGGCCGATGCTTAGCCATAGAACTCTGGTTTATTCGTTTGGGGCTCTGGCGGTCCTTAGCTACATGGTCTATGGCCACCACATGTTTGTTAGCGGGATGAATCCGGTCTCGTCGATTGCGTTCTCCTTCCCGACGCTGATAATTACGATTCCCTCCACGATCGTGGTGCTGATCTGGCTGGGCAGCCTGTACGGCTCGAAATTGCGTATCAACTCCGCATCCTTGTTCGCGCTGGGCTTCATCTCGATGTTTATCAGCGGCGGGGTGAGTGGCTTCTTTCTGGCGCAGCCCTCGATTGACATCATGCTGCACGCCACCTACTTCGTGGTGGGACATTTCCACATGGTGATGGGAGTGGCGGCCATGTTCGGGATCTTTGCCGGAACGTACTTCTGGTTCCCAAAGATGTTTGGGCGCATGATGAATGAAAAGTTGGGCAAGATCCACTTCTGGCTGACCTTTGTCGGCACTTACTGCATCTTTATGCCATTCCACTATTTAGGACTGGCGGGCAACGTGCGGCGCTATCAGGCTTTCCCGGCCGATTACATGCAGCCGCTGGTCCCGGTTCACAAATTCATCACGGTAGCAGCTCTGCTCACGGGCGCCTCACAACTAATCTTTCTATACAACCTGATTCACAGCCGTTTTTGGGGCGAGCCTGCGCCGGACAATCCGTGGCAGGCCACCTCGCTGGAATGGAGCACCCCGTCTTCGCCACCACCGTTCGACAACTTTGGCGGCAAGCTCCCGGAGGTCTTCCACGATCCTTACCAATACGGGGTCGAGGGTTCAAGTGGGGATTACGTAATGCAGACCTCGCCGGAACGAATCCAGACGGTGCGAGACGAGGCATAGGCGACGAGAAGCAGTGGGGACATAGACTATGGCAACAACCGTTCACGAACCACCGAGAATCGAACCACCCCGGGATCCATCACGGCTGATACACGACTCAGGCACTGGCGGCCGAGGCAAGGGTGCGCTTCCGGGTGAGATGCGCTCAGTACAGGAATACGCCTCGCCGCCGGCTTCCACCGGCATTTGGGTGATTCTGGCGGCCATCAGTATGAGTTTTGCGGCTCTCACCAGCGCCTTGGTGGTCCGCAAAGGTGGATCAATCGACTGGCGGCATTTCACCTTGCCGTCGATTCTTTATCTGAATACGGTGGTGCTGCTCGGCAGTAGTGTAACTCTGGAAATCTCGCGCCGCCGAGTCGCCGCTTTCATGGGCGGCCTGCGAAGCCGGGCTACAAACCCGGCCCTCTGGCTTTACGTCACTCTATCTCTCGGATTGGTGTTCGTAGCCGGCCAGTACATCGCCTGGCGGGAATTGAGAACTCAAGGCCTTTACCTGGCGACCAATCCCAGTAGCTCCTTCTTTTATGTGTTGACGGCCGCGCATGCCCTGCACGTGTTGGGAGGGTTGGGCGGACTGCTGCGCGTGATTCGAAAACTGCACAAGTTGGGGCTGCGGCGGAGCACGCTGGACGCAACTTCGCGCTACTGGCACTTTATGGACGTTCTCTGGGTATATCTTCTTGTGTTGCTGTGGATGAAACTCTGATGCATTCGATAGGAGGCCCCGTGAGCCAACCCGGTTTGACTTTGGAAGCACATGTGGCTGGTCTGATCACCGGAATCCCGCCATTTTCGGTGCCCGCAAAGAAAATGGCGATATGGCTGTTCATCATCGCCGATGCCGCGACCTTTGCTGCCTGTCTGGTAGCCTATGGGTTCTTGCGCAATGGCTCCGCCAGCTGGCCGCGGCCTTTCCACAGCATAACGAATGTCGTGCTGATGACTTTCATCCTTTTGACCAGCAGCTTGACCATGTTGCTTGGCGTGCGGGCTGCCAAAGCAGGTGATAAGTCGGCAGCCTTTCGTTGGACGATGATCACTGCCGCGGGCGGCGTTATTTTCGCGTTGCTGCATATTCGTGAGTGGCTCGCACTGATTGGAGAAGGCATGACGTTGTTCCACAATCCGTGGGGTACCGAACTTTTTGGCGCGTCCTTCTTCAGCATCACGGGCCTGCACCTGCTGCACGTAACCGGTGGCGTAGTCGCACTGCTAGCCGTGGGAATTCGATATAAGAGTGGCCGCTACAACGCCGATGACCTGGAAGTTACGGGCCTGTATTGGCACTTTGTCGATCTGGTTTGGATGTTCGTTGTCCCGTTCGTCTATCTCTTGAATCTGGCTCATTGAGACTTAACTGGGGAGCAAAAGACTATGGACACGCCCGATGTGAAAGCAAATGAACCAGCGGCCAGATACACCGACCCGATCGGAAAGTACATTGTGATCTATTTGTGTATTTTGGTCCTCGCGGCGCTGCAGTTCGTCATCGCGTACACCCATGTTGACACAACCGCGATGTTTGCACGCATGTTGTTCGTGGCACTTGCCGAGGCGGGCCTCGCGCTGATGTTTTTCATGCATTTGTGGGCGGAGAAGCGAGGGTTTCTGCTGTTTGTCGTGGTCTTCACAGGCTTTGTACTGCTTGCCATGCAGTACGGCTGGACCGACAGTAATCGAATGGAGGTCGGCGCGCCGTACTCACAACCGAAAACCGGAGTAGTAACGCAGTGAAGAGAAAAAATATTGACGGAAACAGGCGACTGCGCCTCATCGGCCTGGGGCTGATAGCTGTGGCCATGCTTGTAATTCCTCTTCCCGCTTTCTCGCAAAATTGTGCCCTTTGCTACACCCAGGCGGCTTCTGCGGGGCAGAGGATGATTCAGGCGCTGCGCAGCGGGATTCTAATCCTCATCGTCCCTCCTACGCTCGGATCCATCGGCATGTTTTTTGTCATGCGTCACAAGCGCAATCAGGTGCGGCGAAGAGAGAACGGCAACGAACCCGGCCAAGACTGGTAGCTTCGCAGGTTGGCGGGTCGGGGACCCGCCGCCATACAATCAAGGTTGGGCAGAACAATTGGTCGGCGCCTGCCTGTTCGCAAACCTGGCCTGAATCCAGGCAATCTGATCTCGCACCGAGTCTCCGATCACACTCCCAGGATCGGATTCGCGATACTTTTCGAATTGAACTCGATCCTTTTGCTGGCATAAGCGGGTAACGATCTTGGTGGTCTCAGTGATGGCAGGATCGCCCTCGCTGTTGATCACAAGCAGCGCGGCATCGGCGGGCCTGAGGCCGAGCCGGTTCCGGCTGAAATACTTCTGAACGAACTGGCTATTCTGCCAGGTCGGCTTCAACATCGCAGCCGCTGAAGCTTTCTGTGCAGCTCCGGGCTCACTGCAAACCTGCCCGATCTGCTGATAGGGCAGGAGCGCTTTTTCGGTCAACATGTCCTTTATTTCAAATTGCGGATAAACGGTCTTAATGCCATAAGCCAGAAACAACGGTGAGTTATAGGAAAGACGGTTGACCGCCCCGTACAGATCCTGCAAATCCGCCAAACGCGAAATCGCTATGCTCCCCAGATAGCTTGGATCCCGAAACTCGTGCTCCAGCTCCGCCACGCTCACCGCAGCCATGCCACCTTCGCCTGTCCCCATCGCAATCCAACGGGAGCCCAGCTGCGGCACGGCGCGACGGGCGGCTGCAATGGAATGGATCACGTCCCATGCGTTGGACAACGTGTCGGCAAACGCGTTCCGGAAGCTGGTTCCCAGGCCGGTATAGTCAGTCGCCACGACGGCATAACCAACGTTGACATACATCGAGAGCAATGCGCCAGACTGCAGGTTTTTGGCCAGTGATGGGGCACATCCCCGCGCCACTCCGGTTAAACCGTGAGCCCAGGCGATGACCGGCCAACCTCCCGCTGGCGGATTTTCATCGGGAAACAAAACTACGCCGGAGGCTGCAACATCTTCGCCGCTGGCAGAACGCGAGTGATAGAGAAAGCGAACGGCGGACACGTGCAGGGGCAAATCGTATCGTTCAAATGCTGCTGAGCGGATCAACTCTCCGGGCTTACCTGGAGGCAGCGGATCAGGAGTGTCATAGAACTTCGTTAGCCGAAAGCTGCGAATGATCTCTGGCCGTTTCACCGTGGCTGTGGCTTGACCTCCTGCGCCCGCTGCTCCGTACGCGAACGACGACCCGGTTAGATAAAGCAGGAGGATAGTGACGAAGGTTCCCCTCGAAACTCGATTCAAATGAGCCAACAGTGACACTCGCGGAAAGGTGTGGCCTGGAGTCAGACACCACATTTCCATGCATCAGGTAAGCAGTATATCCCGGTGTCGACGAATGACCCTCCCCAAGAATCTGCCAACTGCCCATTCTCCCTATTCCGATGCCACGTGGCAGCCGGCGCCAACCGGCACTTCTACCTGATGGATCCCGCGAACCTCTAAGTTGCAAAATAAGCTTGATCCACGGTGAGGGGTTTTTCAGGTGCTGCACACGCTACGTATGGAACATACCAGCGCTTGGCACTGTGATAGGAACCGAAGATTTGCAGCAGGTGACTTAACCAGGTTGTTGGACGGATTACTTCGACTTTACCCACGCCTCGTACAATGGAAGAGCCGACTTAGGTACCCGTGGCTACGCTCTCACCGCCTTCTGCTTCGCCGAAACCGTTGTATCCAACTTTCAGGAAGAAGCTGAAGGCAGACTCGGCATCGGAAAAGAAGAAGTCGCTGTCCACGACCGATCGATAAGCGATCCAGCCCAGCCTGCAATGGAGAACGTGATCGTTGCCGTGCGTGACGTACCAGCGATTTCTGCTATTGGCATCATAGGCTGCTGATATGCGGACTAGCTCTACTCCATGGCCCAAATCAAATCTGGTAGCCATGCTGAGCAAGTCGGCTCGCTGTAGCATGATTCACCCCGTACGAGAAAACTATATGCCCTTTTGACATGCATCGTGACAGATTTTACAAACTTTTTACACAAGCAGAATAAGCGTTGTTACTAACTTCAACATGCTTGAAACGAAGGCGGGGTTAACCGGTTCCTACTCGTGGCCACTTGGAAGTGTCGGCATTGTCCTTTGGTAATCTGCCGCCTGGTGTCCGTGCATGGCATAGTGGCAATGGAAATGACGCCCTCCCCCAATCTTTACCCCCGACAGCGTGCTCCCCGAGTCAAGCTGGCCGGATCGGTCCTGGTCCTGATTGAGCTGGAAAACCGGCGGCAAGTTCGCGCCAGATTGAACCAGCTTTCCATCAATGGTGGTCTTCTGCAGCTCACAGAGCCCTTGGAAGAACAGGTGCCTATGCAGGTCATGTTTCACCTGGGCTCTACTACCGTGCGCGCCCAAGCCGAAACCATATCTCCATTGTGGGCGACCCAGGGGTGTTTGCAGCCGTTCCGGTTCACGGATCTTCGCGAGGAAGACCGCCGTCAGCTGGATACGGATTTGCGGTCGATGTTTGGGATCGCAAGCTCAATCACCCTGGACGCGCGGCCGAGTACCCAAGGTCAGGAAAGGGAACCCGAATCTTTACTCTGCAACGCCGAGTCTGATGAGCAACGCGTAACCGAGACGGAACCCAGCCCTCCCCAAGTTGCTTCCTCCGATCAAGAACAAAACGCGTGTCAGGATGACTGCTCCGACATAACCTGTGAAACCGAGGCGAGTGAATCTCCCATTTCCAGCCAAGTGACTCTCTATTTCGACAATCCCGAAGACGCTCTTCGCTTCACCGTGGCAATGAGCGCAGTGCTCTTTACTGAGAATCGAGCCCGCGAAGATGTGGCAAAGTTGGCGCGCGAGTTAGGGAAGGTTGGCCGAGTAACGACGAGGGGTGTTCTGGGGCCCGCGCAGTTTGCGAACCCCCCTGAAGCTGACATCCAGCCCAGCGTTCATTAGGGCTAATTTCACTCTCCAAAAAAAAACGGCGATGTGCCCGCTACGAGGGGCTGCCAACGGGCTGTTCGAGCGGCTCGAAGCGGGCGGTGAAGTGCCGCAGGAAGGGCGCTTCGTAGCTCAACCCCAATCCCTGGATCTGTTCGCGCTTGTTCCAGACTGCCAGGATCACCTCGACAACATAATCGATGTGGCTCTGGGTATAGACGCGCCGGGGGATGGCGAGCCTCACCAGATCCATCTTGGCGGCGGGGCCGAACATCAGGGTGCCGATTTCGATCGAGCGGATGCCTCCCTCAAGGTACAACTCGGCAGCGAGCGCCACCCCCGGGAACTGCTCCGGCGGAATGTGGGGCAGGAAGGCGCGAGCATCGAGGTAAACGGCGTGACCGCCGGGCGGCTGCACAATGGGCACACCGCGTTCGGAGATATGGTTTCCGAGGTAAGCGGTCGAGGCGACGCGATAGCGCAGATAGTCTTCGTGCAAAGCCTCCTGGATTCCTACCGCGACCGCTTCCAGGTCGCGTCCGGCAAGGCCGCCGTAGGTCGGATAGCCTTCGGTGAGAATCAGTAGGTTCTTCTCTTGCTGCGCGAGCGAGTCGTCGTTGGTACAGAGAAACCCGCCGATGTTGGCCATGCCATCTTTTTTTGCAGACATGGTGCAGCCGTCGCCATGGCTGAACATTTCTTGCGCAATCTGCTTAGGAGTTTTGGACGCATAGCCTGGCTCCCGCAACTTGATGAAATAGGCATTTTCAGCGAAGCGGCAGGCGTCGAAGTAAAGCGGGATGCCATGCTTGCGGCAAAGCGCGCTGACTTCCCGGACATTCTGCATGGAAACCGGCTGGCCGCCGCCGGAGTTATTCGTCACGGTGAGCATCACCAGCGGGATTTTTTCCCGGCCTACACGAGCGATTAAGGAATCCAGCGCGGCCACGTCCATGTTGCCTTTGAAGGGATGGCGGAGAGCCGGCTGTTTGCCTTCGGGAATAACGAGGTCCACCGCTTCGGCTCCGACGAACTCGACGTTGGCACGAGTTGTGTCGAAGTGCGTGTTGTTGGGGACGACATCGCCTTTTTTGCACATCACGCTGAACAGAATGCGCTCGGCGGCGCGGCCCTGGTGCGTGGGAATGACATGGCGGTAACCGAAGATGTCCTGGATGGAGCTGCGGAAGTGATCGAAGCTCCGGCTGCCGGCATAGCTCTCGTCGCCCTCGACCAGGGCTGCCCACTGGTGCGTGGACATGGCCCCGGTGCCAGAGTCGGTAAGCAGGTCGATAAGCACATCCTCTGCGGGAAGAAGAAACAGGTTGTAATGCGCGGTGCGGAGGAGTTGCTCGCGCTCGGGGCGGGCGGTCCAGCGGATGGGTTCGACGCTCTTGATACGAAACGGCTCGATTATAGTTTTGGGGGGCATGGGCAAAGTTTTGCTGGTACCAGAACACCGCAAGTGCGCACAGGTGTCTGTGACGGAGATCATGGGAAGGTGTGACCCAAGTGAGCCGAGCTACGGCTCGGCCGGACGGCCGAGGCGGCCATCGAATGTGGTCCGGGGCGAATGGAACCATTGTGCACGCAAGATCCCATTCGACTCCGCCTCGCTCTGCTCGGTGTCGCTCAGGGCAGGCTCTTCGGCGGCCTAGCCCGACTTTGACAACCGAGGGTTGATTTTACGGATCTTTGGCGGTTTCCTGCCGATAAGTATTTGCTTTTCAGTAGCACTTTTCCCGCAACGCGTTGTAGTGAAGACCTAACCCCTTGATTGCTGCGAGGCGCCGTGCACAATGGCGGTATGTTTCTCCGCTGCACGGTTCGCGTGAAGGACGGCAAGGAGCATAACTATTGGAGCATCGTGGAGAACCGGCGGGGTTCGT
>DASQIH010000132.1:0-17739 GCA_035631655.1 Terriglobales bacterium
GAGCGGAGGCAAAAAAGATCACGCGATGGCAGGCAGCAGAAAAAATGGCGGGCGCGACGGGGCTGTGGAAAAGACGCGGGGTGGAAAAGTCAAAAAACCGACTTTCCCACCCCGCTTGGAAATCCCGCAAACCCCGCGGGAGTCCCACTTTCCCACAGCCTCGGCGACTGCGGGAGATGAACTAAAACCGGACATTTCATTTGCTACGAAAAGGGGGACATTTCTAATGTCGTAAGGATGGGGACATTTCTAATGTCGGTTGACACTCTGCAGAGTTCTCTGTTGACGCGGAGGTTTTAGCCAACTACGATTGATGCCGCGCTAAGAGGCGCGGGCTTGCCTCCGAAGCGTACAGCACTCTGCCCGGCAAACGACAGACCACCCTCACCACTCATCAGGAGGGCCTCCCCATGATGTCCAAAATAAAAGCTCTACCTTGGCAGTTCGGTCTTTCATTAGCTTCGCTGCTGTTTCTGCTTTGCTTTTCTTACACCCCGGCACGAGCGGCATCAGACCCGCCGATTCCGTCCGGAGATGTGCGCATTCATTATTTTCGTCCCGATGGCAACTACTCCGGGTGGGCCATTTACACCTGGAATGCACATCCAACCCCTGGCTGGTGCCAAGGTGAGGTACAGATCACGGGGACCGACAGTTTTGGTGTTTATTTCGATGTGCCGGTCGATCCCACGCTGTCAGGGGACCTGGGGTTTATTATCAATAACTGCCCAGCGGGAGGGATCAAGGATCCCGGACCCGACCAGCATCTCAACATCGCTACCTACAACGAGGCGTGGGTGATCCATGCTGACGCCACAGTCTTTACTACTCAGCCGACGCCGCAACAAATTGCCAACGCCATCCTCAGCATCCAGGAGGTTTATTGGCTCGATCGCACACGCCTTGCAATCAAGCCGCAGTACGCGCAAACCGGCGCCACCTATGCGCTTATCACCAGCCTTGCGGGCGCTCTGAATTTGACCAACACGGGGGTCACTGGAGGCACGCAGCTTCCGCTGACTGCGGGCGGAACGCTGACCCAGGATGAGTTGATGCGGTATCCGCAGTTAGCCAGCTATTCGGTGCTCCAAGTGCCTTCGAGTGTGGAGCTCGATACGATAAAGCAGGCGCTCAAGGGAGAGATCGCGCTTTCCATTGTCGGGCAAAATGGCATGCTGCAGTATGCCGCCGGCATTCAAGCTGCGGGCGTACTGGACGACCTTTATTACTACCCGGGGAAGCTCGGGGTAGTGTTCAACGAAAAGTCCTACCCGGTGCGAATAAAGTTGTGGGCGCCTACCGCGCAGTCGGTTTCGCTGCTGCTCTTTGATCACGAGAGTGACACAGTTCCATCCGCAACCATTCCCATGCAGGAAAACAATGGTGTATGGGTGGCGAATGGCACGAGCGACTGGATAGGCAAGTACTACCTTTACAGCCTGAGCGTATGGGTGCCGATCGATGCAGCCGTCGACACGAATGTGACGACGGATCCGTACTCCATCGACATCGCGGTGAACGGGACGAAGAGTCGAATTACTGATCTCGATGCCAAAGCAACGAAGCCCCCAGGGTGGGACCAATCGACTTCGCCTTCGCTGCGCAGCTTCAGTGATATGAGCTTGTACGAGCTCCATATCCGCGACTTCAGCGTGAATGACTTGACCGTTCCCCCGGCACATCGCGGTATGTATGAGGCCTTTGCCGACCAGAACTCAGATGGAATGCGGCATCTGCGTGACCTGGCCAAGAGTGGGCTGAAGGCGGTGCATATTATGCCGTCGTTTCACTTCGCGAGTGTGAACGAGGACAAGTCCACGTGGAAGACAGCCGGCGACCTCTCGCAATATCCGCCTGACGGGACACAGCAGCAAGCCGCCGTAGCCGCAATCCAAGGCAGCGACGCCTATAACTGGGGCTATGACCCCGTTCACTACATGGCACCCCAAGGCAGCTACGCGATGGTTCCTGAACATCGCGTACGCGAGTACCGCACCATGGTGATGGGGCTTCACAAAGCCGGATTACGCGTTGTTCAAGACATTGTCTTCAATCACACCAGCGCTTACGGAGAAGGACCAAACTCGAATCTCGATGAGGTGGTGCCGGGCTATTACCACCGGCTGGATGCGAATGGGAATCTGGAGACAGGTTCCTGCTGCCCGGATACAGCCAGCGAACATCGCATGATGGAGAAGTTGATGATCGACACGCTCGTGCTCAATGCGCGCGAGTACAAGATCGACGGTTTCCGCTTCGACATTATGAGTTTCCACTTCCTTTACAACATGCGGCACATTCAGGCAGCACTCCGCGCGTTGACGCCAGAAAAGGACGGCGTGGACGGATCGAAGATCTACATATACGGCGAAGGATGGAATTTCGGCGACACGGTGAACAACCAGATCGGGCCGCACGCCGGACAACTCGATCTATACGGTTATGGAATTGGCACCTTCAATGACCGGATCCGCGACGGCATTCGCGGCGGCAGCCCCTTCACCGATGAGCGCGTGCAGGGATTTGCCACCGGACTGTTGACGGACCCGAGCGACTACACCAATCAGAACCCGCCGCAAGGCGGCCAGCTAGGTCAACTCCTCCAGTACTCTGACTGGATTCGGATCGGGCTTACTGGCAACTTGCGTGATTACAGCTTCACCAACAGTGCGGGTGTCACGGTCACCGGAGCGCAGGTGGACTACAACGGTCAACCGGCAGGATACACAGCAGCGCCAATCGAAGCAGTGAATTACTGCTCGGTTCACGATAATCAGGATCTGTTCGATGCGGTGCAGTTGAAGTCGAGCTTCAACGACAGTATCGCCGCACGCGCACGCCGGCAGGTGCTGGCGATGAGTCTGGTGCTGCTGGGGCAAGGTGTCCCATTCTTTCAGGCCGGCGACGACATGTTGCGCTCCAAGGACATGGACCAGAACAGTTACGATTCCGGCGACTGGTTCAACAAAATCGACTGGAGCGGGAAAACAGCAAATTGGGGCATTGGCCTGCCCATCGCGAGTCAGAACGGCGGGCAGTGGCCTATCATGACGCCGCTCCTCAGCAACTCCGCCTATACGCCGCAACCGCAGAATATCGCATACAGCAGCGATGCTTTTCGCGAGTTTATGCAGATCCGCTACAGCTCGGGGTTATTCCGCATGCCGACCTTCGGCGAAGTCCAGCAGAATCTCACCTTCCTGAACGCTGGCCCGAACCAGATATCGGGACTGATCGTGATGAAGCTGGATGCCAACGGCGCGGATTATGGCAACTATCAGCATATATTGGTGATCTTCAACGCTACCAATCAGCAGTTGACCTTTACTGACGCCAGCCTGCAGGGGCTTCATTTGCATCTGCATCCGGTACAGCAAAGTTCCAGTGACATGCTGACTCGGCAATCCACCTTTAAATCCAAACAAGGAGCCGCCACGGTCGCAGCTCTGACGACGGCAGTCTTTGTGAGCGAGGTCAAGTAAGAAGGGGCACGCAGGTCAGTGCAGTGGATCATGTGTGTCGTACCAACTGCGCTGGAATCAGCCGTTACCGGGACGCTCAGCGACCGTTCGTCACCCGGAATGCCGAACTTCTGGCGATGCGTGCGCCGCAGTTCGAAGAACAG
The DNA here is from genome assembly GCA_035631655.1 of Terriglobales bacterium. GTDB lineage: Bacteria > Acidobacteriota > Terriglobia > Terriglobales > Acidobacteriaceae > Gp1-AA122. The sequence goes on from DASQIH010000132.1 coordinate 3,626, forward strand.
CAATGCAAAAACGCAAACTTGGAAAAAGCAATCTGGAAGTGTCTGCCATTGGCCTCGGCTGTATGGGAATGAGCTTTTCCTACGGGCCGCCCAAAGACAAGTCCTCGCTCGGTTCCGAGGTCAGGTGGTGATCGCCACCAAGTTTGGGTTCGACCTGAGTCCTCATCTTGATCCTCGAGGAATGAAAGGTGCGCCGGGCCTGAATAGTCGGCCGGAGCACATCAAGCAGACCGTCGAAGGCTCGCTCAAGCGGCTCGAGGTCGAGAGCATCGGTCTGCTTTATCAGCACCGCGTTGACCCGAGCGTGCCGATCGAGGACGTTGCGCCCAATGGGGCGGCATTGGTTGCCGAGACCGGTCCCGCAGGCGGACACAACGCTTCCGCTATTTCGTCCTACGCAGTTCTTGCGAATGGAACAGTTTCTCCCATTAGTACCAGCGTTCCGACGTTGGGGGGCAACTTGCTGGCACGCAGTCACGCCTGACGGCCGCTTCGTTTACACCTCGAACGCAGGTACCTCCACGATTTCCGGTTTCGCAATCAGCGGAACCAGGGCGCTCACGCCGGTAGCGGGAACGGTCGTGGGAACCAACCCGGCAGGGAGCACGAATCTCGACATGGCCATCAGTTCGATGGCAAATTTCTCTACAGGTGGAATTCGGGCACCGGCACGATCAGCACCTTCGGTATAAATCAGGATGGCACCCTTACCAACCTTGGCGATGTGGGCGGTCTGCCCCGCGTCAGCCGGTTTCAATGGAATCGCAGCAATTTAATGGCTCGCGTGTGAGTTGCGGCGTTGCCGCAACTCACTCTCTTCTCCCATTCTCGTATTGAACTCTGCCGGCAGAGCGGTCTGTAACTTTCGTACGGGAAGCACATCTCATCTGCGCGGCTGGAGTGTGTCGCCTCACAACCTCAGTGACAACCCCAACAACCCGGCCACTCAGCATAAGTTCCCAGTAGTTGGATTTCGCTCTGACACCTGGGCCAATGACGAGGTCAGCCTACAGTCAGATATTGCTTCATGCAGCGGACGCAAGGTGCGTACCCTTCGCGCATTGCTTCTCGGGCCGTGAGCGTCTCAACGTGAGCTTTGTCATGGATGAATGGACAGCCGTGCCCGTGGAATATCTTTCCGTCTTTCGAAACTACAACCACCATGTCCGGAGGAACACCCGCTCCGGGTTGGGCGTGCTCCGAACGCAACTCAGGATGGCTTAACATGGAGGACCTGCCCACCTCAATACTACCGGCGACCAGAACTGCTGCGGTTGCGGCGACCATCCATCCTAGGAAGCCTCGCCGGCTACGAGGCATGTTCTCGTCCAGTCTGTGCTGCAGGCGCTGGCTGAATCCCAGCGGCACTTCAAGCATCCTTTCATCTCCGTACAGCTGAACGACGTTGCGTGTGCCGTCAAGCACAGCGGTGCAGCGCTGGCAGCCACGAATGTGCTCTTCCAGGGCAAGCCGCAGACCTGGTTCCATTTCACCTTCGAGGTAGTTTGAAATCTCGCGCCAGACTTCTTCGCAGTTGACTACCATGGCTTGGTCCCCTTTTCAAACGACAACTTACTGCTCCAGTTACCGCCGAGCCCCGGCGACAATAGATCGCGCAGCATCAGCCTTGCCCGCATCAAGCGCGTCTTGACCGACGCGGTTGAGATCCCCAGGGCCCGAGCTGTTTCTTCAATACTCAGATGCTGCATGTCGCGCAGGACGAAGACTTCTCGGTACTTCTCGCTCAGCGAGGTCAGTGCCTTGGCGAGCATCTCGCGGACCTCTTTCCGCTCCAGGGTCTCCGAGGGAATCTCGCGCCAGTCGGCGAAGTCGCGGGGCGTATAGTTGCCCTCCTCGTCTTGTTGGTCAATGATCGGCTCACTGCTCTGTGCTTGCTGTTTCCTTATCCGCATGCATGCCTCGTTGACGGTGATCTGAATCAGCCAAGTGCTGAACCGCGATTCCGCACGGAATTGCCGAATGTGCTTGAGCGCTTTCAGGACTGCTTCCTGGGCTACGTCCTCGGCGTCCGCTTCGTTGCGCAAAATGGCTAAAGCTGCCGAGTAGACGCGCCGTTCGTAAGGTCGAATCAGCTCATAGAAAAGGTCGTGCTCGCCTTCCCGAATGCGCCGGATCAGCATCTCCTCGTTGAACTGCTTGGCTGGATCTGTCAGCGAAGTCCCTTCTCCCGGCATCACTCCTCACCTGCACTCCTGAGTTTCCGCAACCGCACACCGGACTACTCCGACGGATATTCTGGGTCCTTCTTCCATCCCGTCAACATGGCGACGAAGTTGTTCCAGCCATGCAGGACCACCATCACCAGATGTCCGAAAACAAACGCGAGCATCGCCCACATGATCAGGAAGTGCCAAAGCCGCGCCAGATGGAACCCGCCCATCATCCACGCCAGCCAGGAGAGCTGCACCGGTTTCCAGACCGCGAAACCGGTCAGCACCGACAGCACACCCAAAGCAATCGCAGAGGTGTAAGCGTGTTTCTGTAGCGGGTTGTAGGTTTCCCGGACGGGCGGGCTGGGACCGTAGAAGAAGTGATGGCGTACCATTGGCCACACTCCCGGCAGGTCACGTCGAACAAAGAGCACCTGCTTGTAGTTCCCGCTGAAGATCTGGTAGCCGAGATACACCAGGCCGGTCGCGATGTAGATCCACATGAAGGTAAGGTGCCATTGCAGCGCGCCTCCCAGCCATCCACCGAGGGCAAAGGCCTTGGGCCAGTTGAGAAGATCTTTCTGCGGGATTTTTGCCCCGAAGCTCGGGAAAGCACGAAAGATCTGAAGTCCGCTGCCGACCATCACAAACAGCGAGATCGCGTTCACCCAGTGGCAAAGGCGCACTACCAAAGGATGCTCGTAGACCGCCTCAGTTATTTCGCCTGTCTTCACGTCTTCGATTGTCATTGCGCGTGTTGCCATCGTCATCCCCTCGCAGCTACAGGCCGTAAAATTCGGAGTAACCCTGATCTTCCCAGTAGCCGACCTTCTCAAGCCCATGAGTCACTTTGAGGTCCGTGAGGTACTTTGCCTGCTTGTAGCCGATCTTGGTAGGAATGCTCAGACGCAAGGGAGCGCCGTGTTCGCGAGTCAGAGGCTGACCATACATTTCGTAGCAGAGCAGAGTCTGCGGATGCATGGCGGTAGCCATGTCGAGCGACTCATAGTAGTCGTCCGCGCACTCGACCGTCACAAAGCGCGCGGTCGGGTCGGCGCCGATCGTCTTGAGGAAGTCGGAGAGGCGCACACCACCGAAGTTGCCAATCACATCCCATCCCTCAACGCAGACATGCCGCGTGTTTTGGGAGACCTTGGGTAGGGCCTGAATCTGCGCCAGAGTGTAATCTCCCGGCTTCTGCACACTGCCAGTCACCGTGAGAGTCCACTTGTCGAAATCCACTTCAGGGTCGTCGACGTCGTAGTCGTTAATGGGAAATTTGGCAAAAGGGGTCAGGTCGGAGTCGGCATACGTGGGCGCCAAGTGACCGGAGCGGAACAACCTTGCCGATGCCCAGTCGCTAAAGCCAAGGCCGGCCTTGAGCAGTGGTTTCTGCAGTTGCGGAATGGCAAACGCGCCCAGCACTACCGCTGGCGTGAGTTTCAACAATTCCCGCCGGCTGATGGTCTTGAACTTGCGGCTATCGGTTCGTGGCTTCATCCGTGCATTCCTTGCAGGTGACAAAAGAACCCAAATGAGATTCGCAAATCAGCAAAAAGTTACAGGGAGACCTTGGATACGTGAGTGATGATACCGCTGGACTACGGTTGCGCGAAGGCGTGGATCTGACAGCGGGCTTCGAGATCGTGTAAAGGGAATCCCCAGCTCAGTCGAAGAGAAGGCGGAGTTTAATCGCCGGACCATCCAGAAGCAGTTACTGGGAATTCCACAGTGCACGGAGGAGATCCTCTGTGGCGGCACCCTAAGCGTGGCGCGAGGCGCCACCGCCACACTTGGGACAGGTATGAAACTCCTCGATGATTCCGCCTAGGTTCGGATCAATCTGCCCAGCATCTTGTGGGTTGGTGGTGTACACAAGCTTGTCGCAATGGTGGTTCATCTCTACTCTGCAGCTCGGGCAAATCATCTTGTCAGTGTTGGCCACAGCAGCCGTCCTTGTCTTCGGAGATCAGTCCAGAGATATCCGCTCACGACCCTGGCGGAGCGTCTTCGCCATCCAGATGAGTTCTTTCAAAAACTTGTCGATACGCCGAATGTAGGACTCATCGAGGAGTCTTCCGTCCGCGGCAAACACTTTCTGGACACTCGAGAAATTTACATCCCAGAAAATCGTAACTAACCCCAGCTCGCGCATTACCGGTAGTAAGCTCTGAATTACTCTGGTTCCGCCAAACCGTCCGGCTGATACGCCTACTATCCCGACAGCCTTATGAATGTATTCCTTGAGGCAACTGTCCAGGACATGCTTCAAAAGACCAGAGTAGCCGTGGTTGTACTCCGGCGACACGACGACCAACGCGTCGGCCTTGCTCATCTTGGCGGAAAAGTCGGCTTGCTTGATGGCCTCGCCCGCGTCGTTTGTCGGTAGGGGAAGCTCTGCGATGTCGATGAGGTCGGTCTCGATGCCGTTGCACTTGCTCAGTTCCTCGGTGACAAGCCGAGCTGCGTGCAGGCTCATACGGCCCATTCTGGCTGTGCCCAGGATCACCGGGATGAACAAAGCCCGACTAGCTTCCATAAAATGCTCCTCTGTGAAGTACGGCCACTGCATCGTGCATCGATGAACCGCGAGAATAGAGCCAGCACAGTGTTCTCCCCGGTGCCTAGGCAGACTTCCTTGTCGCGGCACTCTGGAACTCGATGATCTTGCCACGCTGTTCCAGAGGCACCCACTGCCTCTTCGGCGGTTTGAAGCCCTGCGGAACTGCTCCTGTACCAGAGCCTCCCGCACTACGACACCCTGAATGGATTGCTGGTGAGATGGCGATGCTTCGCGAACACATAACCTTCTTCAATTCGGAAGGGGGTACACTCGTGCCGCCCACGAGTGCACTGGCATTTGTCGGCCAACCTCCAGCCGATTCGCGACTTAGTATCTGCGCGTTACCGCACCCGTTGGGCCGAGGATGGGGTCACACCCACGGAGCCATCCGAGTTATGGTAATAGTTATGACATTTCAGAGTACAGGTGTTGGTTGCGTGGCTGTATGAGATAGGCGAGGCTCCATTCGGGGCGACCACTTTAAGGTCGAAGTTGACGAGACGTTCCCCGGAAATGCCGGAAATGCCCGCTGCAACCGATCCCATTCCATGCGACGTGTGGCAGACAGAGCAGGAAAGGCCTTGCTCCGAGATGTGTGTGAAATGGCCTCCCTTATTCGTTGCTCCGGGTTTGAAACTCGCATCCGAGAGGATGTTAGAGAGGTTGTGACATTTGCCACACAATGCATAGGGGCCGGCCCCCGCTCCTCCCGCGCTCAAATTGGGAGATATGAAGAGATTCTGAATCGGCGTGCCCGGACCGGAGGCGGCTGCTACCTGGCTGAACTCATATCGACGTTCCAGGATATGACTGTATTGCGAGCCATGCGGACCGCTTGGTCCCGTTCCTCCAAACTCGCGATTGTCATCGGCGTTGTGACAATCGGTGCAGAAGATGCTGTCTGCTAGACCCGCACCTAGGGTCCGAGGACTGTTCGTGATGCCGTCGACGTTCAACATGTAGGTGAGTAGGCTGGGCTGCGGCCAAGGACTAGTACTGGCATGAAGAACTGGGTGGCTCGAACTCGCGGTGGTCGCGAATTGAGGGATGACATCCAGCGGGTCAGGCGCGCTCACCGCAAACAGTTGTAGGTAACCGTACGCCAGTAGAGACTGTTTTCCCGTGCTGCTGCCGTGACAGCGCAAACAGTTCTCGTACTGCTTCACCGCCGGAATCACTCCTGTCGTGCCGTCTGTTGCGCTCACTCCGACGGTCCCGCTCTGCGATCCTCTCAGGTTCGGCGGCGGTAAGAATGACGATACCTGAGTTGATGAGTGGGCATTGTGGCAGTCTACACAGGTCGCATGACGGTTGCCCCAAAGCACCGGCGGCTCGTTTGGGTCGTGCGTGTTGGTTGCTGAAGGGAACGGGTGCCCGGCGGGCTTGGCAAATTCGGAGTAGACATTTGCAATGGGCTGCTGCAGATTTGTGCTGCCGTTGTGGCAGGTCATACAGCTCATGGTCGCCGGATCGATGTTCGCGGGAGGTGGTACCACTCCGCGCAGCAGGCCTACCGTACCATTTGCGTTATGGGGCATGTGGCAGGAATTGCACGCGAACTGAGCAACGGTTGAGTAGCTGCCTAGTTTGGCAGATGCAGCCACATTGTTTACCGATACGGCGTGTATGCTGGTCGTCCATCCCGCCAAAGGATTCGTTTTGCCATTCACAGTACGCGGATTCGCTTCGTGACAAGCGAGGCACAGCTGGCCATTGGAGCCGTCGCGCACCAGGAAATAGAGCGACACAGGATCGAGGTTCTGCACGTGCGGTTCGTGGCAACTGTTGCACTCTACATTGCCGTTGATCAGGTTGACTTTGTGCAGGGGATCGGCGGTAGTTTGCGTCGCTGCCAGACTCGCGACCAGATTGGGCGAATCCTTCAAGGGTTTGTTGAGGCTGAACGGATGCGAAGATTGCAGATTGCTCCCGAACACATCGCTTTTAAGCATGGTGCCGGTCATAGTCACGGTTCCATAAGGCACGAGTTGTCCCACCGCGACAGTTCCGTCGTGACAGCTGAGACACAGACTGCTGGTCCCGCCAGCCATCGGTTGCCCTGGCGTATTTTGGATCGTCGTGCTGGAGTACGGCGTATATGTCTGTGTCGAAAGCGTCTGAGCCCAGAGTGGGGTGCTGCCTCCAATGCCGGAGTGTGGCGCATGACAATACAGACACGCAGCCGAGGAAGGACCGCTGACGGGTGACGTGGTGGCATTTGAAAAATTATGTGAGCCGAGTACGTCACCCCCCAACTGAGCGCTCAGGTTGCTAAACAAAATCATCACGAAAATAAGTGCGAGCAAAAATCTATTCATCAGAGCGTCTTTCCAGCCTGCTTGTTCGACCCGACGTACTGGAATACCTGTATGCGTCGGTTATAAGAATCCACCACGAACACCCGGTCGCCGTGGTCGATGAAAACCCCCGCCGGGAGTTGGAAATCGCCGGCCGCGGTACCTCTCTTGCCGAAGTAGTACAGCAAGCGGCCTTCACTATCGAACACCTGCACCACTCCCCATAACCCATCAGCGACGTAATAATGACCTTCAGAATCGACGGCTACTCCCTTCGGGCGGAACATCGTGCCTGAGGCATCCCCCAACTGCCCGATAGAGGTCCGGAACGTACCGCTACGATCGAGAAGTTGGACTCGGAAATTCAACGCATCGACGACCACCAGATCCTGATCCGTCAGCTTCAGCTCCGTTGGGAAATTGAATTCGCCATTGCCGCTTCCGCGATGGCCAATCGTCCGCACCACATTTCCCTGAAAATCGAGGACATATATCTTGTCACGCAGCGTGTCTGTGGTGTAGATCATCTTTGCCGCAGAATCCACGGCAATGCCCGTGGGACGCTTAAAGTACCCTTCGCCACCCTTCAAGCTGCCGATCACTCGCTGATACTTGCCGTCAGCATTGAAGACGAAGAGTTTCCCGACTTCCGAGTCCGTAACATAGATGTTGTCCTGGGCATCTACGGCCACGCATTGAGGGGAACGCATTGAATCTTTCCCCTTATCCCGGCGTTCGATGAACTTGTACTTCTGCTGCGGGAAATCAAAGACGTGGATTCCATCCGCGCCGGGGTCGGTAATGATCGCTCGGCCACGAGAATCGACCGCGATGCTGTAAGGGCGAACCAAGGCGTGCATATCCGGTTCGCCAGCGATGATGTTCAACATCTTGCCGAAGAAACCAGGTTTCTTGCGAACGTCTCGCTCGGAACTGAAGGCGCGCTGGTAGAGGAGTTTGCGGCCGCCTTCCAGAAGAAGGTCAGGAGGTGGCGCTACGGCCGGCTTCTCTTTTCGGCTGTGGGAGCCCCAAGCCGGGCAGAGCAGGAGGAGAACAATGAGGACGGCCCTCATCCACGCCGCACCCTCGTTAACACTTCGTTCCACTCTCAGAACACATTGAACCATCTCGAGACCCCAACAAAGTAGGAGTTTAGCACACTGTTCGGAGCTCCCACCGTGCCCACTCTCTGCTCGAACCGCGTGACACCTGCATTGAAATAGAGCTTGCGCATGCGGACACGGAATAATCCGTTCCACATCGTTGTACCGTTGTTGGAGAAGGTCGTAGTCGTCGTTTCGCTCAAGGCCTTGGCGTAGCTCGCGGTAAAAGAGAACCGCTTTACCGTAGCGGACAATCCGCCTCCGTAGCTCTTTGCGTTGTAAACTACGGGTGTTGTCACCAGTGGATTTGGAACTCCCGAAGGAACTGGGATCAGACCCTGCGAGGTCAGAATGGCGGCCCCAGCCGACTGCGAATACACTGCGTTCGCGCTATATCCGCCATAAACCACAGTAGTTGAAAAACTGTCGGCGTGGCTGTTCGTGCCCTCATGCTGCGCCAAGCCACTGCGGGTTTCGCGGGCGGAATTACTCCAGTAGAACTTGTCCCCGAATCTCTTCCTTAGGGTTCCGCCGTAGCCGTATACGGACGTGGTGTAGATAATGCCCAAGGTCTGCACCTGCTGCGCATAGTTGAACTCCGCGCCCGTTTCCCATCCCGAGAACTTACGGGAAAAGGCGACATTACCGTAGAACCCGGCTCCGGAATTTCCCTCCTGAGTCGCGGTATTCACGGCGCCGACGGAGAAGGTCAGCGATCCCAGCAAGCGATGAGAAAAGTGGGTGAATATACCGCCACCGAACTGCGTAATCCCGATGGATTTACCAGCGAAGTATTGCTGCGTGTGGTTCCATTGACCATTGAGAGTGATATAGGAAGTAAGCTGATAATAAGTGTCGGCACGTAGAGTGACCCCCTTGCTCGACGTATCGGTGTTCACTAAAGCCGGGTTCCCACCTGCCTGCACAATCTGTGCCTGCAGGGCCCCCAGCAAATTGGTCTGGTAGGTTGCGCCCACGGACATGCCCAGGTTACGCACGGGCTGAATGGATGCTGTGGTGTTGATCGAATTACTTGAGCCATTGCTGGATGAGTTAAATCCGGCGCCTTCAGTGTTCGAATCGTAGCTGCTATGGGTAACGTTTGCTGACCAGTAGCCTCGGAGCGGGATCTGATGGGAAGCCATGAATCCAATCGACGAATTGCCCCCTTGCTGCTGGCTGGAGTTCAGCAAGACTCCCGAGGGATCAAGAATGGACGGAAAGCTCGAGTGGAGCGACTGGTGGATGTAGAAGGCGTCCATTAGAAACCCGTCGAGCAAATAGTTGCTGCGAACATTAAGAGTGCGCGTATTCAGATGGGTTTGGCTGTCGGATCCGTAAACGGAAGAATCCTCCCCGCCCAATAAATAGCTCACGTTGAGGGTAGGACGATTGGGGAATAGAGCCGCCCAATTGAACTCAAGGGTCTTGCCCGAGGCGTTCGTGCTGAGGCCGGTTACTCCCGGCAATCCGAATTGCCCCAGTGTGTTGTAGTTCTTGAGAAAGCTGACCGAGCCTGGAAAATGGCTGCCCCCGAAGATGTTGGCGGTGCCGGTGACGCCGCTACTGTCGTTAATGGATTGAAAGGCAGAGTTGGCCTGGGAACGGTTGTAATAGGGCTGTACTTGGAACGATAGGAATTGAGGATTGTAGTAATACCCGTGGAGGCTTCCGCTGCCCCCGAAATCGAGGGAGTGGGCGGAATTGTTGGACGACCCGTTACCGGAGTTGCCAGTGTACCCGGCTGAAATTTCACCCGCAAGACCCAGATTCACATTGTCGCCGACCTCGATCTGAGCCGCTGATGGCAACGCCAGGAGGAGCACGCCAGCTACGAAACAACATAGATTTTGTATTCGACGATTCATTTATGGCTCCTTTCCCGGTTCTCCGTTCGCCGTATTGCTGTGCGCGGGCTACAGCACTTCCACCTTCGCGTTCTTTCGGAGCCGCTTGCCAAACTCGGAACGAATCTCGCTGAGTTTGCTCTTTTGCAGATTGGACCGGAGTTCCTCCTTGACGTCATCGAATTTGGCGCGGCCGGGGAGCGTGTGCTCGTTCAGGCGGAAGAACGTGTAGTTGGTCCCGAACTGCATGAGTTCGCTTATGTCTCCTGGTTTCATCTTTCGCGCTGCTTCAACCACCGGCGGCGGTAGTTTGCCGGCGTCCATGGTTTTGCGGTCGCCCATGTTTACGTGCCAATCGTCGTCGGACAATTTTTCCGCCAGCAGCCCGAACTCGCGATAACTCTTGGTCGCCTTCGCTTGCCGCAAGGCGTCTTCCGCTCTCTTGCGCGCTTCCTTCTGAACATCTGGGCTGGGGTTGGCGGGAGGAATGATCGAGATCGTTTGAATCGCGAAGCTCTCGCCGTGTGCGTACTCTTTGGGGCTCTTGTCGTAGTAGGCTTTGGCCTGGGCCAAGGACACGGCCGACTTGGCCTCCACTTCGGTCTTCAACAGCGCTTCGATCAGCAGCGAGCGGCGAATCTTCTGGCGCAACGCCTGCGTCGAACCCTGGCACTCCATCTTCAGATATTCCTGATACTGCTTCGCATTGGCGAACCTCTTCTTGAAATCTGCCTGCGCCTGGTTCAGGCGAGCCGCTGGAATCTCCATCTTCCTGCGCTGCGCTTCCTGGTAGACCAATTCCTCGAAGATGATCATGTCGAGTGCGCCCTTGCGGATCTCGGGCTCCATCGACTTGGGGAAGCCATCGTGCTGCTGCCCGTAGGGGAAGATGGCAAACATTTCCCTGACCAGGTCGCGATTCGTCAGCGCGGTTCCATTTACGCGCACCACCGGCTTGTCGTTCACTACAGCCGCCTGCATCTGTGCCGTTGGAAGCTTTTCACTCGTCTCCGGCCTGGCTGTCGGCGCGTGCGAGGCGACCTGCGCGCTCGACGCCGAAATCATCACCAGCAGGAGGCAAGCGGTACAGAGTCGAAATCGCATAATTCCTCACCTCAGAACGGGTTGAAGGATAAGGGGGAAGTGATTCCCTTCCCCCAGGATTAAGTTAAGACAATCAGAAAGCAGTAGTAACTCCGTGGATGTTGCTGCCTTCGTTCGATCCACCTGCACCCGTGAAGTGGCACTGGCGGCAGAACTGCGTCGCCGACGAAGCCTGTCCCGGGCCACTCAGCTGAGCGCTCGGGTTGTAAGGCGCCGCGATGAAGAAGAAGCTCGGGAAAACGCCCGAGGTCAAACCAGCGATCGGGTTGGAAGCGGAAGCGCTGGAAGTGTACATGCTGTGCGGGGTGTGGCAGGTGGTGCAAACGAGGTAGGCGTTTGTCGGGGCGCTGCCATCAACAAAGCCCGTCGGAAGCACTGGAGGCGTGCGGCCGAAGAAGGTCGGCGCGCCGTAGTTGTTAATGAACTCAAGATACTGAGCATTGGTGGTCGCGTACTTGCCGCCAGTCACGGTGAAGCGGCTGGCAACGCCCACTGCGCCCAGGGTAGCCTGCGGGCCTACGGGGTGGTCGTTGTTGTAGTTGCCGAGTGCGGTGCCGTCATTGCCGAGCAGGGTCGGAATCGGCTTAGTGCCATAAGTCGCCGGGAGAAGGAGCATCTTCTGTTCCCAGGACTGATTGGTCATCATGGCGCCCTTGGCGATGTTGCCGTCATGGCAGCTCAAGCACATCATGATTCCGCGAATCTCCTCGTCTGCGACCGCGAATGCGGTGGAGGCGGGAAGGGTTGTTACGAATCTGCCGTTGTCGCCCATGGCCAGCGTGTAGCCATAGAGTGGCCCAAGGTCCTGGCCCCAGAGAGCGTCGTTACCGGCGTTGGCCGTGTCTACCACTGTGCCGGTGCCGACGTTGCCGCCGTTGCCGGCTGCGCCGCTGTGCGGAGCATGGCAGCCGGTGCAGCCGCGGCCCCCGTTCTCGTGAGCGCCCAGCTTGTCGACCGGGCTGGTTGCGCCGATCGGGTTGCCGGTGCTCCTGGTGTAGGTTACCTGCGCCATGGCTAGCGATACGAAGACCATGACGACCAGCAGAGTTAAGAATGTTTTCTTCATGACTTAAAGTTCCTCCTGATGACTCACTTCTACTTTCACTTTTGCTTCCACTTCTTACCCCTACATTCGTTTCGGAACCGTTCTCTTTCTCGATTCCGTTTTCGGTTGCTCTGAAACTCGCAGCCAAAACCTGCTTGCGGCCTCAGTGCACCGCGAAGGATTGTGGTTTCTCCGCTGCAACATTCTTGTTGACTGGCGGCTGCTCGCCCGTCTTTTCGCCGGCTGCTTTGCCTGCATCCCGGCGTGCCTTCTCCTGCAACGCCTCGTCGTTGGTCACATAGCGGAACATCTGCACCCGGCCGGGATACTGCTCGGAGGTGAAGACCCGGCTGTTCTTGTCGATGGCAAGACCCTGCACGGCGCTGAACTGCCCGGGAAGGATGCCGTGACCGCCGAGCCAAAGCAACAACCGTCCCTCACGAGTGAAGACCTGCACTCTGTCTTGCACCGTGTCGGCGACCCAGACGTGACCATCCTTGTCGATGGCTATCCCTTTGGGTCTTGCGAAGTATCCGGGGCGGTCAGCCGCGTTGCCGAAAGTGCTTATGAAGTTGCCATCGGCATCGAAAATCTCGACGCGGTTGTTGAAGGTATCGGAGACGTAGAGATTGCCCTCCGCGTCCACCGCGACATTCGTGGGCCGGGAGAACTGGCCAGCCTCGGTCAGTCTGTGGGCTTGGCCTGCCGTCCCAATCTTGCGAAGGAGTTTGAAGTTGTCCGCGTCATAAACCAGCACCTGGTCCAGGTCGGTGTCGGCGACATAGAGGAACCGGTTTTCGTTGTCGATGGCCAACCCGGCCGGGCTCGCCATGCCCTCGGCGATGGTGGCCTCAGCGCGAAGGGTTCGATCGAACACCACTACGTGACGCAACACGCTGTCGGAGACAAAGAGGCGGTCGCTGTCATCGATTGCCAAACCGGTGATCAGTGCGAAGCGCGCGTGGACGCCATTCTTGATGAACTCAACATCCTTCGTTTCGGTATTGAAAATGAAAATCGCTCTGACCTTGCTGTCGGCAACATAAAGGCGGTTCTTGGAATCTATCGCGAGTCCATAAGGCTGCGCGAGCTGGAACAGGGGCTTGTCACCCTTGGTCTCTCCTGTAGCCACTCCGGCGAGGCGATCCATCCAGGCTTTCTTGTTCTTCTTTTCGCTGCCCTGCAGAGGCACTTTTTCCGCGGCGAAGAAGTCCAGGTATCTCAAGCGCGTGATCGCCGGAGGATTTGGCCAGACAATCTTGGAGATGTCCAGCTGATTCATGACCGACGGCGGCGGTGTCGCAGATGCTGCGCCCTTCTTCTTCTTCTCTCCGTAAGCGGAAGTCGCCAGAAGTGCCAGGATCACCCCGATCACCAGCACTGCTGCTCCCGTTCTCCCTTGCCTCGGATTCTTGCTGATGTTCAACATCGCCATCCCTCGCCTTTACTGCAACAAACTCTTGTGGCACGAATCACAAAAGGCCGTGTTGTTGACCTGATCCTTGACCAGCAGATCCGGTTGCGCTGATGCATGCGGCTGGTGGCAGGTCAGGCAATTGATCGCCACTCGCACCTTGGTGTTGTCGGCGGGATCCATCTGATCCACGACCGGGTGGTGCTCCACCGGATGCCCGCGGCCGTATTTCAACGGCAGCACCGGGACCTTTCGGAAGTAGTTTTCCGGTAACCGGACTTGTCCGCCGAAGATCGTGACCAGAGGCTGCTTCTCCATCGGCGTCGCCTTCGCGTCTGGACCGTGGCACTCCAGGCAAAGAGCGTTCGGCGTGCTGGCGCGGAGCAGATGATCGTTGTCTCCGCCGTGCGGCGTATGGCAAGTCGCGCAACCCTGCTCGAATGCCGGCTGGTGATGCACCTTCTTCTTCCCGAGATCGGCCACATCCGTGTGGCAGCCCAGGCAGATGTTAACGGCATCCGTCTTGGGCAGCCCGGGAGTCCGGCTGGCATGCGGGCTGTGGCAGTCCGT
>DASQIH010000133.1:0-14279 GCA_035631655.1 Terriglobales bacterium
GCTCGGTTAGCGCGCTGACAAACTCTAGCCTGCTACTTCTTCCAGCAGTTTCGTGTCTACATCGAAGTTGGAGTGCACATGTTGCACGTCGTCGTGATCTTCCAACGCCTCGATCAACCGGATCATGGTGTGAGCGTTGCTTCCCTCCAGCTTAATGTAATTCTGCGGGACCATGGTTACACTCGCGGAAGTAGGGTGGATGCCCGCTTTCTTCACCGCCTCATGCACGGCTTCGTAGGCGGAAGGGTCGGTCACAATCTCCCAGTTCTCGCCGTCATCCTACAAATCTTCGCCACCCGCTTCCAGAACGATGTTCATCAAATCGTCTTCTTTGGCGCTGGACTTGGGGATAACGATGTCGCCCTTCTTGTGGAACATCCAGTAAACCGCGCCGGCTTCGGCCATGTTCCCGCCATTCTTGGTAAACACGTGGCGGATTTCACTGACGGTACGGTTCCGGTTATCACTGGAGATTTCTACCAGGAGAGCTACGCCTCCCGGGCCGTAGCCCTCGAGCATAAATTCTTCATAAGTGGCGCCCGGCAATTCGCCCGTGCCGCGCTGGACAGCGCGCTTGATGTTGTCGGCGGGCATGTTCTCGGCTTTGGCGGCCTGGATGGCGGTGCGCAAGCGGGGGTTCTTGTCCGGATCGCCGCCCGATTTGGCCGCCATCGTGATTTCCTTAATAAGACGGGTAAAAATCTTGCCACGCTTGGCATCGAGCGCGCCCTTTTTGTGTTTAATTGTGGCCCATTTTGAATGGCCGGACATAGGATTACCTCGTTGTTAATGAACTAGGAAATGCGCAGGATTCGCCCGAAGCGGAGATCAATGGATTGCCTCTCAAATAGATGCAGGCGAAATCAGATTATAGCATGTAGGCCTTGGCACCACGCGGCTTTCCGGAGTCAGCGCGTCAGCCATCGGAATTCCGGCCCGCCGATTGGCTCTGATGATGCCGCTTGTACGCGAAGAGTACAGCCAGCAGCGGCGGCGCAACCAGCACTCCCCAGAAAGGCCACACAATGCCAAGTACGATCGGCGTGATAATCGAGGCCCAGATCGGTACCTTCGCCGTACGTTTCATGATGTAGGGCTGAAGTGCGAGGCCATCCACCACCACAATGACTGCGTACAGGGTAAGGACGTAGAGCGGATGTTCCCAATCTTCGAATCGCACCGCGGCGGCCAGCACGGGGCCAAGCATTCCCAGCACTGGCCCTAGGTGCGGAACAAACTGGAATACAGCCGCCAGGAACGCCCAGAAGGGCGCCCATGGAACATGCAGGATATAAAGCCCCACCAACCACAGCAGGCCGACGGCCAGCGAGTCCTGGATCTGCGCAGTCATCCAATTCTTCAACGCACTGCCGGTAATTCGCAGATGCTCGACTGGGTCCATGAATATATGGTGTACCCCTTTTTCTGCGCTGATGTAAACCTGTCGGCGGGAAAAACGTCCATACATGTAGACCACAAACTCAATGGCAACGGCACTGACCATCGAGACGGCGCGATACGTCACGCAGGGCATAGCAGTCGAGGATTTCGACGAGATTGTGCGGCACCACCAACGACGCGTCTACCGCGTGTTGTTTCTGTTACTCCGGAACGCCGACACAGCTGACACGCTTACCCAGGAGTGCTTCGTTCGCGCTTACGAAAAACGCTCCAGCTTTCGAGGTGAGGCCCGGATCGATACCTGGCTGCTGCAAATTGCCGTGAATCTTGCCCGCGATCACTCCCGGAACCGGCGCGCCGGGTTCTGGAAACGTATGATTGGGTTTGAGGATGCGGCCGGGGCCGACGCGACAATTCAATTCCCTGACCCGCAAGCCTCTCCGGAACGCTCTCTGCTGGCGCGGCGGGAACTGGAGGCAGTCTGGGCGGCGGCAGCTGAGCTCTCTTCACAGCAGCGCGCGATTTTTCTCCTGCGCTTTGGTGAAGAATTATCGTTACGGGAGATCTCCGAAGTGCTCGGCTTGAAAGTAGGCAGTGTCAAAGCGCATCTATTTCGCGCAATTGGCACGGTGCGCAGGAAGTTGAAGGAGCAGCAATGGAGATGAATCACAACTGGGACGATGCGGAAATTGCCGAACTTCTCGCCAGAACATGCGATGGCGAGGCTGGACAGCGCTCTGATTGCCAGCAGGAACATGATCGTCTTCGGCAGCTATTAAGCCGTGCACATGATGCGTTGTTGGCGGCTAGCGAGCGCCCCGCGACATTTTGGTATCGCCAGCAGGCGGCGATTCGTTCCCGCATCGCGATTGAGAAGACCTCGAAACAACCACTTTGGGGTTCTCTTATCGCCACATCCGCGCTGATTCTGCTGACCGTGCTTTTGCTGCGTCCCAGCACGGTAAACCCAGTCGCTGCTACACAGGTTGATGCCGACGATGAACTTCTAATGGCTGTGGAACAAGCCGTTCAGACTCAGGTTCCGGATGCGCTTGCGCCCGCTTCCCTGTTATCGGAAGACACCAATGCTTTGAGCCAGAAATCCTCCAAGGAGAACCGCAATGCGAACTAGTTTCCCGACCGTTCTTTTCTTGTGCCTGTTGCCGCTGGCAGGTTGGGCCCAAGCGCCGCCTGACGCCACACCTGAGCCAGGTCCGGGCATGCCCGGACCGGTGACTGGCGGTGTCATGGGACCAAAATTTCAAAAGAGAATTGTGGTGCGTCGTGAGATGGGAAGATGGTGGAAAGACCCGGAGACGGCCAAGAAGCTTCAATTAAACGATGGCCAGATTAGCCAGCTCGACCAGATCTTCTACGAACACCGCCTCAAGCTGATCGACTATGGCGCGGCCACGGAAAAGGAAGATCTCAAGCTACAAAATTTGCTGGATGCTGATGTCCCTAACGAGGGGCAGGTCAGTTCGCAGGTGGATCAGGTGCTCTCCGCTCGCGGCAAGCTGGAACGCGAGTACACCATGATGAGCCTCGACTTGAGAAAGGTTCTGTCGCTTGATCAGTGGCGACAATTAAAGACGATTCGCGAAGAAAGAGGGTCCAAAGATAACTTCTTTTTCTATAAGCAACTAGGTCCTGGTCCACCGTCTCCGGCCGGCCCGTTGCCGCCTCCGCCACCGCCGGATGATACCTTCTGAACGGGTAATTGAATTGATTCGCGGCCGCCCGCATCGTCTCCGGGCGGCCTATTTTTTCGTGTTAAACTGAATACGATCCCCGAAAAACAGAGGCTTTGCGATGAAATTCGGCGTCATCATCTTTCCCGGATCAAACTGTGACCACGACGCGTACTGGACTATCCAGCAAGTGGCCAAGCAGCCGGTAAGTTTTCTATGGCACGAATCGCATGATCTAGAAAATTGCGACGCCATCATTGTGCCCGGCGGCTTTGCTTACGGCGACTATCTCCGCACCGGAGCTATTGCGAAGTTTTCGCCCGTCATGGAGTCGGTGAAGACGTTCGCCGATGGAGGCGGTCTGGTTCTGGGGATTTGCAATGGATTTCAAATCCTCTGCGAATCGGGCCTGCTGCCTGGGGCACTGATGCGGAATACTGGGCTGAAATACGTCTGCAAGCCCGTCCATGTGCGCGTGGAAAATGCGGATACTCCGTTTACCAACGCCTGCCACCAAGGCGACGTATTGTGTATTCCCATTGGCCACATGGAAGGTAATTACTTCTGCGATGATGAAACGCTGTCCGAACTTCGCCGCGATAATCGCATCGTATTCCGTTACTCCACCCCGAGCGGCAAGATCACGCCGGATGCAAATCCCAATGGTTCACTCAACAACATTGCCGGGATTTGTAGCCCGGGCCGCAACGTGCTCGGCATGATGCCTCACCCGGAACGCGCCAGCGAACCGGAACTCGGCTGCACCGAAGGATTCAAGATCTTCCAATCGCTGGTCAGCGCCATGGCCATGAAATAGAGGCAAATTAGACTTGTCATCCTGAGCGGAGCAGCTCCATTCGCCTTGCGAATGGAGTTGCGGAGTCGAAGGAGCCCTGCCTTGCAAAACCTACCCTGCTGTCTCAAGGCATTCTCACCACGAATCTACTGAGCCATACGGCACGGCCTAGAGCCCGGGTATCACACAACTACCTTGGTAGCTTCCGTCGCGCATCGTATGCTTTACCCGTGTCGAAAGCCATTGCCCGCTACTTCGGTTTTGAACGCGTCGGAACCACGTTCGTGCGGGAAACCGTTGCTGGGATCACCACCTTCGTCACGATGTCCTACATCATCGTGGTGAACCCCGCGATCCTGAAAGCGGCCGGCATTCCTGCCGACGCTTCGATGGTGGCCACCATCGTGACCGCGATTTTCGGCACGCTACTGATGGGCTTCTACGCCAATCGGCCGTTTGCCATCGCACCGTACATGGGCGAAAACGCCTTTATCGCCTACACCGTCGTGCAGGTTCTCCATTATTCCTGGCAGACCGCCTTGTCCGCCGTGTTCCTTGCCGGAGTCCTCTTCTTCTTGCTCACAGTTTTTCGTCTGCGACAGTGGCTGGTGGACGCTGTTCCTCCCGCTTTACGCTACAGCTTCGCGGTAGGGATTGGGCTCTTCCTGACGTTTGTCGGCCTGAACGAAACTGGAATTGTCATGTTGGGAAGCGCGGGTGCCCCGGTGCGCGCCGGGCGATTGACCGCAGCTCCGGTCGAGGTAGCTATCTTCGGGTTTCTTCTCATGGCTGTGCTCATGATCCGCCGCTTTCCCGCCGCGATCCTGATTGGTATCCTGGCAACGGCATTTCTGGCATTTGCGGTAGGCATAGCCGCACCCCCGCACGGCTGGATCAGCTCTCCCCCAAGCCTTTCCCCGGTTTTCCTCAAGCTGAACTTCAGGGGCGTCCTGGCCTGGGGATTTTTCCCGGTCGTGCTCACAATCTTCATCATGGCCTTCGTGGACACAATGGGCACGTTAATTGGTGTCTCCGCCCGGGCCGGTTTTCTCGACGAGAACGGCAACCTGCCCCAGATCGAGCGCCCTATGATTGTGGATGCGCTTTCCACCAGTTTCGCGGCCCTGGTGGGTACCACCACGGCAGGCGCATACATTGAATCTGCAACCGGCGTCGAGGCGGGGGGACGCACCGGCTTCGCCGCGATCATCGCAGCCTTGTTCTTCGCTGGAGCACTGTTCTTCTCACCCTTTGTCGCGGCGATTCCGCCGCAGGCTTACGGGCCAGCGTTAATCGTGGTCGGACTTCTCATGTTGGCTCCCATCACCAAAATCCGGTTTGACGATTTCTCCGAGCTGATTCCGTCTTTCGCGGTCGTTGCTCTGATGAGTTTCACCTATAACATTGGGGTGGGCATCACGGCCGGCTTTGTCTTGTACCCATTCTGCAAACTGATTTCCGGACGTCTTCCCGAAGTGAAACCTGGCCTGTGGGTGCTGGCCGGTTTGTCGCTCTTGTTCTTCGTGTTCTACCCGTACACTTAACTGTACGATGTCTCGTCCGTATCTTTTGGTTAGCAGCAGACGGTTATGGTTCGCTTCGGCATTCTCGGCTTCGGTCTACACGCTGTGCGAAGGCTGATGCCCGGTTTCGCTTTGGCGCACAGCTGCCGTGTCAGCGCCCTGTTCCGCCGCGATATCAATAAGGCTCGCCAGTCCGCCGCCGAGTACAAGATTCCCCTCGCTTTTGACTCGGCCGCTGATCTCTGCCGCTCGCCGGAAGTCGATGCGGTGCTTGTGGCCACTCCTAACGCCTGCCATCGGCATGACGTTCTCCTGGCAGTTGAATGCGGCAAGCCGGTGCTCTGTGAGAAGCCCATGGGCGTGAACGCCGAGGAATGTCGCCAGATGGTAGAAGCGGCGAGAAAGGCCGGAGTGCTGCTCGGTGTCGCGCACGTGTTCCGTTTCGAAGACAGCATCGCCCGGCTGCGCGAGCGCGTAGCCGCCGACCAGGTTGGCAAGCCGCTGTTCGCCCGTTCCGAGTTTTCCTACCCCGGACGCAATCATGCCCGTTCCTGGCTTACTGATCCCGCCATCTCCGGCGGGGGACCCATTGCGGATGTCGGAGTCCACTGCATTGATGCCCTGCGCTACATTCTGAACGACGAAGTCGTTCGAGTATCCGCGCGCGGCCTGTCGGACCCCGATTCCGTAGGAGTAGAAGCGGCCGCCATCCTGGTGCTGGAGTTTGCTCGCGGAACCTTGGGCGCCGCCATGGTTTCGATCCGCGCCGAATACCGCACTCCGCTTGAGATCGTAGGCGAAACCGGTGTGCTCCGTGCCGACGATGGATTCAATGTCGAGCGTCCCATCAATTTGCAATTGCGCCGTGGAGGCTCGGTGGTGAACACCGAAACCGTGTCCAATCGCTACGCGTACGCCCGCCAGGTGGATATGTTCGCGGCGGCGGTAGAAGGCCACGGCGAGTTTCCCGTTCCCGGCGAAGAAGGCTGGCAAAACCAGGAGGTTCTGGATGCAGCCTACCGCAGCATGAAAACTGGGAAAGTCGAGTCAGTTCCCCGGGTCGGCCGCTGAGGGTTTGGCTGGCCCGGCCGGTGGTATTCCTTTCGCCTGTACAATCGCCCAATGCCATTCCTCATCGGGGCCGATTGACGTCGTCAAGGCTTCGCGGAATAAAGTCGTCGTGGAAGGTGCAGCCATCACCTTCGCGCGATACAGTACCGTCATATCCGAGCTCTTTTCCGGATTGGCCAGATTGTTTACCACCGCTGGAATCAGCTTTACCGGCCCGGCGTAAAAGACCGGTGCAGCATTTGATCTCCGCACGATGGTTAAGCCTACCGTGATCTCGCGCAGGTCCCACGCTGTGCCGTTATGTACTGAAATCTGAAGCGCGTCACCCACGATCGCCGCCGGCCCATCCAGTTTCGCCAATTCAGTATCCGGCAGATTTTGCGGTTTCGCGGTGGCGCCGAGGCCCTGGGCGTTGAACGACAAGGCACAGGTCACATCCGGAGCCGACCCGCTCAACACCTGAGCGAGATCTTGCCCGAGCGCAAAATGCAGTGCTGTCATACCCCACTTCTTACTTTCGCCCGCTTCCATGACTTCGGAAAGATTGTCATTGTCAATGACTTGCTTGGGTGGCGGCTGGTTCTTGCGCAGATTCCGTGCCAGGTCGCCCAGAGGCGCGTCCGGAGACTGCGCCCACAACTCGAGCGGCACGAGTACAAGCATTCCCATCGCGAGATAGATCAACCGTCGCATACAGGTGCGTTTGCTGACCTCATTTCATCCACAAAAATTGTACTCAGCTGGAATTAGATTCGCGCAGATCAGCGCTGAACGTTGGTGCTACAACCTTGGATGGGAGTAATCAGAAGTAAAACTGGGCGTGCACTACGAAGCGGCGCGCAACGGAGCCACACGCCCGGACAAGAGGAAATCGCTTCACAGCAGGCCCGACGAACGAAAACGCGCAACTGGATCGGCAATCGCTATTGCCTGACGATGAAACACCCAACGAGCAATTGCGAAGCCCAGCGCCGCGTAACACAGATGCATCAGTTTCATGCCCTACCCCGAAATGGCGATGCTTGCGAATCTTGGGGGGAGGAGTCACCGCTACCTAAGTCACTGCTGCAACGTCACCGCTTACTACGCAGAAGTTAGCAAGCCCCACCCAATAGGTCAATGCACCAAAGTGCCATGGACATAGCACAAAAGTTATAGAGAAAAGTGCCCGGCAAACTCTGCCGAAACAGGTACGAAAACAGGGGGCAAGGGAGAAACTCTGGACAGACGAGAGTTGCTTCTCCCGCAATTCGCGGCAATCTAGTGTCTTTCTTGGAGCACTCGCTCCTTGGGAGCTTCCACGGAGGTTGCGCCCTGCAGCACGTGCGCCTTGCGCCCGTGAAAGAACAACAAATGAATAAAGAACATCACGATCAACACGGCACCGAACGTACACACGATTGTCGCCCCCGTAGGCAGATCGAGTAACACGGAGAAGCACACGCCCAACGCAGATACCAGGGTGCCCATGGTCCAGCCGATGGCCAGTCGCCGGCCAATCCGGTCAGCGAACAGCATGGCGCCTACCGACGGAACCACCAGGTAACAGAAGACCAGCAGCACCCCCGCAATAGCCACCGATGAGGTCACCACAAAACCGAACGAAGCATAAAAAAGAAAATCCCAGAAGCGAATGCTGAGTCCACGGGCCTCGGCCTCGGACGGGTTAGTGGAGATCAGCAGAAACTGCTTGCGAAAAATGTAATGAAAAGCGCCAATCGCTCCATACAGAATGGCGGTCTTAACGACATCATGCATGGAAACCGCCAGAATGTTTCCCACCAGCATGTCCTTCAGGTGCTCGGTCTCACCCGTGGCCTTGCTCATGAAAAGGATTGCGGTCGCCGACGCGACGGCGTACGTGATCCCGATAAAAGCCTCCTGCGGGATATGACCACGCCGCGTGCGGGCGAAAGCAAAAATAGCCGCGCCCACGAACGTGAACGCCAGGCTCAACCAATAGGCGCCCCCGCCGTGTGGATCCATGCCGATGAGGATGGCGACAGTGGCACCCAGCGCCGCAATCTGCGCCAGGGCCAGGTCAACGAAGATGACCCCGCGTTCCACCACGTGCACGCCCAAGTAGGCGTGGATGCCGGTCAGAATCAAGCTGGCCAGGAAGGGCGCCAGCAAAAATGGAAGGATCTCCATGGGGCTCCTTTATTGGGTGGCGTTGAACGCCTTGATCAGCAAACCAATATCGTAATCGAAGAGCTTAAAGTAGTCGTCGACTCCCTTTTCCCCGCCCACCGATGGCAAGTACACCACCACTTGCGCGCCGGTTTCCCGTCCGATCGCCTGCGGTGTCTTGAGGTCGAAATAAGGCTCCACCAGCACGACCTTGCAATTCTCCCGCTTCATTAATTGGATGAGCTCCAGGGTGTGCGTCGGGGTAGGCGGAATACCCGGCCGCGGTTCCACGTACCCGATCACGTCGAGTCCGAAATGCTTGGCAAAATTCGGGAACGAACGATGATATGTGACTACTTTGCGCCCGCGGTAGGGCTTCATCTCCGCATCCCACTTCTGTTCTGCTCCGGTCAAACGCTTATCGAAGTCCTGGAAGCGCTGCTGGAAATACGAAGCATCTGCGGGATCCATCTCTGCCAATTTATTGGCAATGCCGCGCGCAATTCGGCGCCCGTTATCAGGATCGAGCCAGTAATGAGGATTTCCCATAGGGTGAACATCACCCATGGCGCGCGTGACTGTGCCTTGCGGAATCTCCAGGATTTCGGCGAACTGAGATGCGTCCAGATAACCTGGCGCACCTACCTGGATCCTTGGATTCCCGCTCTGCGTAATCAGCGGCGGAAGCCAGCCGATTTCCAGTTGCAACCCCACCACCACCAGCAAATCCGCCTGACGCAGCTTTAGCAGGAAACTCGGCTTGGCTTCGACGAAATGTGGGTCCTGATAGCCCTTGGCGATCGCTTCCACGTTGACCTTGTCGCCCCCGACTTCCTGCGTCAGCGCTGCCATATCGGTAGTGGAAGTGACAACGTTGAGCTTCTTGGCCTCCGCCCGGGAAGGCAACAATCCCGCCGTTAGCAGTCCGAGTGTCAGAATGATTCCGAAACGAAAGAAAGCGTTGTTTTTCATTCCTCTCCTAGAAGGGATGCGCGCCATGCGCTCCCAAAGAAAACATTACTTGCATCAATAATTCATGAGCGTCGAGATTACCTGCGTAGCGCGTAAACCGATATTGCCCACGCACCTGGCTAAACTCGCTCGGCCAATAAGTCAGCACCGCCGAAGCCCCCTTGTCCGTCAGATCGGCAAATTCGGGACGGTCGGAATGATCGTAGCGTCCGCCAACGAACCACCGGCGACCCAGTTGGTAATCGCCCGACGTGTAAAAGCCAAAGGCGCGTTGTTCAAATGGCAACTGCTGGCGCTGACTCCAGATGAATTCGCTACGAGCCACAAACGAATGGTAGATGGAGCGTCGCAGTGGCCTCCAGCGTAAGGTGGCGTCAATGCCGTAAAGCTGGGTCAGAAAATTGGTGCCTACGTCGTTGTGCCCCCGGGCGTAGGAGAGACCAATATCGAGATTGGTGGATTCGGTAATGTCCTTATACGAGCGCAGGTGTGCCACGGCACTTACGTCGCTCTTAGTTGAGGCCTTGAAGAGAGGCGACTGCACGTTGCCCGAGTCACCGCGAAACAGTTGACCGGTCGCTTCCAGGAAAAGCCATTTCGGTGCGGGGAGAATCCGTTGAATCGAAACGCCGGCGTCATCGAGGCCATCTTCGCCGCCCACCAAGTTGTTGGTCACCAGTGGCCGATCGACCCAGGGCAGCACGTGGTTATGCAAGGTGTTCACCTTTCCGAAGGCAGAGCGCATCTTTCCTACCTTCGCGACAAATCCCGCAGGCAAAGCGGTAAAGGTGATGTATCCCTCCTCCAGGTTCACGCCCTCTTCACCAAATGACAGGAAAAAATCGCCGCGCGCATAGGGATCAATGATCGCCTGGAACCCAAGTTCTGACTCGTGCATCTCCAGCGACGGTGAGGGCTGCAGCGGATTGTGACCTGCGACGCTGATGAAATCGCCAATCGCGCTGATATCAGGATTCAATGCCTTGGCCGCGCTACCCCCAGCTCCTCCCAAAGCGATTGCTTGTTCCTGAGTCA
Organism: Terriglobales bacterium; assembly: GCA_035631655.1. GTDB lineage: Bacteria > Acidobacteriota > Terriglobia > Terriglobales > Acidobacteriaceae > Gp1-AA122. Next base: position 10,620 of record DASQIH010000133.1, read on the forward strand.
CAGGTGCGGCGGCTACCGGAGTCGGCGGCAGCGGCACTTGGCCTTGCGGTGTAGGTGCCGCTGCTTGGACGCCTGCTTCCGGCGCTGCGCCGGGCGTTGTGGGCTGGGCTGGTGGTACCTGCTGGCTCTTCAAGATACGGACCTGCCCTTCGAGCGAGATAACCCGGTCTTCCAGGTCGCGAATTTTCTGCATCAACGCCGAGTTATCTGGTTGCTCCGACCCAGATTGCGGGCTGCCACTCTGTTGCGCGTAAACCGGTCGAACGAGCAGAACTATCAGAATCGCGAGCAAGGTTGAATGTCTCATTCGAAAACTCCTCCTTTGGAAAACAGATACTGCCCGGATCACGGCGCGCGTCCGCTTGTCGATGAACACGCGTGCGACAAAACAGGAGGGACCATTAGGCCGGAGGAGGTCGGACGCACAGCCGAAAGGTCCGCAGCAAAGGGCGAGGGTGTTGTTCAAGAAGGGCAGATGGTCTGCTTCTCAGTATTGAAAGCAAAATGACCAGTAGAAGGAGCGCGGCCGTGGCTGGCTGGGCCATCAAGCAGATTAGGCAGGGACCGCCCCCCGCGGCAGGCAAGTTCGCTTCAGTGGGACCACTGGGAATGACTTGTGGGCAAATGTGGGCAACCTGTGTCATCGCCGCCAGCAGCAGCACAGCAATGCTAAGCAGCGCTATGCTAGCCAGCTTGCCTGGCTGTCGGTGGCAGATATCTTTCATCTCTGCTCTTAGATGCAGAAAAACGCTTGAAATTAATCTATTCCCCGAACCGAACCTTGGAGCGATTCTAACATCGTGCGCGCCCCGGGCTTCTGCCAAGACAGGATTTACCAGGCCGTCGCGTTAACACCCCGGAGCCTTGGAGCGGAATAGCAAGGCCTTTTGTTGATGAGAGAAGCTAGTCAATCCAGGGCCGGGGCAGTTCGCGTTCAAGGTTGACGACTTCGTTGAGCGGTTTGTCGTCATTCGCCCGAAGAATTGAAATTGACCCGCCGAAAGCGGTCAGCTGCATGAAGGCCGCGCCCCTCCCGATCCGAAAAGTCAGGGAATGGCCGCGCGAGGTAGCCGTCGCCGGGACGCCAAACTCATTGTTGATCTCTCTGCTGCCGGTGGTCGCCGTGATGTCGGCACTCGTATCGGAGGGCAGGGTAACGGTGAGTTCGCCCTTGGTGCTGAGACGGTCGCCCCCGCTAAGCCGGGCGAAATCCACCTGCACCGAGCCCCGGCCACTTGAGATGTGGCTGGGGGCTGCCACGCCTTTCACCACGACGTCTCCGGCGCCGCTCCGGGCATGGATTTGGCCATTGACGCCGGATATTGTCAGATTTCCCTGCTCTACCGCGATTCTGTCCAGGCGGATATTTCTGGGTACCGAGATGTGATACTCGACGCTGATGGCAGCGCCTTGACGGCGATGGCGGGTTTCGATTTCGAGGACGTCGGGTCTCTCCCTGTTCGGTGGGCGCGATTGAGCAAGAATCTGGATAGAGTCCAGATCGGACTGGCTGCAAGCACTTTCCGTTGCGTCTACTTCGACCTGCGTCTGATTTGTCCCGTTGATGTAAACGGCCCCGCGCAAATTCTTGAGCTGGAGACGCCCGCTAGTGCTCAGCGGATAACCGGCGTGAAATTGTCGCTCCACGGGCGAGCAGGATGGCACCTGTGCAATTGCCACGACAGGCCCGCCAATCGCCAGGGTCATCATGGCTAGTACCGCTCCGATCTTGGGCCCGCCGCACCGACCCACAAACCGGGGGCCATCCAATCCCCCGCCCACTAGCCTACTGCAATGCCTGTCTGCCTGTCTTGATGGCCGGCCATCCAGGTCCCGCGCTTCTCCCTGATCAGGTCGGATAAGTCGGCGAAGACGCCTCAGGCGCTTTTCCGTGCAGAAGGAGGCACCTGCTGTTCCACGTCATCACTCCCGCAGTTTGGACAAACAATCTCTGCTTCTTCGTAGTCGGCCAGGGTTAGTGTTTTAGAGAAGAACTTGTCGCAGGAGTGACACAGAAAATCATACTGGGGCATGATCCACCTCCCCACCTCTTCGCGAAATTCTAGGCTGGGATGGCCGGTACTTCAAGTCAGTCGTTTCTTTTCGGGTGGTCTTGACGATCATGCGCCCGACACCTGTGACCATCACTACATGCAGCGGTGCCGCACATCACATCCGGGAAACGCTCTTAAGCTCTAGCCTGTCGTTTGAACCTTTCTTCACTTCCGATTGGCGGAGTGCGGAAGGTGAGGTTTTAACGGAGCGCGTAGTGGGTTAAGCGATTGGGAATCGGGCTACAATGCCTCCCATACGGGTTCAACTCCCGACGCTCCGGCCATGATTTCATTCTGCGGCTCGCCAGGCTATTCGTCCCGCCGAATGGCTCCGGTTGATGAGGTGAGTTGTGAACCTGAGACGTTGGGTCTGCAGCCTGCTGAATTTCCTGAGATTGCACCGCCCGGACTGTGAACATTGCAAAGAGTTCGTAAAGTGCTGGGGTGCTGACATTCGAAAGCGCCTTGAGGAGCTGCGCTGAGGAGTCGCATTCCCGCCTATCAGAATTTCTTTCTCTCAACGCGATCCCGTCTTCCTGACATTAAAGTGCTGCTTACGGACGGCGGAGTTGGCCAGCCGGTTAGCCTCCATGTTGTTCTCGCGCCGGACGTGGGAGATAGAGAAATGGAGAGAGCGAGCCAACTTTTGGCAGATCCAGTTCAGGGAATAGAGACGCCGGCTGCGGCAGATATACTCGCCCCTCATTTGCCGCACCACGACTTCCGAGTCGGAGTAGACGTGAAGCGTCTTAGCCTTCAGCGCCAAAGCACATCGCAGAGCTTCGAGCAGGGCAATATACTCGGCCACATTGTTATCTTGATGCCCAATCCATTTTGCAATTCTGATCATTCCGTTCTCGGGACCGTGGATTACCACGCCGATCCCAGACGGCCCTGGATTCCCCATTGAACCTCCGTCCACATAGGCTATGAGGTCGGGTATTTTATCGTGTCCGTTTTCGGCAAGCATCTGTAGAAGCGCTCCTGGTGTCGCGACGTTTTCGACCCAATGTCGCGGCCAGCTGCTAATATTGGGTGGGGGAGGGCGCCGTTGCTTACCGCATGGTTATCACCGCGGCAAACTAGGTTCAAATTACGAAGGTTCAGCTACCGCGAAGGTTTTGCCCTTCCCCCCAAGTGGGTTGGTCCCAAGAAAAAGGCATCGCGGGTAGCACAATCGGCATCCATTGATCGGCATGTTTAAGCCTCATCCCAATCTCGGCGATCAAGTGAACCGCAATATCCTGCACTCTGAGATCGAAGGAGGGGTGTTCCTCGAAAAATTACCGCCCGAAACTGTGTTGCAGATCCAAACCAAGAACCACTGCTACACGACTGTGCTGTTGGGTGGCTCTCAAGCGCTCATTTCTGGACACCCTAGGTTCTGCCCGCAACCAGTTTTGGTGGCCATCACCGGCTCGACCTGGGGAGGTTCCATGTTGAAGCTGCGTTTCGTCGGCCGAGGAATGTACTTGGAGTTTCATCATCCCGACTATCGGACACCGATTATCACGTCCTCGATCCAGGAAATTCGAGAATGCCCGCAGCCGAATAGCTCATCCGTTGCTGCTCTTGCCTAGCAGCGCCCTCATTGCCTTGCCCCTGG
>DASQIH010000134.1:0-2545 GCA_035631655.1 Terriglobales bacterium
CACTACCGCATCGCCGTTGCCAGACTCGGATTCGGCTGGTGACTCTCGGGTACTCGGCAGTTTCGGTTACAAAACCGCGGCTGCGGCAAGCTGGCTTACCACCCCGCGCAGATATTTCAGGCTGGCAGCGATGCTCACTGCCGGGGGCACTTGAGTAGCACCGAACTTAACGTCCTGCTCCACCACCATCCAGCCTGAATAGTTATTTTTCGCCAGGACGCGGAAAAAGGCGGGGAAATCGATCGATCCCCGGCCGATGATGGTGAACACCTTTTCCTCAATCGCCTGGTCGAAGGTGAGCTTCTTGCGGCGCGCTTCGGCCAGAACTTGTGCGTCGACGTCTTTGATGTGCACAAACCGAAGAATCTTGCGATACTTTTCCGCCTCCACAATCGCGTCTCCGCCGCCGTACACACAGTGGCCGGTATCAAGGCACAAGCCAATTTTGCTCGGGGAGGTGACGTCGAGGAACCTTTCCACTTCGGCTGGAGTCTCGACATAAGTCGCCACATGGGGGTGGAAGACCAAGTCCAAGCCATAGTCAGCCGTCACGTTTGCAGCACTTGCGACCACCTTCGCGACCTGCTTCCACTGTTCCCTTGTCCAGCCGGCGCTGTCGTCGGCAGGCACACGACCGGATATGAGGTCGCGTTCTTTGCATTGCGCATCGGCGAGAACGAGAAATGGCGCACCCAGCGCGGACAAGAGGGCACCAACCTTGCGGATCTGGTCGACAACCGCCTGGGTCGAGGCGCTGTCACCGAGGGGGACGGGAACAAAGGACCCCAAGAGGCTCAAATTTCTTTTTCCCAACTGCTCTTTCAGCACCTTTGCATCGGTGGGAAAGAACCCGTAGGGGCCCAATTCCGTGCCTGTATAACCGGCCTCTATCATCTCATCCAGCATTTTCTCGTACGATTGGTTCCAGGATGGTCCAGGATAGTCCAACACGCCCCAGCTATCCGGCGCGGATGCAAATTTAAAGCGATCACTGAGTTGATTCATATTTTTGCCTCGTTTTCATAAAGAAGGCTAATTGCGCCAAGGGTCGATAACGACCTTCATCGAATCGAGAGCGATCGACTGCTTCATGGCGGCGTCCACATCCTGGAGCGCGAAGCGATGTGTGACGAAATCGGCCAGCGGGTAATGCCGCATGTAGCGAGCCATTTGCCGCATGCTGGGCGCATAAGCTGCCGGTTCTTCTCCGCCGACCCCGAGGATCCGGACATTCTTGGAGCATAGGTGACGGTGTGGATTAATCGCAACCTCACCCAGATCGGAAAAGTTGCCCGCCTCGACCAACAGCCCTCCCAGCCGTAGCATGTCAAGCGCCTCAGGTATCGCAGCAGGCACGCCGGCACATTCAACAACCACATCGGCGCCACGTCCCTGCGTGAGGTCGCGAACCGCCGCCAGGCGTTCGCTCAGAGTCGTATGAGCCGCATTCAGAGCGTGATCCGCCCCAAGCCGCTTGGCGAAATCCAAACGATAGGTGGAAAGATCGACCGCAATGATGGTGCCGGCCCCCAGCATTCGGGCCTTCATGACGAAACACATGCCCAGCGGCCCCACGCCGAGGACTACGACGGTGTCGTCGAAACGAAACGACTCGTTCGGAAAAGCCGAGACTTGTTTCGCGCGATCCAAGCCTACGGTGACTGCCATGACTTCCGTTAATACGGCGATCTCGGAGGGTAGATCATCGCTCACGCGCACGACGAAACTCCCGGGCAGAACGTACAAGTACTGTGACCAGCCTCCAAAAAGATGAGGTGGGTCTTTGGCACTCAGATTGTTGCCATAGTCCGTGGTGTTCTCGCACAAGTAGTAAGGAAAATCATGGCGGCAGTAGTAACAGGTGCCACAGCTTACATTGGGTGCGACCACCACGCGGTCGCCCACTTTCAGGGGAATTCCTTCGAAGTCGGTGTACCTAGGCGAGCCACCAATGGCGGCGATGGTGCCGACGTTCTCGTGGCCTTGAATAATGGGGAACGGAATCTGCCTGGGCTGGGCGGCGGCTGCGTATTGCGTCGTGTAGCCCTGGTAAGTGTGCTTGTCCGTACCGCAGATTCCTGAGACCTGCATTCGGACCAGCAGGCAACCGGGCTGAGGATCAGGAAGCGGATACTCGCGCAGTTCGTAATGGCCCGGTCCCACCAATGTCGCGGCTAGCACAGCCTGTGCGCACATATCCAAGTCTTGGAACAGTTTCCGATTTGTTCCCGAGCGTCCGTAGAGCTCGGAACTACTCCAGGAAAGGGGAAGGTCCACCATCCGCTCAGAAGTTGAGCTTCATCGAGATCTGGCCGATACGCGGTGCCAGGGCTGTCTTGACCTCCCCAAAGGTCGGACTGTTGACGTTTCCATCTACGGCATTGAATTGCGCATGGTTGAAGACATCGAAGAATTCGGCGCGGAACTGCAGATTCATGCTCTCCGTCAGCTTGGTGTCTTTGAGCACTGCGAGATCCCAGTTATTGATCCCAGGTCCATGGAAAAATCGCCGTCGCGCGTTTCCGAGTTGCCCCAGAGGTTCCAC
>DASQIH010000135.1:0-14651 GCA_035631655.1 Terriglobales bacterium
CAAGCCGCAGGGATCCAGTCCACATCCATGACGGGCACTGTCAGTGAACACGGCGAGAAATTAAGGTTTGTGACCGACCAAAGAGCCTGGAATGTGGACAACCCGGAGACCCTTAAGGGTCACGAAGGACATTACGTGCGACTAAACGCTCACGTCTACGCGGACAAGAATTCGATTCACATCACAGAAGTGAAGAGGCCAACTGCAAGCGAGAGCAGAAAAAATGACGCGCAGTGAGCGCGGCCAAATCGGCCATCGGGAAGCGTTACTCACCGGCCTGCACAGCCCGTCACGAAACAGAGAATTGGTATTGCCGTAGTACAAAAATGGAAATAGGAACAACCATGAAAAATATCAAGTTTGTTGTGAAAGTGAGCCGTGTCGGTACTCACGCCGCTGAATACGTGCAGCGGATTGATCGGACTCCCATCCAGATGACAACCCACCGTAACCTGGCACTGGTTATGGGGAGATTCACGGCCGAAGACGCTGTCAAATCCATCCAAAATTCCCGGTGCAGCCCGGAATTAGTGCCGGTACAGGTTAATGCCTAAGTATCGTTCTGGAAATGGAGGTCTTGAGCTCACCCGGCAAACCAGTGCCCGCCCCAAAGGGCGGGCTTGGACAGAATGGAATCTTACTTTGCTGCTTCGGAGCTGTGGCCTGCAACCTGTCGCCAGATACCGTTCTGTCTGACGAAGGTGTCGGTACTGAGGACAGTCTTAGCGCGGTGTTCGCCGCCGACCATTGAATCGTAGGTGCTCTTGTAAGTCGCGATCGCAGTATTGTCGTAGATGCGAACTTTGAGGTCGGTGATCTCTTCGCTGTTCGTCTTATTCTTAGCCGTATCTTTCATCTCTGCGAGCATGGATTCCTTCGTATACCACGTTCCACCGCTGTAGCCGCCGGTCCAATTGTCCACAAGGTTCTTCTCGTAGAAAGCTGAATCTCCAGCCAGATCGGCTTTTACGGCATCATTCTCGAACTTTGTAATCGCCGCCACCGCATCGTCATTCGAGGGTGGATTCTTAGCGAGGACAATCGAGCTCAGGACTACCAACATTATTGTTGCAGCAAAAAGCACAAGCATAATTCTCTTCATGTGATGTGAACCTTTCAGGTTGTTACGTGACTAAGGGCGGGACTACTTCAGATGGGCTGACTTAGTTCAGAGGATCTGAAAGAGCGGCAAGGGGTGCTCGCTCGTTAACACCGTATGCTCCTGCAGTAGGATTGTCAACCGCATCCCCATTTTGCCAGTTGGTTCGGATCGCGGGGACGCTTGCCTTGGCCGATGGTCATGGCTTCCCCAAGCTGGATTTAGCTTGCTTGCGGCTTTTTGCGGCGATTTCATTGGCATACCGATGCGACTGTTCGGCTTCACGGAGATCTTCATTGACCGGCTGCTTCGCGCGCCGTAGCTCGGAAGCCAATTTCTTGTCTGTAAGATGGGCGTGCTTCCCCATGCGTTATGATGCCACACTCCAGATGCTAAAGCGAGCCCTGTGGAAATTGAAACTGACCCGCTACCCCGCATTCGCCTTTAGAGAGAAAGTAGATCAGTCCAACTCAATCTTCGGAGGATGGTGCGGACAATACTGCTGCCGCATCGCCTTCTCGACTGCAGCTGTGTGCTTTGCGATCTCCTCTTCAGTTATGTCCCGCGGCTCGAGCAAGCTGTATTGCACTCCACAGGTCGTCGTCGGGCACGAAACGACAATTGCCTCCGTCCTGATAGACGGGCCGGCCGCTAATTTGGCAATCTCATTCTCGTAGACAGTACGGACTAGATCGGCACGATACGCGGTCGTCATAAAATTACCACGCAGAAACCAGGGTTTCTGTTCCTGGTATGTCTTCCTCACCCGAGACAGGACGGTTCGCCGGGCGCAATGCCTGCAGCGCCTACCCTTTAGGTAGCGTGCTGCGAGTCGCTCGCTGCTCTGGGAACGTAATAGTGATTGTTTTTTTGTCGCTGCTTACTTTTGGGGGTAGACCACGCACAAGATGAATAACAACTTTTCTGCCGAAATCTGTGAATTTCATGTTCAAGCGATTGGGACCTTTTTCTGGTGCCATCATCAGAACCCTCCTGCGAACGACAACATGTCGAAAAGTAAAGAGCCGCCATCGAAGGGCTCGCAAGAACGTGCCGGCGAAGCGGCCCTCGTGCCAGATTTAGCATGGCTAAGAGCTACAGTTCACGATAGAGCATTGTTGACTTGCAATCTGGTCAATTTTGACCAGTCTTCATCGTCTAACAAGTTGATACTAAGCATGGGGAGATTGTTGTCCGCGACACAATGCACGTAAGACCGAGCGAAATAAGGCATCATTGCGCATTCTTAGTTCACCGCTGATAAGTCAATACAACTCAGCTGCAAGTTAGCGTTTCCCAACCAGCTCCGAGCAGATCAGGAAATTGATGTCAGTAATGGAGATAATGACTTCGACCCGAACACTCGAACTTGTGAATAGGCGCCCTATCGCATCCCCTCAAGTGCCTGCGACAACCGCTCGACTGCAGTCAAGTGCATCGCTCCCGAGCCGCGTAGCCGTAGTTGGCAACTATCTTCCGCGACAGTGCGGGATCGCCACGTTTACCACCGATTTGTGCGAAGCGCTTTCTACCGAGTATGGTGCAGCACGGCTGTTTGCCATCCCGGTCAATGACACGGAATCAGGGTATCCCTATCCTGCGCGGGTCAGGCTCACGCTCGCACAGGACGATTTGTCATCTTACGAGCAAGCCGCTGATTTTCTGAATTTCACAAACTTCGATTTGGTATGCCTGCAGCACGAGTATGGGATCTTTGGCGGTCCGGCGGGAAGTCACATCCTGGCACTGCTACGGCGGCTCAAGATGCCAGTCATAACCACCCTCCATACGGTTCTTCGTGAACCGAGTCTGGACCAACGGCTGGTGATGGAGGAGATCGCTGCGTTGTCGGATCGTCTCATTGTGATGAGCGAACTTTCTGCCCAGTTCTTGCAAGAGATATTCAAAGTGCCTGGGGACAAGATCGACTTCATTCCCCACGGGGTTCCGGACCTGCCGTTTGTCGATCCAAATTTCTACAAGGATCGCTTTCGGACAGAAGGAAAGGCAGTACTACTCACCTTCGGCTTGCTCTCGCCCAATAAAGGGATCGAGAACGTAATTCAAGCGCTTCCACGGATCCTGTCTCAACACGATGACGTGGTTTACATGGTCGCAGGTGCGACGCACCCGCATGTTCTCCGCCGTGATGGCGAGCAGTATCGAACTCACTTGCAGGCCCTCGCCAAGGACCTGGGAGTTGAGTCGCATGTCATCTTCCATAACCAATTCGTCAGCGCTGAAGAGATGGTCGAACTTATTAGTGCGGCAGACATTTACATCACGCCTTATCGCCACGAGGAGCAGGTGGTGTCGGGCACCCTGGCGTATGCGTTAGGCGCTGGAAAGGCGATAATTTCGACTCCGTATTGGCACGCCCTCGAATTGTTGGATGATCGGCGAGGCGCGTTGGTCCCGTTCGGAAACCCGATTGCCATTGCCGAAAAAACGATAGAACTTCTGGATAATGACGCGGCGCGCCACGCGATGCGCAAACGTGCCTATCTTTATGCGCGGAACATGGTGTGGGAGAGGGTTGCGCATTGTTATGGGGGAAGCTTTGAAAGGGCGCGGGCGGAGCGAATGCGGAAGCCACGCGCTGTGTTCTCGGATACAGAGCCGGAAAAAGGTTTCAATCGCTTGCCACTGTTAAACCTGGATCATCTGCATCGACTGACGGATGACACGGGCATACTTCAGCATGCGATCTTTACCGTCCCGAACTACGCCGAGGGGTATACGACCGACGACAACGCTCGCGCACTCGTCTTGGCCGTTCTCCTCGAGCAATTGGGCACAGGTGATGATTTGGCTGCCCGGTACTTAGCTTTTCTCGGACATGCTTTCAACCCGGCAACCGGCAGGTTCCGAAACTTCCTGAGTTATTCACGCGAATGGAAGGAAGCCGAAGGTTCAGAGGATAGTCATGGGCGTGCATTGTGGGCGCTTGGGACTGTTCTGGGTCGGTCTAAAGAGCAAGGACTCAGGGGTGCCGCGGGTCGAATCTTCGAGAACGCCGTTGCCGCAGCCGTTGCCTTCACCAGCCCGCGTGCCTGGTCTTTCGCATTGCTTGGGATCCAGGAATATCTCGACTGCTTTCCCGGCGACCGGGATGCTCAGCAGCTGAGATCAGTCCTGGTGAATCGGCTTATCCAACTCTTTGCCTCAAATCAGTCGCCACAGTGGAACTGGTTTGAGGACGTCCTGGCTTACTCAAATGCCAGATTGCCGCAAGCTGTTCTGCTGGCAGGCTCTCGGACTCGGGACGACCTTGTCCTCTCAGCTGGTGTCGGAGCGTTGGATTGGCTTACATCCATACAGCGGTGCGAGGAGAACGGCCACTTCGTCCCGATCGGATCGCAAGGTTTTTATCGCAAGGCAGGCGAGAGGGCTCGGTTTGACCAGCAGCCCGTAGAGGCAGGCGGTGCCGTCTCGGCATGTCTTGAAGCCTATCGTGTGACGGGAAACGATCGTTGGCGCACGGAAGCCTGGTCAGCTTTCAACTGGTTCATGGGAGAGAACGATCTCCGAATTCCGCTTTACGACCCAAGTACCGGCGGCTGTCGGGATGGCCTGCATCCGGAACGAGTCAATGAGAACCAAGGAGCGGAGTCGACGCTGTCATTCCTAATGGCCCTTGCGGAAATGCACCTGCTGCAAGAGTCGCAGCCGCCGGCGATGAAGGGGCTCGCTTTCGAATCAGTGGTTGTCGTATCTGACGCTGGATGTTCTTTCGACAATTCGTGAAATTTTATGAGCATTGCTATAGCCACACGTTTTGAGCCTTTGCTCCTTCGCCATCCTGCCAATCCAATCCTGACGGGCAGGGACTGGCCTTACACTATCAACAGCGTTTTCAATGCCGGGGCAACGCTGCTCGCGGATGGTGCGACCCTGTTGCTTTGTCGAGTAGAAGATCGCCGCGGTCTATCACACTTCTGTGCTGCCCGCTCGCGAAATGGCGTGGATGGGTGGGAAATTGATAGCCAGCCCACCTTGATGCCCAGTCCCAATGAATATCCCGAGGAAATATGGGGAATTGAGGATCCGCGCATCACTTTCGTACCAGAACTCGACCAGTACGTCGTTACGTACACGTCTTTTTCCCGGGGTGGTCCTGGGGTCTCGCTGGCTTTGACCACGGATTTCCGAACTTTCGAGAGATATGGCGTCATCATGTCGCCGGAAGACAAAGACACCGCTCTCCTGCCGCGCAGAATTAATGGATTCTGGGCGCTTATTCATCGGCCCATGACGCCCCTCGGGACTCACATGTGGATCTCTTACTCCCCCGATCTGCGTCACTGGGGCAATCACAAGCTCATGCTGGAGGCTCGCCGTGGGGCATGGTGGGACGCGAACAAGATAGGGCTGTCGCCTCCACCGATTGAGACCCCGCGAGGATGGCTGGTGCTTTACCACGGAGTGCGGCACACGCCTTCGGGCTGTTTGTATCGGTTGGGCTTGGCTCTTTTCGACTTGGAGAAGCCAGAAAAATGTTTGCTTCGTGGGGACTCGTGGATTTTTGGGCCGGAGGCCGAGTACGAGCGGCATGGCGACGTCCACGACGTTGTGTTTCCCTGCGGATACACTATGGCGGCGGATGGCGACACTATCAATCTTTACTATGGGGCTGCAGATTGCTCTATCGCTCTGGCTCGAGGCAGCGTTCGTGGCCTCTTAGAATGGTTGGATGCCAACGGATCCTGCGAACGACGGCGCGAATCACGCTGAGGAACGAACACTCCTCGAAGACTGGGACGCGTCGATTGTGAGCAATTTGCTCAGACTCGCGCCCTTCCACGCGGCGGAAGCTAAAAGCTGAGGGAGCGAAGGAGAAGAAAGCGCATAGTGGTGGCACGTGGCTGAGCAGTGTTGAAGAGACCTGTGAAGTTTTGAAAACGTAGGATAAATTGGATGATTCGCCGTTGCGAGGACGCATTATGAGAATACAGTACCTGCACATCTCAGCTTACTCCTGTGACCGCTGTGGCGGACCGGTTATATCCGGCTCGCTTGCCATACGCGAGAATGAGATATCGAAGGAAAGCCAGATCAGGCAGGTGGGAGCTGCTTGCCTGGCGTGTGGCAACAAGCACTCCAAATTGACTGAACTGAATATCGTGCGTCACTTTCCGCCTGTTGAATGGGCATCCACAAACGGTGTCGATGTTGGCCACATTTCGACAGCCTTCGTGGAAATGCTTGATCGTGCAAGATGACGATTATCTTCGTGCGCAGCAGCCTAGCTGCTATGAGTAATGCTTCCAAACAAGTGACGGCTCTAATCAAAGAGCTGTTAGCTCTGAACAGAGCGGAGACAGCGGCTACGACGGTTCCGTCAAGCGCAACAGACGTCGAACGACGAAAATCCCAACGGAAGAAAATCAGGCAAGAACTCGTACAAGCTCTCGCGGTTCGCGACCGGTAGCGGTTCGGACTCGTCAGATTTCTGCAGACAAAAAATTGCGTTAGCCGCATCACCTTGGCACGAAGATCGCATGCTTTTTGGGAAAAGTCACAATCTGGGTAGGAATTACGTGAACCTGCCAAGCGGCGACTTTTCCTCCCGCCTCACGTCGACGCTCGGTCACCATGGGACGCCATCTTGCAACATGGTCACTTTTGACCAGCTTTTCGCGGCCAACCGTTCGATGATGTATCTGCAAGCAGGAACGTGTTGGGGACCGCTCCCCTGCACGAGTGAGATTTTACCAATGGAACCCGTTCTTCATCCGTTCTGTACCGGTTTCCGGACCTTCATTACTCGTTCATTGAGAAATCTCACCACGTCTGTGCGCGTAAGGCTGAAAGGACCAATCGCGGGTTTCCGGTCACAACGGATGTGCCCGTTTTGTGGGTTGATCACCTCCCGCTTAAAGGCATTTTGCCTGGAGTGTGGAAGACCGCTTCCAGCCGTGTAGTCCGCCAAACACCACGTTAAGACGTTCCAGATGGCGATCCAAGGCAGTCTTACTGCAGAGGCCTTATGTCACAAGAAATTCAAGTCGGTACCGTTCTCATCGACGACCGGGCCTCGATAGCACAGGCGCTGGGGATCGAGAGTGAGGGGTATGTCGGGACCTGGAGCGTAGTTGGAGCCGGAAATGGCTTCTCCCTCGACCGTAAAATTCATGCCGCTGGCTGGAACTTCTTCTTCATGGCGGGAGAAGTGAAAGCGATGTTCTTCGGGTCTGTGGGAGCAAAGAACATTCGGCAGGCGTTGAAGCGGATTTTAGCTAAGACAAGCGATCAAAACTTCAATAGTCTTGAAGTCACCGGGATAACTGCCAAACACTTCTTAGGCGTGCCATACACCAGCGTTTCCGCAAACTGCCGGCACATACAACCCAGTTGTCGCTTGGATGACATCCAGCAACGGCGGACAAACCAGAAGGATGCTGAATGGGCGCGCGGCTGATGACCCTACAAGCTTCACCAAAATGGAGTGGAGCGCCTCGCAGCCACAAAAACGATGCCGCGTAGGCTGCTTACTTTTATGCAGAACTAGTACCGGAGGAATGAATGCTTACCAAGATTTTGAAGTGGGCTGCGATTGCGGTGTTGATTGGAGGTCTTTTCTGGCGTCCGCTCGGAGGCTACGGGATCCTTCTCCAATTCGTGGTCTCGGCGGCAGCCATTGTGGTTCTCGTGCAGGCTGCGGGCATGCGCCAGTACGTCTGGATGAGTCTGTTTCTGCTCGTCGCGGGCCTGTTCAATCCCGTTCTGCCGATTGGATTCTCGAAATACATTTTCATGGTGGTGAGTACTCTCACGCTGGTTCTATTTTTCTTTTCGCTCGAGCACTTGCAGCCAAAGCCCAGGCTATCGATTGCCTCGATCACTGACCGTATGCCCGGAAGCGAGTCGTTATGAGACCCGAAAAGCGCCATAGTCTCGACCGGATTCTGGAATGCGCGGTGATTTTGAGTTGGCGAGATTTGATACAAGCTAATGAATCAGGGCTGATCCACATTGATTACAGCCTCGGTCCAGGAGATTCCATCGAATATCTCAAGCTTTGGTTGTCGACGACTCGGGGCCATTGGCACCTGGCGTGTGAATACCGGATGTCGCGTTCCACGTTTCACACCAGCGGAATCCATTTCGAGAGTGGGTATAAATCTAACGATCTGGCGCACAACCTGGAATTGATTATGCAGCACCAGGATGCATTCTCGCCGCCGCCCAATCTTGGTCGCAACGGCTTGATCCAGGTGCAGGCGCCCACAGAAAAAGATATTGCGGCAGCGGCGATAGCGCTAAGCGAAGCCTTGGATCACGTTCCCTCCTCCCTGGCAGAAACCGCCATGACCTGATTCTTAGGCCACAGTCGAATGGGTCGGCAGACAAAGGAAGTCCATTGAAGAACTTATTTGTTGGAAACCTGTCCTCTAATCTGGCACCGGACGAACTTCGTACGTTGTTTCGGACGTACGGAGCAGTCGAAGAAGTCGAGATCATAACGGACCCCAATACCGGATATTCACGTGGCTTTGCATTTGTCGAGATGACGAATGACGTTGCTGCGATGGAGGCCGTCGTAAGCTTGAATGGGACGACGGTATGGGGCAACCCTCTGAAAGTAGAAGAGGCGAAACCCAGGCTCGAATCTCGCGAGGCACCGGGTAAAAGCCAAGCAGGTGATGCGGGCGGTTGCCACCCCGAGTAATCTTTCGGGGATGGGGAAAGCAGGCATGCAATGCGTGTTTCGTGGGAAAGAATGGACGTCCTCGGCCCCGTTTACCGGATGGTGGCGCAAGGTCTTAACAACGCTGAGATTGCAAAGAAACTAGGGTTCCCGAACCTACAGTTCAAGACTGCGTATCGTGGTTCTGTCACTTTTTAGAGACAAGTACTCGGGCAGCCTTGGTTTTGCGTGCGAACGACGCAGCACAACCGACGTTTGGCGCCGCCTAGTGCAGGCGAGGGGGACTGATCGGGCCCAAGGCATTCGCCAGAGCGCATGTTTCGTGTGAGGTTTGGATCGACGACGCGAAATCACTAAAACATTTAGGAGGCCTGTATGCGACGACCCTCGTGGGCTTGGCTAATGTGCCTTAGCCTCTCGCACGTTCTTCTATTTGCTCAATCACCCGACAATCGCCAGAATCTCTCGGCTTGCACAAGCGGATCGGCCATCTGCGACTTCGCCTTGCTGACCCAGGCGGAAGCGAGCGCGGTTGCTGCTGCTGAGCACCAGCGGAGCTTCTTGGACTGTAAGAACGTCGTTGGATCATGCGACTACTCCAAATTGACCGTGCCGGAAGCGAGAGCAGTGGCCGTTGCCGAACATGAGCGCAATTTCTCGAATTGCAGCGGAGGCTTCGGAACCTGCAACTACTCGAAGCTGACCCAGCGCGAAGCAAGCGCAGTGGCCGTTGCCGAACGCGAGCGCAATTTCTCAAATTGCAGCGAAGGCTTCGGAACCTGCAACTACTCGAAGCTGACCCCGCGGGAAGCAAGCACAGTGGCCGTTGCCGAGCACGAGCGCAATTTCTCGAATTGCAGCCAAGGCTTCGGGACCTGCAACTACTCGAAGCTGACCCAGCGGGAAGCAAGCGCAGTAGTCGTTGCCGAACATCAGCGTAACGTCTCCGCTTGCAGGGATGGTTTCAGCACCTGCGAACACTCGAAGCTGACCACATCGGAAGCCACGGCAATTGCCGCCGCCGAACACCAGCGCAACGCTTCCGCGTGCAAAAGCGGCGCGGAATCTTGCGACTACTCCAAATTGACCGCGGCAGAATTGGCCGCCGCGGAGGTCGTTGAGCACCAGAGGAACTACACGGCATGCGTCAAGGGGTATGGCTATTGCGATCGATCTCGGCTCTCGCCATCAGAATTGAGCACTATGCCAGACGCTGCATCAAGTCCTCACTAGGTGTTCCTCGGGAGAGTTCTTCAATTATGGATGTCGAACGCGCCAACAGGATCTCCCACCCGAATCCTTCAGTTTCTGTATGTCATAGGCTTCTTCCACGGTCCGTAGGGATGGAGCGTAGGACCGAGGCCATTGGCAGTATCAGCTTCACGACGGCTAAGCGCGCTTTCTCCAGTAACGAATCGATATGTAGATGACTACTAACACAACCACGATCTCAACCGCGTTCGTAAGCATGTCGCCACCTCCACGTGCGGGTCCCTCGCTGCCGTTGTTGCGAATTGATTCGACCGGTCACCCCTCTGAATAGTTGGATCTTGTAACACCCTTAAGTGCCATCAGCTTTGTCTTGATCTGATTCAATCTCAATCGTCTGCCTTCGTGTTCCATTATGCTTAGTGGAGACTTCTTGATGCGCCCGTAATCATCGTTTAGTCTCTGTAGCATCGTGATCTCGTCTCGGAACTCCCGAACTTGCTCGCTTATAGTCTTTTCCATAGAAGTAACCTCAGCGAATTCCGCTTCGGTTACCTGAACAAGCTTGCCCAGAGGATTCGCCCTCAAACCGACGTTGGGAGCAAACATTGCGCTCTCCTCTTTCTCTTTTTGAAGCGGCATCAGAACGCACGCCAACCTGGCCGTCCTGACCTGCTCCTCTTGCTTGTTAAAAGGCTCTGCTCGCGTCCATACAGCCCGCACAGATGGTTCATCTTCATTAAAGAACAAGAGTGCGGAAAAGACTGGTCAATTTTGACCGCCGAAAATCGCCGCGTCCGTTTGGTCGCCGCAGGTCATTTGAGAAAGGTGAGCAATTTTGAACAGTCGCGCCATGGCTGCCGGCCCTACCATTACGCTATTAGGGTGTGGGGGTCTGATATTTGCGTTCCCACGCCTAATTCACGAACGACGCGACAGTCGCTGGTACGAACGTTCTCTCCTTAGTCTTCCAGCCGGAAGCTGGAAGAAAACGGGCAGTCCAGGTCTTCATAATATGTCACGCGGCCGTTTATTCCTGGCCTGCCCCTTGACCTGCTCACCGGGGAGACATGTAGTTAGGGAATGTCTCGCCGCATTTCGCCGCAAAACTACCCTTTTTAGGTCCTAAATTGACTGGCTGGCTGCTTCTAAGTCCTGTGGAATCAGCGGGCCTGTCCTCAGTTACATGGGTTCAAATCCCGTCGGGGACGCCAAACTTGTCAGCGACTTCGTCATCCCAAGAATCGGGTTCTGTAAGCTTCTGAAAACACTCTCGCAAGTCCTGCATCAGACCCTGGTTCTTTGGGTTTAAAAAGCCCGTTTCGTGACTCCACACCAAACCGTCAGGAAACATGGCCTGCTGAAGCTTCAGCTTCCCCTCGATACCAGCCGCACGCCAGGTGGCAAGGAAGCTGATTTTTTCCAGCCTTGCCTGCTGGCTCATTTCCTGAAGCATCTTTCTCTCTTGCTCTAATGAACTTAGAGCGGCTTCGATTTTCTGAATTTCGTCAGTGATGTTCTGTTTGAGCAGGTCGAAATCGTCTGAGGAAAGTTCCCCGGTGAGTTTCGCTTTGACTGCCTGAGAGTTTAAACGCTTTTGCTCGTCTAGGCGGATTTTGAGGGCACGGGTGTCCTGTCTGACCCTCTCTTCACGGGCTCGCCACTGCTTGGCGGCGATTTCCGGCAGACGGTTCAGGTATTCAATCGTGGGCTGGTACAAAGCAAGCAACTGTACGAAGTGCTGTTCGAGTTCATCCTTCGAAACGAGCACATCCCTACAGCCCTTCGTGTAGCACCAGAGGTACGGGAACCGCTTCTTGATGACTCCAGCAGTCAGGCCACGATTGCACTTTGCACACCGGATGAACTGCTTCAAAGGGAAGTCAGCGCGTACAACTTGACGCGGCTGTTTGGCACGAGAGTTTCCCGCAAGGACGGATTGTACTTTCTCAAAGAGTTGCTGAGGCACTATCGGCTGATGGAGGCCTTGGGTCAGCAAATCACCGGATTTGACCCAACCGGCATAAACCGGATTTCGCAGCATTGCGTGCCAAGTCTGACGTGGTACTGGTGCTCCTTTTCGAGTGGTCAGCCCAAGAGCCGTAACGGTGCGCAATACATCATCTGCTGAATAGTTGCCAGTCGCCATCAACTCAAAGCCCTTGCGAACGAGTGCGGCACGTTTCGAATCAGGCTTGATGACTGACCCGGTTCCGTTCTTTGTGTTGAGATACCCGACCGGGGCGACCCAAACGAACCGACCGGCCTTGACTGCCTCCGCCATGCGGAACTTCGTTCGCTCTGAAAGAGAATCACTGAAAAACTGAGAAAAGGCACCAATGATGTTTTTACCCAGCTTGCCCGTTGCCGAATCGTCTAGCGATTGCTCATCAACGGAACGCAGGCGAATCTGCCATTCCGCAAGTCGGGCAATCATGTTGCCCTGGTCCACTACGTTTCGAGCCAACCGGGACAAATCGCTGACGACGACATGCTTGACGGTTTTGGGATTGCCACGGCAGAACGTCAGCATGGCCTGAAGCTGAGGGCGGTCAGCCGTCCTTGCGGATTCAGCATCGGTGAAGACGTACATGACCCTCAGGCGTTGAGAGGCGGCAAAATCCTCACACTTCTTCTGTTGTACTGGTAGAGAGTCAGATTGTTCCTCGGTGCTCACTCGGCAATAGATTACACATGCGTCCATAGCAAATCCCCTTTATAGTCTCATTGCAGCGGCTGCCGCATTACTTGCTTGCGCTGCCGCAGAAGCGAATGCAGCTGTGCGTGCCTCGTCCGCCTCTTCAGGAGTCACCCTGAGGTACTGGGCGGTCGAGTCCAGCCTCTTGTGCCCAAGGGCTTGCTGGATGACTTCTAGTTTCGCGCCCGTCTGCCTGAGCAGTACGCCGCATGTGTGCTTCAGGACATGGACGTGGCACTTGTGCTCGGGGATTCCCGCCCAACGACAGTACTGCTGCATTAGATATGTCACGCCCCAGCGGGTCAATTTCTTCCCCTTCTCGTTTGTGAATAGGTAATCGTCGGTTTTGAGATTACGGATGTATTCTGCGACCACTGTCTGCTCATCGAACAGCGGGTCAGCATTCGGGAGCAATCGCTGGCTTGTCTTGAGGCTTCCTTTGAGCCTCTGAATGGTGAGGTACGACCCGCTCGCTGCCTCCGTGAAGTTTCGCCTTTTGAGATTAATCACCTCGCTGACACGTAGTCCGTGCGATGCCGTAACCAAGAACAACACGAAAGCGCGATGGTCGTGCTCTTTTGCTTTTGAGAGCAGCACTCGCAATTCATGAGTGGTCAGTGCTACAGGAACTTTATTCGACGTATTCATTATTCATATCCTTTATCTATGGGGCTCTGTGCGATGGTCTGAAACTGCAATCTCCCATTGCTAGGCAAAGCGCAGTCCAGCGTCTTTCATTCCTAGTGCCAGACCCCATGCATAGCGGTGCTCGACAACAAGAGCGTGGCCGAACCAAAGCGCACCGGGTTGAACGTGCGCTTCGATCCACTTGCTGGCGCGAATGGTTACGGGGCAGAAAAGAAACACCGTTCCTTCATTGCGAACGAGAACGTCAGGAGTGCTTGAAGAGGTTTTCATCGATGCATGCTCCTTCCGATCCGAACATGCATCAGGCGGGGAACCACCAACAAAAGAAATGCCGCCTACATCAGGCGGCTGTGCGGAGATTGTTTGCTTTCGCCACATCGAGCTTTCGCTCAAACCACCGTGCTCTCCGAGTCGGTTGGTGCGCTATTGCGCGTCCTGATGCTGACTCTATTTTACCTGCGGCAGGCTGTAGTTCAATAGCACGAAGGTGACCAAAGAATGGTTACCCTGCAGTTTAAGTACTTCTGATGTACCGACCACGGGCGAGGCCCGCCGCTGTCCACAGGTCTCGCGCGAGCTTGACCCGTTGCAGCACCGGAACTGTCGAATGTGGCCGCCATCGCCGATTAGGTCCACGATGCGAATCGCATCACTGAGGGTTGGGCGTGCTCCAAAGCGGCAACTCTTGGCAGTCTAGGCCCGTTGGGATTCGGTATCACTTTCTTGAGGGGGTAGTGGAACACGCGGGAAAAACGGGTCCACCCAGTAACTTCCGAGTTAACGAGCGCAGATCGGCGTGCGAATGCGCGTGCGGTGGGGCGAGATTGCGAGAGTGTGGGTGGGTGCGTTGAAGTCGAGGTCACCTACTACGGCTTGCCGCCGGGTTGGATCGGATTACAAGTGAACGTGCAGGTGGGACGAGCTTTATGTTCACATCCTCGATCCAAAGATCCAAAAAATTCCCTAAAGCTCTTTTAGCGGCTTCTTCTCGTGCTCGTCTTTGTGCCTAGGGTTCAGGCAATGCTGCCCGAAAGTCTTTTGATAGCCCGGAGTGCAAGAAAGAACTACAGCAATACTCTACTGGCGTGCCTGCCGCGTGGGCCGCCGCACGCGCCGTTGACGATTCAGGTAAGATGTATCGGGGTTACTCATTCGATGAAGCTTTGCGCTGTGTTTCTCGCGACTGCCTTCATACTCGGTGCCCGCTCCTCTGGGGATGACACGCAGAAAAATGCTGAAGAATTACTGCAGCGAGCGCGGCAGCTCTCCGATATTCGCGCACCAAACGCACCCGGGTTTCGTCTGATCCTAACCTTCTCGTTTATCGGGGAGGGTCTGGATACCCT
>DASQIH010000136.1:0-14937 GCA_035631655.1 Terriglobales bacterium
CGCCACCATTGCCTCAGCCTTGTCCAGATCCCCCATGATCCGATACGTTTCGGCTAGTAAAAACTGGGCACTCGCCAGAAGACGAGGGAAACCGCCTCTTTCGGCTAGACTGACCGCTTCGTAGAGGAGCGTCAACGCCCGTTGATTGTCCTTCTGATCTCGAACGAGTCGCGCTACTCTGATCAGTGTCTGGCAGAGCTTCACGTTCTTGTTATCCGCCCGTGCGCGCGCGGTGAGTTCCTCCGCCAATGATAGGGCCTCCTGAGTCTTTCCGAGTCCTTTGAGAGCACTGACCTTACCATCGAGGGTGACGTATTGATATCCCATCTCCGGATCGGAGCGTGCAACGCTCAGAGCTCGATCGAGGTAGGTCAGGGCCTCGTCAAAGAGGCCGCTCAGAGCTAACCCTGTGCCGATCGCGCCCATGAATCGAGACTGGGCGGGCGTGTCACCGCTCGCGACAGCACCGAGCAGTGCGCCTGCGACCAATTGACGGGCACTCGCTACATCGCCTTCAAGGAACGCCTCAAACCCAAGTTCACCACCGGCCCGATTCTTCCACCGCGCGTTCCCCATCTTGCCCGCGAGATCACGGACAGCCATCCAATCGCGCTTGGCGCTAGTAGTATCAAGCTCGCCATCCACATCACCCTTCACGATCAGGCAGAAGAGCCGTAGTTGAGCGTCGTTTGCGACTAGCGGGTCCGTCAGCAATGTATCCAACTCCGCCGAGAGGGCGGGGAGTGATTGCTCTTCCATCGTGCTGCGGAGGCGCCCAATCTTCGCGTAGAGCGCATTCCGCTGATCGTAGCTACGGAAGCCATCTTCAGCTTTGAAAAACAAGTCGCGGGAGTCTGCCCAACTGTACTTGTCGCCCAAACGAAGGGCGCGATCGAGCAGAGTTTGGGGAGTCTCTTGTGCGAGCGCGGACCACGCACACAACAGAAGGCCGAGTACTGTCAACTTTCTCATGGAACCTCCGAGAAAGGCCGGGAGCATTATATCGATTCGCACAGCATCCTTTGAGAGCCGATGCCGCTCTTCCGCACCGAGTGAAATCGCACCGCACTTGGCCCTTTGCCCGATCCACATGGACGCCGGACCCGGACCCGGACCCGGACCCTTGTCTCTACTGGGTTTGCGGAACCAGTTTTCGTCCGAATAACGCTTTGCGAAACCACTGAGCTTCATGGGCATCATCAGAACACCTAAGGAGTAAGAGCGACTGGGTAATACCTCCAGCTATAACTGGCCCTACGAAGGCGGAGCAAGTAGCGCCCTGAGGCGAGTTTGGTGAGATCAGCTCTTACGTGTACGACTACGTTTTCATTCTCCAGCTTCGCTGTTCCCTCTTGAGACACGAGCGGAGTCTCAATTTCACGAAGAATCTGCATCTCGTAGTTGCCCACCTCGCTACCGATCGGGAGGTATACCGACAAGGCCAGCCGCCGCGCTGGTAGCGAAGTAACATCAGTACCGGGAGTTGGTGGCTGGTCACCTCTTACCGGAGACTGATTCCTGAGATCGAGCACAGCGATCTCGAACTCATTGGGGACTGCTTGCCGAGGAACTGGCTCCTTCTGAACCACCGTTGGCTCTGGTATTCGGCGATCGGCACCTGTGCTGAAAGCGTAGAACCAGACGGCGAGGCCGACGGTGATGAGCACGGATGCGCAAAGAGCCAGGAGCTTCGTATTTCTCCAAATCCTTTCTCGGCGCATGAGGCGTTCATATTCGGCAAAGCACGGAGAGCAGCAGGTCAAGTGATCCACGACGCTCCTGGATTCAATATCACTTGTGGCCTTCCGAGCGACGACCTGCAAAGTCTGCCGTGGCGGGCAATCGGTTCTCTCGGCGTTCGGGAAGGCGGTGCGGAGCATGCGTGCTGTAGCCGCGAGAAGTTGGGCTTCCAGCCAGGGCGGAAGCTTCTCCGAAGATGAGGTTACCGATATTGAAACTCTTGGGTTCACGGTTGTCCCCGTCCTATCCTGTCTAAGCCGGCGCGCAGCAAACGGCCTCGCGCTTTCTTAGCTCCGTTAGCAAACTGAACTTCGGCATTGTGCGTGCTGATCCCCATGTGCCTGCCAATCTCCGCCCAGGACTCGCCGGAGATCCGGCGAATCAGCAGGTCTCGTGTTCTCTCGTCAAGGAAACAAAGGAGCTGTTTGAGGTAGATCTCGTCTTCCAGAATCGACGCCCAATCTTGTTGGGTTCCAATGTTCGCGCTGGCAACGGATTCCACCGACTCCACATACTTTATTCTTCCTTCGTGGATCACGCGCCGGTTGTGCTTTCGAATGAAGGCCCAGAACAAGTATGAGTCGAGATTACGAATAGAATTCAGTTTTAGATTCCGACTGACGGTTCTTGACACGCAGTGACAGGCCGCTTCAAGGATCTCGGCTGCGGGCGCGACATCCTGTCCCTCGTGCCGCAGGTGCTGGAGAACACGATTCCAAATCCGATGGGCGGCTTCGACCACCTCCCGTCTGACCTGGTTCCCGTGTTCATCCGTCTCGCTGATCCACAGCGGCGGATGGGCACTTCTCTGGTCCTGCATGAGACTACCCCATAAATCCAACCGCCGTTGATAACTACGGAAGGAGTGCCGTCACATCCAACATAATAAGGAGCCTTTTAGGAACTGGAAACCTCAAAAAGATTCTTAAGCCGTGTTCTTACGCCCGGCTTAGGGTGTTTCAGCTAGTGCCCGCTGAGCGTCCCACCTCATTGATATAGCTGGAGTTGCCGCAACGTTTGAGGTTTGCTCCGGAAGAGGACTCTTTATCCTCAGGAGGGCATCTTTGTCATGAAATACACGGATAAATCTCGGAGGATATTCCTTCCCCGCGTCATCATCTTATTGGCGGTCAGCGTGTTTCCTTCATTTCCACAAGTTCCGGCAGGAAATATTGGAGGTGCGGTTCTGGACCCGTCCGAGGCCGCGATACAAGATGCGCGCGTTATTGTCGTCAACCGCGAGACTGGCGCGCAGCGGTCGGCGAGTTCGGATTCGGCTGGACTCTATCTCATTGCCGACTTGCCGCCAGGAACCTACGAGGTTAGAGTTGGAGCAAAAGGTTTTCGCACGTTGGTTCGATCGGTTACGGTATCGACCGGGAACAGTACAAGAGTCGACCTTCGACTCCAGCTCGGGATAGTTGAACAAGTCGTCGAAGCGTCCGATCGGTTACCGGCGCTCGACTATGATAATCACGGAATCGGAAGCGTGGTCTCCCGGTTCCAGATCGAAAACTTGCCGCTCAACGGCCGCGAGTTCCTTCAGTTGGCCGTCCTGGAACCCGGCGTCACGTCGGCACCGACGGCTGGCTTCTTCACCCGGCAATTCGATGTCTCGGTTTTGAGTGCGCCGCCCGAGAAGACAAGAGTCACGATGGACGGCGGTCCCATATATGGTCCAGTTGCGGGAGGCACGCCGCAGAACTTTTCCCAGGAGGTCGTTCGCGAGTTTCAGGTATCCACCGTCAACTTCGACTTGAGCACGGGGCTGACGGGGTCGGGAGCGGTCAACGTTGTCACCCAATCCGGCGGGAATGAATACCACGGAAGTGGGTTCTTTTTCTTCCGCGACCACAATATTTCCGCATACCCCGCGTTGCGTCGAGAGTCGGCGAACCCCGATCCCTTCTTCGCCCGCCGCCAGGCGGGCTTCCGGGTTGGAGGACCACTGAAGAAGGATCGCATATTCTTCTTTACCAACTTCGAGCACATGAATCAGGATGGCGTTGTGACGGTGCAACCAAGTGTGCCCGACTTTGCCGGCTTCGGTGGTATCTTTCCCAATTTCTTTACGGGCAACCAGGTCACTGCTCGGTTCGATCTTCGGATCAACAAAAGGACTAGCCTGTCCCTACGTTATTCACACGATGATAATGATGGATTTGTTCCCCCTTCAGGACAAGGCAGTCTCCCCTCGAACTGGAGTCGGAATACTAATTGGTCCGACCAGAGTGTTGGGTCCCTTACGACTGCCCTGAGACCGAATCTGACCAACGATCTCGGCTTTTCGTATTGGTATTGGCACACGCGGAATCTCCCCCCAGGACCGACAGAATGTCCAAGCGGGTGTCTGGGGTTAGGAATGCCGGAGATCAGTGTCCTCGGCACCGATTTCGTGATTGGGAATTACAGGTTTGTGCCGCAAGGCGGAGACTTCCGTCGCTACAACACGACGGACAGCGTGACATGGCAGAAGGGACGTCACCAGTTGCGTTTTGGCATCGATTGGCAATTTGACCGAGGGGGTGGTTTTCTAGCGTTGGTCGAGCCGGCATCGATGGTCCTATACTCGCCGCAGATTGTGCGAGCCTACAACGCGGACCCTCGAGTTCCGCCTCAGGCGCGAATTCCACTGCTCGCGTCTCTTCGGAGCCTAAACGATCTGCTGCAACTTCCTCTCGGAGGAGCTTCCATAGGATTCGGCGATTCGAGCCAACCCCCGACTTTTCGATCCGACAGCGCAAAGACGGATCACATCATTCGCTTCTACATTCAGGACAAGTGGCGCCTCAAGCCCAGGCTCACCTTAAACTACGGTCTGGCTTATCACTATGAGACAGACCTTGCCAACCACGATCTAAGCAAGCCCACCTATCTTTCTCCACTCCTTGGAATGGACGGCTTGGCACCGACGGTGCACGACAAGAACAACTTTGCGCCTTCCCTCGGCTTGGCGTGGGCAGTGACTCAGGATCACAAGACCGTGCTTCGGGCGGGCGCGGGTCTCTATTACGAGTTGCCCCTGGCCCTAGATCGGCTGCAGGAACGGTCGACGATTGGTCCGCGAGGGACCGGCAGAATAGTTGTCAACAGCTCCCTGATTCCGAATCCGGTTCCAGGACTTCCCACAGTTCCTCTCGGGCGCCCGCTGAACTTCCAAGACGGCCCTACGCAATTCACGGGGGCTCTACTTCTTTCCATCCTGCCAAGCGTTCGCAGCGGACTCGTACAGCAATTTGGCGATCCCAACAACACTGACCTCTCCATCAGGAACATCGAGGTGTTCAAACAGGGCAGTAGTCTCTTGGCACACGACTTCGTCGCGCCGTACGCCGAGCATTTCAATGTTGGGATACAAAGAGAGCTTTCACGGGATTTCATTCTGACGGCAGATTTTGTCTTGCAGCGGTTCGTCCATCAGAACACCGGCAATGTTGACCTGAATCGCTGGAACAGCGCTGCTGGACCTGTTATCCCAGCGTGCACCGGACAGCAGGCTCTGAATCCAAAGGCGCAATGCTCGACAGGACCCATCTCAATGCAACTAAGCGCCGGCCGTTCTCGGTATCAAGGTCTGTTGGTAAAAGCCGATCGACGTTTGTCCCGGGGTGTTCAGTTTGGAATTGCCTACGCGTTGTCCAGTAGCGTGGGGTTGGACGAGATTAGGAACAACGATAATTGGTTCGAGAGCTACGGGCCGACCGCGGGTGATCGGCGACATACGCTCACGGTCTCCGGCATCGTGGACTTGCCGTGGGGTTTCCGATTCTCTCACCTCACTACGTTCGTAAGCAGGCCCCCGTTCCGTGCCCAGCTCTTTGGAATCGACCTCAACGGAGATGGCACAATCAACGACGTGTTGCCTGGAACGAAATGGAACGGATTGAACCGCGATGTGAACGAAGCGGATCTGAGGCGGCTTGTTGCGGACTATAACAGCACGTTTGCGGGGAACCGCACTCCGACGGGCCAGGTGATTCCGAAGGTTACTCTTCCGGCAGATTTCGCTTTTGGAGACTCGGCATTCTCGATGGATATTCGGCTTGGCAAGGTATTCAGGCTGCGCGAACGATACGAGTTGAACATTTTTGGCGAAGTCTTCAACGTGCTCAACGTCGCCAACCTCACCGGATACGGTACGAACCTCCTCGAACCCTCGGCATTTGGGCAACCCTCGAGCCGAGCAACGCAGGTGTTCGGCTCGGGCGGACCACGAGCTTTTCAACTCGGGGCCCGGGTCAGTTTCTAATCGACGCAGTTCACAGGAATCAGTCCGTCTGGCAACAACGGAGCGCTACTCGTGTGCCGATCGGCGGTGGTTTAGCGTTCCGGTATGCGTGCGCCATTTCAGTCGTTGCCGACAGCCCTGTGCACGCACCGCGAGTGAACTGGAACGGCCAGGCGGTTGTTATGCCGAAAGCACTTGTTACTCCCCCGAAGTCCTATCACCCTGGATCACCGGAACGGGCCTCGGTTGATGCGCGGAGGAAACGTTATCCGCCAAACGGAGGGAGGCCGTGAGGAATTGGACGACCAAGGAAGCGAAGGTGGTTCTTGAGTGGGCGCGTGAACCAGACAACGAGAGAATGCACATTGACGAAATCGCAGCTCAGTTGAGCCGGTCTACGCGAGCAGTACAGGAATTCCTGCGGCGAGTGCTCCCCGCAGGACAAAGGCCTTGGGCTGAAAGGCCGAGATGGGGGCCAGATGAGATCGCCGCTCTTCAACTCGATGTAGGAACCGTGTCTACCCGGTCTACAGCGGCGATCAGGCAGTATGTCAAGCGTCACCAGAGCATCGCTGCTACGGTTTGCTCGGAAGAAGAGTCGGAAAGAACCGCGCTTTCGGTTACCCAAGTCGCCACGGATCTCGGTCTCTCCCGCGCGTCCGTGTATCGTCTGCTCAAGCGGGGTGCCCTCCGGCGGTTCAAGGGCGGCGTGGCGGAGACGTCGTTCTGCGACCTCTTGCGCGAGCACCCAGAAGCCATCCCATACTCGACGCTCCCACGCGATCAAAAGGAATGGCTGGTTCTGAATGGATACCCGGATCCTTTGCTGGCTGTAAAACGGCCCAGCGTTAGGGGGCTTCTTGACTGAGGTCAGCCTCGAAGATGTGCGAACTCCGATAGCAGATCGAATCGCTGCATCACTCGCTCGACGCTCTCACCGCGCTGTTCGATGTTCGCCATATCTAGATTCCCAAGCGGCGATGCCATCTGAAGGTGGCGGACGCGACCGGGATCAATCCCCATCAAGCGGCAGCAGGTTGCGTCAGCGGCGACAGGATCATCTGCGAAAACGAGGCAGCCAAGACGCCTCATCGGACCGTGCAACGGCCCATTGCCTTCCATGGCCTCAATCCCATCGGCGATAACAAAGTGAATCGGGACGGACACTGCGAGTTCGACGATGGAGTTGTCGATACCCTGCCAGTGCAGAACGTTTTTTGGCCAGCCATAGATCGAGCCGGGCAGAATCCCGAAGGAATTCTTAAGGCTCAACGTGACGCCTGCCCAATGATGTGTCTTAATCTTCGGCATGGAGATCACGACATCCGCAGACTGGACCGTCGTCGGGAGCCAGATTTCTTTCAATTGGGTCAATCCAGTTCCGGCTACTACACGCGTGACTGAATCGAAGTTAAGATCGACGAACCTAGCGCGTTTGAGAATCTCAAGCTGCGCTCTCAGGCCGCTTTCGTCCAGTAATAGATCCGTGTCCCGAATGTGACCGGGGCCTTCCGCCACGATCACAGAGGCTGCCCCCAGTCTATAGAGCGCGTCGATGACCGATGCAATCAACATCGGATGTGTGTTGATGGGGGCCGCTGCCGAGTACTCAACGAGATTCGGTTTCAGGAGAACGCTTTTCCCTTGAACCGACGGCCTCACCAGTTGAAGGCCATACTCGATGACCTGTGGTGTCCGTTCGTAGCGGTCACAATTAAGAACCGCGACATGGGAGCGCCGCGGCCGGCGGTACGGGACATGAGATGCCTTGGATTGATGGATCGCCAGACCAGCCGTAGCCGCCAAAGCCGCGGCACGCACTAGTGAACGGCGATTCATCGGGAGGGCTCCTCAAATCTGTATGGGACGTCTTCTAATGCGAGTGCCACCAGAGCGAGAACGCGGTGAGGCAAGTTATCGAGCTTCGCGGCGGCGCATCGTTCGAGACTATTCTTCAGGTGATCCACACCTTGGTGCCCGTGCGCTGAGAGTGCCATCACAGCCCATGCCAACGAGTATGGTGAAGAAGATTCTTCGAGACGAGTCCCAAGGTAGTCCAGCGATCTGCGTAACAGAATCTCGTGGCCCGGACTACCGTTGCGCAACGCGAGAAGTGCCATTGCAGTGAAGTCGGGGTGTGGATCTAGGTCGACTCCGAAGACTACGGAGTTGCCGGCGTTCCATCCGCCTTGGGGACACGCCCGATCTAGGAGCATCGCAATCGCAGGCCCGGTGCGCGAGGAATCCCGGCGCCATACCCGAAACGCCAAGATGGAAAACGCCGTGGGAGCGACCCAACTCACGGTGTCAGGAACCCACGGCCACCCAGATTTCGACGGATCGAAACGAACTTGCTTGTCGAACAGACGGAACTTCCACAGCCATAGCCAATGAGACTCAAGGCCCCGCAGTTCCGATAGCCATTCGAATCCGCGATCGGCCGTATGTCTGACCAATGCTGCCGGAAACGGTCGAATTGCCAGAAGCGCCAGGGCAGTGTGAAAGCCGCTCAGCGGTTCAATGTTGGGAAGGGCCGACCAAGCGCCGGAGCGATGTTGCGCTCCGAGCAATGCGTGAGGGTCCGCCCCGGAATTCCTTAGCGCCAGGAGACTCAACGCCGCGTCTTCGATCCCGTGGCCGGAAGTCGTGGTCAGCCGTTGGAGTATCTGGCTGCGAATCGTCACACAGGATATTACGCTGATTCAGGCCCAAATGGTGCCAGTTCTCGTTAAAGCTACGTGCGATGTCCTGGCCGTCGCACGTTCGTGGGATGACCTGCCCGTACAGGGCACATTTGTCTGCGGGATGTCGAGACGGTCTCAAGTTTGTGGGATGTCATTCGTGTTCAGGATCAAGTTCGTGTGGGATGTCAGCAGCGTCTCAAGCTTGCGGGATGACCGGCAGTGTCGCATTGGCGTGGGATGTCGCGCGTGTTCAGCATAAAGTCCTTGTGGGATGTCACAGTCGTCTCACATCCATGGGATGTCCGCGCATTACTCCTTTCTATTGATGATTGCGCGGCCAGGAACTCCGATGCACGAGGATTCCCTTTCGAGAGGAAGCGAAAAGCTCGGTTTGACTCCGACGGATCACGCCGTATCCTTCTCTCAAATGTTCGCAACACCGCAGCACGTCGCCGCAGGGCTCCGCGAAGCCGGCTACGCGACGGACCCCGTTTTGGTGCAGATCATCTGGCTCGCGACCAAGATGCAGAAGCCGATCCTGGTCGAGGGTCCCCCAGGAACGGGCAAAACCTACCTGGCTCAGGCATTCGCGGCCGCAGCAAGAACCGACCTGATCCGGCTGCAGTGCTTCGAGGGAATTACCGAGAAGCAGGCTATCGGCTCGTTCGATGAGGCGCTGCAACGGCTCTACCTTGAAACGCAGGTCCAGGTGACCGACCGGGAATGGGACAAGCTCCGATCAAGTCTTCATACGTTGGACTTCTTTACGCAAGGTCCTCTACTACAAGCTGTGCTGCAGCCGAAGCCGATCGTGTTGCTGATAGACGAGCTCGACAAGGTGGACCAGAAGTTCGAGGCTCTCCTCTTGGAAATCCTCTCGGATTGGCAGATCACGGTTCCGAAACTTGGAACAGTGAAGGCCAAGACGATTCCGTTCGTGGTGATGACGTCGAATCAGGAGCGACGGCTTGGAGATCCGCTGAGGCGGCGCAGTCTATACAAGAGGATCGAGCACCCGGACGTTCGGAAGGAAACGGAGATCCTCGATATCAGCACAGTCGATGCGCCCCTGGAACTGAAGGCCCAGGCAGTGGGATTAGCGCAGGCTTTGCGCGGCTACAACCTGGTGAAGCCGCCGTCGATCGACGAAATCGTTCAGTTTGTCCGAGCCTTGCAATTGCTGGGTGAAGCCGAGATTCGGTGGGAAATGCGCGACGTCCTGTTGCCGTTTCTCGCGAAAACGGAGGAGGACGTCAAACGCCTTCTGCTGAAAGACGGATTCAAGAGCTTGGTGGTGACGGCTCTGAAATATCGAGACGAGGCGTTGGCGGCGATGAAAGCCAAGGACGGGGTGGCTGCATGAACTGGTTGATGGCGTTAGTCATAGCCGGGACCTGCAGTTTCGCACAGCCGGCAGACGTGCGCCGTTGGGCGGATCATTGGGCCGGCGAGTACGGAATAGAACGCGAACTGGTATACGCAGTCATCGAGGCGGAGTCAGGCGGAGACGCCAGAGCGATATCGAGTGCCGGAGCTGCTGGGGTGATGCAACTGATGCCCGGCACGGCAGCAGCGTTCCGAGTCCGAAACCGGTTCGACGTTGAAGACAATGTACGCGCTGGCGTTGCCTATCTAGCATGGCTGCGGGATCTCTGCCGTGGAGACCGGCGCTTGATTACTGCCAGCTACATCGCAGGCCCGAACCGGGTGCTGCGGCTTGGACTCAACTTCGCATACTCCAAAGACGTTTACGACTACGTCACGCGCGTCGCGTACTTGTATCGTCGAAACCGTTGGGAGAGTTTGCTACGAGAAGGAGTGGAGACACGATGAAACCCGTTGTTTTTCTCGCTGGTGCGGCGCTGGCCTTGGCGCAGACGCAGATCAGACCGGTTGTGAGCCAACGAACCGTGAATGAGCAGGTTAACGTGGTGCGATTGGCTCCGCGCTATGCGACGGCAATTAGACTGCCGGAGGCGGTTAGCTCGGTAGTTGTTGGAGACCCCGTCAAATTCCTGGCGGAGCATTCCGACAAAGAGCCGACGTTGGTGTTGGTGAAACCGGTATCCGAAGACGCTGCTGAATCGAACCTCCTGGTAACGACCGTGAAAGGACGGCATTTGAGCTTTCTGCTTCGGAGTGAAGGGGCGTCAGCGCGACCGCCCGTGGACTTGGTTGTCAACTACCGGCCCGCGGGATCGTTCCTGGTCGAAGAGAGTGGCGTAGGCACCGCTGAAGTTTCCGGAACGGAAGACCTCGTACCAATGCGGCCGGTCGCGGCCTTGGGGCCGATGCCAAACAGAGCTCTTCGACCGACGCGGGTGGAGACCGAGAGAACCATCGAGCCGTCCGAGCGCGACGGGCTGGCCATGCTGCTGGAGCGGCAGCAACGGGCCAAGCTCCCGGCGCTCTATGGGATGCGCACGACAGCGCCGGACGGTAAGGGAGACCTCGTCAAGATCGGAGTCTCCGAGGTTGTTGATCAAGGAAGTGAAGTCGTCGTGTTGTTTTCAGTGGTCAATCCGCAAGCCCACGCGGTCGAGATCCTGCCGCCGCAAATCCAGTTGGCGGGGAAACGTAAGAAGGGGTTTCCAGTCAAACGGAGCGATTGGGGCACGAGCCAGCAACTGGCTGTAAAGGACTACCGGTTGGCGCGGCGGCGTGTTGGTCCAGGCGAGCGGACCGATGGTGTCGTCGTGTTCGGGCGTCCCAGTTTTAAGCAATCGAATGAGACGCTGTTTCTCCAGATTGCGGAGAGCGGCGCAGTGGACAAGCCGGCACTCGCGCCCATTGGATTCGGAGTTTCAGCCGTCCGGAAGGAGATGAGCCATGTCGAATAACTTGAGAGATGAAAAGTTGTCCCGCGGGAACACAGATCCGGCAGGGGCGTCCGATCCGAACCAAGATCCTAACGCGCATCTGGACGCCGCGATTCCCGGTGACGAGCCCGAAGAGACTACGGTCAAGGGCAGGATTGGAGAGTTTGCGGCCCGGTTTCGCCGCCCAGCGGAATCAGCGCGAGAACAGAAATCCGGCGACCGGCTTCGCGGCGCGCTCATTCTGGTTGCTACGGCGATAGGGTGTCTATTCCTGTTCTTCGGTCTCTTCACCACAACCACGGATTCGTCAAAAAGAGAGCGGAAAACGCAACCAAGCCTGGGGAGGCCGCAGACGGCGGGCGCAACGGCCGAAACTGCAAACCGATCAGTGGTTCCACAATTGAATGTCACGCAACAGCCGAACGAAGAAACCGGGGAGCTTACCGAGAAGGATTTGTTGGGAACGATGCGTAACCGTGGGACTCCGATTCCAACGGAAAACGTGCCAAAGCCGGCGGCAACGGCGAAGCAACTGCCGCCGAGGCGAGCGACGACGAATCCGGCACTGAGCAGCGTCGACTTCGACGACCCTGCGCTGGCAGAAGCATACCGCCGACAGGGGCTGACACCGCCGCCCCGCCGCACCACGGATGTGCCGGATTGGAATGCGGCGATCGCCGACTATCAGGCCAAGCAGAATCCAAAGCCCGTTCAGGCGGCCCCTGTTACAAGCCCGAGCGAAGCGCTGCGGAAGTCATCGTTCGTTTACGTGCGTGCCAATGTCGGGAACGTGGCGTTAAGCACTGGCGTCGTTCCAACAATCCAACAACGAAGGACGGCGCCACTCCTCGCACAAGGGACCAAGTTGGTGGCCCGGCTCCAGTCTGAAGTGAGTTCCGCGGCGAAGGTGCCGGTGGTCGCGGTGATCGAATACAACTACGAACAGAACGGAGATCTCATCATTCCGGCTGGCACCAAGGCATACGGGACACTTTCGCAGGTCACCCCGCAAGGTTGGGTCACCATTAAGTTTGAAGCCCTCGAATACCCGAGCGGAGAGCAAGAGAAAATCAATGGTTCTTCGTTGAGTATGGAACAGGGCGTCCTCAAGGGTTTGGTGAACGGTCGAAATAACGGCAAGAGATTCCTGACGCGGACGCTTACCGGAATTGGCACAATCGCCGCTTTCGCGGTTGGCGGCCGTGGGCTGGGGGGCCAAGTCGACAATTCGATTCTCTTGCGCGAACGTCTGTCGTCGAATATTGCCATGGCCGGTGAGCAGGACTTGGCGATGCAAGCTTACCAGCAGAACATCGTGGTGACTGTGCCGGCCAACACACGTTTCTATCTGGTCCTCAACGAGCCGGGCGTTAACGCACCCTCGTCGTTCGAGGGCACGACGGCTCCTCCGGCAAACAGGGCTCTCCCGGGCCGGGAGGAGGTGCGGACAAGCGGATTGGGAAGCTCCTCGACCGGATCTCCGCTCGCGGGGATGTCCCAGCAGGAAATTCAGGAATTGATCTCTATCCGGAACGAAATGCGGGAGATGAACCGGCTCATCAAGATGCAAAATCCCCTAAGTGTTCCTCAGCAAGAACCAGAGAACTAGTTCGCAGATAAATAGTTGCTTAAATGCGGCGTGGACCTCTTTCCGTCGGACCCGGAATCGGATATTCTGAGGATGCTCGAACGGAAAGTCCATGCCGCATTTTGGTTTCACGAGCCCTTGGAGCCAGCTGTCCTACAGAGTGGGTTGGCTATTCGGCGCAGGTCTGACCAAGGTCGCACGCGAGGCTCACTACCTAACCGAGAGAACGAAGACCGCATCGGCCCTCGAACGATCGGCATGGCTGTATCGCTGTGTGATTTCGTTCGCTCTGGTTGGGGCTGAATTCGTCGTCGCAAGACTGTTTTTCGATTCGCGGCTGGATCATGTGTTTTCGTTGCCGCTAGCTGTCGGCGTTTTGCTTGTGCTCCCTCGCCCTCACGTCAGATGGCCCTTGCTGATCGCGCGGGCATTTGTGCTGGTGACTGTACTTGCGGTGTTGGAGAGGGCGCACGTGTGGTCGCTGAAGAATTACCCGGAAACAATCAGGTCCTGGGATAGCATGTACTCTCTTGGCTCCTTGGTTCTGATGTTCGCCTTGTGGATTTGGGTACTGTTCGCTTTGAGACCGAGGGCGACAACTGCGGCGGTGGTGGCTCGTGGTCAACAGGGCGAGCCAATCGTCGCGAAGACAATCGCGCACTGGTCCAACATCCCTCAAGTGAAGATGCAAGACGCCGGCGGGGCAGCGCGCGCGAAAGCGGAGATTCTTTCGATCGCGCGAAATCGCCTCACCAAACAGCGAAGCAGTGTTGTTCAGAACGGGATTCTTCTTTACGGTCCGCAGGGAACCGGAAAGAACCTGCTTGCGGAGGCTACGGCTGGAGAGTTTGGCGTCAACTTCCATCATGTCCGATGCCCGGAGCTGGTCGGGCAGAACACCGGCTCCGGGGCGGAACGCATCCGTGGAGTCTTCGAGTCGGCCGCTGCGAACCGGCCAATCGTGCTCTTTCTCGATGAGATCGACTCCATCGGCAGTCGAAAGCAGGAGCAAGGGCATGGCATGGATTCTGGCGGCGGTGGCCGTGAGTATAACTCGCTGGTTACGCAATTGATGCAGTCGATCGACCAGTACCGGAAGATGGACGGCCTTCTGATCGTGGCCGCGACGAACTATCTTGACGGACTCGAGCCGACCTTGATCCGGGATGGACGGTTTGACGCAAGGATCCGGCTTGACCTGCCAAGTGAATCGGAGCGCGCAGAGATTCTTGCCGCCCAGTTACGCAAGTTCCGCTGGAAGAATGATGATCTAACGGCGATTGCGAAACGCACGCCCGGTTGGAGCCCCGCGCGGTTGAAGAGCCTGGTGGATCGCGCTGCTTTGTGCGCACAGGAAAAGGCGATTGAGGAGCGGCACCTCGTTGAGGCATTGGAGAGTACCGGTGGCCGTGACCAGGGGTCGCTAGAGCCGGTGGGCTGGGACGATGTGGTGTTGCCCGCCGCCGTGGTGGGCGACTTGCGTGCGTTGTTGGATCTCATGAAGCCCGGACGCGCGGAGGAATTGTCCTTGCCGGCCCCCACGGGTCTCATTCTTGTAGGGCCACCCGGAACTGGGAAGACATTGGTGGCCAAGCTGATCGCATCCCAAGCTAAGCGCAGTTTCTACGCGGTGAGCCCGAGCGATGTTCTGGGCGCCGCGGTGGGCGGGTCCGTCAAGCGGTTGTCGGAGATCTTCCGGAGAGCCAAGGATAACGCCCCTTCCATCGTATTCTTTGACGAGATGGACGGCTTGTTTCCTGAACTCCATGGACAGATGAACCAGCACGATGTCCAGTTGGTTGAGCAGGCGCTGATCGAAATTAGCGCGTTGAAGCCCGAACACCAGATCTTCCTCGTCGGCACCACCAACTATCTCGA
>DASQIH010000137.1:0-34720 GCA_035631655.1 Terriglobales bacterium
TAATTGCTCTTGCCGGTGAGCTCATCCGTCGCACTGGCCTGTGAGGTCGGATCGGCGCCTGCCAGGCTCATGCGCACCACTGCTGTAGCGCCAGGGTCTGGCCGACTGTCGCGTAGGTGTCCGGCCTGCAGCTTCAATACCGCCTCATTCCGGGTCAGGAACAGTGCGTATCCGCTCCCCCGTGCCAGGAACTTGACCTCTGGATCAGCCTGCCCCTGATTCAGTTCGAAACTAAGAGGCAACTGCCCAAGCGTCGCTTGTATTTTTTGCTGCTCCACTGAGGAGGAACCGAATGCCGAGCCGGTCCGAACCTGATCAACAAAACTTCCAGCTGACATAGCACCTGGTCCGGCAACCTGGGAAACCTGCCACCGGGAGCCCAGCCGCAGGGCAACGGTCCCAGCGGTCAATATCAGAATCAGCGCTAGCAAGGCGCGCCACCAAACACGATCTCCCGACGCACGGCCATTCAAGTTCACGAATACCTCCAAGTCATTTCGTGGAGAAGAGGAGAAACGGTGCACACACAACTATGGGATTGCTCGCGAAAGCGAAGCGGCATGCCTGCTAGTCACCAGAACTGGGCTGAAAATAAGTAACTACTTAAACATCTGACGGATAGCCTGTCAAGCCGACCCGTCGGCGGCTCGCACAGCTTTGTGAGATGCACGGGTTAACTAGATTAGATGCCGCCCAAGAATTAACAACTGCGTCCGCATCTTAAGCGGTCTGAACCTTGACAATGGTTGGCGGCGACGCCGGCGGACCTATTTTTCTGCTTGCAAATGTGCGGCAAGTGCGTGAACCTTTTCTGCAGGCGAGGAACTCGCCTCCGAACGGAGAAGTGTTTTTTCGACTCACAAGCGTCCATGACGCTCTTCGAAAACGAATCCCGTGCGACACCGTCAGAGCAAGAGCGACGCACCATGCGCCGCTTCGACATGCGTCTCCCTGCCCTCGTCAAGCTGACAGGAGACAGCTTCCAGGAACTGCTCACGGAAACGCAAAACGTAAGCGCTCGGGGGGTATTTTTCTACATTGATCGCGCCGTCCCTCGTGGGTCCAGAGTTGAGGTCACTCTCACCCTGCCATCCCACGTGACGCTCACCGAAGCACTGCGGGTGCGCTTCACAGCACGCGTCGTCCGCGTCGAGTCGAGGCTGCCCGGCTCAAGGATCGGGGTTGCCGCTGCCATCGAGGAATACGAATTCCTCCACTCGCCGCAATCGCAGGAACCTTTCAGTGGTGTGGAAAGGGACTGGAAGACTCGGATCTAACTCAGATTTGTATTCTTGCCGTTCCGAGCTCTTGGTTCTTGTCATTCCGAGCGCCGCGAGGAATCTGAGGTTTACTTCTTCTCCAGCTCTTCCACCTCGCGCCGCAACCGCTTGTAACGCGCCGCTACCGTGGCCAGATAGCCGATATGGATGAGCCACGTGATCGCATAAGCTGCATAAAGAAACCTCATCGCATACTCCTGGGTTCCAGCAACGCCTCGAGCGCCTGGGTCTCTTCAACTTCTCGTTTCAGTCGCTCAAGTCGGTAGCGCGAACAGCAAACCAGAAAGGCGAAGCAGAGAAACGCCGCCCAATTGATCAGCAATACGCGAGCCATGCGGGGATCGAGCGACCCACCCCGCCCGATCACTGGGGATGGGTGCTGGGTCCTGAAGTACCAGATCGAAAAGTAGACGAGTGGTACATCGAGCGCTCCGAAGACGGCCAATACCGCCGCCATCAGGGGCGTCTGGCTGCCACTGGAAAAGCGCCGCAGCATCAGGTACGAAGCGTAAATTAGCCACAGCACCAGGGTCAGTGTCAGGCGCAAGTCCCACGTCCACCAGATACCCCAGACCGGACGCGCCCAGATCGGACCCGTCACAAGCACAACCGTGCAGAACACCACACCGACTTCAGCCGTCACCAAAGCGATGATGTCGGCTTTCTCGCTACGCCACACAAGGTACACAATCGACGCCACGAAATTAATCATGAACAAAAGGAACGCCGTCCAGGCCGACGGCACGTGATAGTAAAAGATCCGCTGCACGTCTCCCATGGTCTGTTCGGTCGGTGCCGCCACCAGAGCTTCGTACAAGGCATAGCTCAGCAACGCCAGAGTGAGCAGGGCGAAAATAGGGAAGGCTTTTTTCATTCGGCGTTTAATACGGTTTCAAACAGGAGTAGGCTTACGCTAGTAAACACCAGATCATAGACGGCAAGCAACACGATCCAGAATTTCGCCGACGCCTCTCCTGTCAGGATGGCGCTCGTACCCTCCACCATGCTGAGCAAGGCGGGGATCGAGATCGGGAAAAGCAAAAGTGGCAGCATGATCTCACGGCTGCGGGTGCGGATCGACATGGCCGCAAAAAAAGTCCCGTTCACGACCAGTGCCCAGGTACCGAGCATCGCCAGAGGAATCAGTTGCCACGCCGGTCCCAAGGCTCGCAGGGTGTAAAACACGATGAACAGCGGCGTCATGAGCGCTTCTAGTACGCTCACAAATACGAAGTTTCCAACCGCCTTGGCCAGGAACAACGCATTGGCCGGCGCCGGAGATAAACGGTAGGCATCGAGCACCTGATTGCGCAGCTCGCGCGCCCACGTCTGATTCAGGGCCACTACAGCGGCAAACAGGAACGCCACCCACACCAACCCGCCGGCAATCTGCCGCGACTCCTCGGCAGTGGGGTTAAACGAAAAGCTGAAGATCACCACCACCAATAGCGCGAAGAACAGCATCGAGTTGATGGCATCTTTTGAGCGCCACTCCAGGCGAAGATCCTTGGTCAGAGTCGCTGTCGAGATGGTGGAGAGCGAACTCATCGCACCTCCACGGGTTGCAGTTCGCGGGTTCTGCCCACGATTTGCCCGGCCTGCATCCATACGAACTCATCCGCGGCACCGTCGAGCAGCGAAGCTTGGTGCGTGACCACGAAGACGGTCTTCCCCGCGTCGCGCAAGGATTCCAGTAGTCTCACCATTTCCTTTGCTGACCCAATATCCACGTTGGAGAACGGTTCATCTAAGAGCAGGACTTTCGGATCATGGATGAGCGCACGCGCCAGCGACATGCGCTGCCGCATGCCCTGCGAATACTGCCCGACCGGGCGGGTCAACTGGGGATCCAGCTTGACCGCAGAGATCGCCTTGGCACACCGCTCGTCATCCCGGATGCCATAGAGCTGGGCAAAGTAGCGCAGGTTTTCCATGCCGCTCATCTCGTCGTATAGCAGCGAGGGGTGCGCCATGTACCCTAGCTGGTTACAGACCGCATGCACATCGCTACTTCCGAGTATGGTTACGCTTCCCCGGCTCGGCTGGATCAGGCCAGCTAATGTTCTCAGCAGGGTTGTCTTCCCTGCTCCGTTGTCGCCCAAAATTGCGTACAGTCGCCCGCCCTCAAAAGTGGCGCTGACACCCCGCAATGCCGCAAACCGCCCAAATTGTTTCGTGAGATTTTCTATAATGACGAGTGGCGAAGCTTCGTGAGCCGCCTTGGAATCGTTCACGACCGGCGCAGGATCCTCACTGTGCTCCGGTGGCTACGCCCGGAACGTCTGCCTTGGTCATACTTTTGGTGGGCTGCGCAGCCGGTGTTCCCGGTTGCTGTGGCGCGTACTTGGAGGCGCACTTGGCCTGCAGTCCCTTGGCACGAAAAACGCCGTCGCGTCCGAAACTGCCTTCGGCTAGAGCCTGGGAATCATCTTTAAACGTGTCGGGCGGTGCTTCCGTTCCGTTGTAGACGACGGGCAAAGTTAAATCCTGCTCAACTAATACAAATTCCACCTTCGTGCCGGTCCGCTTGATCGACCCGGGCTGGACATTGCCCGCAACGCGCAGGCGCTTGGAATACGCACCATCGCCCATTCCGCGCAACTCTTTGATGGTGACGTAATAGCTCTTTGTCTCCTCGACGCCGGTATACGCCAGGTAGGCCAGCGCCACTAGGATGACAACGGTTACCGCACCGAATTTCAAGTACTTACGGCTCTGACTGGACATGCGTACCTACCCCGACAGTATATCCAAAACTTTACGCGTTACCCTGCCCGGGGGTCAAGCTGTCCAGAGGTGCATCTCGCGTGTGGCCCCGGGTCTTTGACCCGGGGTGGTTACCACACCCGGCAGGCGTTCTCCCGCACCATTGGCTGTCCGGCCTTGCAACCCCACGCTTGCTGAAATTCCGGCATATTTTGGACCACCCCATTTACGCGGTAGCGTCCCGGGGAATGGGGATCGACGGTGACTAGCATGCGCGACAGTTCCGGGCGGCGCTTTTCGCACCACACGCGCCCAAAGCCCAGAAAATAGCGCTGTGCGGGGGTATAGCCGTCGATTTTCTCGGCCGCTTTGCCGGTCTTGTCTTGCGCGATGGTGTCTAGTAGTGCCATGAGCGAGACACGTGCGCCGCCGTTATCGGCGGTGTTCTCCCCCAACGTCAGCCTACCATTGAGCTTGAGATCATCGACGGCGACGAAGTTGCTGTACTCGTCAGCAACGCAGCTGGCGCGCTTCTCGAATTCCTTGCCATCCTGATCGGTCCACCAGTCGCGCAAATTGCCCTGGGGATCAAACTTTCGTCCCTGATCGTCGAAGCCGTGGGTGAGTTCGTGACCGATCACGAGCCCAATGCCGCCAAAGTTGACCGCATCGTCCATGGTCTTGTCGAAGAAGGGCGGCTGGAGAATGCCTGCAGGAAAGACGATCTCATTGTAGGAGCCGCTGTAATAGGCATTTACGGTGGGCGGAGTCATCCCCCATTCCTTGCGGTCCAGCGGCTTGCCGATCTTGGCAATCTGGCGGCGCGCCTCAAACTCGTTCGCGCGAAGAAAATTTCCGACCAGATCCCCCGGTTGAATGCTCAGCTTGCTGTAGTCTCGCCACACGTCGGGATATCCGATCTTGTTCCGGATGGCCGCCAGTTTGAGCTTGGCCTGTTTCTTGGTGTCTTCGCTCATCCAGGGCAAAGTGCGGATGTCGTTACCGAGCGATTTTTCCAGGGCATCGACCATCTTGAGCGTGCGCTGCTTGCCCTCCGCGCCAAAGGTTTCCTCGACATACCTTTGACCCAGCGCTTCGCCGAGAGCGCGGTCGGTGGCGTTCACACAGCGCTTCCAGCGCGCCTGAATTTCCGCCTGCCCGGTCAACGCCTGGCGGAACTTGAAATTGGCGTCCACAAAGGGTTTCGAGAGCCAGGGCGCGGCCGAATTCAGCATGTGCCACTGCACGTAGCTCTTCAACGTGTCCAGCGGCTCGGACTCAACCACCCCGTTCACCTGCTTGAAGAATTCGGGGTTCGACACATTCAACTCCGAGAAGTTGGGTGCGCCCACATCCGTGAAATAGCGCGCAAGCAGGAAGTTGGGAGCCAGGGCGATGGCGGCATCGCGGGTCATCTTATGATCGCGGTTCTTGGGATCGCGCCGCAACGTCCGATCCATGGAAGCTTTGGCCAAAGCGGTCTCAATCCGTAAAACCGTTTGTGCCGACTCGGCCGCCTGCTGCGTGGACTGGCCGACAAGGGTAAACACCTGGGTGGCATACTCGACCAATCGCTTGCGCATTTCCACCATCTTGGGATCATCGTCTTTGATGTAGTAATTGCGATCGGGCAAAGTGAGGCCGCCCTGGTCGATGTAGGCAATCACCATGTCGGCATTGTGCAGGTCCGGGGCGGAGTGGAAGTTGAACAAGGCGTTCGGTCCGTCGAGGTGGGCGCGGGCAATGGCGTCGATGAGCGCACCTTTGTCCTTTACCGCCGCGATGCGCTCCAGTTCCGGCGTGAGCGGATCAAGCCCTTTGGCATCGGCGGCCTTCTCGTCAACGCAGGCGCCGTAGTAGTCGCCGATTTTCTGGTCCATTGCGCTGCGGCTTGCCCCTCCGGCCTGCGCCTTTTCCAGGATATTCCGTTCCGTGACAAGGTTTCGTTCGTACAATTCCGTGAAGCTGACCCACTCGGGCTGGTCGGCGGGAATCTCCGTTCTCTTCAGCCAGTTGCCGCAGGCATATTGATAAAAATCAACGCATGGGTCTACCGATTTATCAATGTTGTCGATACTGAACCCGACCGCCGCTGGCGTTGGAGAGGCGGCTTGCCCAAAGGAAATAAGAGCGGAAAACAACAGAACGAAAATCAGAAGTGTAGACACACGCATGAGGACCTCGCTGGAAATGGACTGCTGATTCTAAGACCCGCTGCGTTAGACGGGCAAGGACAGAGTGGGTTAGAGGTTAATTCCATAGGTCGGACTGGCTGCGCCTTGCGAGAGCGGGCTGCCGGCCAGCGGAGCGTATAATTATTTTCTAGAGAACTCCCAGTGAGGGTGGACAGTCATGGCCCCGACGAATGGCACGACCACGATGGTCACGAATAGTGGCGGGAATGGAACGACCTCGGTCCCGCAGCCTCGCACCCAATGGATCGCGAAGCGCCGCGCAGAACTCGCCCGTACCGGCGACAGTAACGTTTCCCAGATGCATTTCGCCCGCAAGGGAATCGCCACCGAGGAGATGGAGTACGTTGCGCGCCGCGAAAA
This sequence comes from Terriglobales bacterium, assembly GCA_035631655.1. Lineage (GTDB taxonomy): Bacteria > Acidobacteriota > Terriglobia > Terriglobales > Acidobacteriaceae > Gp1-AA122. The sequence continues at coordinate 6,542 of DASQIH010000137.1, forward strand.
GCTTTCGCCTGAATTGGTGCGCGAGGAAGTGGCTCGTGGCCGGATGATCATTCCCGCCAACATCCATCATCCGGAACTGGAGCCGATGTGCATTGGCGTCGCCTCGCTGTGCAAGATCAACGCCAACATCGGCAACTCCGCCATCACTTCGAACATCGATGAGGAACTCCGCAAGCTGCACACCTCGGTGCACTTTGGTGCCGACACGGTGATGGATCTTTCCACCGGCGGCAACATCCACGAGATCCGGGAAGCGATCCTGCGTCATTCTCCCGTTCCAATCGGCACCGTCCCGATCTACGAAGCCATCTCGCGCGTGAAGCGGATTGAAGATCTCACTGCCGACATCATGCTGGAAGTGATCGAGGAGCAGGCCGAGCAGGGCGTGGACTACATGACCATTCACGCTGGCGTGCTGATCCAATATTTGCCGATGGTTTCCAAACGCATCACCGGAATCGTCAGCCGGGGCGGCGCGATTCTGGCCCAATGGATGGCGCACCATCATAAGCAGAACTTCCTGTACGAAGGTTTTGAGGACATCGTAAAAATCTTTGCCAAGCACGATGTCTCGTTCTCCCTGGGGGATGGCCTGCGTCCTGGCTGCATCGCCGACGCCAGCGACGAAGCTCAGTTCGCCGAATTGAAAACCTTGGGCGAACTCACCAACAAAGCTTGGGAAAGCGATGTCCAGGTCATGATTGAGGGGCCCGGACACATCCCGCTCGACAAGATCAAAGAGCAGGTGGATAAGGAAAAAGAGATGTGTTACGAGGCCCCGTTCTATACGTTGGGCCCGTTAGTCACGGATATCGCCCCAGGCTACGATCACATCACGTCGGCGATTGGGGCGGCGATGATCGGCTGGCACGGCGCGGCGATGCTCTGCTATGTAACCCCCAAAGAACACCTCGGCCTGCCCAATGAGAAAGACGTGAAGGACGGGATTATCGCCTATAAAATCGCCGCCCACGCCGCCGATGTTGCTCGTCATCGTCCCGGTGCACAGGACCGCGACGACGCGCTCAGCTATGCTCGTTACAAGTTCGATTGGGAAAAGCAGTTCGCGCTCTCCCTGGATCCCGAAACCGCCCGCTCCATGCACGATGAAACCTTGCCCGATGATTACTACAAGGAGGCCGCCTTCTGCTCCATGTGCGGGCCGAAGTTCTGCTCGATGAATTACTCGAGCAAGGTGGACGAGTACAACAAGCAGGTCCACGGACTGGAAAAGAAGGATTATTCGGCTCTGGTGGAGAAGCTAGTCCCACTCAAGTAATACGCTCTGCCGTGTCATTTTGAACCGAGATGTTCATTTTCGCGCCTGCGAAAATGAACGACGAAGCCGAAGGACCCCGTTACCTGCTGGAGTCGTCAAGATCTTCAAAGGGAATTCGCACCGGATGCCGGGGCAGCTATTCGCGTCGCTGCTGTTCACCGGTAACTCTCCAGCACCTTAGCCGCGCGGTTCACCGCTGCCGCGAGAACGGCAATCTGCTGCCGTGTCCGCTCCAGATCGCCGGCATCGATGGCTTCGTTCACTCCCGGAATAACCACTGCGGCGTACCCCGTATATACGCCCGGCGCATAGATGGCATGGCGAAACCAAGGCCGATTAGGTAGTCCTTCGGGTATCAGCATTGCGCGCTCGGCTTCGCGGAGGACCCGGTTTAGCCTAGAGATATCCGAAGAGGCATTCTTTTGTTTTTCGAGGATCGCCGTTCCCGCAGAAGCAAGATGCTTGGCTGCATCCGTCACGGGACCAAAATCCGGCGATTTGCCGGCAAACTTCTTCTCCGCCTTTTTCTTCGCTGCATCGATGTAGGCCGCGATCTCTTTGCCGTACTCCTCGTAGTCATAAGGCAGCACGTCGGCATCGGCCATGCGCAGCATTTCGATCCCATATACTCGCGCCATTTCCTGCTCGTAGATAAAATCCGGGTCAGCAAACTTGGTAAACCAGTTGAAGTTGTCGAAAACCGAGTGATACACGCCATAGGATCCGCTGGAGCCGACGTCGGTGGAGGGAACACCTAATCGTTGCAGAAATACGGTGTAATCGGAGCCACTGCCCAGGTCCCCGACTGGAACATCAGGGCCGGCTTGTACCGCCGGCACGCGGCGGATATCTCCAATTGCCTCCTGCGGAGTAACCACGGCTTCGGTTTTGCTTTCGCCCGACTTGCGCCAAGCGTCATAGACTGTGCCGCCTTTCGGGCTGGGCACCGCTTTACTCACATCCCGTAGAAACTGCTTCAGGCTCGGAACTGCAGAGGCGCCAAACTTCGGGCCGGAGACCGCGACATCCACGTTGAAATAAGCCGCCGCGTTGGCCAGTTCAGCCGCGTGTTCCTCACCCCATTCAGTGGAACCAATCAGCCCGAGCTCTTCGGCATCCCAACTGCCGAACACGATCGTGCGCTTTGGCTTCCATCCGGACTTCAGCAATTCGCCAATGCCATGCACGGTTTCGAGCATCGCTGTCGTACCGCTGTTGGGATCGACCGCGCCGTACACCCAGGCATCGCGATGATTGCCCGCCACCACCCATTCCTCAGGCATCTGGCCGCCGCGCACGCGCCCGATCACGTCCCAAATCGTGCGGAACTGGTAATCCTGCTTCAAATGCATCTTTACGCGCACCGGACCAGGCCCTACGTGATATGTGAACGGTAGTGCTCCCTGCCAGTCGCGCGGCGACTCAGGCCCGCCCAGACTTTCCAGGATGGGCCACGCATCGTGATACGAAAGGGGAGTCGTGGGCACTTTCGGCATCTGTGCCGATTTCTCAGGTGGAATACGTTTCGATTCCGGCAGTGCGGGAACGGAAGCAATTCCCGGAGTGGTCGGGTCCCCCGGAAATTCGAACATGTAGCCGATCGAACCGCGCTGCACGCCAGTGTCAGGTCTCCACGGACCCTTGGGATATTTGTCACCTTTCTTCCATCCGTCGTCGGCGGGATCGGAATAAATAATGACTCCCGCCGCCCCGTGTTCCTGCGCCACATAAACCTTTACCCCGCGGAAATTCTGCCCGTAGCGCACCAACACAATTTTGCCCCGCACGTCCACTTTCAGGTCGTGGAGCTTCTCGAAATCCTCTGGTGAACCGTAGTTTGCGTAAACGACGTCTGCCTCCACATCTCCCGAAGGGGACATGCCGCTGTAAGGCACTACCACGCGCGGATCATCCTGGTAGGGATCGCCATCCACGCGCTCGCGGGTGGGCCCATGCATTTTCACATCCGGCGGTGCCGTGACATCGACACTGATTTCCGAGGGATAATTCATCCACACACGGTATTCGACAATTTCCGTCTCCAGCCCAGCTTCGCGAAACTTGCGCGCGACGTACTCAGCGGTAGCTTTGTCTTCCGGCGAGCCAGCAATGTGCGGAGCCCGCGTGAGAATCTTCAGGTGCTCCTGCGCCAGTTTCGGATCGGGCACAGCCAGAAATCGGCTCTCGACCGCGCTCTCTTCTCCCGCATTGGGAGAACTAAAGCTTGTCGGCTGGTTGCTATTTTCACTGCCTCCGCGCCCGGACTTCTCCGCATGGGCTAATGGGGCCGCTGTCCCTGCTCCATGGAAGTTTGAGATCAGGGTTGCACAAAGCAGGAAGGCTCCCCAAATGAGTTTCATCACGCTCCCGTATCCAGAACGTCCGATTGACCGAAATCTTCTACAACTGCCGAAGCGCCTCCAGAATTTCATGCACGTTGGGTATGTCGCTCATGTCGTATACCTTGCGAAACGCAATCTTGCCGCCCTTGTCAACCAGGAAGACCGCTCGTTCGCTCGCTCCCGCCCCCGGGTCTTGCGTTCGTAAAACTCCGTATTTCCCGGACACCTCGCCATGGGGCCAAAAGTCGCTGCACATGGGAAAATCAAATGGCCCGATGTCGCGTTCCCAGGCCGTGGTATTCATGATGGATTCCACGCAGATGGCAACCGTCTCCGCTTCCCGCGCCAGAAAACTTTCCCTTTCCAGCTGGTAGACCGTCATCTGTTTGCCGCTGACCGGTTCCCAATTGAATGGATAAAACGCCAAAACGACGTGCTTCTTTCCGCGCTGTTCACCGAACCGGAATCTCTGTTTGATGCCCGCAACCAAGGCCGGCAACTCGAAGTCCGGCGCCACATCGCCTACATCTAAGCGCGACATTTGCACTCCTCAGAAAAATGTCGATTGTACTCCTACGGGCTTCGGATTCTCAGCCGCGCTCCGCTGGTGCTTCACGTTAAACTGGTGTCTATGCCCGCGGTCGATCCAACCCAGCGTTTCTCGGCACGTGTCGATAACTATGCTCGCTACCGTCCGGGATATCCGCCGGAGCTTCTCAACGTTCTCCGCAAAGAGTGCGGCTTGCAATCAACCTCTGTAATTGCCGACATCGGTTCTGGCACAGGCCTGCTGTCGAAACTTTTTCTGGAAAACGGCAACCCTGTCTTTGGAGTTGAGCCCAACAAGGAGATGAGGGAAGCGGGCGAGCGCTTCCTGCAGATCTTCTCCAATTTCGTAAGCATCGCCGGCACAGCAGAGGCGACGACACTATCTGACCACGCCATTGATTTCGTGACGGCCGCTCAGGCGGCCCACTGGTTCGATCGCGACCAGGCCCGCCGCGAGTTCATTCGCATTCTCAAGCCTGGCGGCTGGACCGTGCTTCTGTGGAACGAGCGCCGCACGCAATCCACCCCGTTCCTTGATGCCTACGAAAGACTTCTTCTCAAGTACGGAACGGACTACCAACAAGTACGCCACGAGCGCACCACGGACACCATCGACTTCTTCTTCGCCCCCTCCCCGTTTCAGGCCCACGTATTCGACAGTATCCAGGAATTCGATTATCCGGGTCTGGAGGGACGACTGATGTCGTCCTCCTACGCACCTTTGCCGAGCCACCCCAACTATGCGCCGATGCTCGATGAACTCCATCGCATCTTCGATGCCCATCAGGTGAATGGCCGCGTAGGAATGGAGTACAAAACCCGCATGTACTACGGCCAGCTAGCGTAATGTTCCGTGTCACCGCGCTTGAGAATCTGATTAAATGATCCTTCCCCATTCCTTCCAGGGAGGACCCATTGCCCAACGAAAAATGCTTCCACATGACCCCGGACGACTTCCGTCGCCATGGGCATGCGGTCATTGACTGGATCGCCGATTACTACGCTCGCATCGAGTCTTATCCCGTTCTCTCGCGCGTTGAACCGGGCCAGATTCGCTCCTTGTTACCCCCCGGGCCTCCGCTACATGGGGAGAGGTTCGACTCGATCCTCAAGGACATTGACAAGCTTCTCCCCGGCATTACTCACTGGCAGTCGCCCAACTTTTTCGCATACTTCCCCGCAAATGCCTCGGGCCCGGCCATACTCGGAGATCTGCTCTCTTCCGGGCTAGGGGTTCAGGGAATGCTCTGGTCTACCAGTCCAGCCTGCACCGAACTCGAGACCCACGTCTTAGACTGGCTGGTTCCCATGCTCGGCCTTCCGCCGGGATTTCTTTCTACGAGCACAGGTGGAGGGGTGATCCAGGACACCGCTTCCAGTGCCTCCCTCTGCGCTCTTCTTGCCGCCCGCGAACGCGCTACGAACTTCACCACCAACCAACGCGGTGGCAATGGCCGTCTCGTGGCCTACGCGTCCAGCCAGGCGCACTCCTCGATCGAGAAAGCCGTGAAGATCGCCGGCATCGGCCTTGCCAACTTGCGTCTTGTTGGAGTTGACCAGAATTTCGCCATGCGGGCCGAGGAGCTGGCCCGGCAGATCGAACAAGACAAGCGAGCCGGTCTGGTTCCCTGTTTTGTCAGCGCAACCGTTGGCACCACGTCTTCCAACGCCATCGATCCGCTTCCCCAGATCGGGCCGATATGCCGCGACCACAACCTATGGCTCCATGTTGACGCGGCGATGTCCGGCACAGCTGCCCTCTGCCCCGAGTTTCGACATATCCACGACGGCCTCGAGTTTGCCGATAGCTACTGCTTCAACCCGCACAAGTGGATGTTCACCAACTTCGACTGCGATTGCTTCTGGGTAGCCGACCGCAAGACTCTGATCGAGACGCTCAGCATCCTGCCCGAATACCTGCGTAACAAAGCCACCGAATCCGGCGCGGTCATCGACTATCGCGATTGGCATATCCAGCTGGGACGCCGCTTCCGCTCGCTCAAGCTCTGGTTCGTAATCCGTCACTACGGCATTGAGGGGCTGCAATATCACATTCGCCAGCACGTGGCCCTGGCGCGGCAATTCGCTGATTGGGTCAAAAACGATGATCGCTTCGAACTGGCTGTGCCCGTCCCGCTGAACCTGGTCTGTTTTCGACATCGTGGCGGAGATGAAGTCAATCAGAAATTAATGGAGCGGTTGAATTGCAGCGGAGATCTCTTCCTCACACACACGAAGCTGAATGACAAGCTGACGCTCCGTTTTTGTGTGGGACAGACGAATACGACCGCACGCCACGTCCGACCCGCGTGGCAGCGCATTCAGGAAGAAACCGCGAAACTGGAGCGAGAAAAATAGGATGGATAGCGGAAGGACGGGCGTCTTAGCCCGCCTTGCTAGCCTGCAGCCGCCAGCTTGGTTCCCTTTACCGGGGCCGACTCCGGAGATTTGCTTTTGGGTTCACTGGCGGCTTCCCGCGCCCGCCGCACCAGATACTTCCCCGGGCCACTCAGAAAACGCGCCAGAATGCTGGCCACATTCTCCAGCAGCACCTGATCCTCACGCCCAAAAGCATTCTCATGCTCACTCTCGGCCGCGATCATGCCCACCTCGCGACCTGCAATTTTCATGGATACGAGAATCTTGGTGCGGCTCTGAGGCAATGCCATCGCGGCTGGCCCTGACTCGCCGATCAAATGAGGACTGTCGCCCATGGCCAGGTAAATACCCACCCAGGCATAATGACGCCCCTTGGAGAGCACATCGATGACCTCATTAAGCGGCGATTGATGGAAAGCAGGTTTGTTGGCGGCTAGTAAGCGTTGAGTCTCAGCAACAACTTCGGGGGCGGGACGGTACGTCTTCAATGGCGGATCCTGAAGGAGGATTGAGGAACGAAGTTAGTCTAATTGGGAAGGAAAGATGGGTCAACGAGAAGGGAAATCTCTCTTCTGATCGAGACTTTAATCGCTCTGAGCTGGCTGAGCTTTCGAGAAGCCCAACTTGTCCCGCAATGAGCGAGTCTCGGGAATTGAGATTTCCGCCGCATCCGCCAGCCATTTGCGTACTTCGGGCAGGGCCGCACGCATGACGGCTTCACCCGCCTGCACCAGTTCACAGGCATGCTCGAAATCGTCGTACTTGAATCCATTGACGTTCGGCTCAATTACCAGGTCAGCCCACGGCCGCCACAGGGTCGAGCTGTTCTCCTGGGCGATCGCGAAACATTGCCCGATAACGTCGAAAAGATGCCGCGGCACTCCGTCGTTTCCCCAACGCCCCTTCAGATGCACTGCGAGAACACGATCGGCACCCATGTCACGCAGTGGCTTGGTAGGTACAGGATGCGCCAACATGCCGTCCACCAGCAGCCGTCCGCGTATGTTGACGGGCAGAAACATGCCAGGATAGGCGCAGCTGGCCCGCACCGGATCGACCAACGAGCCCGAGTGAAAAACAACACCTCCGCCCGTTGCGAAGTCCGTGGCGGTAACGGCCAGCGGAATCTGCATCTCTTCAAACGTCTTCACCTCGAGCACGCCGTTCAGGAAACCCATCATGCGCTCGTTGGACGCAAAACCATAGCGCGAAAGGGTCCAGCGGGCGAAGTCGCGGAAGCGCACTCGGCAGGCCACCTGCTCCATCACGACCGGCGAAACGCCACTGCAATACATGGCGCCAATCAGCGCGCCTACGCTGGTTCCGGCTACAAAACTCACAGGAATGTTTTCTTCTTCAAGGACTTTTAGGACGCCGATATGGGCGATGCCGCGGGCGAATCCGCCACCCAAGGCGATTCCGATTTTGGGAATTGGCGCTTGTTGTTCCCCCGCCGGAACTACTCGCGAGAGCTCGCGTCCGAAGGCCTGCACCGACCGAAGGATCTTCCCTAGTGTCTTCACCCGAGTCCCCACATCCTGCTCGGACCTGTCTGACCGTCAGCAACTAAGATGCCAGGGCCACGTTAAATGATTTCTCGCTTCTGGCCGGTCAACAAGTTACGTGCGAGAGATTACCGATTTCCCATATTCCCCGAGTGACTAACTCCTGTAATCCTGCTAACTTGTGAGCAATGGTTCGGGAGATCTCCGCAGGCGGTGTGGTCGTCCGGCGCATGTCCGGGACCTGGCAAATCGCCGTCATTGAGCCCCGTCGCGAAACGGCTCCCGCCAAGCCGACTAGGAAAACAAAGTCACATTCTCCCGTGCTGGCCCTGCCCAAAGGCCTAGTCGACCCGGGCGAAAAGCCCGAACAGACCGCCCTGCGCGAAGTCCGGGAAGAAACCGGCATCACCGCAACCCTGATCACCAAGCTCACCGACATCAAGTACTTTTACGTTCGTTCCTGGGGAGACAAGCAGCGCGTCTTCAAGATCGTGAGCTTCTATCTGCTGCGCTACCACTCGGGCAATATTGATGACATTTCGCCCGAAATGCGGATTGAGGTGAAACGTGCCCTGTGGCTGCCCCTGGAAGACGCGCCCCGGCAACTTGCCTACCGCAGTGAACGTGAGGTAGTCCGCCGTGCCCAGGAGTATCTGGAATCTCATCGGGAGGTCTAAGAATGGCGCAGGCAGCGCACGTCGAAAAACATTTCACCGCAGGTGAATTCGTCCGGGATGTGGTGATTGGGATGTCGGACGGGCTTACGGTTCCGTTCGCGCTGGCCGCGGGCTTATCCGGTGCGGTGCCACAAACACGCCTGATCGTAATCGGCGGCTTGGCCGAAATCGCGGCCGGGTCCATCGCCATGGGCTTGGGCGGCTATCTCGCCGCTCGCAGCGATGCTGAGCACTACGAACAGGAACGCCTGCGCGAGGAACGTGAGGTCAAAGAAATCCCTGAGGAAGAAGCCCGCGAGGTCAGTAAGGTTTTCCAGTCTTATGGCCTGACGGAAGAGGAAAGTTCCCCCATCGTGCAGGCCCTCAGCAAGCGACCAAAGGCCTGGGTGGATTTCATGATGCGTTTCGAACTGGGATTGGAAGAGCCGGAACCGCGTCGGGCCCTGACCAGCGCCGTCACCATTGCCGGAGCCTATGTCGCCGGCGGCTTCATTCCTCTCTCCCCTTATATGATTCTCGCCAACGCATGGCACGGTCTGTTGTGGTCAGCCTGCGTCACCTTGGCCGCGCTCGCCGGGTTCGGCTATGTCAAAGGCCGCTTCACCGGCGCGCCTGCCTTGCGCAGCGCGTCACAAACAACTGTGACCGGTGCCCTTGCTGCAACCGCAGCTTTCGTGCTTGCCAAGCTTATCTCCTGAGCGCTTAGTAAATCGTTTTTGCTTGACATCCTAAGTACCTTTGCTAGCATGAAACTAACTTAATAGGGCGCGAACCGTGTGCCATCCTCACCCCACATCTAATACGGTTCGCGCCTGCTGTCTTTTGGGGTGCTTTCCAACCGGGCGAATCTACTTAATCATTCCGGAGTTCACCTTTTTCAAGTTAGAAGAGACTTGTGTCATTTAATTGCCGTGATCAATGTGGCAGCGGGGATTGACTGTTGAAGGCGGCCCTTTGCGTCCTCATCGGTACTTGCTTGTTCTCAAGTCTGGCACTTCAGCTGGCTGCCAAAACCGCCTCCTCCGGCGGAAACTCCTACGACGCCGATTACGTTTCTGCCCTGGCCGCCGCCGACCTTTTCTTTCATGCCTGGCAAAACCATGACCAGGAAACCGGTCTGCTTCTGCTGAGCAATGCAGCCAAACGACACACCTCGCCTGAACAGCTCGAGTCATTTTTCAGCGCATCCCAGCCCGCCTACGAAATCACCCTGGGAAAAAAACTGAAAAGGGGCCGCTACACTTTCGCGGTCGCTCTTTTTGAAACCTCAAACAACCGTCGCGCCAGCCGTCGCTATTCCGAAATTGTCGTCGTCCGGGCTGGGAAGAATGACTGGGCCATCGATAATTTGCCATGATCTTTCTTGAACTTAGCGGCTGCCTTATCACAGACGAGACCTGCCACTCAGGTATATTCTTTGGGGGAACGTAACACCCACACTTCTGTCCCAGGCCGTTCACGCCTCTTGGATTGGACGCAGATTGGCGTGTAAATTCATAGGTTCACTATCAAAGAATTGCCCGGAGTCATATGAAAAGGATCCATAAGGTCGCAGTCCTGGGTGCCGGAACCATGGGCGCCCGTATCGCAGCGCATATGGCGAATGCCGGCGTCCCGGCTTACCTGTTCGACATTGTTCCCCCGGACGCCGACGTCCCTGCCCGCAACAAGATTGCTGCCGCTGGCCTCGAAGCTGCCCGCAAATCCAAGCCCGCAGCCTTCTTTGAGCCATCACTCGCCCGGCTGATCACGATCGGCAACTTCGAAGATGACCTCCAGCGCCTGGCCGACGTGGACTGGATCATCGAAGCGGTAATCGAAAACCTCGAGATCAAGCGCTCCCTGCTGAAAAAAGTCGAGGCGGTTCGGAAGCCTGGAACGATCACTACGACCAACACTAGCGGGTTGCCGGTCGCCAAGATCGTGGAAGGCTTCTCTGACGACTTTCGTCGCTGCTGGTTCGGAACGCACTTTTTCAACCCGCCACGCTACATGCGCCTGCTGGAAGTTATCCCCACCCCCGAATCCGAGCGCGCGGCGATCGAGGCCATCGCACACTTCGGCGACGTGCACCTGGGCAAGGGAATCGTTTTCGCCAAAGACACGCCCAATTTCATCGCCAATCGGATCGGCACTTTCTCGGTGCTGAACGTCATGCGTCTCATGCAGGAGATGGACCTTTCAATTGAGGACGTTGACATGCTGACCGGCAGCGCCGTCGGCTGGCCCAAGTCAGCGACTTTCCGGACCATTGATCTGGTTGGCCTCGACATCCTGGGCCACGTTGTCTCCAACATGACCCAGAACGTCCGCGACGAACGCAGCGATCTGCAACTTCCGCAATTTTTTAAACAGATGCTTGAGCGGAAATGGCTGGGCGACAAAACCAAGGGCGGCTTCTACAAGAAAGCCAAAAGCGGCGGAGACAAGCAAGACGAACGCCTCGGCCTCGACTGGAAGACGCTGGAGTATCGTCCGCGCCAGAAAGCCAAGTTCCCTGCCTTGGATATGGCGAAAAACGTCGAGGAGACCGGCGCGCGCATCCGCATGCTGCTCGGGCTGGACGGCTCGGGCCCGCAGAAAGGCGATAAGGCGGGGCAATTCCTGTGGTCCGCACTCTCCGATTTGTGGACTTACTCGGCCAACCGCGTTCCTGAGATTTCTGATTCCATCGTGGAAATCGATCGCGCCATGAGACTCGGCTTCAACTGGGAAATGGGCCCCTTCGAGTTGTGGGATGCAGCCGGCGTCGAAGCCACCGTCAATCGCATGAAGAAGGAAGGCAAGCCGGTGGCCGCCAACGTCGAGAAGCTGTTGGCTTCCGGCAAGAAGTCCTGGTACGCCGACGACCCAAAAGCTGCCTCGGGTCGTTCCTACTTCGATCTGGCCAGCACGAACTACAAGCCGGTTCAGGTGCCCGAAGGTGTCTGGTCGGTGACCGTCGCAAAGAAGTCAAATGGCGTGGTAAAGAAGAATTCTGGCGCCTCGCTGCTCGATCTCGGCGATGGCATTGGCTGTATCGAGTTCCATTCCAAGATGAACGCGATCGGCGCCGACATCGTTCAACTCATCGCCCAGACCCTGAAGCCCGGCGGTATTGGCGACAACTTCGACGCCTTCGTCATCACCAACGACGCGGCCAACTTCTCCGTCGGCGCCAATGTGATGTTGCTGCTCATGTCGATTCAGGAAGAAGAATGGGATGAGGTCGATCTCGCCATCCGCCAATTTCAGGGTATGACGCAGGCCATCAAGTTTTCCCCAAAGCCGGTGGTCGCTGCGCCGTTCGGCCTCACCCTCGGCGGGGGCACGGAGATTTCATTGCACGCTGCCGCTCGCCAGCCCCATGCCGAGCTTTACACGGGCCTGGTCGAAGTGGGCGTCGGACTGCTGCCCGGAGCCGGTGGCTGCAAAGAGATGCTGCTGCGGGCGGTAGATAGCGCCACGTCCATTCGTCCTGAGGGCCGTGGTGAGTCGGTCGAACTCATGGAAGCGATGAAGAAAGCCTTCGAGACAATTGCGATGGCCAAGGTCGCGACCTCGGCCCACGAAGCTCGTGGACTGGGCTTCCTCTCCGATTCTGACCACATCACCATGAACCGCGAACGTGTCCTTTCCGATGCCAAGACTCGCGGGCTGGAGCTGTACCGTGGCGGCTATGAGCCTCCGGTCCCGCGAACCGACGTTCCGGCGCCTGGTGAAAATATCCTGGCAGCATTGAAAATGGGCGTCTACCTCATGCGGCAGGGCGATTACATCACCGATTACGAAGTGAAAATCGGAAACAAATTGGCCGAGGTCCTGTGCGGCGGAGAGGTTTCGCCGGGAACCCCGGTAAGCGAGCAATACATTCTTGATCTCGAACGCGAAGCGTTTAAGTCGCTCTGCGGCGAAAGGAAGACGCAGGAGAGAATTCAGTACAAGCTCAAGACCGGCAAAACTTTGCGCAACTAGAAAAACAGATTCCTCGCAGGGCTGAAGCCCGCTCGGAATGACAAGCATCAATAGGTAGGTAAATGCTTGTTGAAAGACTTAACTGAGAACTGGGAACTACTATGAGAGAAGTCGTTATCGCCTCGTCTGTCCGCACCCCTGTCGGACGCGCTTACAAAGGCACGCTCCGCGCCACGCGTCCCGACGAACTGGCCGCTGTCGCCATCAAAGGCGCGCTTGAGCGCGTACCGCAGGTCGATGCCAAAGAGATTGAAGACGTGATCCTCGGCTGCGCCATGCCGGAGGCGGAACAGGGCATGAACGTGGCCCGTATCGCCTCGCTGCGCGCAGGTCTGCCGGTCGAAGTCTCAGCCCTGACGATCAATCGCTTCTGCTCTTCCGGCCTGCAGGCCATAGCCTTGGCTGCCGAGCGCATCATGGCTGGCGGAGCCGAGGTTATCGTTGCTGGCGGAACTGAGTCCATGTCCATGATTCCGATGGGGGGACATAAGATTTCACCCAACCCCTGGCTGGTTGACCATTACCCCGATGCCTATTTGTCGATGGGCCTCACCGCTGAGCGCCTCGCCAAGCGCTACGGCATCACGCGCCAAGAATGTGACCAGTTCTCGCTACGCAGCCATCAGAAGGCGCTGGCCGCCATCCAGGCCTGCAAGTTCGCTGACGAGACGGTTCCGGTGCCGGTCAGCTTCACCACGCCCAACGGCTCCAAGCCGAAGCGCCAGGACATTACCTTCAAGGTGGACGAGGGTCCCCGTGCTGACACCTCATTGGAAGCTCTTCTGTCGCTGAAGCCTGCGTTTCACGTAAAAGGGATCACCACGGCCGGCAACTCCTCGCAAATGTCGGATGGCGCGGCTGCCGCAGTGGTAATGTCCGCCGAGCGCGCCCAGCAGCTTGGCATTAAGCCGCTGGTCCGCTTTGTCTCCTTTGCCACCGCGGGATACAAGCCTGAAGAGATGGGCATTGGTCCGGTATTCGCCATTCCCAAGGCTTTGAAGATGGGGGGGCTGAAAATCTCCGACATCGACGTGATCGAATTAAATGAAGCTTTCGCGGCGCAGTCGCTGTGCGTAATCAAAGAACTCGCTCTCGATTCGGAAAAGATCAATCCCAACGGCGGCGCGATTGCTTTGGGTCATCCGCTGGGTTGTACCGGGGCCAAACTCACCGCCACCATCATTCGTGAACTCAAGCGACGCCATGCCCGCTACGGCCTAGTTACGATGTGTGTGGGTGGAGGCATGGGCGCGGCTGGCATTTTCGAGAACTTGAATTAGCGCAAGCTCCGCCGGTTTTCAGGTAAGATTCCCGGCGGAGCATGCCCACCTTCTACGACCGGTTTCTGGAGTGCGAGGAGCGCTGGCCGAGCAACGTCGCCCTCGAAATGCAGCGACGCGATGCGCTCGAAAGCGACACCTATACCGATTTGCGGCGCATGGCCGAATCCATTGGCCGCTGGCTCCTTGAGCAAGGTCAGCGGCCGGGTTCGCGGATTGCTATCCTGGCTGATAATCACCCGCGCTGGACCGCAACCTATCTCGGAGCTATTGCGGCGGGCTGCACGGCGGTTCCGCTCGACACCGCTTTCCATGCTGACCAGGTAACAAAGCTCCTCAAGGACAGCGGCAGTTCCCTGCTCGTCACCGATTCCAAGCATCTCGCGACCGCTCAGCAAGCAGTTTCAGATATGCCAGTTGGAATCGTGCTCATGGATCCGGGTACAGACCATGTGGCGCGGGCACTCTTGCCCGCGCAGCCGATGGCTGATTTGGACGCGATCTTTGCTGCTGGTCGTGGCAATTTCCGCTTAATCGCCGCCGGCTCCGACGACGTTGCCGTCATTCTCTACACCTCCGGCACAACCGCCGATCCCAAAGGTGTCATGCTCACGCACGCTAACTTATTGGGTGAGTGCAATGCCGTCTTTGGCTTGCTAAAACTCGGCCCCCAAGACGCCGTGCTGGGGGTACTGCCGTTATTCCACGCCCTGGCGCAGATGGCGAACTTGCTCTTGCCCTTAGTCAAGGGCGCACGGGTCGTCTATTTGGAAACCCTGAACACCACCGAGCTCCTGCGCGCCTTACGCGAACGCAATATCACGGCTTTTGCCTGCGTCCCGCAATTCTTCTACCTGATCCACGAGCGCATCCAGAAGGAAGTCGCACAGCGAGGCAAGCTGGCGCAATTGGGGGTGCACGCCCTGATGCGGTTCACGCGCTTCTTCCGTGCGCTGGGCTGGAACTCGGGGAAACTCTTCTTTCGTCCCATCCACCAGTTGTTCGGCCGCAAGATGCGCTACTTGATCACGGGCGGCTCGCGCTGGGATCCACAAATCGGACGCGACTTCTACTCGCTCGGCATTGACATCCTGCAAGCTTACGGACTGACCGAAACCACCGGGGGCGCGATGTGCACTCCTCCCGACGACAACGTGGTCGGATCGGTGGGCAAACCTTTGCCCACCGTCGAGGTGAAAATCGTCGAACCACAACCGCACGAAGAAGGAGCGGCCGTCGGCGAAATCGCCATTCGCGGCCCCATCGTCATGAAGGGCTACTGGAACCGGCCGGATGCAACCGCGGCCGTTCTCCGCGACGGCTGGCTTCACACCGGAGACCTCGGCTATTTCGACAGCAACGGCAACTTGGTCATCACCGGCCGCAGCAAAGAAGTAATCGTCCTCAGTTCCGGCAAGAACCTCTATCCCGAAGAGATCGAGGTTCATTACCAGAAATCGCCGTTCATCAAGGAAATTTGTGTGATGGGCTTGGTCAGCCGGCCGGGCGAACCTTTCTCGGAACGACTGCACGCCGTCATCGTTCCCGATTTTGAGATCCTGAAACAACGCCGGATCGTGAACACCAAAGAAGTCATTCGTTTCGATGTCGAAGGATTGTCGCAAAAACTTCCTTCCACCAAGCGCATCCTGAGCTACGAGATCTGGCCGCATGAACTGCCCCGCACCACCACGCGCAAGCTCAAACGTTTCGAAATCGAGAAGCGTGTCCAGGCGAACCGAACAACGGCACGAACTGATGCGGAAATGCCTAGCCAACGGCCATTGGCTGGTGACGATCTCGCCTGGCTCGAGCACCCTGAGGTGCAGCGCGCACTGAAGATCATCCGCGCCTCGGCCAAGTCCACCTCCGACGCGATTCGCCCCAAGGACAATCTTGAACTCGATCTTGGGCTCGACTCCATGCAGCGGGTCGAACTGCTGGTGGCCCTGGAAAAAGAACTGGGGGGCGAGGTCGACGAATCCTGCATCTCGGAGATCTACACGGTGCGCGAACTGGTCGACCGAGTGCGTGAGAGCGCGACGCAAGGAATTCCATCTCGATCTGGGATTCGCTTTGCCGGCTGGAACGCCATCTTTTCGGAAGAGTCCACCGACCCGGAGGTACTCGCATTGTCCAAGCTCCGGCCAGCTTCGGCGGCCATTCTTTTCCTAATCCTGCGCTTTATTCAACTCTTCGCCCGCGACCGCTTCGACCTACGTGTCACGGGTCTCGAAAAACTTCCTGCCACGGGACCCTTCATTCTCTCGCCCAACCACCAGAGTTTCATTGACCCGTTTGTGGTGGCCAGCGTGTTGCCCTGGTCGGTCTTCCGCCAGCTGTTTTCCGTGGGTACCAGCGAAATCTTCGGTTCAGGATTGATGCGTCGCATAGCGCGATGGCTGCGCGTGATCGTGGTGGACCCCGACGCCAACCTGATTCCCGCCATGCGCGCCGGAGCCTATGGCCTGCGCCAGGGCCGCGTTCTCATTCTTTTTCCAGAGGGCGAACGCAGCATTGACGGCGAGCCCAAAGTCTTCAAGAAAGGGGCGGCAATCCTTTCAAGTCACCTGCAGGTCCCAATCGTTCCCGTAGCTATCGAAGGCTTCTATGAGGTGTGGCCGCGGGGCAAGCGTTTCTTTCAAAAATTCAATCCGCTGCGAATGACCTTCGGCGACCCCATTTACCCGCCGCCAAACGCCGAACCGACCGAAAGCGACTACAGCCAGCTCACCTCGCTGCTGCGTGAACGTGTGGTCCAGATGTGGATGAACTTACGGGGAACCAAGCCAAAGGACGCCTCGCTTGCTGCTGCGGCAGATTAGCTCCGAACAGCAATGGCAACTCGTCCTTCGGGCTCGGGCGAATAGCAGTTCACTGAGTTTTACTTCGCGCGCGGGTGCGTCTGATCATAGACCGCGAGCACGTGCTTCATCGAGAGCTGCGTATAGCGCTGGGTGGTGGAAAGCCGCTCGTGTCCCAGCATTTCCTGGATGGCGCGCAGATCGGCGCCCTCCTCCAGCATATGGGTGCCGAAGGCGTGGCGCAGGGTGTGGGGGTGGGTGTCCGGCGATAAACCCTTGGCGACGGCGATCTTTTTCACGATTCTTCCCACGCTACGCATGGTCAGCCGTCCACCACGTTGGTTGATCAGCAGCGCAGGCGTGCTCTTTTTTGTTGTGGCGAGAACTTCTTGCCGGATCGGCAGGTACCGAGCGATCGCCAACTTCGCCGAATCTCCGAACGGCACATAGCGCTCCTTCTTCCCCTTGCCGCGAATCAGGATGGCCTCGCTGGCCACGCGCACATCGTCGAGATTGATGCCAATCAACTCGGAATTCCGGATGCCGCAACCGTACAGCAGTTCCAGCATCAACCGGTCGCGTTCCGGAAAGGAGGCAACCTCGGGCATTTTGCCATCGAGGACCGAATTCATCTCTTCGATCGTGGGCACCCGTGGCAGCTTCTTGGGGAGCTTGGGAGTTGCCACGAGAGCGGCCGGATTCTGTTCCACGACTCCTTCCCGGGCGAGCCAACGGTAAAGAGACCGCACTGCGGCCAGTGCGCGAGCGACCGAGGTCTTGCTCAAACCGCGTTCATAGAGACATGAGAGGAATCCGCGGATGCGGACGTGATCGATGCCGCTCCAGCCGGACGGGCCGACGTAATCGGCGAACATGCCGAGGTCCCTGGCATAGGCCTTGATGGTGTGCGGAGAGGCATTGCGCTCGCGCAGGGAGCGGAGAAAATGGTCAACGGATTCTTTAACGACCGTGCGAGTTTGCCTTTGCGTCGTCATTCGCCTATGTGTCGCCCCTGTCGGGCTGGGCACATTTTTCTTGCGCAGCCCAGGCTGACGCGCCGAGCTAACGAATTTCGTCCCTCCGGGACTGGGTATTGACTGTCGATTGGCAGTCGGTGCTAGAGTTTTTCAATCAGCACTCAGAAATCATCAATCAATAATTTCTTACCGTGCCTTGGCACGGGGATGATGCTTCCTGTACACGCTCTTGAGTCGATCCAGTGCCAGATGCGTGTACACCTGCGTGGTCGAAATATCCGCGTGCCCGAGAATCGTCTGTACCGTGCGCAGGTCGGCACCGTTTTCCACCATGTGGGTGGCGCAGCTGTGCCGTAGCATGTGGGGGCTGGCGCGCCGTCCGGTAGTCGCGGACGCCGCCCGCACTATCTGCCACACTCGCTGGCGAGTAAGCTTGCGCGCTCCCCGACCGAGGAATACCAGCGGGGAGCTCTTTGCTGCTACTAGCACCCCGCGCGCTTGTCGCATGTACTCGGTGACCGCGTCCACGGCTGATTTTCCCAGCGGCACGATGCGTTCCTTATCACCCTTGCCGCGGACCAGCACATAGCCCAGGTTTAGCTTAACATCCTCAATCTTCACGCCAATGATCTCAGAAACGCGCAACGCCCCGGCGTAAAACATTTCGAGCATGGCACGATCCCGCACGGCAATTGCTGCGTCGAATTTGCGATTTGATGGTGGCCTCGGACTTTGCAGCAGGGCATCCATTTCTTCTCGGGCCAGCGACTTGGGCAGCACTTTCCATTGTTTGGGAGAATCGATATTCAGCGTGGGATCGTGCGCAATGAGCCGGTCGAGCAGCAGGTAGCGGTAGAAATGACGGAGGGCAGAGAGTTTGCGCCCGACTGATCGTCCATCCACCTGGTTGGCAAAAAGCTCCTGCAGAAAGTCGCGGACGTCATTGCGCCGCGCCGAGGTAAGCGTGCGTCTGCGTCTTTCCAGAAAGCCGGCAAACTGGCCGATATCACTGGTGTAGGCCGAAACCGTCAGCGGCGCCAGCCCTTTCTCCACTTTCAAGTAGTCGAGAAAAGAAAGCAGGACGCGCTCGTTGGCAGCCTTGGCAGGCACAGGTTAAGTATGCGTATTATCGGAACTTGAAGAAAGTGATGACGCAGGTGCTTGGGGCGTTGCTTGCCCGTGTGGAGCTATCGGCAGATACTTCCTAAACGGGAGCGCTTATGGCGAGCGGAGAGACTGGGAGTGCGCAGTCAAAAGACCCGGGGACGCAGTGGGCGACGACGATTGCATCGTTGATCGTGGGTGCTGCGTTCTTTGCCTTGTGGTTCTGGTTGCTGCCATCCTGGCTTGGCTTTCGCGTTAACACAGCGCGATGGCGATGGATCGCTTGCCTGCCCTCGGTGCTGGGCTTCGCGGTAGCCCTACGCTGCGTGTGGGACTTCGGTCGGACGGGACGCGGAACGCCGGCGCCCATTGCTCCACCAACGAAGCTGGTTGTGGTGGGATTCTATCGATACGTGCGGAATCCCATGTACGTCGGCTTCTTCGTCGGATGGGCCGGCCTTTGGGTGGTCTGCGGAAGAGCAAACTGGTTCGCAATTGTGGTGGCAGCAGCCGTAGTGCTCGGCACCGCCCTGTTTGTGCGCCTATACGAGGAGCCAACCCTGCGAAAAATGTTCGGCGCCGAGTATGAGGAATATTGCCGTAACGTCCCGCGATGGTTACCACGTCTGCAGCCGTGGGAGAAATGACCTACGTCTCCGGAAGCGCAGGGCACCTTGTTTGTTCGCACCGAAGCCGCCTGATTGAAAACAAGATCCGCGGCTTTTTATTCAGATTTGCCGCGGCACGCGTCGCACGGATTTTGTGCAAAACTTTGCGCTCGCGGAGCTAATAATCTGGTAAAAGAGAACGGAAGGCGGCAAGCCCTCTTGCCGATTTTTGAATGCAAGCTCGCAACAACCTAGAAATCTATGACCACAATTTCCCTGGGACCTCGGACTATGACCACGACACCAAGAATCGCAGAGCGCTACGATACCCTGCTTGAGGTAAACAGAGTGGCGATCACGCAGGCTGCGCCCGAAAGCATTTTTCAAGGAATGTGTCTGGCACTGAAAAGCGTGTTTCCGTATGACCGGGCGGGTCTGATGCTTTATCAGCCGGAAGAGGACGCTTTAAAGATAGTCGCCCTGCACGGCAATGTGCCCGGCAGTTTCTTCCGGATCGGAACTTTGCTCAAGACTAAAGAAAGTCCTCACGGGCTGGCGTTTATGAACCAGAGAATAGTCCTGCGCAGGAACATCGAGACGGAACGTCAGTTCGCCCTCGAAGAGCTAACGCTATCGGAAGGCCTCCGCTCCTATTGCGCCGTTCCGCTGGTCGCGCGGGGCGACAGCATCGGCGTGATCACAATTCTGAGCTACCGAAAGGAACAATTTTCCGATCAACACGCCAGGTTCCTGCAAGAGGTCTCGAACCAAATCGTCTTGGCAGTGAAAACCTTCCTGCCCCAGTGTGAGAAACACTCCCGCTCCAAGCTGGTCTGCCCCAAATGTATCGCTTCCGCAGGAGGCCGCATCACGACCGCGAGGTACAAAGAGCAACTGTCGGCTTGGGGGAGGCAAGGGGGCCGGGGAAGGAAAAAGCCGGGAAATTAGCTTCCCGGCGTCATTTGGGGTAAAAATATGCGTGCCCAAACCCGGTTACTGCTCGATCCATACCACCACCAAGCTGGTCTGTCCTCGTTGCATCGGCCAGAAGGGGGGAAAGACCACCACGCGGAAACACCGTAAAAAGCTTTCCGGATGGGGCAAGCGGGGCGGACGCCCGAAAACAACTTAGTCCTAAGAAAAACAAAAGCCAGCGGGTAGCTTTTCAAAAAGTCGCGCGAACGAAAAAATATTCGCGTTGATATAACATTTCTGCGCTAATATTCGCACTGATCCCTCCCCCTAATGATCACCGTCGCGATTGTGGTTGCTCTCTTACTCTAAATCGCGGCGGTGTTCGACTTTTAGGAGGCAACCGATCTTGAGGCTTCGCACCAATTGCGACACAAATCGCCAACGACCATAGCGATGACCAAAACCTATTTCAGACTTATCGAGGTGGCTTCAGAATTGCGTGATGAGACCCTCGCCCCTGCATTCGCGACCCGCTCGGCGGCAGAAGAGTACCGTGCCGATATCCTGCATGACCCGAAGGGACTGAAATTTTCTATCATCGAGACAGATGAGCAAGGCAAACCAAAGCGTAGGCCCACCCCAGGTCATCCCTAAGCAGCAAAAGCTAAAAAGTCAAAGGCTGGGTTATTCCCACTCAATTGTGCCCGGCGGCTTCGAGGTAATGTCGTACACCACGCGGTTCACACCCTTCACTTCATTCACGATCCGGTTGGAAATTGTTTTCAGCACCTCGTACGGCAGCGGCACCCAGTCGGCAGTCATTCCATCTTCGGAATGCACGGCGCGGATCGCGCAAGTGTAGGCATAAGTTCGCTGATCGCCCATCACGCCCACCGACATGACGGGTAACAGCACAGCAAACGACTGCCAGATCTTGGTGTACAGGCCGGCGCGCCTGATTTCGGTGACCACGATGTCATCGCAATCCCGCAAGATCGCCAGTCGCTCCGGCGTCACTTCACCCAGAATGCGAACCGCTAGCCCGGGTCCAGGAAAAGGCTGACGTCGCAAAATCTCTTCCGGCATGCCCAGGTCGCGGCCGATCTTGCGGACTTCGTCCTTAAACAAATCCTTTAAGGGTTCGATGAGCTTGAGCTTCATGGTTTCGGGCAGGCCGCCAACGTTGTGGTGCGTCTTGATCGTCTGCGACGGGCCCCGCACCGAGCGCGATTCGATCACGTCGGGATAGAGCGTCCCCTGCACCAGCCATTCGACCTTGCCTTCTTTCTGCTCGATGCGGTGTGCTTCCTCGTCGAATACTGCGATGAACTCATTGCCGATAATCTTGCGCTTTGTCTCCGGCTCCGTTACGCCCTTGAGCTTACTCAGAAAGCGCTCGGTCGCATCCACCGCGAGGACGTGCAGGCCAAGCCGCTCGCGCAGGTTCGGCTGCACCTTTTCAAATTCGTTCTTGCGCAGCACACCGTTGTTGACGAAAACGCAAGTCAGGCGCGAGCTCCCCTTTTCGTCCCGCAGCGCACGATCGACCAAGGTCGCGGCTACCGCAGAGTCCACGCCGCCCGATAAGGCGCAAAGGGCACGACCTTTTCCAACGGTCCCGCGCACGCTGGCAATCGTTTCTTCAATAAAACGCTGCGCTGTCCAGTTGGGCTTGGCTCCGCAGATTTTCAGGGCAAAATTGCGCAAGATGTCGGTGCCCAGCGGAGTATGGTGCACTTCCGGATGGAACTGCACAGCCCACATTTTCTTCGCGGGATTCTCAATAGCTGCCACCGCGCTGGGTGATTTCGCGGTCAGTTGAAACCCGACCGGCAACTCGACGGCTTCGTCGCCGTGCGACATCCATACCGCCATTACTTTGGGCAAACCTTCAAACAGGCGGGATCCGTTGAGCAGTTCGATCTTGGCGTGGCCGTACTCGCGCTTATCGGCCGGCCGCACCTTGCCGCCCAGCGCATGCACCATGAACTGCAGGCCATAGCAGATTCCCAGGACAGGCACTCCCAGGTTAAACACCCGCTGGTCTGCAACGGGCGCATCTTTGTCGTAAACCGACGAGGGACCGCCCGACAACACAACTCCTATGGGTGAATAGCTGCGGATCTCCTCCACGCTGGCGTTACACGGGAGAACAACCGAGAAGACGTTCTGTTCGCGGATGCGGCGCGCAATGAGCTGCGAATATTGCGCCCCGAAATCAAGGACGACGATGGATTGGCTTTCCACGGATGAGTTTCTCAGAACGGAAACCTAGTGTAAAGCGGGAAGGAAGAAGTGGCTAGTGGTCTGTGCTCAGTAGGCAGCTTTCAGTGCTCAGGCTTCTCTGGCGAAGGAATCAGGCCAGGTACGTCGCTGAGGATATCGTCATCTGATGGCGGTATCGGCAGAAGATCGCCCGTTGCCGGCTGAGAACCGAGAACTAACAACCGAGAACTAGCCGTGGGCCGTGGGCTGAGAGCTGACGGCTGAGAGCTAACTGCCGGCGTTTCCTCCGCCGTGTGAAGAATTGATACGTAAGCTGCCAAACGCCCCATATACAGGAAATCAATAATCGCGAAATACACCATTGTCAGCAGCACGATTGCGCCTAGCACGATTGCGGGCGGCAGCACCGTGGCGAACGCTAGCGGAAGAAATGCCACGGAGATTGCTAACACGAACACCACGAAATGGAGCATTCCGAAAGCGGCGCTGCTCCATAGGACCGCAGCCGGGCATTGGCGGCAGAAATCGACTGCCAGCGCGACCGAACCCAACGCGTCCTGGCGGCCATGGATGACGAACACGGGTGCCAGCGAAAGAAACCAGTTCACCGCCGACCACAACAGCGCCACCAGCAGCGCCAGCGGCACGAAAACCAGGAATACCAGTCCCGGTCGGGGATCGCTGTCCGACGATACAAAGCCAGCCAGGATTGCCGCACCCAATACTCCCACCACCGCGGCGAGCCCTAATGCGACGCGCAGGAAATTCAGCCCCAGCAAAGACCGCAATCGCCAACGTTGCTCTCCGCCACGCCAGAATCGCAGCCGGAACGGAGTCACATCCGTCGCCGGGCGGAAATAATCGAGCAGGCTTTGAACCGTAGAAGCCCGCCCCACCGATGCCGCCACAATCCAGAACACCATGAGCGCAGGAACTAGAACTAACGTCGCCGCCACGACGCGCTGTGCGCTGCCCGCCAGAATATGGTCGATGGCTCGTGTAATCAGGAAAAGTTGTTTGCTGCGCAGAAAGAAGAGGTCGCTGCCCGTAACCGGCAGAGTGTCCAGATATTCGATTAGAGTAAGAACTATTAGGCTGCAGGCCGCGGCCCCAAACGACCAACGCCAGGTGATCTCGGCCAAACCAAAGGCCGGGTAGCGGAATACCGCGCGAAAACCTTCCAATGTGGGCGAGCGCTGAGCCATGCGTCTCCAGGATAAACCAGGAGTCACCGTCGAGCTTTTGGCTATTAGCTTTTAGCACATTCGGCCAAAGGCCAAGAACTAATCGCTAGAAGCTGTACCTAAGGTGTTCCCCCGAGTCGAGACTGGCACTTTAGTTACTTGTTCGCTCTCAGAGAGCAACGCTAGGGTAGGCGCTTGGGAGGGCAGGAATGAAATCCTGGCACAAGAGGCTACTGCTGTCAGCCGTCTTCTTGTCTCTGTGGCCTCTCCATGCCTCTGGAAATTGGTTCTCGAGTCGAGCCAACGGATTCCTCAAGGTCCACCACGCTGCAGACGTGCGCGACGAATCCGATCCCAAGGACACTCGCTCCTGTTACGAAATGGGACAATTGGAGATCTCTTACCAAAGTCAGGACCGCCTACCGCCCGCGGTGGGAGTTCTGGTAACAGATCCCCGCGGCCGAAGGATCGGATACGATCCCGTAGGCCCTAACGCCTGGCAGGAACTACCGCTGGCCCAGGCTTTTATCGATTGCGCGGACCAGGATGCCAATGGCCAACCCCGGGCTTGTACCGGCTGGATTCAAATCTGCGGCCCTCTTAGCGGAACCTACAGGCTCGAAGTTAGCGCTTCCGAGAGTGGTAAGTATTCCGTGAACATCTCCGCCGTGAGCCAGCAGAAGCGCAGCGAAAACGGATTTCATGCGACCGAATCTCGCGTTCAGGTTGCAGACGCGCCGATTCGCAAAGGCTCTCAGGACACGCTGCTTCTGGAGTACTCACGCGAGCCCGGATCGAAGATTGCCCTGATCCGCGGCGAAAGCACGCCCCTGGCTCAAAGGCGATAAGTCCGCAGCGGCCCTCTTACTTCACTACGATATTTATCAGTTTCCCCGGCACTGGGATAACTCTGACAACTTGCTTGCCCGCAATCGCGGCTTTCACTTTCTCGTCAGCTAGTGCGCGCTCGCGAACAAACGTGTGGTCTGAATCCGCAGGCACAACTATGCGGCTACGCAGTTTCCCGTTGATTTGCACTGGGATCTCGATCTCTTCTTCTTTGGCCAGCGCCGGATCGTATTTTGGCCACGGCGCCCGCAACAAATTTTCCCCTTCGCCCAGCATCTCCCAGAGTTCGTGGGCCAGATACGGAGCGAAAGGCGCGAGCAGCAACACGAGATCGCGCTGCACCTCGGCGAGCAGTGGCCCCGCCATGGTGTCAATCTTGTCCTCGACGGCATAGAGTTCGTTGACCAGTTCCATAATCGCCGCGATGCAGGTATTGAAATGCCACCGTCCCTGGAAGTCGTCGCTCACGCGCTTGATAGTCTGGTGAAGCTTGCGCTGAATTGCACGTGCTTCCGGGGGTAGAGAGGGGGCTTGCCCTGTTTCATGAGACGCAGCCACCCGTGTCGCAGAAGCGTGGCGCGCGACAAACCTGTACACACGTCCGAGGAAACGCTGAATGCCTTCAATCCCGGTGTCCTGCCAATCCAAATCGCGGTCGGGAGGGGCCGCGAAGAGGCTGTAGAGCCGCGCGGCATCGGCACCGTATCGAGCAATCATCTCGTCGGGCGTGACCACGTTGCCCAAGCTCTTCGACATCTTGGCGCCGTCTTTGATCACCATTCCCTGCGTGAAGAGACGCTGCACAGGCTCATCGTTCTGCACCAATCCCATGTCGCGCATCACCTTGGTCCAGAAGCGCGAATAAATGAGATGCAGAATGGCGTGTTCGACGCCGCCAATGTACTGATCAATCGGGAACCAATAGCCAATGATCTTGCTTTCGAACGGCGCCCGGTCGTTACGCGCGTCGGCATACCGATAGAAATACCAGGACGAGTCCACGAAGGTGTCCATGGTATCGGTCTCGCGGCGCGCGGGCCCGCCGCACTTCGGACAGGTCGTGTTGAGGAACTCGGGCACGCGCGCTAGAGGCGAACCGCCGCTCAAAGTAATCTCGACATTGTCGGGCAAAATCACGGGCAAATCTTTTTCGGGGACAGGCACGATGCCATCTTTTTCGCAGTAGAGCATGGGGATTGGCGTCCCCCAGTAGCGCTGCCGCGACACCCCCCAATCCTTCAAGCGATACGTTACGGTTGGCTTGCCAAAGCCGTATGTCTCGGCATATTCAGCCATCCTGGTGATGGCCTCTTCACAGCTCAGCCCAGTGAACGGTCCTGAGTTGATGACAACGCCGTCCGTTGTGGTGACCGCCGCCTTCTGCACATCTACCGGCTCGCTTGCCGCACGTGGCTGGTTTACCTGCTGAATCGGCAAACCATATTTCTTGGCGAACTCATGGTCGCGCTCGTCATGCGCCGGCACTGACATGATCGCGCCCGTGCCGTAGTCCATGAGGATGTAATTCGCCACCCAGATCGGCACCTTCTCGCCGTTGTATGGATTAATCGCAAACCGCCCCGTGTCAACGCCGTGCTTCTCGATCTCGCCAATATCACCTACTTCTTTAGCTTTTCGCTGTTCGGCCATCATCTGCGAGACCTTGGCGCTCAGATCAGCATTTCCGGCAGCGAGATCGGCTACCAGCGGATGTTCGGGAGCAAGCTGGACGGAGGTCGCGCCATAAATCGTGTCCACGCGCGTAGTAAAGACCGTGATGGTGGAACCTGCCGGACCGGCCGGGCCCTCGAGCTTGAAATCCACCAGCGCTCCCTCACTGCGACCGATCCAGTTGCGCTGCATGGTGACGACTCTTTCCGGCCAGTTGGGAAGCTTGTCCAAATCGCGCAGCAACTCTTCCGAGTAGTTGGTGGTGCGCAAGAACCACTGCTCGAGCTCACGCTGTTCTACCGGAGTATCTTCATGACGCCAGCAGCAGCCATCCACAACCTGCTCGTTGGCAAGCACGGTGGCGCATTTAGGACACCAGTTCACGCGACTCTTCTTGCGGTACGCCAAACCGCGCTCGTACATTTTCAGAAAGAACCACTGGTTCCAGCGATAGTACTCAGGGAAGCAAGTCGTGACCTCACGCGACCAGTCGTAGGCGAAACCCAGGCGCTTCATCTGCGCCTTCATGTTGGCAATGTTGCGCAACGTCCACTCGCGCGGCGGCGTGTTGTTCGATATGGCCGCGTTTTCCGCCGGCAAACCAAACGAATCCCAGCCCATGGGATGAAGCACGTTGTACCCATTCATCCACATGTAGCGAGCGAGCGCGTCGCCGATGGCGTAGTTGCGCACATGACCCATGTGCAGCGCGCCCGAGGGATATGGCAGCATTTCCAGCACGTAATATTTGGGCTTGGTGGAAGTGGGCTCGGCGCGGTAGAGAGACGGATCCTGCTGCCAGCGCTCGTACCATTTAGTTTCGAAACTGTGCGGGTCGAAACGTTCGTCGCGGGTTGTCTTGTTCGCCTGCGTTTCCTGCGGCATAAGAGAAATAATTTGTGCTGAGGATAAACTCTAATTTTACAACGAGGCACGTGCATCCCCGAGCATCTGTGAAACCGGGTGGTGTCCTAAACGCACGTTTAGGACACCACCTGAAAGCGGAAGGTTATTCGACTTTCAACGTCAGGGCTGGAAGAGCGAGTCCCTCGACTTCCGCTGTCCAACGATCGCCGGGGGCGGTCAAATGACCAGCCGTAAGCGTCCCGGAACTGACGATTTCGCCCGCGCTTAACGGTTCGCCGGGAAATCGCCGCTGAATGGCGCCTCCGAGTTCTGCCAGACAGAGCGCCGGACTTCGCAGGCAATTTCTGCCAGCCCCCTCTTCGACGAGCTCGCCATCCTTCAGCATACGTAATTTAAAACGTGCCAATTCCTCGACTAGCCCAGGGATCTGCTCCGAATTTACGGATATGCGCTCGCCAATTACAAGTGCCGCATGAAGTCCGAAGGACGCTACAAAATCGCTGGGCTGAAACTTCCATTCCGGAAACGGGCAATCAATGATCTCGAATCCCAGCGAGATCCGATCGGTGGCGGCGAGCGCGGAGGCAGCATCGGCGCCGGCAGTGAGTGGCCGCTTCAAGCAGAAAACAATTTCTGGTTCGATCTTGAGAGAACGAGAATGTGGAATGGCCAACGTGGCGGAGTTGCCACTGCTC
Organism: Terriglobales bacterium; assembly: GCA_035631655.1. Taxonomy (GTDB): domain Bacteria; phylum Acidobacteriota; class Terriglobia; order Terriglobales; family Acidobacteriaceae; genus Gp1-AA122. The sequence continues at coordinate 34,407 of DASQIH010000137.1, forward strand.
TGGTGCACAGTGTCCTCGTACATGTGGCCCCAAACTAGGGTCTCCAGTTTGAGCACGCGCCATACAGCTTTGTTGGCATAGCCCACCTTGCGGCCCACCGATTTGTGTCCGGCAGCTTCGCGCCACTGCTTGAGTTTGGTTTCCGCCGAATATGCGGCATCGAGGTCAAAACCGGGACGTGCCGATGGAGGGACAGAAACCATCTGTCCGGTCGCGTACGCCGTCATCAGTTCGCGAGCTAGAGCGTCGATATCGAAATTGGACATCGGTTATTCAGGGTATCTCATTCGACCGTAATGCGTTAAGACTTGTCA
>DASQIH010000138.1:0-3346 GCA_035631655.1 Terriglobales bacterium
GGCAACATGTCGGTTAGCCTGCCTTTCATCCTGATTGCCGTGACGCAATTAAGCCTTCCAGAGGCGTTGATGGTCGCGGCATTTTCGGTTTTCGTGCAAAGCATTCCGAAGCACTCGAAAAAATTCAGGGCGGTTCAAGTATTGTTTAACGTCTCGACTGGTGTGATCTCGGCTGGGCTGGGATGGCAGGCATTGCATCGCTCCGCTGCGCTGCACCTCAATCCCGCATCTCTCTTGCTCGGGTGTGCGGTCTACTTCTTCGCCAGTACCATCCCGGTCGCAGTGATCATTTCCCTGACCGAAAACCGGAGCGCATTTCACACTTGGTCCGACATCGTCCATCTCTCGTTCCCGTATTACCTGGCGAGCACGGGGCTAGCGTCAATCGCGGCTGCGATCGGCGGGCATGCAAACTGGCCGATGCTCATTGGAATGTCCCTGGTAATGTTCGTCACATATCACTCTTACCGGCTTTACTTCGCCATGGTCGTGACCGGCACTCCTTCGTCAGGAACTGCTCAAAGCATTCACGCGAGAGCGGCGGCTGCAGCCCACTGAAAACGCACCATTCTTCCTAATCCTTCCTTTACAACACCCTCAGCGCCGCTGAAAACCCACCATGCTCGGTTGCTCCCCGCCTTCACGCAGAGCAGGAACTGTTACACGGGAAGAGCCCTCGATTAAACTGAGAGGTCAGGGGGACTCATGGACGCACGCGAGTTTCAGCAAATCGGCCATCAGGTCGTGGATCTGCTGTCGGAATATTTCCAGCACATCGAAGAGAAGCCGGTCTTCCCGGATGTGGAACCGCAAATCCTCACGGAACTTTTTGCCGAACCATTGCCGCAGGCGCCCAGCCCGGCCGAAGAAGTGCTGGCCGAACTCGAAGAGAAGCTTCTCCCCTATTGCACACACGTTGGCCACCCAGGCTACATGGGCCTGATTACCCCCTCGCCGAATCCGGTTGGCGTCATTGCAGATTTCATCTGCTCAGCTCTTAACCAGAATATCGGCGCCTACACGATTGGACCTGCAGGAGTCGCTATGGAGCGCAGAACGGTCCGCTGGCTCACCGATCTCGTCGGTTACGGCCAGGAAGCCGGCGGCAATCTGACCAGCGGCGGCATGATGGCGAATTTCATTGGACTGAAGCTGGCACGCGACTGGGCTTCCCGCGATCGCGCACAGCAAGACGGAGTTCAGGAACGCTGGGCCGTGTATGCGTCGGAACAGCGTCACGTCTCAGTAGATAAAGCGGTGGATGCTGTGGGTCTGGGCCGGACCGCACTGCGTGCCTTGCCCACCGATGCCGAATTTCGCGTGCGGGTGGATGCGCTCGAATCTGCGATTGCTCAAGATCGCATGCGCGGAATTCGCCCGATGTGCATTGTCGGCATTTTTGGAACCACTAACACAGGTGCCGTCGATCCGATCCGCGAGTTGCGGACCATCGCCGATCGCGAAGGGATGTGGCTCCACGCCGATGCTGCCTACGGCGGTGGCATGTTGCTATCGAACCAATCCCCGATGCGCGATCGCGGACTAGAGCTTTCGGACTCCATCACCATCGATCCTCACAAGTGGTTCTATGCGCCTCTGGACGCAGGAGCGGTGCTGGTGAAGGATGAGCGCCGGCTCACTGCCTCATTTGGAATGAAGCCGTCGTATCTCACGGATGAACTGGATCATGCCAAAGAACGCTATCAGTACTACGTGCACGGCTTTGAGCAGTCGCGTCGCTTCCGTGGCCTCAAGGTCTGGATGAGCTTCAAGCGTTACGGCGCCCGCCAGATCGGCGACTGGATTGATAACAATGTGCACCAGGCAAAGCATCTTTATTCTATGGTCATATGCCATCCCGAGTTCGAGGCCGCAAGCAATCCTCCAATGTCAGCCATCTGTATTCGCTACCGGGGTGCGGATCCGGACGCAGCACGCGCGAAGGAGTTGCATGCGCAGGTCGTCAGGAGAGTCGAGCAGAGCGGAAAATTCTGGATCTCGACCACCGAACTGAAAGGGAAGACCTGGTTCCGGATTAATCCTGTGAACTTCCGTACCCGCAGCGAACACATGGAGCAACTGCTCGCTCTACTCGAGCAGGAATGCCGTTCCGCGCTTCAAACCGCCCGGTTGGCCAGCGACTAAGCATCTCTGTCCGCCGCTAGGCGCCTGCGAGCAGGGCACGGTCCTTTACTGCACCGTAAGCGTGATTGTGACCTGCTTGCTGATGGGAGATGGTCCGGAGGACGTGGCCGTTACGATGACTGTGCTGGAACCGGTCGGCGTTCCAGGATTGTGGCTAGTTCCACCGCTGCTTCCACTGGTCGTGCCGCTGCCGGCGCCGGCTCCACAAGCTGTCCACCACATAGTGGAAAGCATTAATACTCCGACCAAACCCAGGAAGCGAACGCTATTCCACATGCGCTTGCTATTTTTCCTCGCGAAGACGATGCCCATGAGGCCGGGCAAAAACAAAGCGTAGAACAGCTCAGCGCGTCCCAACAGGCGTTGCAGCCGAGCCGTGGGAGCCGTCGTCTGAATCGTCAGCGTCGTGGTGGCCGACGCTCCGTTTGGGGTCAGACTGGGTGGACTAAAGCTACAAGTGGATTCCAGGGGCAGCCCTGAGCAGGCAAAAGTGACGTTTGGGTTGAAGCTGGCCAGTGGTGCAGGAGTAACAGTGAGGGTTGTTTGAGCGCTTTGTCCCCGCGTTACCGTGAGACTGGATTGGCCAGGCGCGACGGTGAAGTCAACCACCATCAGAGCGACGGGTGCGGACGAAGAGCTGGCAGAATTCGAATCGCCGCCATAGGAGGCGGTTACCGAGTAGCTGCCGGTCGCGACAAAACTCGTAGTCAAACTTGCGGTGCCATTAGAAAGCGATGCCGTTCCCAAGACTGTTGGGCCATTGTTAAACGTTACTGTGCCGGTTGGCGTCGTGGTGCCTGAAGCCGGAGAAACCTTGGCAGTGAAGGTCACGCCGGATCCCGCATTGGCCTGCGCAGACGACACCGTCAACGTGGTAGTGGTGGTCACGTGAAAAGTTCCGGTCACCGACCGGGCGGCAGTCATAGAAACCGAGCACGTGCCCGTACCGGAACAAGCGCCGCTCCACCCTGCAAAGACGGAGCCCACAGCCGGTGTTGCCGTCAAAGTGACCGTCGTCCCGCTGGCGAAATTCGCGCTGCAAGTACCCGGGCAGTTGATGCCGCTCGGAGCACTGGTAATCGAACCGGCGCCGCTGCCCGCTAACGTGACCGATAGCGCGAAGGCCACACCATTGAAAGTGGCGCTCACAGACTGAGCCGAGTTCATAGTTACGTTGCAGGTGCCCGTGCCGGCGCAGGCG
>DASQIH010000139.1:0-10613 GCA_035631655.1 Terriglobales bacterium
GCACCATGCCGGCCTGAGCCGAATATGCACGGCTGCTTGCGAGCGGTGCTCAATCAGGGGAAAGTATGGGAATTGGTTGGGACTAATCCCGCGCAAGGCGTCCGGTTACCCCGCAAGAAAGCACGCAAGCCTCCTGTTGTACTCGCAGAGCAAGATATTCGCCGTGTGATCTAGGCATTGCCAGAGCCGACGAAATCCATGGTTGTGGGTTCGCCGCGGATCGGGGGGGCCACAGCCTTACGTTGGGGAAGAATTCACTCGGATCGAATCGAAATCGTGGAGCGTTTCTACGAAGGCGAATGCGATGGCACGAAGACCGATGCCGGGCGCGGAGCATCCCGCTTGATTCCCCCGGAATTCTGCGTGGTGCGCTGGATGCAGCTTGGCAGCGCTCAAAGTATCGCAATCCGGGGGAGCTAGTTTTCGCTTCCCATGTTGTTCCCCCTCACTTCGGGCCGGACGCATATACTGCGTGGGATGATGCCCAAGTCAACAATGCTCGACTCTTTCTGGAGGGACGTCGCGGTTGAGTCGTTTTACGATTTCGGCGGAGCGATAAAATCAATCACCTGCCTGTCGTTCCGTCGATAGATGCTGAAGTCCGTACGGTCGACTGTGAGCACTTGGGAGCGCGGGTGCCGCTCGCTCATAACGACAATCGACGCGTCAGCCAGATCCATTTGGTCATAGCGCGCCATAAGAGTGCGGAGCCGCGGCCAATGTTCCGCAACCTGAAGGTCCAGCCGAACCGCGCCGCGCTCGAGCAGTTGAAACAGCGGATCGACGTCCACGCGGTCTGCACGCAAAAAGTACGCCACCTCGGTGAGGACCGGCTCCGTTGTCAGCATCGGGGAACGCGCCTGCTTCATCAGCGCGACGGCCCAAGAGTGGTATGGGTCGTTACAGTTTAGATACGCTACCAGCGGTCCCGTGTCGCAAATTGTGATCACGACCGCGCAAACCTGCGCCGATCGTTGGTTGCAGACTTTCGGCTGCCTGCCACACTGCCCGCAAGATCAGCAGTGATCTCATAGATGGACCGACTGCCTCGGCGCGGCACAGCCTCGAGCCTCTCGCGAATCAGGGCGGCCACGCTGCGCCCGGTCGTGCGGGCCTCCTGCCTCAACCGGCGCAGCGTCGTATCTGGAAGCTTTACGGTAATCCCCTTCATAATTACCTATCATGGTAACCCTATTCTGACAGAATGGCAATACCGGGCGCTGGGGCTGCCGGGGCAATCTGTTGCCTTTTATGCTCGTTTAGGCATGTGGGGACAGCACCCCGATGCTAAGCCGCTTCGGGGCTTTGGTGGAGCAGGCATCCTGGAGATCGTGGAAGACCACACGGGCGATACTTATCGCGCCCTGTACAGGTCCGCTTGGCGTGTCTAGCGTGTCGCAATATGTCTTACATGCGTTTCAGAAGAAATCAAAGAGCGGGATCCAGACGCCGAGAGCAGAGATCGAGCTAATCAAATCGCGTCTCAAGCGAGCCGAAGAAGAACACATTCGCGCGCGGCGACTCACCCAAACTCGCGCCGCGCACATCCTAAGGATTGATCAACCCAAGATTTCGCGTCTCTTGCGAGGTCAGCTATCTGGTTTCTCGACCGAACGACTTATGCATTTCCTGACCCTGTTTGGCCGAGACGTTGAGATCACCGTAAACCCCGCGCCGCGATCACACCACAAAGGGCATCTGCGCGTTGTTGCGACAGGGTGACTTCTCTCTCTCAAGGAACAATCCGGCGATGCCAGGAGAGTCACGCCGATGCGAGGCTTCTGGTTTGTTGCTGCCCCTGCCGCAATTTGTTCGGGTGCGTCACCGTCTCGACCATTTCAAAAGCGACTCACGTCGCTCGAACGATCACTCCACGATGGATATTGATTTGGTCGATGCGAACCAGCAATGAGATTGAGCATGTCCGTGGTTCAGATTCGCACGCTCTGTTCGACCAATTGTGCAGCCTCGGCGACAGGTCGCGGTTTGGGTGCCCCTAGCTCACAGCTCACTCGCGCGTAACCCTCCTGAGTACGTGGAGTTTTCTCTGGGGCACCCATAACAGACGCGCCAAGGGCTCGATTGTTTGCCAACCAAAAAGTGTACGTTCTTGAAAAGAATCTTGCGGTGACGAATGGTCTTAAGGGCGCGACCCCCTGGTCTCGATACAAAGAAAATTAGCCAAGGTGTTGATTTTTCAATCCATCTGAGTGGTGCTTCAACCGCGTTAACTCACGTATTTCCTATTCGAGGCTCCTATTCATTTTGTTATGGGCGCCCCGGAATGGGTGCCCCGGACCAACAGGCCGATCACCTCAATTAGTAGTTTCCCCTCACATCATGCCGCCCCGGGGCAACGCAATTCTTGAGCGTGCTGTCCGGCACGTACCGCATTTCTCCGTCTGGTTCGCCCAGAACGCCTCACATGCCGTCGACCGCATGCGGGGATGTGTCGTGCTTGACCGTATAGGCCCCAGTGAAGAACAGCACCCACCCTGGAGGTCGACGGAACACACGTCTAGCTGGAGAGGGCATGCAAAAGTCAGGAAGTATGGCCCACTGGTAGCCCGCGAGCGCAGGCGTGTGGGCAAGCAGGGGCAGACGTAGACGAACTATCTCGGGACGTAGATCAGCTCAGCAACCAGCTGATGCCTGTGCTCTCGGAGAAAATGCATGAACACAATTCCTACCTTTCTCTTTGGCGCGATAAAGAGCTTGATCGGCCTGTTGCAAGAGTTCCTGCACTGTGAGCTCTGAGTCGGAATCGTTCACGGTCACGCCCATGCTCAATGTGATGGGGATACTTCCAAACAACGTCAGAATGGGGTTTCTTGAGACTGACAAACGAAGTTGTTCCGCGCGGCGAGCAGCAGGAGCCAAATTGCAAGTCGGCAAGATCAGCAAGAACTCTTCGCCTCCGTAACGGCCTGCTAGATCGTACGGGCGCAAATCCGACTTCAGTCTCTGCGCTACTCCTTTCAGCGCCTCATCGCCGGCAGCGTGTCCGAGCGAATCATTGATTTGCTTAAAGTGGTCGAGATCGGCCAGGATAATCGCCACAGGCTGGCCCGTCCGTCGGCTTCGTGCTATCTCTCGCTCCAGTCCCGCCAGAATTTCGGCCCGGTTCAAGAGTTTGGTCAAGAAGTCGTGAGTAGCAGCGAACTTAAGCGATTGTTGAAGTTCCAGTATTCTTTTTCCCACCAGGACGCGTGCCCTCAACTCGGAGGGATCAACCGGTTTTGCTAGATAATCATCGGCCCCGGCGGCCATCGCCGCCAGCAGATCCTGTTTCCTGCCTTTGGCTGTCAGCATCACCGTATAAAAGTACGTTCCATCTGACCCTAGCGTGCGGATTCTGCGGCACAGCTCGATACCGTCGATCCCCGGAAGCATCCAGTCCAGCAAAACCAAACCCGGAGCGTCTGGCTTCTGAAGCAGATCCCATGCCTCAATGCCGTCCCCGACAGCCCGAAAATCGAGACCCCACGCTTCTAAATAGCGTATGATCCGCCGTCTGTCGATTACCGAATCCTCGACCAGCAATATGCTCACAGCTTCTCTCTCTATCTGTCACAGACATCGGGCGGAGGCGTTCCGCCAAGATCGCTGTCGTGACAATGTTTTCAAGTGTTACACACAAACGTGGACCATAAACATTACTTAGGTCATAACCACACGTGATGCTCCGAAAAAACATGTTAATTAACGGAACGTCTGAACCACGGAAATACGCGCGCCACCTAGCTAAAGCCTGTTGCAAAACCCGATTCTTCAATTCGACGGTTGAAAGCCAGTGATGTCGTGGCGAAAGCTTGCTCGATGGGCGTTGGTTCGAGCTGCTGGCTTGACCGGCAACTCGCCCAAGGCCCGATCGGTGGCGGGGGGTGGCCCGTGGGTTTCCTGGCCGGGTGGAGCAAGATGGTCTGCAGTCAGTGCACGGTCGAGGACCGAGGATTCCCGAGGCCCAAGGCAAACCGGATCGAATGCCATGCTTCTGACCACCGATGCTGTGGGCAAGTCGAACGTGATTTCTTTATCTCGATCGAACCATGGTGCCGTGCCGATAACCTGCCACGGGTGGTTGAGGCTGACTGGCTGACTAAGGCCGAGTAACAGACACACTAATGCCCCGCAGATTCCCGCAGATGATGGTTAGACAGAACCATAGTTTCATTGCGAATCTTCCGCGTGGGCACGCCGCAAATTGCGCTCCTTATTCAACTCCGCTAGTGCGCGCAAACATTGCTGCATTTCTTGCCAAGCGGCTACCCCTTGTCGTGTGGCCTCCTCCGCTCCCTTGGGAACATAGTAGCCGGTAGTCTTCCCCTTCTCCCCGCGGTAGCTGACATTCAGGTGCGGACCATGCTTGGGTCCGCCCCGCTGGCAATGGCAGCCCGCCCGTCCACAGGTGCGATAGGTTTCCGACAGCGTGCCGAACACCGCCACCTCGGCCAGACGCTGGATCTCACTCAGCAACTTGCGCCGCTGCGCCGAAGCTTCGCCCGACCTGGGCATCGCTCCTCCCCCTTTTTTCTGAGCTCTTGCCAACGGGCCATGGAGAACACAGCTCTAGCGATCGAGCGGTCGATGCGGTGATTACCCGGCGCTCCTCCAAGAACTTCGGAAGTCTTCGCCAGGTCTCAGTCCTAGTACAAGGGCCTTCCAAATTGGCGTTGAGCCCCATAAGTTCTTCTTCGACTGCAGTGGCAATCTCAAACAGTCGGACACCAAGCGGGGCGGCCGGAATATTCAGCATACCTGCTGGAACAGCCCCGACTCGCAACGCAACGGCGATGTCGTTTGCCGACTGGAATCGAGCTGAAGGATCTTGTTGAAGGCAACGAGTGATGGCTTGTGCGGCAGCCTCTGGGATGACATCACGACACTCCTCTAGTATCTGTGCAATTCGTCTCGGTTGTAGATCCTCCCCGAACGCAGTTCCTGTATGCATTTCATAAAGGAGGAGTCCGAAAAGGTAGATGTCCGTACGGGCATCGATCTGACCCCCCGATGCTTGCTCGGGTGCCATGTACGAAGGTGTACCGAGCACAGCACCAGGAGCGGTGTCAGCGAGAGCCCCTGAATGCGCAATCCCGAAGTCCATCACTTTAACGTGGCCTTCGCGGTCGAGCATGACGTTTTCGGGTTTGAGATCGCGGTGAACTATTCCCTGCGAGTGCGCCTCCTGGAGAGCGGAACATATTTCGTCCGCAATCCGAATGACCGTGCGCGGTCCGAGTCCACCGAGGCGACGTAGCAACTCACGCAGGCTGTCGCCATCGACATATTCCATCGAAATTGCTAACGTGTCGCCGAATCGCAGTACCTCATAAGTCCTACAAACTCGCTTGTGCGTGATTTGCCTTGCCAGCCGAACCTCACGTTTGAATCTATCGACAAGCTCTCGTCGGCGGGCAAGCTCTGGCCGAATGAGTTTCAGGGCGACATCTTGTTCAGTCAGTCGATCGAAGACATGCAGGACGACGCCCATTCCACCAGCACCGAGTTCCTTGATGATGTCATATCTTTCGCTGATGACGTCGTAGACGGAGCGGGGTCGCCGAGGTGCTGCGCTGAATGGTTCAGAGCGCTGATCGTCGATAGTCTCGTCGTCGGGTTGCATTGAAGGGGGAATTATGCCATTGCCGGCCCGATTGAGTGCTACAAAATCGCATCCATGCTCGTAGGCCCTTTTCGGTGAAAGGAAAATTAATTAGAAAGTTTACGATCCTTCGACTACGATCGACCGGGGGGTCGAGCTATATCGAACGTTGCTGCACCGTTAACTTTGTTGCAGGCAGCGTTTGACACTAAAGCTTATTTCATTCGCAGCCCGAGCTGATAAAGAACCTTATCCAAGAGCTTCAAATCCGTCGGGGATTCCAAATTGTCCGCTGCACGTGCTGCGGCGAGAGCATCCGAGTTTGCTAATAGCACATTGCGTAGGTGGAAGCAGAACTGGTGGTAATCCCTGCTTGATCCGACGAGATGTCTCAAACCGAGTGGCTTCTTGGCGTTGGAATCGAGGATTGGAAACGCGTCTGGACGAAGAAAATGGAGCGTCTTTGATGCCCAGACACCCCATTGCTTCGTGGCTGTAAAAGGAGAGAACAGAGACTTTAGCGTGCCCTCATCGGGAACGTCTTCAATCAGAGGTTTGGCTTCGGTGACCGCCTTCAACCACTGATCTATTACCCCATGAAGATTACGCGCGATCAATACCGCTTCTACCCTCACAGCGTGCGGCAAAAACCGCTCCTGAGCGCCACCGTATTGCTCCCCGACGAAAGCAATCTGATTTGCTAACTCGTCCAATTCATTTGAAAGGCCCTTGCGGAATCGGTTATATGCCTCTCGGTCGAGGTCCACGTTCATTCGACCGCGATAAGAACCACGGTTGTAGTCACGAACGGCTTTGACTGCGTCATTGGAAGTGATCCGAAAACCGAGACCGCGTTGTGACGAGATCGTTGTTTGCGGCACGGCCAGAGCAGGGTGGAAACTAGATGCACTGCTTGGCTCAGGTCCACTGCATAGTGAACGCACGGTTGCCGATGCATCCATGCCATGCTCAAAACCAGCGCCACGTAGGGCCGCTGTCATTGCCACATTTGAGCCACCCGGAACTGGAGCTAGCCAGGGCGAACCTCCAGAAGTCTTCACGATTCCCGTAATGTGAACTCGACCCAAATTTATCTTGACCTGCTCGCCATGCCTCAGCCCTAGCCGCGAGATGTCCGAGTTATCGATTCGTATGTAGAGAACCGATCCGGCGGTCGAGAGCCGCCGGATATGGGCGACAAGAGAGAAGCTCGGTGCGCTTGCAGTGGGCATAAGCGTACTCCTGCGAAACTATGAGCCATTGGCGGCCAATGGGGGTTCAACTGTGTCTCTTCGAGTCCAAGAATTGCGGAGTCCGGCAGATCGCATACGGCCGGATGAAGTTGGGAGCGATTTGTTTGCCGGAGCTGCGCAGTACCAATTCCTGCGGCGCATGTTTTCCATTGAACCTTCGGAGACGGTCCACAGCGAAGCTCGTTAAGCCGTCCCGTAACGTAACATCGGTCAACAAGCCCCAGAACAACAAGCGCCTGCAATCAGAAGCATCGCCGAACAGCTCAGGCATCGCCTTTTTCGCTAGCTGGGCTTTCTGGAATAGGGTGCCGGCGGTTACCCACGACTTCCGCTCCTCGAACGAGCATGGATTGCCTTCTTTGGCAAGACGAGCGAGTTCCTTGCCATCACGGATCGTGTAGACGCAGAACTCAGTAACCGAGTAGGTTTGCTTAACTTCTGTCTCCTTGGGACACGGTGGGCGGGGCTGCTCGCTTTGAAATCCCAATGCTCGAAGCGCGACGCAAACAATAATGGTACCGTTAATCTCCTGGGACACGTTGATTGTGGAAAAGCAGTCTACCTGTGTCTGTGATGGGCATCACACCTGAAAGAGTGGGGCGAAGGAACTCGCTAGGGAATATGCAGCAGTGTAGAAAGCTTACACTTTCTTGGGGTCCTTGCTTTTGTAAGCTCCTGCGCGCAACATCTGGGACTCGGGAAGGGAGGCTCTATTGGGAAGGGAGGCTCAATATGTCAGATCCACAGTATCGTGCGCTGCGCGTCGTGCTGGGTTTTCTGTCGTTGCTCATGGCCATCGGGGGCGTGGTCCTGATCTTCAGCAGCAAGCCTCTCATCATGCGCCTCTTTCTGCATCCACCTGAGGCCGAAATCTCCACCTTGCTTTTAGCTGCGGTGAAAGAGATGGGAGGCCTAGTGCTGATGGTGAGCGTTATGCTGTTCTTTGCTTCGCGCGACCCGGTGCGCAACGTGGCGATCATTGACGGACTTATTGCGGGCTTTTGCGTACTCGCCGTCACACCGCTCATTTCTCTCTACACACTCGACGTTGGCAGGCTCTATCCGGCGTATGCGGTCTGGGGCCGATCATTGGTGAGGCTTGCGTTAGCGGCTTTGCTTTACTTCTTGAGGCCGAAGGAGACAGGTTGGAAACCTGTAGGGAATTTGTGAAATGCGATCGATCGCGGGCGCGTTGATTTTGCGAGGTTTTGAGCGAAGGGGCGTGGGGAGCGCGTTCTTTCCTCCAGCGCTGTGCGCGGTTACTTTGAGACTCTAAGAATGAGTATACTTTGCGGGCGAGGAATTTGTGGCTATCAGACTGCGGCCTCGTATATCGGCACCGCCAGGCGGGAGCGAGCCCCTTCCACGCTGGCAGGAACTGCATGAATATGAAACCCACCGGGTTCCCGAGGGCGCGATGATTCTGGATGCCAAATACTGCGAATGGTGCGGGTGCAACTTCCTTCGCCAAGCGCAATCTCAAACCAGGTACTGCTCCGAGTGTTTACTGACGGTTCCTTCCCTGAATGTCCAAGGGAGCCAAAAATTAGTGTCTCAACTGATCCACTGATGCCCGTGGGCGCATCATTATCCGGGTGAAGGTTTCGCTCAACTTCCTATGAGCGAGCGCGTGCCCATCGCGGTTCAATATCAGCTTCTCCAAGGGCGGCGTGTGGTTCGCATACTCCTGGCCATCTTTCGTGACCCTCATCGCAGTGCCTTGAAGAGGAGAGTCACCCACGGGTTCCAGTTCAAGCACATCATCTGTGTCATCAGCGAGTAACGGAATGACAACGCGAATCATGGTGATTTCCTTGCGCACACGCTGAATGTCCAATTCCTTTTGACGCAAGACCTCGTACACATTCTTCATAACCGCCTCAAGCCCGAAACAGTCTCACAATTCATGACCGGCATGCCGCAAGGCCCGCGTTGGAGCTGTCGATCCGGGGAAGGGCTCTTCAGCGCAGGCCCGTGGACCGTCCTAAGACGGCACCGCGCATTGTACCGCCTGTCGTCAATCGTCAATAGAAAAGCGTCAGGTCAGGGCAAGTCTAGAAAGACACTTTGCGCATTCTTAAGAACGCGCGCTCACTTTGCAACGAAGTTTACAACCGATGATCTTGCAGATAAATTCTACAAAACAGTTTCGCTGAGGAATCCTTCATCAAGCCAAAAGTGGGGCGAGAGCAAAGTCTGGTCGGCCCTCTCCTTCACGTCAACGGTGAGGCGATCACCGTAAATCGGAACAAATTCCATGATTGCCTTAAGGCAGAGTTTCAGTCTTATCTGTCCGAGCTTCGCGACCCGAAGAATGCGACTCTGAGGCAAAACTTCAGGAATAAAATGGATTTCATCAGCCGAAGTTAGAAGTTCGCCGCGCAAAGGGGGTTATGACGTCATCTGATTGCTGGCTTAGCTGAGGAGGCAAACGCAGCATGCAGACAATCCTCGTGCGTCCGCCTCACAAATTCTCGAGTAACTACTTCGAGCAAGTCAGGACTATGGCGCCGGATTATTTTCTGAATTGGTGCACGTCGATCCCCACTCTACGATTTCACCGCTGCTATTGCTGATCGCCATATTTTGCGCAACCACACCGGGGCACAAAATTAGAAAGCCTTGGGCACCGTTGCTAATCGCCACGTTGCCGACGACTCGAGCACCGTCAGTGAAGACCTCGATTCCCGTGGAGCTATTGCCAATGGCAGTAACATGCTCCAGGACATAGCCGCCACCTTTGCTGCCAATTTGCGAACCTAAGTAGACTCCAATAAAGAAGTTGGTGACCTCTCCCGAGCGCACAGTGGCTCCCCGGTAGCCGTAACTGCCGGTGATCACGCCAACCGCGTAAACGCCGTTGCCAGGACCGAACAGGGTGAAACCGCCGAGGTCGAGCGTTACGAAGTCTGCTGCTATCACCAGACAGCCAGGTATGCCCCAGTCGGTTTGAGTCAAGTTGGTAGTCGTAGCCTTAATATTGTTCACCGCTACATAGGAGCCTGGCTGAATGATTCTGGTGCACCCTGTAATCGGCTGTGGACCGGCCTGTGCCTGAGCTTTTCGAGGCAACGTCACCCCGACAACGGAGAACACTGCGAACAGAACGAACATCATCTGCAACGGTTTGCGAGCGACGCTTTGCATGATGTTTTACCTCCTATGCGTTTGGTCTGGCTAAAGGTACGTGAAGCAATTCATCTGCCGCTCACTGCCGCTTGCATACAGACAAGGACAATTGCAACTAAGTTATTGACTGTGCAGCTCGGTATTTCCTCCACAGGGCGCCGACCATCGAGCATATGCGGCGTGGGCTGGCGGGCACGCACATCCCAAAAAGTTTGGAGTCAATCCATTCGGATAGGCTGATTGGTCTCCGGGGCCGGTTCCAGCCGACTCGCCGATGGAGCCTGCTTTTTGGCCTGCGCTCACGGCTTGCCGAGCTGCAGCCTACCGATTTGTGTGGCCTGTGGCAGGCGGCAAACGACGCCCAGCTCCGCCGGGTTCAAACAATTCTGTTTTCGCGAGGGTTTGACGTACTCTCCGAAACGAAGAGTTTTAACCCCGATAACTCAACGCTGTTCAAGGTGCTAGAGGCAATGAACCCTGAGAAATTTGGCTCTGAGCAGGAATCTGTAACTCGTCCAGCATAAATGAGGTTTTTGATTTTCTGGAACTCTGGGTACACTCCTCAGGATGCGGGAGACAGATTGGACGAAAGTCCTGGGATGGCCCGGGTATCGGGTGTATCGCCACGA
>DASQIH010000140.1:0-27284 GCA_035631655.1 Terriglobales bacterium
AGAACGAAGCCGCTGGCGCGGCGGACGCTGCCGCGTGGGTGATGCCGGCAGTCCTGATTTCGGTCAGGTAATTTGTGGGTCACAAGGAGGTGTCCCTGTGACCCATCTACGCAAGATGATGCTGGAGGAACTCCAGCGGCGTCATTACTCTGAGGCTACCACACAACGTTACATTCGCCTGATCGAGCGGTTTGCTCAACACTTCCACTGCTCGCCCGATCGCCTGGGACCGCGGCACGTCCGTGAGTACCAAGCGCAACTCTTCACCGTGCACAAACTGACTCCCGGTTCGGTGACCAACCATCTCTGCGCCCTGCGCTTCTTCTACATCCAGACGCTCAAGAGGTCGTGGAGCATTGCCGACACTCCCTATCCCAAGAAGCGCTATCGCCTGCCCACCATTCTCAGTCAGGAAGAAGTCGCGCAGCTCATCGATGCTGCGCCGACTCCCTTCTATCGCACTATTTTGATGACCCTCTACGGCACCGGCGCGCGCCGGACCGAGCTCACGCGCCTGAAGGTCAGCGACATCGATAGCCGACGCATGGTCGTGCACATTCAAGGCGGCAAAGGCGAGCAAGACCGCGACGTGATGCTCAGCCCCGTCCTGCTCGAGGAACTGCGCGCTCATTGGCGACAGCTGCGCAAAAAGTCCGTCTGGTTATTTCCCGGCAATCGCTGGCACAGCGCTGATCACCCCATAGATGACAAGGTGCCCTACCACGCCTGCGTCGAGGCTGCCCGCCGCGCCGGGATTAAGAAACGTGTTTATCCCCACGTGCTCCGCCATTGTTTCGCCACGCACTTGCTCGAAGCCGGTGCCGACCTGCACACCATCCAGATTCTGTTAGGCCATCACGATCTGAAAGAAACCGCTCGCTATCTCCACCTCTCGCAACGACACTTGCATGCCACGCCCAGCCCGTTGGATGCGCTGGTGCTGAAGAAAGGCGGGTCGTCCACGGAGGAGTAGATGAATCGGCCACAGTTAGAAGTGGCCGACATCATTCGCAGCGCAGGAGCAGACTTCATCGCGCGCAACCGTTCGTGGCTCCGCTGGACCCACCTCAAGGTCCTGCTGGCCATTGCGCGCTGTCGCACGGCTGCCCTCGGCGGCCATATCGATGAGTGCACCAGCTGCGGACATCGTGCCACCATCTCCTACAACAGTTGCCGTAATCGGCACTGCCCCAAGTGTCAGACCGGTGCGCGTGAACGCTGGATCGCGACGCGCTGTCGTGAACTGCTGCCTACACCCTACGTCCACATCGTCTTCACCCTACCGCCGCAACTGGCTGCGTTGGCTCTCCAGAACAGGAAACTCATCTACAGTTTGCTGCTTCGCGCCAGCGCAGAAACTCTACTCGAAGTGGCTCGTAATCCCGCCCATCTCGGAGCCGAGATCGGCTTCTTCAGCGTGTTGCACACCTGGAACCAGAAACTCCAACTTCATCCCCATGTCCACTGTGTCGTTCCCGCTGGCGGACTCTCCCGCGATCACGCCCGCTGGATTCGATCTCACCCACGCTTCTTTCTTCCCATTGCGGTTCTGCGGCGAGTGTTCCGTGGCAAGTTCGTCGCTGGCCTGAAGTCTGTCTTCGAACGCGGGCACCTGCACCTGGCCGGAGAACTCGCACCGCTGACCCATCCCAAATTCTTCGCGGCCTGGCTGCGTCCGCTCTTCCGCAAAGATTGGATCGTCTACTCCAAACCACCCTTCGGCGGACCCGAGTACGTCCTGCAGTATCTCGGCCGCTACACCCACCGCGTCGCCATCTCCAACCATCGCTTGGTCGCATTGGCGGACGGCCAGGTTACCTTTCGCTGGCGTGACTCTGCCGACCACAATCGGCAGAAACTGATGACTCTGTCGCGCGATGAGTTTCTGCGTCGCTTCCTACTTCACCTGCTCCCCAGGGGCTTCGTCCGCATCCGCCACTTCGGCTTCCTCGCCAACCGAAGGCGCGCCGCCCTGTTGCCACAGTGCTTCGTCGCTCTCCACGCCACTCCACCGAAACACGAATCGGAAACGTCGACCGCTCCTACAGCGCACCCGCTGTGGCACTGTCCTAAGTGCGGCGGACCGATGGCCGTCGTCGAACGATTCACGGCGGCACAACTCCAACTCCGTTCTCCACCGCTCCTGGCCACAGCTGCATGAACTCACTCGCTCACACACCGCACTCGCTACGCTTCACAGCGTCTCGCCGACGTGTGTCTTTCTTCCACCCAGACATCTTCTTTCTATCCCTGCCTAGGTTCGCTTCCGCCATCCACTCCTCTTTGCACTGTGCGCCGACTCCTTCTCCACCCGACTTGACGACTCCCGCGAACTTCTACACCCCTCCCTCGCTCCATTCAATTTGCATAGGTCCCGCGTCCGCCGCGCCAGCGGCTTCCTTCTGACGGCTTTTTCGAACACGACGCCCCCCACCTTCCTTCGGCCTCAAGCTCTCATCCCGGCGTCGTGTCCGAAAAAGCACTAGCGTGATCCAGGAATTGTGCAATCAAGGAAGTCGGGATAATTTTCGGTGGCGAGATTTCGTCAGCGTGATCTCTCGTTAGGAGAGAGGCGTCAGGCTGCAGGGGCGTCCAGGTTGGTCTCCCTCAGCATCTTAAGCGCCACGAGCGTAACAGAAACCACTACAGGTCCGATGAACAGCCCAAGGGCCCCGAACGCCGTCACACCTCCCAAGAGCGCAAAAAACATGAGTAACGGGTGCATGTTCGCTCGTTGACTAATGACCCAGGTGCGGAGCAGATGGTCAATTTGCGCCACTACCGCTGCACTCCAAAATAGCAAGATTAAGCCCTTTCCCCAGTGTCCGGAAATGACAAGGAACATCGTAGTGGGTCCCCATACTACAAATGAGCCAACGATCGGAAGCAAAGAACAGACAGCAGTTACCAGTCCCCATAGGATAGGAGACGGCAGACCAAGCACCCAGAAACCCAAGCTCATTAGGATCCCCTGCGACGCGCCCACAGCCAGGCAACCGTAGACATTGGCGACGATCGAATTGCTGACGCCGGTGAACAGACGCTCGAATTGATCGGCCCTAAGTGGCAAGAACGCCGCTAGCTGCAGTTTCAGTGACTCGCCTTCCCGGAACAGAAAGAAGAGGGTAAAGAATGCAATTATCGCTTCCACAAAAAATGAAACGATGTTGCTGAGGAAATGCGTTCCCCAGGAAAGCAAGAAATGGCTGATCTGCTCCAGCCAACGAAGTAAAGCGCCTCGCAAATCAAGCGTGGAAAGGTCAACGTACTGTCCCGCCCAGCGAGTAAGGCGATCCACGAAGTGCATCGCGTACGGATTCCAACCACCTTGTTCTGCGCTCTTCTCGCTCAGCAACTGATATAGCCCGCGGACCTCTTTAGTAACCCGCATGCCAAGTACAACGGTCGGAACAACAACGGCCACCAGGACCAGGATTGCAGACGTCAGTGCTGCCAAATTTTTGCGGTGGATGCGTTGTTGGAGCCATACATGGGCAGGATGAAACACAATCGCGATCATCACCGCCAGGAAAATGGGATTCAGAAAAGGCCGCGCAATCAGATAGCAGAAGTAGAGAGCGAGTGCTGCCAGAGCCAACAGGAAAAGAGTGGAAGCTGGCGGCTTCCTTTCCGCTACGATCGCTTTGCTTTCTGCAAGGTCCGCTTTAGGCACTAATGTCTTATCAGACACAGGTTCCACCACGACTCACAATTTGACACTCTTCGTTCAGGCATGCTCAGCGACTGCTTTTTTCAGACGGCAATTCAGTTCTATGCTCAAGGTTCTCTCGGATGCTATTCAGCGCCTTTTCCAAGGATGAACGAGTCTTGTTTACCGCGACGGTGCGTACCAGGCCACCCTTGACGCCCGTTAGCCCCGCCTGCCGCGACGCCTTGACGGTGATGAGATAGAACCCGTCTTCTACGGAGGCGTTGGATCTCTGAACGCAAAACGATAAGTCAACCGCTGTTTGAAAATAGTGCGTTGCATAGAGTTGCTTAATGGCAAGTACGTAAACGCGGTGCGCCGAGCCGGAAACATGATAGACAATCCCATGATTCACGCGTATGGTCGGTTTCAGGCCGAAATTCACTTTTTCCCAATAGAAGAAGTCCTGTGCTCCCTCCGGCTTGGACTGCGGGTAGTGCAGTAGGTATTCATTCAGATCGGGCAGGTACTCGGGAAAAAATCCAACGCGACTCAGAAGGGACTGAAACTGTTCCGCGACGGGAACTGGGTCTCGTTTGTCGCGATACGTCAAGAGGGCGGCGTCGCCGCTCTTTTGGTAATCATTCAGAAGCCGGAGAATGCGGCCTTTCGCCAAATTGTTCACCTGTTCGGCGACGTTGGGCGATTTCCAGTTGATCGAAGCACGGGCGGCCTCCATGGATTCTTCCGGCAACTGCACTTCACAGTTGCCCAGCCGACAGTTCTTCAGGTCTTCGATGTCGGCTTGTTCAAGCGAGAGTCCGGCCATGTCCCCGAATGTCGGCGGTGTACTGAACTCGCCCACACCGAGATAGCCAGGGACCTTTTTCAATCGATTCATGTCTTGCATGAACTGGAGGTAGGCGGCAGGCTTCGCATGGATGTAGACAGCTCCGAACACGTAAATGTCCGAAGGTTTAGAAGAAGGAAGGATCTTTGCGACTGCCTTACCGTTCTGAACGTCGGTAATCTGGTCCGGCGAGAGTTGCATCTGCTCCCGGAGAAACTCCTCAGGCGATGAGGCGTTGGTAAAGGCAAAGAGCGAGACTGCTATCACCAACACAATCGAATTGAGGCGTCTTGTCAATGGGTTTCCTATCCCGCCCAAGTGTGCCGTGATCGAGGTACACGTCGGGGAAGTGAGACTTCGCATTCATTGAGCGGTAAAAGCGTGCGAGACAACATGACTTTGACAACTGCCTTTCCGGCTCCGATATTCGCTCTGCTCCTCACTGAGCCCGACATCCTAACGCAAAAAACCTTGTTCCGACTGTCTCATTGGATGTCAGCAGTGCCTCTGACAAGACAGTTGCAACGGGAGATCCATGGCCGATCGAGCCAGGATCCCCCGTGTTGCCCTTAGAGCGTTATCGAGCCTGCAGTCTCAAGCCACCATGCTCTTTGCCCGCTCCACCCATTGCTCGTACTGTTTCTTGATCTCAGTCACGCGCGCATCGATGGCGGCTTTGGCCTCGCCCTGAGCCTTAGCGGCTTTTTTCTGCAACGCCTGCACCTTGGCTTCGGTCTCATTCTTGATTTGCTCCGACCGTTGCCTGGCCTGCTGCAACTTTGCCTGTAACCGAGTGTTGAGCCCGTCGATCTTGGCCTGTAATTTGGCCTTATGCTCCGCTTTTACGCGAGCATGCTCGGCTTTCAACTCGTCAATCTCGGCTCGCAACTCGGCGACTTCGCGGGCCCGTTGCGCTTCTTCGACGCTCTTCCTGGCAGTGCGGAAGACAAAGCCATTGAGTGCTTCCATTCTGGTGTCCACTGGAGTCACCCATTCTTCGCTGACATCCGCAACGATCGCGTACTTGCCGGGGGTGAGTAAGTTGGAAACTTCGGCCAGGAAATCCGAGTCGACACCGGCCGCGAACACGTCGGCAACACTTCCCGCCATCGTCCCCGCCAGCGCCCCGACTGCGAGCCCGGCCGGGCCGCCCAGCAAACCGATGAGGCTGCCGATCGCTGTTCCGCTCACCGTGCGAACAGGAAAGTCGCCTTCGCCCTGTTTCACCGTGATCGTCCCATCATTGTTTTTGCTGATGACGGCTTCGGCATGGATCGTGATGCTTCCCTCGGAATCGAGTTGATAAAGCGCTCGCGATCCCTCATACGTTTTGGTTTCATTGTCGAAAACTACCACTAGCATTTTTTCCATGACATTTCTCCTTTTCAAATGCTCGCATCCAGCGAGTAGGTTTTTGGGTTAGGTTTACGCAGCTCTTCCGAGTCCGGCGGCGTCATGCAGGCTGTGGAGCGCTGTGGCAAATCCGATCAATGAAGTCCCGTCGAAGATCAGATCCACGCCAATGGCGAAGCCGATGAACCACACGCTCGAAACCGGCATTTGCGCCAGCAACATGATCCCCAGCACCAGCGAAACAATTCCCGAAAACACAGCCCAGCCCCAGCGCGGGAACTTCAGCATTCCTGCCCCAATTGCGCGGAACAGACCACCGACAATGAAGAAGGAAGCAAGGATCAGAGTGAGGCTAGCTGCCCCGGCGAGCGGATACCGAATTAACAGATATCCCGTGAAGCCCCGGAACAGTGCGCTGAGCAAAGACAGCAGAAAGCCCTGCCAGGTGTGAGTGCGAAAAGCATGTACCAAAGCGAAGATGCCACTGAACAGCAGCATCCACCCGAAGACCAGAACCGTGGCGAAGGTCGCGCTCACGTTACCGATCACACAGACCGCACCAAGGAGGATGAACAGAATCCCAACGGCGAGAAACCATCCCCAGGAACTGCGAATTTCCTCAATTCCCGCTGCGAGCGGGTTCGACCCAAACTTGACTGACATTTTGTTTTCTCCTTTTCTGTAAATTGATTTTGAGTTCCTGCTAGACACCTGGATCCGGGGCTTGATTCTTTTCACTCACCAATGCGAGCTCAGAACGCTCCCTTCGAATCCATTCACGGACAAACAGCGGACAGTTGCGAAGTTCGGTGCCGGCTGCTTCTGCTGCTGCCAGGAAGTGGACGGCGTCAGCATCCACCAGCGTCACTTCACCGAGTTCGAAAGCAATCAGCGTGGGGTGAATTTCCATTTCCATCTTCAGCTCCGCAATGTTCTCCGCGTCGATACGCCCACTCACTCGTAGAAGGTGTGAGTTCCGACTTTCTTCAAGTCTCAACATTTCCGTACCCGAACTCGCTCAGTCACGACGATCGGTATAAGTGCAAGTCGCACGCCATTGGCAAACGAATGACAGCATTGAGGATGGCGAGAGTTTCTGGTGGCGAGATCTCGGGAATTGTCGAGTTTTCGACAACGCCGCTGCGACGGGACGGGAGGAATTGAATTTGAGCTAGGCGGACCGAAACCGGTGCTTGTTAATGTTTAGACTTCTAATTCGGGATTCAAGAGTTGAGCGGGGAATGCCCAGCCGGGCCGCTGCACCAAGCGGACCGGATACGCGTCCGCGGCTCTCGGTCAGTGCGTTCTCGATCATTTCCTTTTCCCGATCGGCAAGGGAGGCGAGAGCAACTGCACTCGGGGCAGGCCTGGGCGAGGCCAAGAAGAACCAGTTCTCATCCACGGCCAAGGTGCCTCCCTCGCATAGAATGACGGCTCGTTCGACAACGTTTTGCAGTTCCCGTACATTTCCAGGCCAATGATAGGTCTGAAAGAGCTCTAAGGTTTTCTTATCGATCTGGCTGATCTTTTTTCCCATTTTGCTGGCATAGCGCTGAGCAAGGTACGCGACGAGCAGGGGAATGTCTCCGACCCGCTCGCGCAGCGACGGCATGTGAATCGGGAAGACGTTTAATCGGTAGAACAAATCGCGCCGGAATGCGCCCGCGTCCACCGCAGCCTGCAGATCGCGGTTGGTGGCGGCAATGACGCGCACGTCGATCTGAACGGCGTGGGTGCCACCCACTCGTTCTAATTCACGCTCTTGCAATACTCGCAGCAAAGCGATCTGGGTCTCAGCTGGGAGGTCTCCCACTTCGTCCAGGAAGACTGTCCCGCGATCTGCAACTTCAAATCGGCCTAAACGCCGTTGAGTAGCCCCTGTGAAGGCTCCTTTTTCATGCCCGAAAAGTTCAGAAGCAATTAAAGACTGCGGAATGGCGGCACAATTCACAGCAACAAACGCGTTCCGGACGCGGCGCGAGCGTTTGTGGATTGCACGGGCAGCAAGTTCCTTCCCGGTTCCTGTCTCACCCGTGATCAGCACCGTGGAATCGGTTGGTGCAACCTTGGAAAGAAGAGCTAGCATCCTCTTGATTGCATCCGATGCTCCCACAATCTCCTCGAACATGGATGCCTGGTCAATCTCTTCCTTTAGAGCCAAGTTCTCTTTTTGCAGCTGCTCCTTTAAGGCTTTGATCTCGTCAAAAGCTTTCTTGAGCTCCTCTTCTGCACGCTTGCGATCGTCAATCTCAATGCTGGATCCATACCACATCACGATGTTCCCTTGGTCATCCCACTGGGGAACGTTGCGATGCAAGAACCAGAGATATTGTCCGTCGGAACGGCGCACGCGGGTCTCGTACTGGAACACTTCTCCGGCGGCACGGCAAGCACTCCAACTTGCCAACATTCCCCGTAAATCTTCAGGATGAATGAAAGCAGTCCAGCCCCAGCCCTGCAGATTTTCTTCAGTGACGCCGAGGTACTCCAGCCAGCGTCGATTGAAGAAACCGTGATTGCCGTCCGGCTCAGAACTGTGCAAAAACGCAGGAGTAGTGTCGATGACGCGCCGCAGTAGATCCTCGGTGGGAGGCGTTGGTTGAAGCTTAGCTGTATCCCGTGTCGCCGTAATCGGCCTCGTTTCAGGCGGACTTGGCAACTAATTGTATGACACGAGGGCCATCGGTCAACCGAAACCTATGGGTCACTGGTTTCTCTTCGCTGATGTGGGCGTGTTCGGTCCTGAGTTCAGGTCTGTGAGTGAAGTTCCGGCCTCATTGTCCGCAACTCTTCCCTAAAGCTCAACGGAGGTGCCCCCATTACTAGAAACGAACCCCCAGTGCGTGGATGGTCCGCAACTCTTACGTTGGGGCTACTTCAGGGTGGCCCGTGATCCACGAGTTCCTGAGATCGAATTACACAAGCCGACTTCCCATTACTAATCGCTGGTAAGCCGGCATCCAGATCACTAATCTCTTGGCAGTCTTCGGATGCAAACCGAGAAGAGGTCTATTGGTTGCCTAGGAACCCGCTTCCACGTGTGCGCACTAGCGAGCTACGCCGTCTACTTGCAGGCCGAGAAATCCTCTTAAAACTTTTGGGGCGGAATGTTTTGATTAAGGCGAAAGAAATTGCCTGGATCATAGTGCGATTTGACCGTGACGAGGCTTGCCCACCTTTCGCGGTAGGCCTCAGGGACACGGTCGTCTTCGTCTCCACTCATGAAGTTGATGTACACCCCCGGCGTCATCGAAGGTTTGAGTGATCGGAAAAGATTACGGACCCAAGAGACATTAGCGGCATCTTCAGACTCTTGCGACCAGTTGCCGAGCAGGTTGATCACGAACGGTGAACTACGATCACCGAAAGCAGTATCCGCGGCGCCCACACGCGTGGCTGCGCCACCCAGATATGCGAGTTCGATTTGAGTCATGGGAGACGGAATGCTGGCGAGGGATTGCACCATGAGGTCGATGGTGTTGTCGTCGAGCACGTTGCAGTAGCCAGATTTCATGTAATATCGTCGGCCGTGCGGGAACTCTTCATCCGCCGTTGTCTGCAGGGCGAGAAAAGAAATGTGTTTCCGGGTTGCCGCTATGGGATTGCAAAGAGAAAGGATGTGGTCCATGCAATCCTGGCCTTTTTTTGTGTCACCGACCCACACCGCAGCCTGAGTGACCGCAGGACATCCGCGTAATTCGACAGGGACATTTCCAGTGTCGGGTGCGAGACGGAGGGAAAGGCTCCATCGTAAATTGTCAGGCGATTCCGGCATGAAATCCCTCCAACGCCGAACCAATGCCGGAATGTCATCCCCCCTGCACAACGCCTCGCCCAGTAGCACCGAGGTGACCGGATGTAGTCTTACATCAAATTCCGTCACGACCCCAAAGTTGCCCCCACCTCCACGGAGGGCCCAGAAGAGATCGTCATTCTCCTTCGAGTTCGCGCGAATCACGGAGCCGTTGGCGGTGACCAGCGTGAATCCCTCAATGTTGTCCGAAGACAGTCCGTGAAGTCGGGTCAGCCAGCCAAATCCTCCACCCAGGACCAATCCCGCGGCGCCGGTATGAGAGACGACGCCGGCAGGAAAAGCGAGACCTTCTTTCTGGGTCGCAGCATCGACCGTTCTCAGCAGGCAACCGCCTGCGAAACGACATCTCCGCGCATCCTGGTCGACGGCAATTTGGCGCATGCCCGACAAATCGATCACCATTCCGTCATCGCAAGTGCCGAATCCAGCTAGGCTGTGCCCTCCACAACGTACCGCTGTGAGGACTCCTGCACTAACCGCCGCCCGGATCGCAGCCTGCACGTCAGCAACGTCGGCGCAGTGGGCGATCAAGCCCGGGCGGCGCGCCACCATGCCGTTCCAAATACCTCTCGTGGACTCGTAGTACGGATCATTGGGACGCAACAGATCGCCGCGGAATTGTTGCCGCAGGGCGCGGTATGCCTCGCTCGTCGCTTCCTTCATGTGTTTTGTGCCTGAGAGCTCTCCGGATCGTTGCTACGCGGGTTTAAGGTGCGCCGGAAGATCCGGTCAGTCGGAGGACTTTGCTCTTGGACTGCACAATGTGATCGTACATGTGCCTGCGGGCTGCGTCGGGATCGTGCTCGACGATGGCTTTTATGATTGCCCGGTGCTCGCGGGTCGGTACCTCGCCGAAGTAGTGGATGTCGATCGCCGCGTACATGATGCGTTCCATCTGACACCGTGCTTCATTGACTGCCCTTATCAGCATCTGATTGCGCGATAGGCGCGCAATTCCGACGTGGAAAATAGTGTCGGCTTCAATGAATTCCATGTAGCTTTCAATACTGTCCGGCTGGTAAGTAGTTTCGGCGAGTCCAACCAATTTCTGCAGCAGTTCCGAGTCCGTTGCTTTCCTGGCGGCGAGTTCGGCAGCCGCGCATTCCACCGCAGCCCGGTATTCGTAGATATCCGTGAGCTCCTGCAATGTGATCGGACTTACAAAATAACCACGATTCGGCACGATGCGCAGCAAGCGGTCCTCTTGCAGGCGCAGCGCAGCCTCACGTACTGGCGTCCGGCTGGCTTTGTACAGTCTTGCGAGATCTTTCTCGTTCAGAGGTTCTCCAGGGGGGTGGACGCCACGGATGATATCCCGCTTCATCGCGTTATAAACCTTTACGCTGAGCTTATCGCCAACGCCGGGCGCCTTCTTCGCAGTTCGAGTTCGCGTGTGACTTACGACTTTCCCCACTATCCCTCCACGCACCATTTTGCCATGTCATACTACTGCCTCTCCTTGAGAAAGCAGCTGTGCGTGCTACTTCTACCTATTCATTAAATCATACCTAAGCGCATGCCCCGATCAGTGCGCGACACGTGGTTTCAGAATTTCATCCAGATAGTCCGGCGCTGCTCTGTCGCGCACCAAGTGCGGATAGCGAAGTCCGCCGTGATAGTCGATTTCGTGACTTTCAACGTACCCAGCGTTTGATATCAATAAAATAACCGCTCCCGCCTTCGTTTTCGATTCAGCCAGAACCTTGTTCAGTTCTTCTATGGAAAACTGGCGACCGTTCACCGCCAAGACTTTTGTATAAGGACGGACGTCTCGTTGATACGCAGGCATACCGGGTATAGCGTCTTGTACGGTGCCATCTGCTTTGACTAACACGCCGATCGAGGAAGTATAGTCAGCAAGTCCCGTCCCAGCTTGGGACGCCGCAATCATCTGGTTTGGCTCCTCATTGTAAGTAACTTGCCATCCGCCTGCACTGAGACCTCCCAGCGGAGCATGGGCAGCAACCGATTGTAGTCGTGCAGTAAAAAAGCTCCGCCAGTCGTAAACCGCGACCTCGTTCATCGCCGCCACGAGATCATCAAACGTGAAGGTTTTCACCACCGGCATGACTTCGGACCCGCCGAGGAACGTTCGGCAGAAATCATCCAACGACCGGTGCCCGCCGGTAAGTTTACGAATGGTTACATCTGCCTCAAGCCAGATCAGCACGCTCTCCGGATAGAAATCCGTCCCACGGCGGTAGGAACGCCATTCCGCCGGCATGAAGTAAAGAATTTGGGCTGCCCGCGAGGTATTCTCCAGTGAACGCCAATCCCGCCCCGGGCGATGATCGAGAGTCGAGGCCACCACCGCAAGCTGCTCGCGAGTCTGTTCCGCACTCCGCAAGCCACTGCGCGCAGCCAGCACCGTGCCGAGATAGTCGGTTAGCCCCTCATAAACCCACAACAGTTCGCCTTTCATCGGTTGTTGAAAGTCTAGCGTAGCGAGACCTTCCGGCCGGCGATATTGTCCGTTCCAGGAATGCGTGAATTCATGTGGCAGTAGATCGGCCCCGAGCAGACGCCGGTTGGGATCGGAGATAGCATTGGCAGCCACCCGATCGTCGCTGCTCTCATGATGTTCTTGGCCCAACTCCATGATGTTGTCGCTCAACGTCAGCAAAAAGTGATATTCGCGGTAGTGGTGCGATTGATACAGAGCCTCAGCTTCTTCAACCAGGCGCTTGTAGTTGCCAATAACTTCTGGCGGAATCTCGAGAACCGAGTTACTGTCGGCCGCCAAGTCGATTTCGTTCGACGGACTGCGGCCTGGATTCAGCGAAATAACCTTCGTGTACGCACCCGACTGCACTGGTGAGTCGATTAGCAAGTCGAGTGCCACAGGCTTGAAGGTAACCGTCCCTGACGACTGTTCCGCGATCGGGAGCGCCGTGTGGACGGCCCAACCGCTGGGAACCGTGAGCTTGGGGTGAAATGTTATTTGGCTGGCGGGCCAGCCACTTGGGTAAAGGACCACTTGATTCCACATCAGAACGAACAGTCTCGCCGTGCCCGATGCGCTGAAATCGATCGTGGGACCCGGCGCGGAGAGCAAAAAGTCGAGCTTGGCAGTGATTGAATTCGTATCCTTCGGCACCTCCAGGTGGAAGGCATACATATCTACTGAGTCCTGGTTCCACGGGATCGATTTCCCTGCAGCCGAGAACTGGAGACCGGCCACATTCCAGATCGGACCATCGGGAGAGTGATCGGCTGGCATCCACTTTGGATAATAGAGGGTCAAAGTCCCAGGCTTGACCGGAATCGATAGCTCGGCATGAAGAACCTTTTGTGCGGCCTCGGTCGCGTCCACCGAAATGCTGATCGGGCCGGGAGGTTGTCGCGCAGGTTGTCCCCAGGCCGGGATAACTGTGACAAACACCATCCCAAAGACCAATCGCCGCGAACCATCCGCGAGCCATGTGAGCATGACCGCACGCCGTCCAGGCATCAGTTAACCCTTTCCGTCAGCGTCAACAATCCATCACCACGTCAACTTGCCCATGAACTGAATGTTGCGCGGTCCCCCGACTCCGAAATGCGAATCGAAACTGCCGTCATCGGCGGTGGCGCTGATCGTCGTGCTGAGATCGGGCGAGGGCTCCGCAAAGTTCGGGTGGTTAAACGCGTTAAAGAAGCTGGCTCGAAACTGGAACGCGAACCTCTCTCCCATCTTGAAGGTTCTTTGCAGCGACATATCCCAGGCATTCAGGCCCGGAGCTGTCAGGGGGTTGCGCGGACAATTGCCGAATGTCCCTGGTGCCGGGTCGGAGAACGCACCTGGGTCTGCATAGGGCATACTGAAGTCCCGTAGTTGATAGTGAATCGGCCCAACGCAATTGAATCGAGTGTGGAAGTTCCCGACTCCACTCTCGTCACCGAAAGTCAGAAGCGGCGCTGCCAGGCCGTCTCGCAATGTGGTCGTTCCCGAAACTTGCCAGTCCTTGAGCGCATACGCAAGCGCGTTGCTGGTCCTGGGGTGCGGGATGGCATAGACGTACGTGATGATTAACGCTCGGCGTTGATCGAATTCCGAGTTGCCGTAGCTACCTCTCAAGTTCGTCGAATCCTGCGGCACGTACCCGCTAGTTCCGAAGAAGTCTTCCACTTCCGACGCCGTGTCGCGGTTGTGGGACCAGGTAAAGGCAACTTGCGTCGTCAAGCCGTGGAAGTCGTTCGATTTCAAAGTTGCCTGTAGTGAGTGGTAGTGGGCGAACCCCACGCTCGAAATCGTATTGATCTGTGACAACGTGGGAAACTTGGCGTTGTAAGGCCGGGCCGCCTGCTCGCATGCGAAACTCGGAGGATTTACGCAACCAGGCCCGTAACCGGCACCCAAAGGCGGCTGGTTGATGTCGAGAAGCTGGAGCTGGTGAATGCTGTGATTTCCAACATAGGCAATTTGAAAAACAAATCTCTGACTGAGTTCCTGCTGAATGTTAACGTTCCATTCCTGTGAATTCGGCGTCCTGAGGTTGTGTTGGATGCTCGCAATGTTGAAGGGAGGTTGAGGAGCGCCTACGCCGAAGATCGGCACGCCGACGTCGAAAGGAATCGGGGCGTTCGGTACAATCGTGAAACCTGCAGTCGGACCGATCGGATTTTGCGCGAGTCCTTCTTCGAAGTTGGTGAGCGGAATTGTGTCGTAGTAGATGCCAAAACCTGCGCGGAACACCGTCTGGCGACCGGGAATGAGGGTCGTCGAAGGCGACCATGCCAGCGAAACGCGGGGGCCGAAATCGCCCTTAGGAGCGTTGTAGAGGTGCGAAGTCTGGATCAGGCCCTGATTTGAATCGAAAACCGAGAAACGTCCGCGCGACTCGTTCACGGAAGTGAAGAAATCGTAGCGTAGACCCGCGACCAGAGTGAGCCGCGGTGTGATCTTGTACGTATCCATCGCGAAGCCGCTGATGACGTTCTGATCGATGTTTGCCCGAGGGCTTCCAACTCTCGTGATTTGCGTCAGGCCGGAGCCAGGCGTCGGGAGACCTGCGATCAAGTCAATCAGACCGGCTAGTCCACCGTCTGCCGTGAGGCTGTCGCCAAGCTGCGACCCAGTGAATGAAAAGATCCCACGTCCGCCGGCCAGCGTGTAGTCGGAATAATTGTGCAGAAAGTTGAAGCCGAACTTCCAGGCATGTGCTCCGCGGGTCCAATTGACTTCGTCGGCGATCTGGTAGCTGGTCGCGACACGGCCTCCGGCGCCATACTGGAGGCCGAGATTCGAAAACCGGTCCGAAGCGGAGCCACCAATGTCGATCTCCGGAATACCATAGCTTTCCGGACCGACACCCGTATTGAATCCGATCGTGGCGGGGTTGACGTTCGCGTCCCGACCTTTCTGGAATTGACTGAAGCGGTTCCAACCCAAGCGGAGTGTGTTAATCAGTCCCGGACTGAACAGGTGAACTTCGCTGATCGCGAAATTGTCGGCCATAGTTGGAGTCACACCAAACCACGGATTCAACTGCGAGCCGCCACCCGGGCCCGGTCCGCCGCCCGGAAATTCGTCTTCTCCCACGCCATGGAGATATCGTGCGGAGAGCAAATCGGAGTTCGAGATCGTGTGATCGATCTTCAAGAGACCGCTGTTCGGAGACTGCTGTCCGCGATTATCCACGACGAACGGGCCGGAGAGACCGAGCGAGGAATACAGGGCCACAATATTAAGCCCCAGCTGATTCGGCATAATGCCTTGAGACTGAACCAGGTTCGTGGCAGTCTGAATTTGCGCCTCGGTCGGTGCGTTGCCATTCAGCGTTGTGCCCAGCCGCAGCCGGCTACCGTCGTAACCCGCAAAGAAGAAAGTGCGATTCCGACCATCGTAAACATGAGGAATGTAGATCGGCCCGCCGACAGTTCCGCCGAACTCGTTCCATACGAAGTGAGCCCTCGGCACGCCACCGAGATTCTCAAAGAAATTTGCGGCATCGAGTGCGGCGTCGCGATGCAGTTCGTACACCGAACCGTGGAGGAGGTTCGTTCCACTGCGAATCGTGACGTTCATGACGCTGCCCGAGTTCTGTCCGCTGTCCGCTCCCGCATTCGCGGATACGCTGACTTCTTCGATGGCGTCCAGAGGCAGGCGTGTCGCCGCTGTTGCGGAATTGCCGCCCTCGTTGATCGAGGGAAGATATGTGGATGGATCGGTGTCCGATGCACCGTCAATGTTGAACCCATTCGATCGTGACCGTGAACCATTGATGGTGTACTGCGCGAAGGCAAAATTGCTGTTCTGGGTCACGCCCGGAAGGACCAGCGCAAGACGCGTATAGTCGCTGTTCCCGATCGGCAGCGACTCGACCTGCTCCTCGCCGAGCTGTCCACCGATAGAGTTCGTTTCGGTCTGGATGAGTGCCGGCGTTGAGCTGACCTCCACTTGCGAACTTACCGAGCCGACCGCCAAGACCGGGCTGATGTTATTGACCACTCCCTGAGATGTCGTAATGTCGGTTATGACGGTTGTTCGGAAACCCTCTTTGCTTATAGTCAATCGGAAGGTACCGAGCGCCAACTCCGGAAAATTGAAATTCCCGGTGTTGTCCGTCGTGACCGTGCGCTCGAGTCCCGTGGTTGGATTGGAAAGCTTGACCGTGGCGCCAGCAACAACCGCGCCCTGAACATCCCGGATGGTCCCCGTGATTCGGCCGGGGAAGAACTGCGCGACCGAACTCGCGGTGGCAAGGGCAATCACTGCGACAAACAACGAAGCGAAGCGAGAAAACCTGCGATTAGCCATGGTCGCTCTCCTCAAACGAATGCGCGGGCCAAAAGGTACCCCTCATTTGTTTGCTATGTCAAGACAATTTCATGGATATATCAGTTTGATAGAACTCTCTCAAAATTGCGCCGTTCTTGAATCACGTGTGACCTTTTTTGGGCAAGTTGCCGCGCATAGCTGCCCAACAAGCATTCTGAAACGACGTCTATTTATGGGTTCCATGGAAGCGGAATAGGCCTGGCTGCTATCTGGCATACCCTACGCATATCGCCAACAATATTCTTGACATTCTACGGTCGCTGACGGTACTTTTGCGCCCACAATTGTAGAGCTTGCCATCCGATTGCAACCAGACGAGGAGCACGTGACCCCGAGCATTGAAAGTTTTCGCAAGCGTTTCCCGGTTCTGGCGGAGAAGATCTACCTCAACAGCTGCTCCCAGGGTGCCCTTTCTGTGGATGTGGAAGAATGCATGCTCGAATACTTGCGAAGCTGGCACAGGCATGGTTCTCCCTGGGATATCTGGGTTGAGCACTACGAATCAGCGCGCAGTCAATTTGCCGAGTTGATCGGGGCTGAACCAGAAGAGGTCGCTCTGGTTGCCAGCGCCTCGGCTGGGGTCAATGCTCTCGCCAGCGCGTTATCGTTCCAGCAGCGGAACAAGGTGGTGCTTGGCGAATTTGAATTTCCCACCATGGGACACATCTGGCTCGCGCAGCGTCCCCGCGGGGCAGACGTCATCTTTGTCGAGGCGGAGAAGAATCGAATTCGAGTGGAAGCCTATGACGCGCTTGTGGATCGCAATACCCTGATCGTTCCTCTGACTCATGTGTGCTTCATGAACGGCTTTCGAAGCCCGGTCGCGGAAATTGTGAAGATCGCCCATGATCGCGGCGCTCTCGTGCTGATGGATGACTACCAGGACAGTGGGACTCGACCAATCAATGTGAAAGCGATGCAGGTGGACGTTTATGTGGCCGGGACCTTGAAGTATCTGCTTGGGCCGCCCGGTCTGGCCTTCATGTATGTCCGCAAATCCATCGCGGAAGCGTTGGTGCCGACCGTCACAGGCTGGTTCGGACAGAGGAATCCATTTGCGTTTGATGTGCGGCTTCTTGATCCGGCCCCCGGCACGCGGCGATTCGAGTCGGGAACGCCGCCTATCCCCACGATTTATGGCGCAGTCGCGGGAATCAAGCTCCTGCAGCAGTATGGATTGCAGAACGTGGCGGACCAGATCGGGCTGCTGACAAAGGCTTTGATCAAGGGCGCTTCCGAGCTTGGAATTCAGATCAAGACTCCTCTCGACAGCGTGGGACCGCTCGTTGTCCTGCAATCCAACGATGCCGACGGGCTGGTTCGCTTGTTCGCCGGCAATGGTGTGATTTGTTCCAGCCGGCATGATGGCTTGAGGATCTCTTTTCACGCTTACAATACGCCGGACGACGTAAAGTTTGTGCTCCACTTGCTGCAGCAGAACCTCGAGATGCTGGTTACGGAGCCGGCCGCAGTTGCGAAAAGCGAGTCCTAAGGGGAGACAAAGCCAGGAGGACAATCATGGGCTTCGGCATCAGTTGTTACGGCTGCTTTCGCCGAGTCACTTTCGCGGCCAGCGTACTTCTCTTTGGCTTGGCGAATACTTTCGCGCAGAACGCCATTGCCGAGGACGTGAAGCCTGCGCAGACCATGGTCGTTCGGGCCGGGCGGCTGTTTGATCCGGTAGCCGGCCGCATGCTCGACCGGCCTGTGATTGTCATCGTCGGCAACAAGATCAACTCCGTTTCGAACGGCAACCCACCTTCGATCGCAGGGGGCACGCTCATCGATCTCGGAGATGCGACGCTGCTCCCCGGATTCATCGATGTGCACACTCACCTTACCTCCGATGTGGGTGGCGGAGGATACGAAGGCCTGGGCATCTCTACGCCGCGTGCCGCATTGATCGGTGCCAAGAACGCGCGGCTCACGCTGCTCGCCGGATTCACCACGGTGCGGAATGTGGGTGCGGAAGGGTACTCGGACGTGGCTCTCCGCGACGCCATCAACGCCGGAGACGTGATTGGCCCCCGCATGCAGGTGTCCGGCCCTCCGCTGGGCATTACTGGCGGCCACTGCGACAACAGTTTGCTGCCGTTCGAATTTCATTATTCTGCGGAAGGCGTGGCCGACGGCCCTGAAGCAGTCATGCATCGCGTACGCGAGGTGATCAAGTACGGCGCCGATGTCATCAAGTTTTGCGCGTCCGGCGGGGTTTTCTCCAAAGGTGATAACCCGCTGCTCGAACAGTATAGTCCCGGGGAAATGAAGGTCCTGGTGGAGGAATCGCATCGGCTTGGTCGCAAAGTGGCGACTCATGCTCACTCTGCTCTTTCCATCAAGGACGCGGTGCGTGCCCGCGTGGACTCGATCGAACACGGTATTTTCTTGGACGAAGAAGGCATTGCCCTGATGAAAGAGCACAACACGTTTCTTGTGCCCACCTCCTATCCACTGTTCTGGTTTGAAGAACACGCGCCCCAGATGCATCTACCGCCCTGGGTCGTGGAAAAATCCGCCATCATTATTCCCGCAGCCAAGAAGAACGTGGCGAAGGCGTTCCGCTCCGGCGTCCGCGTTGCTCTCGGAACCGATGCCGGCGTCTATCCCCACGGTCTGAATGGAGGCGAGTTCTGGTCCATGGTCGAACTTGGGTTGACTCCGACACAAGCGCTGCAAAGCGGCACAGTGAATGCCGCGGAGTTGATGGGATGGTCGGATCGCATTGGGGCCATTCGTGAAGGCATGTTTGCGGACATGGTCGCGGTGAAGGGCGACCCGCTAAGTGACATTCGACTGCTGCAACATGTTCAATTTGTGATGAAGGATGGCGTCGTCTACAAGAACGAGCTCTTAGGGCCAAACTCGGCCGCGAATTCGCGTTGAAGGACACGTCGGTTTGCAGACTAAACGCTCCTAACAAAGAATTTCGACAAAGGGGGATGGCATATGTGGAGGTCACAGTTAAACGAGGTGCTGTTCTTCGTCGTTGTGTTGCTCGTCAGTGAAGTTTCGGCGCAGACCACGCAAGGTGGAATCGTCGGCGGAATTCGAGATCAAAAAGGTGCACAGATTGTTGACGCGAAAGTGACTGTCACCAGTCCTGCCACCGGCCTGCAACGCAAGACCAGCACCGCCGACAACGGAATCTTTCGCATCAATGCGCTCCCCACAGGGGTTTACGAGATCAAGGCGGAAGCGGCGGGTTTCGCCACGAGCACGATTACCGGCGTCGAGGTTGGCGTTGATCAAATCCGTACTATCGATATCGTGCTGCGTGTCGGTTCCAAAGCTGAAATCATCGAAGTGCAGGCTGACGCAGCTTTGACCCAGACCGAGACTTCCAAGCTCGGAGAGATCATCGACAATCGGAAGGTAGTGGACTTGCCGCTCAACGGCCGTGATTTTGCTCAATTGGCGCGCTTGAACCCTGGAGTCGCCAGTTCGGGCGGCGGAGGAGGCCAGCAAGGCGGAGAGGGCGGCGTGTCGGGTTTCTCTTCCAACGGGCAGCGCTCGACGTCCAACAACTTCCTGGTCGACGGCGTCGATAACAACGACTCGTTCGGTGGAACGGCAGCGCAGATCCCTTCCATCGATTCCATTGAGGAGTTCGAAGTTCAGACCAATACTTTCTCGGCGGAATACGGACGAAACACCGGATCCGTCGTGAACCTGGTAACGAAGTCAGGATCCAATCAGGTGCATGGATCCCTGTATGAGTTCTTCCGCAATGACGCCCTGGATGCGAGGAATTTTTTTAACGACTCGAGCTTCGCCAAGTCGGCATTACACCTGAACCAGTTCGGCGGAACGCTGGGAGGTCCGATCGTCAAGAACAGGACATTCTTCTTCCTGAACTACGAAGGCTTTCGCCGTCAAGCGGGGATCACTCGAATAACGAATGTGCCTACGTTGGCCGAACGCCAGGGCCAGTTCCTCGATCAAAATGGCAACCCGATTACCATCGCAGTCAATCCGGTAAGTGCCCAGATTTTTGACACGTTGTTTCCTCCACCCAACCTGACCAGTTCCTCGGGCAATTTCATTTCGTCTCCCACCCAGCGCGATGCCACCGACCAATTTCTCGTGAAAGTCGACCATCACCTGCGAGGTTCCGATACGCTATCGGGGCGTTACAGCAGGACGCGGGTCGATATTTTCTTTCCTTTCACTCCAGGACAAAGTGGAACGAACATTCCCGGCTACGGAGTGAACGAAAACGGAGCCAATCATCTTGTTGCTTTGTCATACACCCGCGTGCTCAGCCCCAGGACTCTGAATGAGGCGCGCTTTGGTTTCACGCGCTCTAACATCTTGCTCACCACCGAAGCCGGGCCCCAGGCCGCCACTTTCGGCTTCAATACCGGCTGGCCGGCCAATTCACCCCTAAACCTCGGAAACATTCCGCAATTGGCTTTCGCCGGAGGTTTTGTCGGGGGCAGTTCATCGGTCACCAATCTCGGTGGCGCCATCGATCAGCCCAATCGGACCGCAACCAATACTTTCCAGTGGGTCGACAATCTATCGCACACCACCGCAAGACACTCGTTCAAGGTCGGTGGCGATATTCGCTACCAGCTACTCAACCGCCTGTATGACCTCGCCTTCAGCGGGCAGATTACCTTCAGCGGACTCGATAATGTCGCCGGAACCGACAGCGGCGGCAATCCGGTAAATATCCCGAACGCTCTGATCGACTTTGCACAAGGTATTCCCGACGGCGCGCTGCAATTCGTCGGTGATTCCCATCGCAACTTCCGCAACAGCAGCTATGGACTATTCGCGCAAGACACCTTCAAACTGCGCCACAATGTGACGCTGAACTACGGTTTGCGCTATGAACTAAACACCGTGTTGCATGAAGCCCACGACCGGCTCAGTTCCTGGCGCCCGCAGAACTATACAACCTTCCTGGATCCCACCGACCCGAACATTCAGAATGACCTGCCGGCCCTGCAAGCCTCCGGAGTGGTCACGCAAGGACAGGTGGGCGGCATCTACGACGGCGATCACAATAACCTTGCTCCCCGCATCGGAATTGCCTGGGACCTGTTCGGTAACGGAAAAACGGTGTTGCGCTCAGGTTATGGATTGTTCTACGAAACCATCATTGGAAACATCCCCGGCAATGTGATGCTCAACCCGCCGTTCCTGCCTGACTTCTTCACACCTTTTCCCTTTGCCAGCTGGCCAAACCCGTTCGGGCCCTCGGGGTTTCCCGTGCTCACGATCACACAGCAGAAGCTGCGAACGCCCTACGCGCAGCACTTTAACGTCGGTCTCCAGCACCAACTGCCGGGGCGCATGTTGCTGGACCTTGCTTATGTAGGCACAACCGGCACCAAGTTGCCGCGTTTCGTGCAAATCGATCAGGCATACATCACCAAGCAGAAGATCGATACGCTGACGCCCGATGTGGTCACGCGCATGGAGATTATCGGGATTCCTGCCTTCGTTGCACAGTTCCTGTACGACAACCAACTCTGGGGGAACATGCCCAGCATCGTCCGAACGCCCTTTTTTGGCTTTGCCCAGCTGTTCCAGGCCCAGGACTCAGTGAGCTCGAATTACCACAGCCTGCAGGCAAAACTGGACAAGCGCTTCAGCAACGGACTCTCGTTCCTGGCTTCGTATACCTGGTCGCATTCGATCGATGGAGCCTCCGTATTTTTCGGATCCGGTGCGAATGCCACCACCATCTTCCCGCAAGACAATTACAACCTGGCGGCAGAACGCGGGAACTCGGACTTCGACATTCGGCAGCGCCTGAGCTGGAGCTTCACTTATGAGGTACCCGTGTTCCACAGCCTGCCCAAAGCGATCGGTGAGGGTTGGCAAGTAGGCGGCATCCTGACGCTGCAGACCGGACAGCCTTTCTCGGTTCTGACCGGGAAAGGATTAAGCGGGACCGGGCTTGGCAACGACCGGCCTGACCTGGTCGGCGATCCCAACGCCGGTCCCCACACCGTCCAGAAGTGGTTCAACACGGCTGCATTCGTTGATAACCAGCCGCTAACCTTCGGCAACGCCGGACGAAATATTGTCGTTGGCCCGGGATATCGCGATTTCGATTTCTCGCTTCTCAAGAACACTAAGGTCGGCGAGAAAGCCAATGTACAGTTCCGTGCCGAGTTCTTCAACATCACAAATCATCCCAGCTTTGCCTTGCCCGCCAACATCTCCGCGGCGCCCAACTTTGGAGCGCTTTTCACTACTCCGGATGCCGCGCAAAACAATGTCGGTCTCGGATCGGGCGGACCACGGCTGATCCAGTTCGCCTTGAAACTCGGCTTTTGATGAAGGTGGATTTGCGAAACTTCAGATTTCGAAACCTGTTTCTCCTGCTGTCGATCTGCTCTGCGCCGGCTACGGCTGAACCCGTGGTCAACCAGATTGGACAGGGACTTTACGCCTATATCTCCGACAACGATGCCAGCGCGAATTCCACTTTTCTAGTCGGGGACACGGGCATCCTGGTGGTCGACACGGGGCTCAATGCAACGGAAGGGTCCAAATTGCTCAGCGCGATCCGGCGAGTCTCGGCCTTGCCCGTAAAGTACGTTGTGAACACGCACTACCATCCCGATCATCAGGGTGGAAACGCAGTTGTTGGTCCATCGGCGACCGTGATCAGCACGGATTTCACACGTGAACGCACGCTCGTGGTGCAAAATGACCCAGGCATGAAGTCCTTCCACTTTGAACCCGCGGATCTCACGTTTCAGCAGCAAGTCACCGTGCACCTCGAACCGTATACCGTCCGAATTTACTTTCCCGGAAAGGCGCATACCTCTGGGGACGCCATAGTCTACTTCCCGGATCAGCGCGCGGTTTCCATGGGAGACCTGTTCCTGAACCGCTCGTCACCGGCCATGGACGATGGCAGCGTCGAAACTTGGATTCATGCTCTGGACCATGTTCTCGAGTTGCCCCTCGACCACGTTGTCCCCGGCCATTTCGAACTCGCCACGAAGTCAGACTTAAAGCGGTTTCGCGATTACCTGAATGATCTATACGAGCAGGTGCGGGCCCTGAAACAGAAAAACGAAACTCTCGAGCAGGTGCGGCACGACGTTCACATGGAGAAATACTCCGATTTCAGACAGTACCCCAAGTACGAAGCTACTTTTGCCGATAACGCTGCCGTCATCTACCAGCAACTGCAAGTGCATTAGAAAATGGCCAACTCAAATTTTCCGATTCTTTCGATACGGCGGTTGTTCCCGGCCCTGAACAGCGGGGACAACTTTATATTTTTCGACAATGGCGCGGGAGCACAGATACCACAGTCCGTGCTCGATGCGGTGTGCCATCACCTCGTTTCCCGTAACGTGCAACGTGGCGGCCGCTATCGCCATAGTCAGGAAGTCGATGCGTCCATACAGCAAGCGCGGCAGAGCGTGGCCACGCTGCTGAATGCGCGTGAACCGTCCGAGGTGGCGTTTGGCATGAACGCCACTTCCTTCATCCGTCTGGTCAGTCTGGCACTTGCCGACATTCTGGGAGCACGAAAAGAAATCATTGTGTCCGACCTGGACCATGAAGCGAACATCGCGACCTGGCTTGCCTTACAGAGCAAAGGGGTGGAGATCCGCTGGTGGAATATGCGGAAGGATGGCACCCTCCACGTGGAAGACCTGGAGCCCCTCCTCAGTTCTCGAACTCGACTTGTGGCGTGCGCGGCGGCGTCAAACGCGTTGGGCTCCATCGTCAACGTGAAAGAAGTCGCGCGCATGGCTCATGCGGCAGGAGCTGAAGTCTTTCTGGACGCGGTTCACTTTGCGCCACACGGCGTCATCGACGTGCAGGATTGGGATTGCGATTACCTCGTTTGCTCGGGATACAAGATCTTCGCCCCCCACATGGGCTTCCTTTGGGGCAAACGCGAAAAACTGGAGGCGCTGCCTACGTTCCGCGAAGATTTCATCCCCGACGAAATCCCGGGAAAGATCGAAGTGGGCACCTTCGTTTATGAGAACGTGGCTGGAATGAATGCGGCTGTTGGCTATTTGGAAGAACTCGGACGCAGCCTCACCGATTCACATGCCGCTTCTCCCCGCGAAAGATTAGTAACGGCGATGGAGGCGATCCGCGTCTACGAGGCAACCGTATCCGCAGAAATTCTGCGGGCTTTGGCGGAACTTGATGATGTTACGGTGTACGGAATCCAGGATGCGAGTCAACTCGAACATCGGGTACCGACCATTTGCTTCAATCTGAATGGAGTACCTGCGACTCGAGTGGCCTCTCTGTGCGCAGAGAGCGGGATCGGGGTGAGAGACGGCAATATGTACTCGCCACGACTCCTCCATCGCATGGGGATTCCCCCAGAGACAGGAGCCGTTCGAGCATCGCTCGTGCACTACAACACCGTCGAGGAGATCGGCAAGTTTGTCGATGTGTTGCGGCGCATCTCCCCCAATTAGCCGAGAACTGCAAATTTCACAAAGTCAGGTGCCGTTTGGACAATTCTTCCGCCAGTCTTGCTCCGCATCCGGATGGGAGCGCCGCCTTTCCGCCGACGGAACCCGAAGGTCTACAGCGCCGGCTGAATCCTCGACAGCTTACGATGATCGCGATCGGAGGTGCGATTGGCGTTGGCCTCTTTCTGGGAAGCAGCGTCACCATTGAACTTGCCGGGCCCGGCGTCATCATCACTTATCTGATCGGAGCCCTGATCGCGATTGTGATGGCGTATTCTCTGGCCGAAATGGCAGTTGTCCATCCAGTAGCTGGCTCGTTCGGCATCTACGCCGAGACCTATCTCAGTCCTTGGGCTGGCTTTACCGTGCGCGCGACCTACGGATTGGTGCAAATCATCGCCATTGGGGCCGAGGTAACCGCGGTAGCGATCTATTTCGGCTTCTGGTTTCCTCATGTCCCGGCTTGGGCATGGATTCTGCTGGTCTCGGTCGCCCTGGTGACCATCAATGCTCTGCAAGTCGGTAACTTCGGTGAATTTGAGTATTGGTTCGCGCTCATCAAGGTTCTTGCCATTATTGTCTTTATCGCAGTCGGCCTGCTGCTCATCACGGGACTTGGCCCGTGGTCCGCCGCGGGTCTAGCGAACCTCACTAGGAACGGAGGATTCCTGCCCCATGGATGGCGTGGAGTCTGGCTCGCGCTGACTCTGGCGATCACCAGTTACATGGGAGTGGAAGTGATCGCCGTAACCGCAGGTGAAGCTCAGAACCCGTCCACCAGCATTCCCCGGGCGATGCGTACGATCGTCTATCGGCTCATCATCTTCTATGTGCTGGCTATCACTGTGATGCTGGCGATGACGCCCTGGAATCGTACCGGAAGTGTGAGTATCACCGGCAGTCCGTTCGTACGTGCTTTCGAAACAGTCGGAATTCCGTTTGCGGCCGGCATTATGAACATGGTGGTAATTACAGCGGCACTTTCCAGTGCGAACACAAACTTGTACCTCTCAACCCGAATGTTGTTCTCGCTCTCGAAGGGAAGATATGCCCCGGGGTGGCTAGCTTGTCTTAGCACGAGGGGGGTTCCGCACCCGGCCCTCGCGGTCTCCAGTGCAGGGATGGTAGCCGCGATTCTTCTGGCAGTACTGGCGCCAAAGAATGCTTTCCTCTTGCTCTACGGCACGGCCGTCGCCGGTATGTTCTATGTCTGGGGTGTGATCCTCATTACGCATTTGCGATTTCGCCAGAGGATCAGTTCGGCGGCGCTCTCTGCGCTTCCACTAAGACTACCCTTCCATCCCTTGCCCACTCTGTTTGCACTTCTCGCGCTGTCCGGCATTGCGATGAGCACATTTTGGGTGAGCGGGCTGGTATATACGATTCCCACATTCATGCCGCTGTTGGCTGTAATGTCTTTAATTTACGGCGTTTATCGATCGGGACGCCGGAGTTGACTTGTTTCTCTACTCTGCGACTATGGAGCATCCACTTCCCACAAGCCGACTTAAGGGTAGCGATCGTGTTCAGTGAGTGCATTGGCGATTTATGACGCGCAGGTGTCAGGGTTCAGAGACCAGGGAACAGAAATCTGGGCTCGCGAGAATAGCAATTGACATTCAACGGAAATCAACTACCATATGGTTGTGGATCGGCTGGGTACAACATTTGCGGCTTTGTCTGATCCAACTCGGCGGGCGATGATCGAGCGGCTCTCCCGTGGGCCTGCTTCTGTGCACGGCTTGACGGAACCGTTTGCACTCTCGCAGCAGATGATTTCAAAACATATTGCCTACCTGGTGCGGGCGCGGATTGTGAGCAAGACGAAGCGTGGACGAGAGAGCATTTGCAAGCTTAGGCCAGAGTCGATCAAGGCAGTCAGCGACTGGGCGATCAGCTATCGCCAGTTCTGGGAAGAGAGTTTCGACAAGCTGGATGTGGTGGTGAATCGAATGAAAAAGGCGGAGGTCAGAGATGACAAAAAACACGGTGAGTGAGACGGAGCGGATGGTTGTCACAAGAGTCTTTGATGCTCCACGCGAGTTGGTTTGGAAGGCGTGGACAGACCCGCAATATGTGATGCAGTGGTGGGGGCCGAAGGGCTTTACTGCGCCTTTTTGCGAGATAGATTTTCGCGTTGGGGGGAAATTCCTCTGCTGCATGAGATCTCCAGATGGGCAGGAGTTCTGGAATGCGGTTGAATACCACGAGATTGTTCCGCACGAGAAGATCGTTTCCTTGATGTACTTTTCGGACTCGAAGGGAAACAAGATTGATCCTGCGCAGCTAGGAATAGAACATGAGGCCATAGAGGGTGCGTACGACGTGACCATCTTTGAGGATCTAGGAAACGGCCAGACGAAACTCACCTTCATTGGAAATGAACCCATGGAGAGCGCGAAAAATAGCGGTCAATTAGAGGGCTGGAACCAGATACT
>DASQIH010000141.1:0-15771 GCA_035631655.1 Terriglobales bacterium
TGAGCAGGAATCTGTAACTCGTCCAGCATAAATGAGGTTTTTGATTTTCTGGAACTCTGGGTACACTCCTCAGGATGCGGGAGACAGATTGGACGAAAGTCCTGGGATGGCCCGGGTATCGGGTGTATCGCCACGAGATCAACGAAGAGGCCAAGACGCTGAAGCTATGGGTACGGCGCAAGCGAGGCAATCGGAAATTGGTGTGTTCCGGCTGTGGTCGGAAACTCAGCGAGGTGTATGACACCTACGAGCGGGAGAACTACTTGGCTGGTATGATCCCGATGCATTCCCGATTCGGAACTCGAATTCCAATGCGGGCCTCCGATACTTCGGATACGAGGTGTCGGCAATATAAGAAAGGTGGAGGCAAGAAGAAAATGAAGACGAAATCCTATGAGATATTCTGCGCAGTTTTAGCTCTGGCCTTCGCCATGCCTGCAGTCGCCGGAACGAAGAGTAAGGGCTTCGATGTTCCAGCAGACGTACTCTACGAATCTGCGGTCAGAACTGCAGCGCAAAATTACAAGCTCACGACTTCAGATTCAGCGCACCAGAGGTTTGCCTTTCGTACCGGCGCGTCGGCAACGTCATGGGGGCTGGAAGTGCAGGCGGCAGTTCAGGCTGTATCGGCGAGTTCTTCGAAGTTGGTCGTTGACATTCAAAACTCTGATTCCCGCCAAGTATTCTCGTGGGGTGCCGGCGGACGCATGGCCGACAAGTTCT
Source organism: Terriglobales bacterium (assembly GCA_035631655.1). Classification (GTDB taxonomy): domain Bacteria; phylum Acidobacteriota; class Terriglobia; order Terriglobales; family Acidobacteriaceae; genus Gp1-AA122. Next base: position 724 of record DASQIH010000141.1, read on the forward strand.
TTAAGGACGTGGAGGCCACTCTCGCCGGGTGGCGTCCCGTTGATTACAGCTTCAGTTTAGTGAAGCCTACAGAGACCAGTAGCCTGGTCTTTGAGGATGAGCACCTTAAGATTGCGTTCACCGTATCTCGCAAGGCCATCGGTTTTAGCCTGACAAATAAGACGGATTCCCCGGTGAAAATCGATTGGAATCAACTCTCCTACGTAGATGTGGACGGCAAGTCGCACAAAGTGTTCCACAAAGGTGTCGCCTATAAGGACAGGGAGGGATCTTTTCCTCCTTCGATTGTGCCACCAACAGCGACATTCGAAGACTTGGTGCTTCCGAGCGATTACTCACAATGGAGCGACGTGGGAGGAGGCTTCTACACATTCGATCTACTCCCGCAGGCAGCCAACGCCGGTTCGTACGTCGGCAAGATATTCTCGGTGTTCATGCCTGTTGAGGTGAATAGTGCGGTCAAGAACTATCTCTTCTCATTCAAGATCACTCAAGCAGAGGTAAAGGAACAGAAAAAGTCCTGACCCTCTGGATGGATTTGATCAGCGCAATGACGCCGCCGCAAGACTGTCCCAAGCGTTATATTCCACAACCCCTTTCAGCCAATCTCCGATAACGCCAGCCACAACTCGCGCAGTGGGAACACTCTTCGCGCAACCGGTAAGCAACACACTGTTTCGCCTGATTCTAACGCGTGGCAACCTCCTCCAGACGCGCCAGCGTATCAGGGTATCTCCGTACCAGAAGAACAAGCGCAGCGGCCTGCGGATTCGGTTTCGCACGTCCTTGTTCCCATTTTTCCAACGTTCGTTCGTTAATGCGTAGTTTTCGGGCGAATACAGCCCTGGAGCAGCGCAGCCTCTTTCGAGTGTCCCTGATGAGCTTGGAATCCACGTTTGGGAGCGGCGCCGGTTCCACTTTGTAGCTGCGCAGCGTGAGCTTGCCTTCGCGATGGCTCTTCATCGCAGCCACACCTTCCATCAACTCGCCAAAGATATCTCTCTTCGCCATCACCATATCCTCCGTCGTCTGCCGGGTCGATTCCGCCGTCGCCGCCCGGGCGGCCAATTCACTCTGGATGGCCGCTTTCAGCGCATTTTTCTCTTTTACCGTCAGATCTGACGCTTCGTCCTTGTCGTAGAGTGTCATCAGCCATATCTGATGATCGGACTTAAAGTGGTAGTACACAATCCGCAACCCACTTCTCCGACCTTTGCCGCGCCGTACATCTGCCCAGCGCATCTTGCGAAAACCGCCTGTGCCGGGCATGATGTCTCCTGCTTCTGGATTGTCAGCGAGTTCCGCCTGCAACCTCCGATACTCATCGTCATTTAGATAGTCTGATACATGCTTCGAAAAGGCAGGCGCCTCGATGAACTCCATGCAGATTCTCTATACGCTATTAGCGTACACCACAATAGTACGCTATTGGCGTATAGTGGTCAAGGAACACGCACAGCGTGGTGATGTCCACGATAGCATGGCCGCCTAAGGGCCTAAGATGACTCGTTGCCTCTTGCCTACCACTGACGCTTCTTCAGTGCGATCGAATTTCCGGCGGGACAGGACCTGGTGGCGACCAGTCGAAGGAAAGCGCCACTATGCCCGGAGATAAGCTTGCCGATTTCAACCAACCTGCTCGCGACGTTCCCGTCGGTTCTGTCGGGCTCCCCTGAAAGCGTCAATATGGGTTTCGCCGGAGGAACTTTCGTTCAACATGGAAACGTGGAGCCAGGGCAGCCTTCGGTACTGCGTACTCGGCGATGCGGCAGCAGCTGATATCAACAATCTTGCTGAACTGCTGAAACGCGCTGCCGGTTCGTAAGCAGGCTGAGTATTGCTGAATGGCAAGAGGACATCCAATCGAACTTGTCATCAGTGGCGGCCTTTCTTGGCCGCTTGCACCGTTGCATCGTATTGGTTAACCGCTTCGTGTGCGGCCTTTACCACGCCCTATCAAGATTGCTCACTTACTCTTCGTGCACTCTGTCCACGAGGTTCTGGTCCGAACGGTTATACTTTCCGAAAATTCTACTATGCTACCGTGTCCAACCTTGCCCCTCGGGTTGCCTCGGCAGAATCCGGCCAACGAAAATCACCTGAAAAGTAAGTGGATAAGGACGAAGGCTCCAGCGATCCGGCATGTTCCGTTGGTCGAGGATCGAGATCACCTGGGTCAGGAAAGGCCTGCAGGACTATGGTAGGGTCTGATTTGCATCTAAACTGGCAACGAGTTGCGGTTCTTGAGACCGAAACTGGCGAGAGGTTTTCCTAACCAGAAGCAACAATGCCGGCGTGCCGGCATTGTTAGCTTCGAACCTGCGTTCCGGAATCACACTTGGTCAATGCCAGAACGCCATTTACCTAGGAAGCAGAATGGTCTCTTCGACAGATTCCGCTACCTGACGACCTAGAGCTTTGCCGGCAATGTGGTCAGAGCGGAAATGCTGTCCAGCGTAAATCCGGCTCAAACCCGCTTCCTCCGCCGCCGCTGAGAAGCTAGTGAAGTGCCGTGTCGCTCCCGCCAAGGACTCGGACGTAACATCAAAAATGAACCGGTTCCCGAAGTAGAACCGTAGTATCGCGGCCCCGGCGGCACTAATGGCACTGTGGGCGCCTGGGTAGGCAGGGTCTGGAGCAGTTTTTGTCGAGAGCGGCAGCCACGTCGGATTGGGCTCCGTACTGGGATTGCCGTCACTGCCCGCCAACTGAATGGCAGTGACTGGCCGCCAGAACTGGTAGGTGTATTTAGCATCAAAGAAGGCAATCGTGGTATCAGCAAGGCTGATGTTCAGCAGCGCGAACAAGCGCGCGCTTTGTGCCAGGTTAAGATGATGTCTCAAAGCTGCGGTCTGCGCGATCTCGTTCCAGAAGTCTTGAATATTGCCATTCCAGAACATTCCAATCAGGGTCTGCTCCGGGGTACGAGTGGTGCTGTGGATGAATCCCAGACTTTTGACTTCGTCAAAAACAGTGGTGTACTCCTCGCTTGTCAGCTCGGGCGGGCCGGGACGAAATTCGTCGGCACGCGCCAGGGCAAACGGCGCGACGTGAGGCCATTGCGTGAAATCCGCTGCTGCGAAATTGGGTGGTGTCAGTTGGTAGCCTCCAGGCTGGTTTCCCGGAATGAATGGAGGGGGAGTTACGCCGGATCCGTCGTTGCTTCGCAAGGACAAGATCTGAGCCGCAACGGTTTGTCCTACGGCGACACCATCAGCCTTATTCTGTTCATGCGGAATTTGTGCCAAGTCCTGCTGAAGCTCAGCGTCGAGTGTCCCCTGAAAAGCTGGGTAGAGCGCAACCAGCACATCATGGGCGGCTTGATGTGCCGCAGCTGGTCGGGAAGCATGCCGCGGGACGTCGGAGAGGCGGACAAGGTACGGACTGAAGGTTCCGTCAATGTTGTTGACGGCGTCATAGACGGCAGCATGCAGGATGGCGAAGCTGCGAGTCGAATGAATAGTGGGTGGTTGGGCACCAGGAGTCCGTACGATCGTCAGAAGAGTCCTGTTCCACTCAATGACTGAGTTGACCGACGGAGCAGACGAGGCTCCTGGATTACCTTCATCGTCGGCCGCGACACTGAGGGACCTGGTGACCCGGGCAGACAGACTGGCGCAAAGAAGTACGAGCGCGATCAAGCTTTTCGCCATCGGGACTTATCCTCGCGTTGTGTGGTGTAGGAGAGAATGGCAGAGCCGGTTGAATGACGAAACCGCAACGTCAGACACTCTCGCCATTGTCGAAAACTCAGGATTGAGGCAAATATTCCCGGGTTGACCTGTGATCACGCAAAAATAATCGTGAGAGGGTGAACCGAACGAATGATCTTCACGTTCGCCACCAGTTTTTCCGAATAGCTTATGGGGGGGCGCCTGATCCGACCACGGAACTTGCAAATTCGGGCCTTCGCCCTTCGCTTTTCCAATCGAGCGGCAACTCTCGTGTGCTCCCGGCATCCAACTGCAAAGCGAACCTGTTCCAGAAAAAGAATCCACCACCGATACGGGCGTAATCACAGAAGGATTGCTGTCTCGAGACGGCAGCGCCAAGGAACTAAGCAATGAATAGAGAACGGAGAGGCGCCGGCTCCGTTGAAGCTGAAAGTGGGCGAGATGGCTCCCGATTTTACCCTTTCTTGTCTTCTTCGCTTCGGCCTCTGTTCTCCCCGTGTAGAGGGTTGAAAGAGGACGCCACCAGCAGGAGCGTCAAAAGCCCCCGAGTCGCAACATGTTTGAACCGTTGCTCGCTTTCGACGGCAAGGATCTGAAGAAGGTCTCATTGCATGACTACGGCGTGCCACGTTCCTCATCGATAAATCAGGAAAGATCATCAACGAGCAAGTCGCGGATAGGGCAGTAGATCCGTCAAAAACCGAAGAAGCGTGCGAGCGACACAAGCTGAAGAACTAAGGACAGCGGGACCCTGTTCACCTTTGTGGGTGTTTTCGCTATTTGAGAGAAGGTCTCCGCCCCGGCGGAGTTTTGCAAACGCCCTGAAGTCTCTCATGTTCGTGATGCAAATAATGGCGATTCCTCGACTTGCAGTCTCCCCGCTGCCAGCACATCGCTGGATGCCGACCAGTGCGCGCGGCCAAGAGGCGCACCCTACAGAGCTTTTCAGCACTTTCTTTGCAAACGATCTCAGCACGACTGTTCATAGCCAGGCCACACAATTCGCGATGCGAGATTTGGCGGCCCCTTCTTGATCACTATTGCCAAAATTTTGGGAATAAATCTGTTTTCTCGTTTGTTTAAGAGTATGTGGTGCTGTGCGGTACGAGGTAAGGGCACGCCCGTTCCTTTCAAAGACGTTATTCGACTTTTGTCTCACGGTTAAAGGAGTGCCGATGTTCGAAGGATTGCTCCAACCTCTACACCTGTTACTCATCGTTGGGATCGCTTTGTTGTGTTTCGGCCCCAGAAAATTCGCGGATTTTGGGAAGGGGCTCGGGGATGGCACTAGAAACTTCAAGTCAGCCCTAAAACAGAGTGGCGCGACATCGGAACATGCCGGGACCGAGGACAAGAATAGGGACAATTCGAAGGAGACCCTATGAGCTTCTCGGAAATGCTGTTCCTGATGTTGCTGGGTCTAATAATTTTTGGACCTAAGAAACTGCCACAAGTGGGCAAGCAGATCGGCAGGGTGCTCGCTGAGCTAAGGTCTTTCACCCGTGACTTCAAATCGCAACTCGAAATTGAAATAGAGGGAGCGAGTGAGCAGGAGAAAATCGCTTCGGCGCCTTTACCACAGAACAAATTGCCTCCTGAAACAGGCCTCAGCGTTCTCGAAACCGATGCTTTTGGAAGCGAACACGGGCGGGCCGAGGCCTTCCATGGCTGATGGGATCGCATCTGTACTCGCACAAAACGTGGACGTGATGCCGCTCCTCTCGCATCTGGAGGAGTTGAGGAAGCGGATCATCCTTTCAGTCGTGGGGGTAGTCATCGGATTCTTCTCGTGCTGGTCCTTTGCTGACCGCATTTTCGCCTTGATGCAGAAACCCATTGTTCAGGCACTGCGTCACCACGGCCTAGGCGGCGGACTGGTGTATTTGAATCCAACTGAGCCATTCAATCTCTACCTGGAGGTAGGTTTCGTCGCTGGCCTGTTTGTGGCCTCTCCATTCGTGTTCTATCAACTGTGGTTGTTCATTGCTCCTGGTCTGTATCGCAAAGAGAAGCGTTATGTTCTGCCATTCTTAGTGAGTACAGTCGGACTGTTTCTAGCCGGAGGGTTCTTTGGTTACAGGATGGTCTACCCGGCGTCGCTGGATTTCTTAATCGGCTACGGCCAACGCTTCCAACCGATGATCACGATAGGGGAATATACAAAGCTATTTCTAACAATCATCATCGGACTCGGACTGATTTTCGAAATGCCCATTCTCGTGTTCTTCCTCGCCCTGATGCGGGTGATAACAGCTCGCTGGATGTGGCGGAACCTGCGGTACTCCATACTTGCCATTTCTGTTGTCGCAGGAATCGTCACCCCCACCACTGACATCCTCAACATGTGTCTTTTTGCCGCGCCGATGGTCGCGCTCTACGTAATTAGTATCGGAGTGGCTTGGCTGGTAAATCCCGGGCGCGGGCGCAGAACACACGCTCTCTAGTCTCCCCACTGGAGTTTCGCTTGATGTGAGAATCCAGAGCGCCGGCTCCCGTCCAGAGATGATGAACGATGATAATCGATTGGGAAGCTACACTGCACTCGCGCCAAGATAACCAATCAGTCCAGACAATTATCTGACAATCAATTTACAACTGATCGTAATCAGAACCGCGATAGCTGAATCTAACCCCTGTAAACAGGCTAGATGCTGCGACTCCGGAACTAAAGGCTTAAGCGATCAAATATCAGTAGGCATTCAAGCGCTCGCGCCTTGAAGTGGTCAAGAAACGACTTCGTTCAGAGAAATATTTCTCGATTTGGGGAATATCTCCCGGTTGGCGGAGTTTCACATTTGGCAGGGTTACCCAAAACTATCCCAAAATCGGAGTGTAGAACGCGTGAAAAAAGAGAATCTCCCCACAACTGTCTCAACTGAAACCACGGCTACAGCCCCAATGGAAGACCTCGACTCCCGCTGGCAGCGCGTCGTTAGGCGACGTTCATTTCTGAAGGGCCTCGGAATGGCCGGTGCAGCGCTGTCGGCCGGTACGCTATTGGCGGCTGAAGGCACAGCGCAGACCTCATCGAGCACAGGCAAGCTCTCGAGAGGCGACGTTGCCCTCCTGCAGTTCGCGCTGTGGGCTGAAATTGTCGAGAGTGATCTGTGGACCCAGTATGCAGAACTTGGCGGGGTCGGACCTTCGGGGGGCGGGGCCGCACAATCGAGCGAGGAATTCCAAGGATTCATCGGAGGAAATCCAGCCTACACCCTGGCACTTCAAAATCTGGATGGCGACATGCCGCAATACATCACCGACAACACTGATGATGAGCTAAGCCACGCGGCCTTCCTTGGGGCTTTCTTGAGATCACGAGGTGAGGAAGCACTCAATCTCGAACCATTCCGAAATCTGCCGAGCAGTCAGGCGACTGGGGCCAAACAAATCAAACGGCTTACAAATCTAATGAATCTTAACGTGGACCTCAGTTGGTATACACGCTATCGCAGCGGGAAAAACCCAGATTTGGGTGCTGCGTTCAAGGGGCCATTTGTGATTAAGAACCAACCGGCGATCCCGCTAAACGATACAGACACTCCCCCGTCCACCAATCCAACAGTTCCCATCGCAGGCCGCGATGCCGAGCGCATACAAGCGATCGCCAACACGGCGGGATTTCACTTTGCGTTTATCGAGCAGGGTGGTGCGAGCCTCTATCCGACATTGGCGTTCAAGGCAACCGACCCGACGGTCCTGCGGATCTTGGTGAGTATTGGCGGAGTCGAAATTGATCACTTCGGGCTGTGGCACGACAAGGGCGCTAACGCGGTGTCTCAGCCTTTGGCCGGTGTAGTCGATCCAGTGACCGGGCTAACCTTTCCGGATCTCAACAACCCTCCCACAGAGCTAACCCAGACCAACAAGATCCTGCCTGAGCCATGCAATTTCATAAGCAAGAGCCTGCCTCGGTGTTCGGTGATCCGACCTACCTCGACGCAGCTTGGAGGTGCAGTGGCTACTGTGAAGGCTTTCACGGAAGACGGGCTCTTCATCGGTCAACCGGCAGAGTTTTTCGAGTTATCGATGCAGCTGGCTGTCGCAGCAGACTCAGCTCGGCGCGAGTTCTAGACGGAGCGTGGTCTCTCCCCTGCTCTACTGGTGGGCGCTGTAACTAGTTACTGGTCACAGCGCCTGCATTTTTAATATTAGCGGCTTCGAGCTCGTTTGAGCTCTTCACCCACCTTAAGGAGGATTCCATGTTTGAAGGGCTGTTTCAACCGATGCATCTGCTGGTCATTTTCGGAATTGCTTTGCTCGTGTTCGGGCCCAAAAAGCTTCCCGAACTCGGCAAAGGAATCGGAGAAGGTATTCGCGGCTTCAAGTCAGCCATGAGAGAGGAAGACAAGCCGTCAACCACAGAGACCGTCATTGTCAGCGACCAGGTAAAGGGATGAGTCTTGGGTTTCGGCACTGAAGTACCGAATCGGCGAATCGCCGCATAAACCGGCAGCGCAAGATTGACGTCGTTCCGGCAGAGTGTCTGTTCATGTTCTTGGCCGATACCGCTGGTATCCGTCGTCTGCATGGATTCATCCGCAAGATCACTGGCCGATATCCGCGACGTGCAGGCGGTTAGAGCGAAAGGAGAGCGCTGACTGGTAATCAGAGGTGTCGAGATTGTTGGCAGAAACAATGTAAATTCTTTCTGCGAACCCCAGCCCCTCTCGCGACTGCAAACCACGAAGCCTCGCCCGCCATCTTCGCCCCGCTCTATTGCGAACGGGAATTGGGCACAAGCTCCCAAGACGTTTTGATATCGATGCATCGGTACAACGTTCGATACAGAGGGCAATGGAGGGACTGTTTGTGCACTGCCTCGATTACATCACGAACCTCCTCTTGAGCCATCAGCCGATGGTGGACTGAAATGCGCCGGATCACAAGCACGCCGTCCTCGGTCTCCACCTCGCCACGCACATCGCTCAGGAGTGCGCCTCTACCCGTCTTCACGTTCCGCGCTGCCAGCGCGGTAGCAAATGTGCCCTGTAGTCAGGCACCCGTGGCGGCAATCACATAGTCGAGTGTCGCCGCACGCGGCTCCTTGATTGCTGTCGGGTTCAAGCCGTAATGCTTGGCGATGGCACCGTGCACGCCGAACTGTACCGGAGCGGACTCGGCAGGGAGCTTTGCCAACCGAATGGCACCTGACCGGCGCTCGATGATTCCTTCGTAAACATATATAGGCTGCGACATCAGCTTTTTCCTTTCTGAAACTCTTCAGCCAACATCTGCCTAACCCGGATGCTAAATCCGGCCGGCAACTCGAATCTTTGCTCGTCGGCCAACAGGACAAGCACATTATGCGTGCTGTCCAGCAACACCGCACATTTTCGGCACTGCTCCAAGTGAGCCTCAAGCAAGCGGCGCATCCGCGGAGATATGTCGTCGTCGAGATAGTTCGAGATCTCCCGGCGAACCGCTTCGCAACTCAGCGTGATCATGGCTGTGCCTTTCGTAACACTGGAGGCCTGGCCCATGAGCGTAACAGAAAATAATCGCGAACCATGAGTCGTGCACGCAACAGTCTTGTCTTCACTGCCGGCACACTTATTTCTAGTGCGTCTGACGTTTCGGCAATGTTAAGCCCGTCAATGTCGCGCAGGATCAGCACTTCACGGTAGATTGCCGGAAGGGCCGCCAGTGCCTCCTCAAGGTGCGCCGCTAGTTCTTTTTGTGCGAGAGCTTCGACAGGGATCTCGCGCCAGTCCGCGAGTTCGATCGGAGTATATTCATTCTCGTGGTCCGGGGACTTTAGAAGCTCCAGAGATACTTCGCGTCTTTGTCGCAGCCGCATTCGGGCCTCGTTCATCACGATGCTCAATAACCAGCTGGAGAATTTGGCGTCCCCACGGAATGAGCGCAAGCCCCTGAACGCCTTCAGGAAAGCCTCTTGCGCCACTTCTTCGGCGTCGGCCCGAGTCCGTAGAATCGCATATGCCGTGTAGTACACCCGGCGCTCGAGCGGTGCTATGAGTTCATAGTACCGCTCGTTATTCCCAGCCAGGATCTCAGCGATGAGCTCTCGCTCCCCGTCGAGGATGCAATCATTTTCGGGTTCGCTCACCAGGGTTTTCTGCATTCGCACAGAGCCGCGCAGTCCCACCGCTGGTGGGCACGTCAGAGTCGAGTCCGGTGGTAGGATTCACGACCTGCTGGAAAGTTTCAGGTTTTCCGAATGGGCAGGATTTTGAGGTGCAGATTTTCTAGAAATCCTTGGAACTTATTGAAGGCTGTGGCATCAGATTTGACGCGAGGTGAAGTGTGGCTGCCAGCAATACTGATCTCATTTTGCCGGCCGAAGAAACTCAACAATCATCCTCTCCTTCTATCCTGCTCGCAGGCGCAGCTTTTCTTGGCAGTCTCGTGGAGGGAGCGTGTGCAATCCTTGTCGCCAGCGCGTCAGCCAAGCTGTTCGTCGGGCTCGGGGCTGTAGCGGGTGCAGTAAAGGCTTCGCGGTTGCACGCCGATATCATTCGCATCCCGGTCCTGCTCGTTTCCGCTGCAGCCGCGGTTGTCATGCTGATAGTTTTGTGGAATTCCTGGCGTGCCCGACATCGCTCGGCCGCTCGCTGGCGCAAGAAGCCAATGAGGATGCGCGAGAAATTTAGCTTTGTCGTCACACTCTTCGCTTCTGTCATGACACTAGCGCTCGTGGTCGGCGAGGTGATCGAGCATCCGATCTTCCACGTTCACTAGCGGCCTTCCTCGACAAAGCCTGGCTAAAAGTTGACAACCAATCCTCCCGAGACAACAACATTATGTTGTCCTGTGCGCTGAACCGGAACGCCTAAGCTGGGCTTGTTGAGGGTGTAGTAGTCCCGAACCTCGCCTCTAAGGCCGATCGGGAACCGCAGTTTGAGCCGGGTCCGGATGTCGATCCCGCCGCTGAATTGCACTGTCGCCACGTTCCGATGTATCTCCGTATTAGCAACTCCGTTTTGCAATCAGCTGCTTCCTTCGTAAAGTCCATATCCGAAGCCGCCGGATACCCATGGTGATACCGGCGCGTGCCTGACAAACCGTGCACGCAACGAAGGCGTCACAACTAACGTTGCGAGACTGGTGATTGCGTCGAGTTGTGGGCTCTTTACCTGCTGACTCGGCGCGGCCGCGAACGGGAACTCTAAGAACAAAGCCGTGTTTCCACTGGATATACGGCGCGCATAGTCGAGGGAATAAGCGGTGCTTCTGCCGAAACTCACACTCTGGTTAGAAGTGGTTGTAGCCCGTGGGATGAACTCTGCACCGAGCAGTAAGCCCAGGTCATTCTTCGCTTCTTGCGCGAAGCTAAGACAGCACATCCCCAACATTAGCAGTAGTACACGTTGAATCAACTGCACACTCCGCAAAGATCACGCGCATAACATGGAGACGTTGATCGGGCTAGTTAGTTACAGATCGCAACAACGAGTACCGGCGAAACTTTTTCCCATCTGCTGAATCATTCCGTTACGCCCGAAGTGGGTAAATTTAAAGAGAGGTCGAATGAACAGGAAGCTGATGATGCTGCTGGCTTCGTGTGTCCTGGTGAGTTCAATCAGCGTTTTCGCTCAGGATGCCCCGAAGCAAGACGGCATGCAAAAAGAGGAAACAAAACAAAACGAGATGAAGCAGGACTCCATGGGCAAGGACGAAATGAAACAGGATTCCATGGGGAACGACAGCATGAAGCACGACGAAACGCCAGCAGGCAAGAAACAGAAAAAAGCTCACAAGTCGAAGAAGTCGAGGAAAAAGGACGCAATGGGCAAAGACGAGATGAAGCACGACGACAACATGAAGCAGAGTGACAGTATGGAGAAAGACGAAATGCAGCACTGAGCTCATATGGCGTTTTAGCGAAACGCGACCGCAACACGACCAACAAAACGAAACACGAGGCGCAGAGCCTCAGATCGCACAACTATCAAAGGAGAAGTGAATCATGCAGGTAACGCAGAGAGATGAATACCAGGAACGCTCTGGCGGGAATATGTCCATCGGTGGCGGATTTGCAATGAACACCCATAAAAACGAAGGGAAGATCGTAAGCATGAGGAGATGGTCGAAACGGGCAAGCCCAGTACTGATCGCCGCAACGGCGGCAGCCATCATGTTCTTTTCGGCTGCGATATTTGCGGCAGCGCAAGGGGAAGGAGGACTCTTACGTGCAGGGAATGGTCCCGGGCCAGCAGCGAATGGGCCGGGTCCCGGATGCAACATCATTCCGCCCTTGGCCTCAATAGGAACGAAGGTCGACATTTCACAGTTTCCGCCGGCCGACTCGCTCACGAATCCGGATCTGGCCGGGCCTGTCCAACTGCTGAAATCAGGTAAGTTCGACATACCGATCGAAGAGCTAACGAAGGTGAATGTTCTCGCCGGTAGCCCCAGAGGAACGATCACGCTGCCCCTGTTCAAGGGTGCGGTGAACACTCCCTTTGGTCTAAAGCCCATGTGGTACATCATCCTCGATGCAGGCGACCAAGCCGAAGCGGAGCGCCTTGGCGTGAACTTCTCCAAGAAACTGCATAACGCTGGCGATGCCGCACGGCCCGCTACGGTTCGCGCCGACGGGACGTTCCTCTTCGAATCCGGCCTCGTAGACTTCAGTCCAAACCGGCAGCTCCAGGCCGGCTCTAGGGAACGACCGTTCCCCCCCAGCATCGCGCAGCCGGGCTCGGTCGGCGATGCTGATTACAGCCCGCTGGTAAACGTCGGCGGCATCATTTACGACGCGCCCGTCATCGCGGCTGCGGTGGAAGATGCATATATCAACTTCCCAAACGGACACCCGAACTACCGCCTCGTACATGACCAGGTAGTTGCCATTGATCCAGCGAACCGGACAGTCACGCTTTCCCTGATTAACGGCTATAGCTTTGGCAAGCCGGTCTTTTACATCTCGACTGAGTCAAGCGATCCCACTGTGTCTGCGATCGAAGGGAACACTTTCGCTCCACGTTTGCGCAAGATCGAGACCGGGGTCGACGACATCGATCGTAGCGCTGTCGAGCGGATCTTCATCGCGACGAACGGCGCGTCAGAAGGCGGCTGCCAAAATCCGCAGCGTCAGGGTCTGGGCGCCGCCCTTCTGGATGGGCATCGGCCGAACAACACCTTTGGTGGCATTCCCACGACTGCCACCGATTACAGCCCAGTCTGGGACGCCAACGTCTACGAGTGGACCGATGAAGCCATCAGAAAGGGGTATCGCGGTCTCCTGACCGAAGAGTTCCGCATTTTGAAAATGGCGAGAGACGGATACATCACCGGACCTAATGGTGCGCCATACGGCAGTTTCGGCCCCGTAATCGTGTGCGGTGTCGCCGCTCGGCTTAACTGAACGAAACTGGCCGAGCGCCACTTTCACCGCAGCGGGGCGGCGGACTGCAACCGCTCGCTCCGCTTCCTTAATAGTGCCCGCGGGCACGCTAAGCGGCAATTGATGCACGACAGGACCTTTGCAACGTTCCACTGTGGTCTGTGTAGCTTTCTAAGGGAATGAGATGGCAGTCAAGTTAGTAGTGATCTATCCCCGCCCAAAGGACATTGACGCCTTCGAAACGGTTTACAACCGGGACCATGTGCCCATGGCAGTCGAGAAACTTACCGGCAAAAGCAAGATTGTTGCGACTAGAGTGCTCGGTTCCCCGGCGGGCAAACCTCCCTTCCACCGCATTACTGAGATTTATTTTCCTTCAATGGAGGTCCTCGAAGAATGCACGGCGTCCGAAGGTGGCGAACAGACGATTGCACATGCAGTTTCGATTTCGTCGGGCGGTGCGCCAGTTGTTCTAGTAGCCGAGGAGGAGACGTTTGTATTTTGAATGGTACAAGCCGGCACTAACCCTGCTGTTGCTGCTCATAATCCTGTGGTGTGTGGCCGGTGCAGTTGGACAAACTAAGCCTAACCACCTCGCCGGCGAACATTCGGCCTACCTCCTCCGGGCCACGAATCAACCTGTGGACTGGTACCCATGGGGCACCGACGCATTCCGACGCGCAAAGGAGTTAAACCGTCCGATCCTTCTAGATGTTGGAGCTGTGTGGTGTCCGTGGTGTGCGCTCATGGATCGAGACACGTACACCAACGTTAACACTGCGGATTACATTAATCAGCACTTTGTAGCTGTGAAAGTTGACTTCGATACCTCCCCGAAAATGGTCGCGCAGGTGCAGCAAGCCCAAGGAATACTAAATCTTCCTGCGGGCTTGCCTCTCACATCTTTCGTTAGTCCAGACGGCAGGCTGTACTTTGGAGCCGGCTATCTGGCTGCTGAACACAAAAACGGCAAGCGATCTTTTCGCGAAGCCGCCGATGAAGCTCTCGTCCGCTTCGCGAATAGATCCAAACTTGAGGAGCAATCATTTCAGTTGGAGCTAGAAAAATGACCATGAGAAAATTAGTGTTGTATTTCTTTCTGCTGTCTACGCTAAGCACCCCGCTCCTGTTTGCCATCGACAATCTGAAGCTCAATTCGAGACTCGATTACTCAAGCGACAGCCTCGATGGTCTTTTGATCACGGGAGATGACGCGCAATCTGGGTTTGTTCCGGGCAAACCCAACTATGTCATCATTTACGGCGAAGGCTGCTTCAACTCCAAAAGACAAGCGCAGCGCACCGTTGAGCTTTACAACAAATACCGCTCCCAGGTGCACTTTGTTGTAATCGATCTCGACGTTCAGCGCTCGCCCGAGCAGCAAAGACTGGTCAGGCAGTACTACAAGGGCTACATCCCTCACGTCCTGGTGTTGGACGCTCGTGGCGAGGCCCTTTACAACCGAGCGGGCGAGGTAGATTCCCGGTACATCGAGGATTTGTTCAAAAAGTCTCTCGACCAATGAGTAATTGGACTGGGTCGCGCCCCCAGCTTGACCACCTACCTAGAAGTGGTTGGGAGGTCCAATTGGCGTGCCATCCTCCGAAACAGCGCAAAGAGCCTAGCAGAGCGTGTCGAGGCCACGTGTGAGCAGGCGTGTCACAGACCGCTCGCCGAGATGATCCGAGAGATGGTGGAGGCCTATGTGGACGTAAAGATCGAGCACGCCGACATTTCTGTGGCTCTCTATGACGTCGTGCAACGTGTGGGTGGCCCTCATTAAGCGTGTGATACAGTGGCTTCGGAAAACGATCGAAGCCATGATTCAAACTGCACCAGATATCGATGTGCAGCCCGACAAGTTTGCGATCGAGATGATGCTGGCTTCGATGCCGGGCGCAATGCGTTCCGTGCTGGAGGCGGGCGGGTCAGCCGCGAAGATGCGCAAGTTGCGAGAGCACCTTGTGATTCTGTGTCAATCGTATATGACTGCCGTGACCAGCAGTCGCTCGTAAAGAATCGCCGACCGCGCGGTTTCAATTCTCGAATAGCGATGAGCGCGTCTGT
>DASQIH010000142.1:0-5359 GCA_035631655.1 Terriglobales bacterium
GTTCTGTTGGCAACGGCGTCAGCGCAGTCCGAGCAGCGTCCGGTGATCAAGGAGGCGAGAGGATATTGGCCATTGCCGACGGCGGCGGTGCAACCGGATAAAACGCGCGACTTCAAAGTGATCTTTGACGCGACGCGAGCCGCAGCTAAGCCGGAAGACGTTGTTCCCGCAGTGGGAGAGGCCGCGGCGCTGGTGAACGCGCTGGCGGCGACCGGTGTGCCAGCGGCGCAACGCAAGATGGCCATCATCTTTCACGGCGCCGCGGTGGACGGCATCCTGGGGGAAGAGAGCTACAAGGAGAAGTACGGCGTAGCAAATCCCAACCTTAAGCTCATCCACAGTCTGCGCGAGGCAGGCGTGGAGCTATTTGTCTGTGGGCAGTTTCTGCATTTCCGGCAGATCGATCCGGCCAAGGTCGTCAGTGATGTGCAGCTGGCCACTGGCGCGATGCTCGTGAACGTCAGCTACCAAAACCGCGGGTATGCGCTGCTGCCGTTTTGAAGGTCGGTTAATTAGCTGATGACCTGTTGACCGTTAACAGGCAGATCAATTGCATATAGACGGGAAGCAATGTGTTATTCCTTTTTGCGGGACTCGATGGAGCATGTGAAGAATTAACGCGTGGTTATCCGGACAGTCAGACCAGACAACCTATCCCGAAAGGTATTTCAGTTTGCCAAGCTCATCCGGATGAGCAGCTTTCTGAAGCGCGGGTCGCGGCGCAGCGGTTCAAACCGGCGGCCGGGCACTTTGACATAAGTAAGTTCGGGGTCACGTTCCTCGTAAGCCTTTTCCAGCCAGGCGAAAGCCTCGTTCAAGTCACCTAACGCTCCGTAGAGAATCGCGATGGAACCAGATGGCACAAGCCCTCTCTCGTGTTGTTGCTTCAGCTTGGCGAGGATCCTGCGCGCTTCCTCTCGGTTGCCCACTACCGCATAAGCAAAACCAAGGTCCAGGACGAAGTCCGTATCGTTGGTTCCGGAGACATCGACCGCCTGCTGAAATTCGCCAATGGCTTCCTTGTGCTTTCCCTGATTCAAGTAAACCCAGCCTCGAGTCTGGTGGGCCGGCGCAAAATTAGGATTTAGTTCCAAAGTTCTCTGCACTTGCTCCAGCGCCTCGTCAACCCGGCCCGCCACGAGCAACCTGCCGGCTAGCGCATTGTTGACCGGCAAGGACAGCGGGTCGAGGTCCCGGGCACGCCTGGCCTCGGCAATCCCCTCCTCCAATCGCCCGACATACATGAGATAGCCGGCATACCAGTGGTGAGCCCGGGCATCACCCGGGTTGAGTTCCAGGGCCCGCTTGTATTCCCGCTCGGCCGTCGCCCAATCCCACTCATGAGTCTCGGCGATGAATGCCAGAGATGCGTGAGGTTCGGCTAGAGTGTCATCCAGTTCGATGGCTTTCAGGGCTGCTGCCTTGGCTCGCGACAGCGCGTCTTTCGACGGAAAACCACCGCGAAACCCAAGCAGCGCGTAGGCGTCAGCCAGGCCGCTGTATGCCAAGGCATAGCTCGGGTCTCGGGCGATTGCCTGTTGGAAGTATCCGACGCCTTTGCTGAGCGCGTCGCCCGTTCGCTGGTTGAAGTAGTAGCGGCCTTTCAGGTAATCCTCGTGGGCTTCGGGGTCAACCGTCCGCGCAGGTGCCAGGCTCGCTCGCTCTTGCGGCGTAAGGCTGATCTTGACTCGCTCAGCGATTGTCCGCGCGACCTCTTCCTGCAGGCCAAGAATGCTTCGATATTCTTGCTGGTATTCTTCTGCCCAAATGTGCTCGTCGGTCGCGCCACTAATCAACTGGGCGTGGACGCGAATTTGACTTCCCTCTCGTATTACTGATCCTTCGACAATGGCATCCACCCCGAGTTTTCTGGCAATCTCTGGCACCGAAAGCCGTGTGTGCTTGAATTGCATCGCCGACGTGCGGGAAATAACGCGAAGACCGTGGATGTTAGAGAGCCGTCCGATAAGCTCCTCAGTCATCCCGTCGGCGAAGTACTCCTGCGACGGATCTCCGCTTAGGTTTTCCAACGGAAGCACAGCCAGAGAACGAATCACCGGGGCTGCGGAAGCTGCCGTTAGATGCCGCCACTCGCGCCAGCCCCAAGCGACAACGGCGACGGCGCACACCGCGATCGCAATGAGCCACAACCTTCGACCAGCAAGAGCCAGCGGCGTTTGCGCAACTGCTGGAGTTGGGGTGACGACGGACGCTACAGAGCCAGCTTCGGTGCCAGCCGCGTTCACGGGTGCAATGAACCGGTACCCTCGGCGCGCCAGCGTCTCAATGTAGTGCGGCTTGTCGGCGGAGTCGTTCAGCGCCGCCCGCAGTCTTTTCACCGCAGCGTTCAAACTGTGTTCGAAATCGACAAACGTATCCTCCGGCCAGAGCTTTTTCAGAAGTTCCTCACGCGTGACCAATTCTCCAGGCCGGTCCAGTAGCATCTGCAGAATGGCCACCGGCTGACCTTCCAGGCGGAGACGCATTCCTTCCTTGCGTAATTCCCCGGAGTCGAGGCTGAACTCGTAGGCGCCGAAACTTACGATGTACGGTTTTGCTGGACTAGCCACTCTGACCAGGACTCCTTGCTTATGGCGAAGTATATCCCGGTTTCGAGGGACACAACAGGCGTGTCATCGCACATCGGAAAACACAAGTTATCAATAACTTCCGGTGTCACCCACGTTTCACTCGCCTTGCATTGACCCTCTGAGCTTTCTAGTCAATGCTCGCCGCACAACTGATGTAGGGGAGGAGCCATGACAAAGTTAATCGGATCACAATTTCAGCGAATTTCTTGGCACTGCGCTTTGCTGATTGCGCTGTTTGTCCCGCATTCGGCTTTGGCTGATACCTGGCGATTGCAGGTCGGCGCGGAGACTGGCGACAAAGCCAATCAGGCGCTTGCATTCTTACCGAATGAGATTTGGATTCACACCGGCGACAGCATACGTTGGACGTTTCCCACACATGAACGCCATACGCTTACCTTTTTGAAACCGGGCCAGACACGCCCGCCCGGTTTTGGTCCGATATTCGGCGTCCCCGTCGGGTGTCCGGGGCTTACCCCTGATGGCTCCAGCTTTGATGGTTCTGCGTGTGTCACCACGGGGGTGCTCCTGGTGGATGACAGTGCAGGGCCGACGACAGAGAAGCCAACGTATTCCGTAACTTTCCCGGCTGCCGGGAACTTCAAATTTGTTTGCCTGCTCCATGCGGACATGACCGCAGTCGTCCACGTTCTAAACCTGTCCGAGCCTCTTCCGCACGACCAAGACTTCTATGATCGGCAGGCGCAGAGCCAACAAGCGCGGTTGCTTGCGCACGCCCCTCGTGTCGAAGACCAAGGGACTCATGGGGATGCGCTGAGCAGCGATGTGGCCGCCGGCATCGGCAAAGTCGTCACGATGACTGGCGCAGGTTCACAGACCGTATCCCTGATGCGCTTCGTGGGGCAGACAATAGTCGTGCGCATCGGAGACACGGTTGAGTGGACGAGTTTAGACCCGTCGATAAACCATACCGTGACCTTCGGGGCGGAGCCCGCGGATCCCCGGCCGGCTTCGACAAATGTAACGCCAACCTTGGATGGGGCCAGGCAAGCGGTAATAAGCTCAACCTCGGACAACGTCAACTCGGGATTCTTGTCTCCTGCGCCCCAAGATCGGGCGGGGCTCGCCCAGTCGAATCCGGGTGTAACCCGGTTTCGGGTCACCTTTATGTCTCCAGGCACTTTCAATTACATCTGTGCTGTTCATGACCAACTCGGCATGAAAGGGACTGTCATTGTTCACCCCTAGAGGCATGAAATGAAGTTGCGACTTCTCTGTTTGTGTGTCTTCGCCCTTTCATTCGCTGAGCATGCCTCTGTATTGTTGGGGCAAGAAGTAAAAGGCGACCCGACGCATATGGGGCGCCCTCAAGCAACATACAGGGGCGGCTTGGTTGCGCCGCCCCTGCCGAGACCGCGATTTGTTCTGACTGACACCTCCGGTGCTCCGTTTGATTTCTGGAACAGAACTCAGGGGTCGATCACGCTTCTGTTTTTCGGCTATACCTATTGTCCCGATGAGTGTCCCATGCACATGGCGAATATCGGCGCGGCTTTGAAAAAGTTGCCCGCTGGTATAGCCGGTCAGGTCAAGCTCGTTTTTGTCACGACCGATCCCACACGGGATACCCGGGTGGAATTGCGCCGGTGGCTCGACAGTTTCGATAAACGTTTCGTTGGCCTCACCGGAACCCCTGCTGCTCTCGATGCAGCCCAGAAGGCTGCCGGGATTCCTCTGGCACAGAAGACGGACCCGGGCAACGGCAACTATTCAGTTACCCACGCCAATTTTGTTGTCGCGTATACCAAAGACAACTTGGGTCATGTTGTTTATCCAGGCGGGGTTAGTCAAGACGATTGGATCCACGACCTGCCCCTCCTGGTTAAGGAGACTTGGGGGCGCCCGTAACTCGCTACAGCCCCATAGCCGCCTAAGAACGCTGCTTGACAAGCGTTAAGTTACAGGCTACAGTCTGTCCATTGGAAATACGGAACTTCGCCCATAAAGGTCTGAAGAGGCTCTACGTGGAAGACAGCGAGAAAGGTGTTCCGCCCGATACGGTGGACAAGCTCCGTAAAATGTTGGCGTTTCTTGATGACATGCAAGACCCTGAGGAATTACGTTCGCTCCCAGCATGGAAGGTGCACACGCTGACCGGCGACCGCAAGGGTACATGGTCCCTCAGTGTCACTCGGAACCGCCGCCTGACGTTCCGCATCGACACCGCAGAGCGCGAAATCTGTGACGTAAACTTGGAAGACTACCACTAGGAGACAAGGAGCAAACGCTATGCCTATGAAGAATCCCCCTCATCCCGGAGATTTCATCCGGACAGAGATTATCCAACCCGCGGGTCTCTCCGTGACGGCTGCCGCGGCAGCGCTTGACGTGTCCCGGCCAGCATTGTCCAGCCTGCTCAACGGCAAGGCCGATCTCTCCGGGGACATGGCTCTCCGCATTGAAAAGGCCTTTGGAGTGAAGATGGACACGCTCATGCGCATGCAGGCTTCCTACGATATCGCCCAAACGCGAAAGCGCGAAAAGCAAATCCGTGTGCGCCGGATTCAGCAACTAGCTGACATCCACGCATGAAGTGTCTTCATTTCTTCGCAATCGTCCCGCTTGAACACTGGGCAAAGACCAACCTATTTCATGTGCTCCAGGACATTCATGATGCAGCCCGACTGCTTCTTAATCATAATCATCACTGCCATACCGCCACCCTTGTGAGGCGGCCCCAGCTCGGTGCCTTGAACAATCCAAACATCCCCATAGCTGTTACTTCCATGCGATGGAAGCTGACAGCT
>DASQIH010000143.1:0-7551 GCA_035631655.1 Terriglobales bacterium
GGGAGCCGATCTGCGCTCATTCTCTGGCTGTAAAGCTGAAGCGTCGTGTGCACATCACCGTGCCGGAGCAAACCCTGAACAACCTTCAGGTCTGTGCCGACACTCACGAGGAAGAAGGCCAGCAAGTGCTCAGGTTGTGCAAGCCAAATCTGCGTGGGTCGTCAGGCGAGAGAATCCCAACCTTGACCGCTGAACCTGGGCCGCAGCTGATTTCTCTGGCGCCTGAATTGGTCCTGCGAGAGTCGATGGGGTCGGTCCGCCCATCGCCACCGGAGTAAATCTCGGATCGTCGGGCATTGTTATGGTCTCGTCTCCTGTTTCGTTGCTGGCTCACTCCGGCGGTACACACGAACGTAGTCCACCAACATGCGTTGCGGAAAAATCGTGGTTGCGTCGGGGCTGCCAGGCCAGTCTCCGCCGACTGCAACGTTGAGCAGCAAAAAGAAAGGCTTGTCGAAGGCCCACTTCCAGCCGGGCTTGAGGTCGGCTCGAGTGCGACGCACGTAGAGGTTATGATCGACGAAGAAGCTGATGGAATCGGAATCCCACTCGACGGCGTAGATGTGGAAGTCGTCAGAGAAGTGCTGCTCGCCGGTAAGCTTGTAACGCGCTTCAATTCCGGTTTCGCCGGTGTATCCTGGCCCGTGAATCGAGCCGTGGATGACGGAGGGCTCTTTGCCGATGTTCTCCATGATGTCGATCTCACCGCACGCCGGCCAGCCAACTCTTTCAATGTCGTCGCCCAGTATCCAGAAAGCAGGCCACATCCCTTCTCCAGCGGGAAGTTTTATGCGTGCTTCAAAGCGGCCGTAGATCTGGCTGAATGTGCCAAGAGTCTTCAGCCGCGCGGACGTGTAGTTTCGTGTGACACCGTCCGGGCCAGTGTACTTCTCCGACCTTGCCGTGATGACGAGATTGCCGTTCTGAACAGAAACGTTACTGTCGCGATCGGTGTAGTACTCGAGCTCCTGATTGCCCCATCCTCCTCCGCCCATCTCGGGTACCCACCTGGAGCGGTCAAGCGCTGGACCGTTGAATTCATCGCTCCAGACGAGCCTCCAGCCGGAGTTGTTTGCAGAGGGTGTGTTCTGACCGCAGCAGGTAACCACCAATCCTACAATGGCCGAGCACAGAACCGGCACTCTCATCCTGTCAGAAGGCATGAAATCTTCCCGACGTGTTGCCGCGCAACGCGACGATGCGCCATGAGCAACGAATTCGAATATTATCGCAGATGAGCAAGGAGGACGAATGTCCACAGAAACGACCCGACGAGAGTTCCTGAGAACCTCCGCGCTGGGCTTGGCCGCCACCGCGACGGCAGTATCCCCTTTCGTAGCGAATGCTGAGGCGGGCCGCCCTGGTCAAATCATGTCTTGGGTGACGAATGAGAAGGTCCGTTTCCAGCGCCGGGAACCGATCCGTTGGCGGTCAGCCTCTGGTGTGCCGACCAAGGAAGCGATCGTCCTCAATGCGAAAGAGAAATTCCAGGAGATCCTTGGTTTCGGCTCGGCCTTCACCGATTCGGCATGTTTCATGTTGAACCAACTCTCCGCGCCTGCACGAGAAGAGTTGTTCCACAGTCTGTTTCACCCTTCAGAAATGAATCTGAATGTCTGCCGCACCTGCATTGGATCGAGCGACTATTCGACAAAAGTCTATAGCTATGACGAGGGAGAGCCGGATCCGGGAATGGAGCGCTTCTCGATCGAACACGATCGAGAGTACATCCTGCCGGTTCTTCGCGAAGCTAGAAAAGCGAATCCCGACCTCTTCCTTTTTTCGTCCCCCTGGAGCCCACCTGGCTGGATGAAATCCGGCGGCTCAATGCTGGGCGGATCCATGCGGCGCCGGTATTTGCACCCGTATGCACAATATTTCTTGAGGTTTCTTCGCGCTTATTCGGAGGCAGGCGTGCCGATTCAGGCGGTCACACCACAGAACGAAGTGGATACCGATCAAGATGGGCGCATGCCTGCCTGCATCTGGCCGCAGGAGTACGAAATCGAGTTCGTCCGCGATCATTTGGGCCCATTGCTCGAGCAGAATGGGATTCCCACGAAGATCTGGATCCTCGATCACAACTACAACCTCTGGGGACGTGCGATCTGTGAACTGGACGACCCAGGCCTGCGGAAATACTGCAATGCGGTTGCCTGGCATGGCTACGTCGGCACGCCGGAGATGATGAGCAAGGTTCATTCCGCCCATCGCGACGCAGGGATGTATTGGACGGAAGGTGGTTCAGACTACACGAGCCCGGATTATCTGACGGATTGGGCGAAGTGGGGAGGGACCTTCACCCAGGTGCTCCGCAATTGGTGCCGGTCGATTACCGGCTGGAATCTCGCACTCGACGAACAGGGGCGTCCGAACATAGGACCATTTCCTTGCGGCGGTCTGGTCACGATTCACTCGCAAACCAAGGAGATCACGCGCAGCGGCCAGTACTGGGCCTTTGCGCATTTCTCGCGCGTGATTCAGCGGGGAGCCCGCCGTTTTGATTCTCAAGGCACGCCGCCCGGAGTCGAGCACGTCGCCTTCGAAAATCCGGGCGGACAACGAGTCTTGGTCGTGACCAACACCGGCCCTGACCGGCCTGCGACCCTGTCCATTGCCGATTGGGAAACCAGGATTTCGTTGGACAAGGACTCGGTAACGAGTTTGGTCTGGTCCTAAGTGATCCTGATCCACGAGATCTATTTGCTTGCGAAACCATCGTCCGCCTGCTAAACACCACAGTGTCAGGATCATGATGGTTCGACACCTCTAGATTGCTCTTCGATGAGGTTCTTGCGGACCACAGCCCCGTGCGCACACATTTTCCCGTATTTCAAGGATACGCACGTCCCGCATAGCTAGATCGCACTTCCATATTTGTCTAGCTTGCACATCGCAATGGATGCGTTGGTACTACTGGGCGGCCTGAGCGGTCGACTCGCGAATTACCAGTTCGGGTTTAATTGCAATCTGAGCGGGGTACTTCTTCTGCCCTTCAATTCTTTCGATGAGGGTTCGCGCGGCGATTTCTCCCATGTTGCGAAGCGGTTGCCGAACGGTGGTCAAGCTCGGAAGGTGATAGGCAGCTTCCCGTATATCGTCAAAGCCGACCACCGACACATCTTGTGGGACGCCCAGACCGCTCTCCCGAATCGCGCGTATAGCTCCGATGGCAGAGATGTCATTGTAGGCGAATAACGCCGTGAATCGCCGCTTTCTGGATAGCAGTTCTCTTGTCGCTCGATAGCCGAGGTTAGGGGAAGGATCGTCTTCATTGAGCTGCACTATCAGTTCAGGGTCCATCGAAATTCCCAGTTCCGAAGAAGCGTCGCAAATCGCGCACCAACGATCGGCCGAGTCGGAACTGAAAGGCTGCCCTCGAATAAATGCGATCTTGCGATGACCTAACCCCGCGAGGTGCTTCAACACGTCCCGCGCAGCTTGCGCGTGATCAAGCACGATGTTGGTAACGCCTTTCATGGCGCGATGCCCGGCCACCGCGACGGTTGGCAACGGCGGCGGATGCGTCAGGCTGGTATCCACCGTGATGAAGCCTTCGACACCGCGGGCCAACAGCACCCCCGTGTATTGCTCCAGCATCTCCGGGTTGTGGCGGTGGACGACGGTCAAGAAGAAATACTTCCTGGCGCTGAGAAGAGCCTCAATGCCGCTAATGACCATCGCGCCATAAGGATCGCCGATCTCCTCGGTGATGACTCCTATGGTGAAAGTTCGCTTGTTGCGCAACGTGCGGGCGAAGAAGTTTGGCCGGTAGTTCAGATCCTGGGCCGCAGCCAGAATTCGATCTTTCGTGCGCTTAGGGATCGCTCGTGCGGCTGGCGAGTCGTTGAGAACAGCGGAAACCGTTCCCTTACTCAAGCCGACGTGTTCGGCAACCTGCTGCAGAGTTACTATGCCGTTGTTCGAAGTGGGTGCTTTTTGCATGCCGAGAGCGAAATTCCTGCAAGGAGTCTAGTTCATCGTTCCGCTTTTCCGCAAAAGTTTATCCTTGTTTTCGTCGTGTTGCTGCGTACAATAACGATTTTGTACGAGTTTGTCAAAATTCGCCCGTCATCAATGATGTCTGGAGCAGCCTATGAAGCGCTCGGTTCCGTCTTGGGCAGTCTTTGTGGTTTCGTGTCTTATCCTTCCCAGTTGGGCGTGGAGTGGAGATCTAATTCCCAAAGCCGCCTGGAAGCGACCTATCGGGGTGCCACTTGCCGACGCGGGGACCAAGAAGCCTACGCTCGAAGCGAGCCACATTGATGATGGATATTGGCAGGGCGCGCCGGTCGGAGGCTTCGGCTCGGGAACCTTTTCCCGCGATTACCGCGGTAATTTTTCGCGTTGGCATCTGAAAGGGGGAGTGCACAAATACCAGACCATCTATGCCAACCAGTTCGCCATGTACCAGAAAGCAGAGGGAGCGGCGGAAGGTGCCGCGCAGGTTCTAACTACCGACCATCCTTCCCATGACGCCCTCGGCGGTTGGAAATGGGACTATCCGGTCGGGGCAGGAGATTACTACGCGCTCTATCCGAAGTCGTGGTTCGATTACCGCTGGGAGAAATTTCCCGCTCACGTGGTGCTCGAGCAGTTCTCTCCCGTCCTTCCGGATAACTATCGCGAGACGAGCTACCCGGTCGCGATCTACCGCTGGCATGCCGAGAACCCGACCCAGCAGACCGTAACGGTCTCGATCCTGCTGTCCTGGACGAACATGGTGGGCTGGCTACGAACTTTTTCCCACGACTTTCGAGGTCACCTGAGTGCGGGAGACTACAACCGGTTTGTCAAGCAGGACGGAGCACGTGGCGCAATCAAGGGAATTGTTTTCGATCGCAACCGGACTGGCTCTGTGCCGAACGAATGGGATGGCCAGTTCGTGATTGCCGCCCAGGAATCGCCAGGTCTGGAGATCTCTTATCAGACTACCTTTGAACCGGGAGGCGACGGCAAGGTCGTGTGGGTTCCATTTGCTAAGGACGGAAGGCTGGCAAACAGCGACGAAAGCTGGACTAGCAGCGACGAAGATTTAGCGGGCGCCATCGCCGTGCGATTCACACTCAAACCGGGGGAGAAGCGGGTCGTCCCCATGGTGATCGCGTGGGATTTTCCGTTGGTCGAATTTGGTTCGGGGCGCAAGTGGTATCGGCGCTACACGGATTTCTATGGCAAAAGCGGGACGAATGCCTTCAAGATCGCACAAGATGCATTGGCAGGTGCCGCACGCTGGAGTGACGCCATTGACGCCTGGCAAGCTCCTTATATTAATGACGAGAGCAAACCGCTCTGGTATCGTGGCACGCTTTTCAACGAGATGTACATCGTTGCGGATGGAGGTTCTTTCTGGGGAAGACAGGTGGATTCCGGAGCCAAGACGCCCAACACCTTCGCATTCATGGAGTGCTACGACTACCCCTACTATGCCACCTTAGATGTCCTGTTCTACGGCTCGATGCCCTTGGCGAAATTTTGGCCAGACCTCGACAAGCAAGTCCTGCGGCAGTTTGCCGACACGGTGCCGGAAGATTTGACCGGCAAGTACATCTGGATCTGGAAATCTCAGCAGAGCGGCAAGCCCGAATTCCGCGTGCGAAAAGCGAAAGGCGCAGTGCCGCACGACCTCGGCGTCCCGCAGGAAGACGCATTCGCGGTTCCCAATCAATTTAGTTGGCAGAACACCAACGACTGGAAAGACCTCAACAGCAAGTTTGTACTCATGATCTGGCGCGACTACGTGCTCACTGGAAAAAAAGACGAACAGTTTCTGAAGTACACTTGGCCAGCGGTGCAGGAGGCGTTGCAACATTTGCAGGGATACGACCGGAACGGAGACGGCATCCCAGAAAATGACGGCTACCCCGATCAAACTTACGACGACTGGGTAGTGAGCGGAGAGAGCGCGTATTGCGGAGGCCTCTGGCTGGCCTCGTTGCGTGCGGCCGAAGAAATTGCGCGCGCCTTGGGGCAACAACCCGCGGCTCGTCGATATCACTCTGAATTCGAGAAGGGACAAGCCAGCTACATTAAAAAGCTGTGGAACGGGGAATACTTTCTTTACGACACAGGCAGCGAGTACAAGGACAACATCCAGGCGGACCAATTGGCGGGACAATGGTATGCGAGCATGACCGGTTTGGGGGATCTGGTGCCGCGTGACATGCAGCAGAAAGCGCTGAAAAAGATTTTCGACTTCAACGTGATGAAGTTCGCTGGCGGCGACATGGGTGCGGTGAACGGAATGTCGGCCGACGGCAGCATCATTCGTAGTAACGAGCAGGTGCAGGAGGTCTGGGGTGGAACCACCTTCGCATTGGCCGCCCTTATGCTTAGCGACGGAATGAAAGATGAGGCCTATCGCACCGCGTGGGGCATCTATAACGTCACCTACGAAAAGAAAGGCTATTGGTTCCGCACGCCGGAAGCCTGGGACGTAACCGGCAACTATCGCGCCTCGATGTACATGCGTCCTGCCGCAATCTGGGCAATGGAAATGGTGCGGCCGGCAGGCCAGCAGGTCGCCACGCAAGCCACTTCGGTGCCAGCACAGCACTAACCGATCTGGTTGACGTGGACGCCTCGGGTCGCGTAGGGCTGTTCACCCCATGGACGCGGCCGTTGCCACATGCTTCGGATCCGCACTCGTTCTCTGTCTCAACAGCAACCCTGCCGTTAACCCGAGAGTGAAATTCTGCGTAAAGATCTCGACGATATGAATGAACCGCTGTGCCGTCCCCATCAGTACATTAGGAACTAACAGTGGTGCGAGTCCACCCGCGACCCAGATCAGCAGCCCCGCGCAAATTGCCGTCTGTAGACGACTCATTCTGAGTGTGTACACAGCTGGAACGACTGCCAGTGTCATCAGCAAGCCGCGTCCTATCTGCAGCACCCAGAACCACAGGCCAAGGCGTCCGACCAGGGCGGGCGCATCCGGGTAGTACACCTTGGTGAACAGCTGGTACGTGATTGCGCCGAATATCAAGTAGTAGACCATGTACGCGGCTGCGCAAGTCACGACTATGCCAGCAACCTTTGGCAAAGTCCGCCGTGGTATTCTCTCGCCCGAATCGCGCGTCAACTTCAACGCGCGCGTGAGCACCGCCAGAACAACTGCTACAACCAGGTAGAAGACAGTCTCACTAACAAGGTTGCGGATCGGGTGTTCCTGGATCATCGGCAACTTCACAAAAACCAGAGCCTCCGACCACGTGGTGAGCACGGTAACGATGAACAGCACAGGAAAGATGACGCCGAACTGCCCACCTGCGCTGCGCGGACCGAAGAGTGCGACCGGCACGAATGAGGCTGCCAGTACCACTCCGGACAAATACCACCAGAACCAGTGGCCCAGCTGTAGGGCTGGAACTAACAGAACCACTCCGCCTAACAAGCAGTACAGAACAACTCGCAGTTTCATGATTTCTTCCTGCCCTTCTTTTTTCCTTCGTAGCTTCGGATCGCACAACGCACCCAGCGCAACAAGCTTTCATAGCCAAGGACTCCGCTCTCCAAGGCAAGACGTCCGGAAAGCGGCATGTCACCGCC
>DASQIH010000144.1:0-35315 GCA_035631655.1 Terriglobales bacterium
TGCCGCCAGCGTCGATGACCTTCGTGTCAGGACCGCGCCACAATCTAATATCACCCGCCGTTCCAACCGCCACAATGCGCTCACGCAGCACGGCGACTGCCTCGGCTGTGGGATGTTGCTGATCCACAGTCCAGATCTTGGCATTGGTGATGATGAGGTCAGCCGCAGGCTTACTTTGTCCCCAAGTAACGGTAGCAAGGACGATCAGAACAAGCGCGAGCAGTGGAATTGGACGGTGCGGAGGCACAGGCCAAGCTCCTTTTCAGAACAACTGGAAACTGGAAACCAGAAACTAGAAACTATCTCTGTCCCCACTTCAATTTCGTGCGCAGCACATCGAAGAAGGTCTTCTTCATGCGCAGCAATTTGACCCGGTGCTCCGACTTGCGGCAGGTGATGCGATCACCATCGTGGGCGGGCATGCCGATCTGGCCGTCAAAGCTCAAGTACGCACCTTCTTCGGCGCCATTCACTACAATCACGATCTCCGCGCTATCGCGCACCACCAGGGGGCGGTGAGTCAGCGAGTGTGGCGACACGGGAGTAACCACAAAGGCGTCCACCGAGGGCATCAGGATTGGGCCTCCGGCCGCCATGGAATAGGCCGTCGAACCGGTGGGGGTCGAGACGATCAGGCCATCGGCTTTGTAGTTGGAAACGAAAACCTGATCGATGTACAGATCGAAATTCGCTAGCCGTGCGATGGACACTTTGTTGATGACTACGTCGTTGAGCGCGTCGTAGTTCGCAACGCACTGCCCTTCCCGTACCAGTTGACAGTGGACCAGGGCACGCGTCTCTATGCTGCACCGGTTCTCGTATACAGCATCCAGTGTGGGGTAAAGATCCGGCAAAGGCACTTCGGTCAGAAAGCCGAGCGAGCCGAGGTTCACGCCGAGGATGGGGATTCCGCTTCTGGCGACAACCCGGGCGGCCGAAAGCAAGGTTCCGTCACCACCCAGAACGATGACAAAATCGATGGGGCGCGAAGCAATCTCCGGCCGTTCCATGACCTCCAACCCACCGATATAGACTGCTGTTTCAGGATCAACGATGACGTTGTAATGGTGTTTATCCAACCAAACCAGCAACTCGGGCAGAATCCGAGCCAGCTCAGGCTTAGCCGGCTTGGACATAATGGCCGCAAACCTGGGCGAAGATGGACTGCGCGTATCCATGAGTAAACCGAATTGTACAGAATTCCGGAGAAAAAGCTTAACCGCCGAGTTAGCCCAGAAGCTTCCACGATTCCCATACTCGGCGGTCTCGGCGTTCTCGGCGGTGAAATTCTTCAGAAGCGTCCGTACAGCAGGAACTCGCGGTTGCCTTCTGCTCCCAGAATGGGCGAATCAATGCAATCGGTATAGCTACAACCCAATTCAATAAGGGTGCGGCGCACTCTCTCCACCGCTCCCAATTGCGCTGCTTCGTCGCGGACAATGCCGCCCTTGCCGACTTGCTCTCGTCCGGCCTCGAATTGCGGTTTTACCAGGACTATTACTTCCCGGCTTGATCTTTCCGCAGGCTCCTCTGGAAAGGCAGCGGTCACCACCGCGGGCAAAACCAGGGTTGCGGAAATGAAAGAAACGTCCATGACGATTAGATCAACCAACTCTCCGACCTGTTCCCGCTTCAAATACCGGGCATTAGTTTTCTCCAACAGCCGCACCCGGGCGTCCTGACGAAGTTTGAGGTCGAGCTGACCGTACCCGGTATCGACGGCAATGACCCGTGTGGCCCCGTGCTGCAGCAGGCAATCGCTGAAACCGCCGGTAGACGCCCCAATGTCCAAACATACCTTCCCGGCAACATTGATCTTCCAATAGGCGAGCGCCTTCTCCAGCTTTAGACCGCCGCGGCTCACATATCTCAGGTCCTCTCCGAGGAGACGGAGGTTTGCTTCGCGATCCACAGCAGTCCCAGACTTCTCCACCTTCTGTCCGTTGACCATAACCTTTCCGGCAAGAATCAACGCTTGCCCACGCTCGCGCGTAGAGACGAGCCCTCGTTCGACGAGCAGCTTATCGAGTCGGGTCTTCACGCTTCTCCTGCCAGGGTTTCTTGAGAAATAGAAAAATATTCCGCACGTCGTACAAGCTCACGCACCCAGCTCAGGGCAAATTGCAGAACTGATATAGCTCGCAATACTTACGCGAATACTCTCCGGCTTTTACACAGAAATTTCCACTTGGGTGTTGAAGATCTATTCGCAGCAGTGGCCCATCGTTTGATCCGTCCAGGATGACGCTCGATTGAACATTAGGCCACGGATGGACAAGAACTTTCATAGCTCTCGGCTTAAGTCCGTGAGAACACGTTTGATACGTGGCGGAATCCTCTTGCTGTCTGACTATGGGCCCGATCGGGATACCTACAGACTTTACTGTATAGACGGGGTTGGGCGGCTACCATAGAAAGGAGAGTTTGTATCTTTTGCACCTCGGCCGAATGAGAAAACCCGACTCCCAACACAAGCCGCAGACACCTGGCAAAGAGGCGGAGACGCACCGGCGGCATAGGGCCGAGGAGAGACTCCAGTACAGCGAAGATGTGTTCCGGCTGCTGGTGGAGAGCGTCAAAGATTATGCCATTTTCGTACTCGACCGCAACGGGAACATCTCCACCTGGAACCCTGGTGCAGAGCGAATCAAGGGGTACACAGCCGACGAAATTATCGGCAAACACTTTTCAGTTTTTTATCCGCCCGAAGTGGTGGCGAAGGGTTGGCCAGAGCATGAACTGGAGGTCGCCGCCTCAGAAGGTCGGTTTGAGGATGAGGGCTGGCGAGTGCGCAAGGACGGTTCGCGGTTCTGGGCGAATGTCGTCATTACCGCGCTTCGAGAGCGCGATGGCTCCTTGCGCGGATTTGCCAAGGTTACTCGCGATTTGAGCCGACGCCGCCGCGCCGAAGAGGTTCTGCGCGAAACCGAAGAACGCTATCGTCTCCTGGTGGAAGGCGTCAAGGATTACGCCATTTTTCTGCTGGATCCTACCGGACATGTTGTCACCTGGAATGCTGGAGCCGAGCGCATCAATGGATACACAGCCACCGAGATCATTGGCCAACACTTCTCAACGTTTTACCCGGAAGAGGCGATCCGCAAGAATTGGCCAACCCGTGAATTGGAAATGGCCGCACAGGCAGGCCAGTTCGAAGACGAAAACTGGCGGGTTCGCAAAGATGGGTCCAGGTTTTGGTCGAATGTCCTGATCACGGCCTTGCGGGATTCCAGTGGAAAGCTTTACGGCTTCTCAAAAGTTACGCGCGACATGACCGAGCGCCGCGAGTTGGAAGAGCGCCTGCGCGCGCTTTCCAGGCGCCTGCTTCGGGTTCAGGACCAAGAGCGGCGCCGGATTGCACGGGAGTTACATGAAAGCCTAAGCCAGGAACTCAGCGCCATGAAGATGATGTTGGAATCCACCCTGCTGCAACCAAGCCTGGATCCGACAATCAAGGACGGTCTCGAAGAAGCGTTGCAATTAGGGGACCGAGTCCTGCAAGGAGTCAGAAGCCTCTCTTATCTGCTTCACCCGCCGCTCCTGGACGATGCTGGATTGGTTCCGGCTTTGCAGTGGTACGTGGAGGGCATTTCAAAACGCTCCAACATTAAAGTAAACCTGGAAATCCTGCCCCCCAAGTTCCCGCGTCTGGCGTCCGAGGTCGAAACCTCAATTTTCCGCATTGTGCAAGAGGCACTCACCAACGTGTATCGCCACTCGGGCAGCAAAACCGCAGATGTCGTGCTGGAGCACACCGCCGACCGCGCCAACATTCGTATTCGAGATTACGGCAAGGGGACATTGCCCGACATTCAGCGCAAACGCTCAGCCGCGGTGGGAGTAGGTATTGGTGGTATGCGAGAGCGCACCCGCCAGTGCGGAGGGGACCTAAGTATTAGCTCTTGTGAACCGGGAACCCTGATCGAAGCATGGTTCCCCATCCACCCGAGGACGGATCCAGCCGCGATGTAGGCGAGTCAGGCACGCCGAGCCCGAAACCGAAACCTCTTCTTCCCCACGCCGATTTCCACATCGCTAAAGCCCAGAGCTTCCAGCCGGGCACGCAGTGTACCGGAGTCGATTGGCACATAGGTATCCCCGATGTGTGCCAGCCGCAAGAAGATCCTGGGAATACTGTCGGTTCCGGCAAACACCGCACCGGGTCTCAGGACACGGTGCACCTCGCGAAAAAGCTGATCCTGCAACCTGCGCGAGGGCACGTGGTGGAGCATAGTGAAGGCAACGGCGCCCGAGAAAGATTGATCCGGGAGAGGCATGACAGTGGCGTCGGCGTGGACGATATGGACGTTCGTTCCCTGCAACCGCCGTTGCAGTGGATCGGCGTAGTTGCTGTCAATTTCGATTGCGGTCAGGTGCTGGCAACGTCGGCGGAGAAGATCAGTGGTGAAACCCGGGCCCGGACCCAGTTCCAGCACATCAGGCCCAAGCTCGAGCCCTTCAAGAACCCAAGGCACCATCTCGTCGCGCAACTGGTTCTTCCAGTGTTCGGAATGGCAAATCCAGCGGTGAAGAAGGTTCATTAGGAAATATTCTTTCGCCAGTTTCGGCCACAAAGCAAATGCCAGTCCCTATCGAGACTGGCAACTGATCACCGACCACTGATGTCAGGCAACCGGCTGCGTGCTCAGAACCTTTTCGCGCTCCTCGGCGTCCTGCTTCTCTTCCCGGGGCGTTGAGGGCAGCGCCAGCTCGAGCACTTCATCAATCGTCTTCACATAGTGAATATTGATGTTCTCGAGCTGTTCACTGGTCAGGTCCTCTTCAACATTCATCTGGTTCTCAGCCGGAAGAATAATGTCGTGGACGCCAGCGCGTTTGGCAGCCAGCACTTTCTCCTTGATTCCACCCACCGGGAGAACGTTGCCGCTGAGCGTGATCTCCCCGGTCATCGCGGTTAACGGACGCACTCGACGATCACTGAGCAGTGAAACCAAGGCAGTCGCCATGGTCACGCCAGCCGACGGGCCATCTTTCGGGATCGCTCCGGCAGGCACGTGGATATGAATGTCGTGCTCGGCGAAGAAATTCTCCGGAATGCCCAGATGCGCGGCATTGGAACGCACCCAGGTAAGAGCGGCCTGCATGGATTCCTGCATGACCTGACCGATCTGGCCGGTCATGGTGAACCCACCTTTGCCCTTCATCTGGTTGGCCTCGACGAACAGTATGTCGCCTCCTGTGGGGGTCCAGGCCAGACCCACCGCCACGCCCGGACGCTTCGTGCGCTCGGCGATTTCGCCTTCCACGCGGACTTTGATTCCGCCCAGAAACTCGTGAATGACGTCTGGGGTCACAATCAGCTTATCGGTCTTTCCTTCCGCCAACCGGCGCGCCTGCTTACGGCAGATGGTCCCGATATTGCGCTCCAGGTTGCGCACGCCGGCCTCGCGTGTGTAGTGGCGAATAATGGTCTGGATCGCCTCCTGCGGAAATTCGATCTGTTCTGGGGTAACGCCGTTCTCCTCGATTTGTCGCGGCACGAGGTATTGGAAGGCAATGTGTACCTTCTCTTCCTCGGTATAACCTTGCAACTCGATGATCTCCATGCGATCCCGCAGAGGGTCAGCGATTGGATCGAGCATGTTGGCCGTGGTGATGAACAACACCTTGGACAGGTCGAAGCTTACGTCCAGGTAATTATCGCGGAAGCTGAAGTTCTGCTCGGGATCGAGCGCTTCCAGCAAAGCGGAAGCCGGATCGCCACGGAAATCGCGCCCCACCTTGTCGATTTCGTCCAGCATGAATACCGGATCCTTGGTTTCCGCCCGTCGGATACCCTGGATGATCTGTCCTGGCAAAGCTCCGATGTAGGTGCGGCGATGACCACGGATTTCGGCTTCGTCATGCACGCCGCCCAAAGACAGGCGTACGAACTTGCGTCCCAGGGCTCGTGCAATGGACTTGCCGAGCGAGGTCTTGCCCACGCCCGGAGGTCCCACGAAACACAGGATCGGCCCCTTCATTCCGGGCTTCAGGCGACGCACAGAGAGGTAGTCGAGGATGCGGTCTTTGACCTTTTGGAGATCATAGTGATCGGCGTCCAGAATCTCTTTCGCCTTCGGGATATCCACTTCCACGCCGGAAGTCTTGTTCCACGGCAGCACCGCCAGCCACTCGATGTAATTGCGAGTAACTGAATAATCGGCAGCCATGGGGGACATGCGAGAAAGCCGACCGAGTTCTTTCAGGGCTTCCTTCTTCACTTCATCGGGCATGCCCGCGGCTTCGATCTTCTGGCGCAATTCTTCGGTGTCACGCGCACCTTCGTCCTGCTCGCCCAGTTCCTTTTGGATGGCCTTCATCTGCTCGCGCAGGTAATACTCGCGCTGGGTCTGCTGCACCCGGTCCTGCACCTCGGACTGGATCTTGTTGCGCAGTTGCTGGACCTCCAGTTCCTTGGCCAGATGCTGATTAATCTTCTCCAGCCGGATGCGAACGTCGGTGGTCTCCAGTACGTCCTGCTTGTCGGCAGTGGACAGCGAAGGCAACGAGGAGGCGATAAAGTCCACCAGCCGTCCGGGATCTTCGATGTTCATGGCTACCGTGGAAAGCTCGTCCGATAGGGTTGGTGACCCGGCCACGATCTGCTGGAATAGCGTGAGGACGTTGCGTTGCAGCGCTTCGACTTCTGAACTCTTGGGCGGAACCGATTCGGCTACCGAATCAACGCGAGCCCGCATGAACGGGGTAAGCTGGGTGAATTCCGAGAGGCGCACCCGCTCCAGGCCTTCCGCGAAGACGAAAAGGCTCTGGTTGGGCATCTTGACCACTTTGTGGACGACGGCAAGACTCCCAACCGCATATAAGTCCGTAGGTTGGGGCGCGTCAACCCGCGCCTCGCGCTGGGCGACTACGATAATCGTCTTGTCCTCACCCAGAGAATTGATCAGCTGCACCGAACTTTCTCGCCCAACGGTGAGGGGAAGCACGGCATGAGGGAATAAAACGGTATCCCGAACCGGCAGTACCGGGAGGGAACGCTCTTCGGGCTGTTCCTTGTCTCGAGTCTTGCCTGTAACGGCACGTTCGGGGCGTGCTTGTTGTGCCATGTTGCTCCTTGAGTGTAACTCGCTCAAGTCTTGGATGAATATCCGGCCCAGGAGGATTCAGCGACCTCCCCGGGCAAGAGTCCCGCAGAGCGTTGGATTCTAATCCCTTTTCGGCAGGTTTGCCATGGTGCCGAAGGTACTGGCCCGAATGTTGACTTTCGGCCTGAGACACCGTCCCTGTAACCCGGTCGTAGGGTCAGTGATGCGGCCTTTTCCTACCAAAAGACGGCAGGGTCGAGGTTCGGCCGCGGTAGGATCGTCGTCCGCGGCCATCCCCAAAACCAGAACTCAGAATACGTGCTTTGCGGTATCCCCGGCGAAAACCAACTCCTCGAGCACATGCTCGTTCGCGTCATTGCGGGTGTACAGGATCTGCGTTGAGGGTGCCTTCGTTTTCAAGGGCACCAGCTGACACTTCACCCGGGCGGTCGCGGGACTGGAAGAGTGCAGCTGGCTAAACACCATAATGTGGTTTTCCCCTTCCATGACGTGCTCAATCTTGTACTCGCCCTTGGGCAGCACACCATCTCCCACCTTAACGGGTTCGCCAAAGGCTATTTGTTGAATGTCTGCTACCCCAAACTTATTCTGGCGAGCCATTGCCATCCCTACGGTGAGCAGAAAAATAGCTAGCAGCGACGCGAGTTTCATGAAACGCATGATTGCTTCCTCCTATGAGCGGCCTAAAATTCTCAGCCGGCTACTCTCAGGTTAGCGCCTTCGGGCAAGCCCGCAAGTGTGCCGTCTCACGTAGGAATGTGACCCACAACACTTCCCTCTGTTCGGTTACTTGGGCGTGAACTGGGCCAGTTCGTAGATTGCAAGCTTCTTTTCCAGTCCGGCAACCTGCCCCACGACTCTGAAGAATCCCTCGTCTCCAAAGAGCTGATCTTCTTTCTTCTCAAATTCCTCGCCGAGCGCACCGTATTCGTGAGGGGAAACCACCTTGCGAAAAGCCGGGAACAGGACCGTGTCCTCGCGAGCCTCATGGGGACGGTACATGCGAATGAACGAGTGCAGCGCATCCGCGAGCTGGCGGCGCTTGCTGTCGTCCTTTGCAGTTCCGGCAACCGCCAACTGCTGAATTTCGGCGGTGAGGCGCCGTCCCGTCTGGTGCTGTTGCAGAAGCGTATCCACCAGGTCGACGTGCTTGCCCGCTTTTCGAAAACGGGGAAACAGGTAATCCTCTTCCAGCTTCTCGTGGTAGTCCTCAACGAAGTGGCGGATGATGCCAGCCGCGTCTGACAGAACCGCGGGATCGAAATCCTGCTTCGCCTCCAACCGGCGGCGATGCTCCTCATAAATCAGGAGGACCCGATTGAGAACACCATGCTCGCGCATCAGGTCCTCGGCGGGAGAGATTTCCTCCCCTTCCTCTTTGCCGCTTTTCTCTTGGGCGATTAGCGGAACAGCCAGGGCTACGGGGATTGCGAGGCCGCCACAAACGGCGCCGGCACGTAGCAGAAAATCCCGGCGTGCCTCAGAACCTGAAAAGTTCATGTCTCCTCCTATCTGGGTGGCAGGTTATTTGTTTGGATGTGAAAACGAAAGAAAGAGACCGGCCAACAACCTACAGCAATCGTCAGGCTGATGGATAGACACCTAACACTTTGACCAAGTCCGTGACCTCGCCCAAGTGACGCAGTGCGTTGCGCGAGGCCTCATCCTCGCCACGCAGGAAATCCACAAAGAAAACATACTCCCACGGACGGCCGCGTAGTGGCCGCGACTCGATCTTGCTCAGGCTGATATCGCGCAACGCGAAAACACTTAGCGCTTTGAACAGCGCTCCCGGCACGTTTCGTACGCTGAAAGCCACTGAAGTTTTATTGGCGCCAGGAAGGACGCGCCGCTGCTTACGGATCAGGAAAAAACGCGTGAAGTTGCGCTTATCATCCTCGACGCCAGCCTTCAGTATCTTGCCGCCGTAAACCGCCGCTGCGTGGCGGCTGGCGATCCCCGCTGCGTGCTGGAGCTGGTTTTCGATGACGTGTTTCACGCTCCCGGCCGTGTCATAGAACGGTTCCGCCTGGATCCGTGGGTGGTGGCGAAAGAAATCGCGGCATTGCTCGAGTGCTACCGGGTGCGAGAGCACGCGGCGCAGGCCGCTCATCTTCACTCCCGGGGCGGCAATCACGTTGTGGATGATGCGCAGACGGAACTCGCGTTGGACAAACACGTTTCGGGCGAGCAATAGGTCCAGGTGCTCGGCCACAGAACCAGCCAGCGAGTTCTCGATAGGAATGACCGCGGCCTGGACCGCGCCCCGTTCCACGCGGTCGAAAACTTCTACGGACCGGGCGCACGGCACAATGGTGCAGCCCGGCACCATGCGGCCTGCGGCCTCGTGGCTGAAAGAGCCTGTTTCTCCCTGAATGGCAACTTTCATGCAGGAAAGTTATCTTTCGGGAGGCCGGGAAAGCAAATCTTTCTGCAGCACGAACGCATCCAGATCGCCGGGGTAGTAGCGGGGAATGGTCTTAAGCAGCGAATAATTATGGCGTTTGTAGAAGGCCAGGGCGGAAGGGTTGTCCACCGCGGTTTCGAGCCGAACCGTGCTGCACCGGGCAGCCTGCAGGCGTTCTTCCGCGGCGGTGAGCAGGCGAGAGCCTACACCCAAACGACGCGCTTTGGGCAGGACGTCAATCGTAATGATGTGACCGGCTCCACGACGGTTGGCATGGCCCACCAGGAAACCTATGATCTCGCAAACCGCAGGGGGAGGGTCCGATTGCCGCTCCAGTTCGCCCGATTCGGCTACCAGCGTGAAGGAGCCGGCGGCACGCATGTAGGCCGACAGCTCGGGGCGGGAATAGGAGATACCCGGCGCAAAGCATTGCTGATCAATGCGCCAAAGGATTTCGAAATCCTGGTTGTGGAAATCCCGGATCCTGACCGGCATCGGAACATTGTAGTATCCAGGAGCGAGTAGCTGGCCGGACCTCCGGTCTTTAAGGTGAGCGGCTGCTAACAACTTTGTAACGGGTATTGCAAGCCAGCATCCGCGGCCTTAAGATGCGCATCTCAGGTGGGTGTATGGGATGGTTCCTGACCATTGACGCCGTGGCAGCCACCTTCGTGCTGACGCTCTGGTATCTCTGGTTTGCCCGCTATAACCGGCGCAAAGGCCTGGGAGTACTCCACTGGGTACAGACCGCCTGTGCGGGCAAGGGGCGCGTTCTAAAAGTGCGCTGGCAGGGCTCTTCCCGGCTGCTGGCAGAGCTGCGTTTTCCTCCCCACATGTTCGAACACGCCCGGGTCGTTGTTTGGTTGCTTCCGCGCGCGGTTCCCACCAACTGGGCGCTCAGCCGCTGGCGTAAACAGAAAGAGACCCTCTCCTTCGAAGCCGACTTGGACAGCGCTCCTCGGTTTCAGCTGGAAGTTCACAACCACCGCTGGAGCGGGCACAATAGCGGCTCGCTGGCATCGCGCAACTGGATGGTGAGCCGGCCTGGCCCAATCGTGCTTACCAGCCGAAACAAGTGGGGCCAGGAACTCAGCCCGGTGATCAATGCCCTGATGGCATCTCGCGAAAAGAATTTTGTCAGTATCCGGTACAGTCCGGAATCCCCTCACTTTTCCGCCACTTTAGAGATTGACTCGCTGCCCGACGAGGTGGGCGCTCAGGGATGGTTGGAAGCGCTACGCGAGCTGGCCGCAGGAGCATCGGCCTCTCGGCATTAAGCTTGCGAAAGCTTTAGCCAGTCGCGCTGATAAGCAAAAGAAATTGCCAGCAGCAGCATCCCCAGGATCACGAAACTGACAATGCGGTAGCCTCGGTCGAGCTGCCAGACGTCGTAGACGAAAACTTTGATGATGGTGACGGCGATCAGCAGCAGTGCTTGCCAACGCACAAACGCCGAGCGCCTCCAGAAACCCACAAAGATCAGCAGGGCTCCGTAGGACATCCATAGCGCAGAGTAGGTAAAGTCGCGGGCGATTTGCAGGCTCCTGGTGCGCGCCCATTCCCCGGGCAGCCATTGACCCGGCGCAGGCTGAAGGACTGTGATTGCACGGAGGTAGTAGTCGGAAACTTCACGGCTGAGGGCGATCACTGCCAGTAAGTTCAGCCCAATGATGCATGCCGACGCGATTTGGCGGGCGCCCCGGTCCTCCCTCCGGAACCCGTACCATGCGACGAACGCGAGAACCGCAATGGCCAATGCGTGGACCGCCATGCGTGAATTGAACAGTAACCGCGGGGAATAGAAATTGTCGACGAATACCAGGCGAACCACGCTCATCAACAATGCGCCCAGTGCAAATCCGCTCAGCAGACCCGATTGGATACGGTCCCCGACCCAGAGCAGGGCGGCCGCTTCCACCAGCCATCCCACGGTGATCCAGTGCGATTCGAGGCGGATGGGAATGGCGATGGTGATGAATCCAATTGCGATCGCGAGATGCAGCAGGCGTAAGCCCTCGCCCGTCCGCGTCTCCCGTTGTGTCGGCTGAATCTGTCGGCTCAGGAAGATGTAAACAGCAGCCAGGCCTAATGCAACCCAGGCGCTATCCTTAATCTCGATTTCTGCGAGCATTACGGAAATCTGAAGGAAGTAGACCCCGGCATTGAGAAATGCGATGACGTGAGGAATCGCCCGGAATCGCACCTGTTCTGTGGGCGGCCGGGCAGTGAGGGGAGCGACTGCAAAGATGGCAAAGAACAGAGTGGCAAATCCCAGTGTTAGAGAGAAATGGCCGCGGTCGTAAAATGTCTCGTACCAACCGATGTATTCAAACAGCGTCCCAATAAAAGCCAACACCAGAACGCTGCGCCAGGGTTTCAGCGTGACAAGTACTAAGGTGGCGAGATCGAGCAGCCCCAAATACAAGAACAATTCGAGTTCCCGATCCCGACCGGTCGACAGCAACAGCGGCGTGGAAAACCCACCGAGCAAGGCAAACAGCGCGAGGATTTGCGCGTCTTGGATGAGCGCCAGGGCCGCGGTACCTGAGGTCACCAGCAGCATCGCTACAAATCGAACTCCACCGGGAATCAGGCTGTAGACCTGGAACGCCGCCCACAAGGAGAGATATAGAATGCCGATCCCGAGTGCCTTGAGCGAGTACGAAAATGCTCGGTACCCGCGTTGGCGGAATCTCTCGCTCCAGATGATCACGGCAATTCCGGCCGCCAAACCGATCAGGAGCCGTCCCGCAGGACCGATCCAGTTGTTCTCGAAGGCGTACTTGAGGAAGTAAGACACTCCTATCAGCACCGCAGCGATGCCGATGCGGTTCAGCCAGTGCGAACCGATGCACGATTCCAAGTCGGCTTCCGGGAGCGTTGTACGCAGCGGGGGACGTGGCGGGATCGAGGGCGGCGGCTTGAGTTCGGATACTGGCTTAGGCGGTGGAGGTGGCGACTCAGTTCTGACGGTCAATGAAGAAGAGTTGTCCTTCGGCATCGCGCTTGATTCAATTCTCAGAGCCCGCTCGACACGATCGATGCGAGCCGACAACTCACGGGCAAGCCGCCGTAATTCCTCAATTTCGCGCTCCCAGTCGCGTGGGTCTGCCATCGACGTGAATCCTAAATCATCATTTGAGAAACTGGATTGTGTTTTTTCTGAACTCGGCCGAAAGGAAGAAGCATGAAATTCCACACCGAATATCTGACGTTTCATACGAAGAAGCATCGCGAATACATTCACCTCACTCCTCAGATCGAGGCCATCGTGAAGAACAGTGGCATCAAGGACGGCATGGTGCTGATTTCGGCGATGCACATCACGGCGGGAATTTACGTGAATGACAACGAGTCGGGCCTGATCGCCGACATCGATGAATGGCTGGAGCAACTGGCGCCCTATCGTAAAGGCTACAGGCACCACGATACCGGCGAAGACAACGGCGATTCCCACCTGAAGGCGCTGCTGATCCATCACGAAGTCATAGTCCCAATCACCGCCGGGCGCCTCGATTTTGGCCCCTGGCAGCGCATCTTCTACGCCGAATTCGATGGCCAAAGGGACAAGCGAGTCATCGTGAAAGTCCTGGGGGAATGAGAGGAGTCAGGAGTCGGCCACTGCCTGTGTCGCACGGACACTTTTGTCCGCCCGTGCGTCCCACGTTTGCGGGCGTTTCGCACAGCAGAGCAGCCAATGCTCTCCATCCAACCGCTACTCCTGTCAAGAGCCCATCGATCGCCCATTCTTTCCAGCTCCCTCATTGCCTTCCAGATATTTCGCCGCCTCCCATGTCCCATTTTCCTGACACAATGTCGCATACTGGAAATAGGGAGAGGTGCGCCCGGTGTCAGGCAGCCTTGTTGCGGATCCTCAGGGCTGAAAGGCCGACAGCCTTAACTCTGGATGACTCTTGCAAATCTCCCCAAATGAGAGATTTCGCAGCCTTTCTTGCTAAATCTTTGATTTCAAGATCCGCCCACGGGAGGGGTGTAATCGGGAGGACGGGCGAGGGCCCATCCCTCCACAGACAAATTCCGGCTCCCACCCCCCCAAAACGCGCGGACAGGCCTGCCCTGAGCGAAGTCGAAGGGAGTGTCCGCGCCACACGTCGAACCTCACGCGCAGAACGTCTACAGGTCACGTTTTGGGGTGACTCACATCACGGCAGACCCGGCCCCAATAGATGAAACTTTAATCAAGGACCACGTAATGATGCTGAGTTCTTATACAGCGAGTCGCCAGAGGTCCGGTCGGTGGCTAATTTCGCAACAGTTTTTGGCTTCCGCGGAGCACGCTACCGCTTTCATCAATCTGTACAAATTTCACGGAGAGGAAAAGCAATTATGAAGATGACCAAGCTCGCAGCGTTGATCCTGACGATTGCTGTGGCACTTTTCATCCTGATCCCGAACCTATCCTGGGCGGCGGAGGATGGAGCAGCCCTGTATAAGGCAAAATGCGCGGCGTGCCATGGCCCCAACGGGGAAGGCAAACCCGCCATTAAGGCGCCAGCGTTGAAGTCAGACGAGGTCAAGAAGCTATCCGACGAAGCCCTGACTGACGCTATCGCCAACGGTGGCAAGACCAAGAAGGCGACGCATGCCTTCGCCAACAAGGGTGTGACTCCGGACCAGATCAAAGCCCTCGTAGCCCACATCCACGACCTGAACAAGTAAAGGGACCGGCTGTTCCTTGCCGCGCGCCGGGAAGGCGGGTAGGTTCGGCCGCCCGGCCCGCGCCAGAAACAGCGGGGGGTGCTGCGTGAAACCATCGGCCGCAACTTGGCTGATTGAACGCCGGACTGGTTTGCCCTCGCGGCCCGGTGCCGAGCCGTTCCGCTTAATCACACCCCTACCGGGAACAGCCCACCCGGGTTCGAGGACTAAGCTCTTCGGACCCGGGCTCTTAACCTTAATCGGTTTTCTGGAAAGCAGCCCCGGAGCCGCCACCTCCGTCTTCGAGCAGCGAGTATTCCTTTCTTCCTTGTCTCTGCGGAGGTACGACGTGACGACCGGGTGTGCCAACCGGTGGACCAGCGGAGAACTCCATGAGCAAGGCGCTTTTATATGACGCCACGCTATGCATCGGCTGCAAACAATGCGAGCAGGCGTGTGCGGAGAAAAATAAACTTCCCTACGACGACGCCACCGCCGTCGAGGACAAGCAGTCGGCCCACAAGTACACGGTTGTCCTGACCAAGGGCGACAAGTTCATGCGCCGCCTGTGCATGAACTGCGCTGATCCCGCTTGCGCCTCGGTATGCCCCGTCGGCGCCCTGCACAAGACC
Source organism: Terriglobales bacterium (assembly GCA_035631655.1). Classification (GTDB taxonomy): domain Bacteria; phylum Acidobacteriota; class Terriglobia; order Terriglobales; family Acidobacteriaceae; genus Gp1-AA122. The sequence goes on from DASQIH010000144.1 coordinate 14,769, forward strand.
GCAGCCGGCCCGGTGGTCTACGAAGAAAACCGCTGCATGGGCTGCCGCTACTGCATGGTGGCCTGCCCGTTCGGCGTGCCAAAATACGAGTGGAATAAGGTGCTCCCGCGGGTGCAGAAGTGCACCATGTGCGCGGATCGCATCTCCGCCGGGAAACAAACCGCCTGCGCGGAAGCTTGCCCAACCGGAGCTACCAAGTTCGGAGAACGTGATGAGCTGATTGCCGAAGCGCAGAAGCGCATCCGGGAAAATCCCGCCAACTATGTGAATCACATCTATGGCCTGAACGAGGTCGGCGGTACTTCCGTACTGCTGCTGTCCAGCGTGCCCTTTGAAGAATTTGGCTATCGCACCGACCTGACGCGCGATCCGCTGCCACTCCTCACCTACCGCGTGCTCTCGCGCATTCCGGATTTTGTTCCCCTCGGCGGAATGCTCCTCGGTGGAATCTGGTGGATCACGCATCGCCGTGAAGAAGTTGCCGCCACCGAAGGCAAAACCAAAGCAGAGCCGGAAGGCCAGAAAGAGAGGACACGATGAAAGTGAGACTGACCTTCTGGAAACTGGTGTTTCTGGCGCTAATGGCGGCCGGGTTTTACGCCACCGTGGTGCGTTTTGCCAAGGGCCTTGGACCATCTACCAACTTGAGCGACCAGTTCCCCTGGGGCATCTGGATCGGCTTCGACGTGCTGTGTGGTGTCATGCTCGCCGCTGGAGGCTTCACCCTCACCGCAGCCGTACACATCTTTAACATTAAGCGCCTGCATCCGATCGTGCGGCCGACCGTGCTGACCGCCTTTCTCGGCTACCTGCTGGTCTGCGTCGCGCTGATGTTCGATCTAGGCCGCCCGTACCGCATCTGGCACCCGCTGATCATGCGCAACCCGCACTCGGTGATGTTCGAGGTGGCTTACTGCGTGATGCTCTACACCGCCGTGCTGGGGTTGGAATTCTCTCCCATCGTGCTGGAACGCTTCAAACTGGAGAAGCCGTTGAAGATCATCCGCGGAATCCTGATTCCGCTGGTGATCGGCGGCGTGATTCTTTCCACGTTGCACCAATCCTCGCTGGGAACTCTGTACCTCATCATGCCGGAGAAGCTGCATCCCTTCTGGTACAGCCCGCTCCTGCCAGTATTCTTCTTCATTTCCGCGATCGCGGTGGGGCTCGCGATGACTATCTTCGAGTCGTCGATGAGTTCCAGACACTTTGGGCGTCAACTGGAGCTGCCCATTCTGCAGGAACTGGGCCGAGTGTTGTTTGTCGTGCTCGCGGTGTTCGCCATCCTGCGACTGGAGGATCTACTGCATCGTGGAGTGCTGAGGCTGACGCTCCGGCCGGGCTATGAGATGTACCTGTTCTGGCTGGAGATCGCGTTAAGCCTGATCGCGCCTCTGATCCTGCTTTCGCGCCGCAGTATTCGCCAGAGTGCCGGCGGACTTTACGTCACGGCAGTGCTGGTCGTACTGGGATTCATCACCAATCGCTTGAACGTGAGCATAACCGGGCTGGAATCCGCAGCCGGAATGCACTACATCCCCAAGTGGACGGAGATCGCCGTTACGGGTGCGATCATCGCTGCCGGATTCGCTCTGTTTGGTCTGGCGGCGAAGTATCTGCCGATCTTCCCGGCTGAAGCGGAGCACATTGCAATACCGGGACAAGAACCGGTGAGGGCAACTGACCGTGCCTTGAGCCATGCCGGAGACTGAACCAACTCGTGAGAACCTGGGCCGCTGGGGCCGCCTGAGCCACAGCCTGAGCGCCAAGCTCATCTCGTTGTTGCTCCTGACCCTGGTGGCCATCTTCGGCTTGCTGGGCTATCTCAACATTCGGCTCCATCGCCAGCACTTGGAAGCAGCCGCTCTAGGCAGCGCCGAGCGCATCAGCGACGTGATCAAGCGCAGCACCAGCTACTACATGATGCGCAACGATCGCGAGGGGCTCTACCAGGTCATGAAAACCATCGGCGACGAGCCTGGCATGGTGCGCGTACGCGTGTTCGACCGGGAGGGCCGCGTCAGCTACTCCACCGATCCCGCCGAAGTCAGCCACATCGTCGACAAGAAAGCCGAAGCTTGCTACGGCTGTCACGCCCAGTCGCAGCCTATGACCCGTCTGAACCGGCCGGATCGGTTCCGTATTTATCGCAACGGTGGCGGCAAACGGGTTCTCGGAATCATCACGCCCATCGAGAATCAGCCCTCCTGCTCGAACGCCGAGTGCCATGCGCATCCTGCGAGCCAGCAGATTCTGGGCGTCCTGGATACGAGCCTTTCCCTGGCCAAAGCTGATACACAACTGGCCGAGAGCAGCTGGCGCATGATCGCTTATACCGTCTTTGGCATGCTGACGATCGCAGTGCTGAGCTGGATTTTTGTGTGGCGGGTTGTCGGGGAGCCGTTGAAGGCGTTGGAAGCGGGCACTGAGCAGCTGGCTAATGGGCAGCTCGGCTACCAGATCGAAGCGAAATCGAACGACGAACTGGGCGACCTGGCAGCCTCGTTCAACACCATGAGCTTGCAGCTACGCGCCGCGAACGAAGAAATCGTGGCCTGGGCTCGCACTTTGGAGGATCGGGTTGAACAGAAGACTCGCGAACTCCGGCGCGCTCACGATCAGATGCTGCATGCCGAGAAGATGGCGTCCATCGGTAAGATGGCCGCGGTCGTCGCCCATGAGATCAACAATCCGCTCTCCGGGATTCTTACCTATGCTCGCCTGCTGAAGAAATGGATTGAGAACGGGGAAACCGACGAGAAGCACCGCGACGAGGCGCAGCAGTGCCTGGACCTGATCGCCAGTGAAAGCCGGCGCTGTGGCGATCTGGTGAAAAATTTGCTCACTTTCTCGCGCACGGCTCCTATGAATCCGGAACCCACCGACCTCAAGTCCGTGGTGGACCGCCTGGTACGGCTGGTCCAGCACAAATTGGAGATGAGCGGCATTCAGCTGCAATTGGATTTCGCCAGCGATCTGCCGCGAGTTTACTGCGATCCTGCACAGTTGGAACAGGTTCTGTTGGCATTGGTGATGAATTCGATTGATGCCATGCCCCGTGGTGGAAACCTGTGGATCCGCGCGCGTGTTCTGCCCGACTCTGAGGAGATTGAAATTCAGGTGCGCGATGATGGCTCGGGCATTCCGCCGGAAATTCTTCCGCACATCTTTGAACCCTTCCTGACTACCAAAGAAAGTGGCCGCGGAGTCGGCCTGGGATTGGCCATCAGCCACAGCATCGTCGAGCGGCATCATGGGCGCATCGAGGTGCAGTCGGAAGTGGGCCGGGGCACAACCTTCACAATCACGCTGCCGATCGACGGCAACGCACCGTCCTTGGCGGGCGCGAGTACTGCGGCCGCCGGAAGAACAACGAGGTGAAAACGTGGGCGAACAAGGAAAACTGCTGATTGTCGACGACGAACTCAGCGTCCGCGATTCGCTGGGCAAATGGTTTCGCGAAGAGGGCTACGAGGTAGGCACGGCTGAAAACGCCAGCGATGCTCTGACCCATTTGGCGGAGCACGGCTGGGACGCCGCCCTGGTGGACATCAAAATGCGTGGAACCGATGGCATCGAGTTGCAGCGCCGAATGCACGAAATCGACCCGGAACTCATTGTGATTATGATGACGGGCTATGCCTCGGTAGAGACCGCGGTTACCGCTCTCAAGAACGGCGCGTACGACTACGTGACCAAGCCCCTCGATCCGGATGAGATTTCTCACCTGGTCAAGAAGGCAGTCGCTCATAAACGCACCGAGCAAGAAAATGTCAGGCTCAAGGAAACCGTCGCGGAAGTGGCGCGCCCGGAAGACATCATCGGGCAAAGTACCGCAATGCAAAGGGTATTCGATGCCATCGAGACCGTTGGGCCTACTGATGCCACCGTGCTTATCACCGGAGACAGTGGCACGGGCAAGGAATTGGTGGCTCGCGCTATCCACCATGCCAGTCCGCGTCGCTTTCATCCCCTGGTGGTGATCCATTGTGGTGCGCTGACGGAAACGTTGCTCGAAAGCGAGCTCTTCGGGCACGAGAAGGGCGCGTTCACCGGCGCGCAATATCGGAAAAAAGGAAAATTCGAAATCGCCGAAGGCGGCACCGTGTTTCTCGATGAGATCGGCGACATCAGCCTGAAAACTCAAACCGATCTCCTGCGCGTCCTGCAGGAGCGGGAAATTGTGAGGGTAGGGAGCAACCAGCCCATCAAAGTGGACTTCCGCTGCGTGGCTGCCACCAACAAAGATTTGGAAAAACTGATCGACGAAGGCAGATTTCGGCCCGATTTGTTCTATCGTCTGAATGTTTTCCATATCGAGCTGCCGGCGTTGCGCGAACGCCGCGATGACATTCCGCCACTGGTTAACCATTTCGTCCGCAAATTCTCGTTGGCCATGAACAAGCGCATAACGAGAGTGGCACCTTCAGCCATGGACCTGCTCCAGCAGCAGCCATGGACAGGGAACGTCCGCGAGTTGGAGAACGCAGTGGAGCGGGCTATGGTTGTGGCCCAGGAGCCCGAACTGCGCGAACAGGATTTCATTTTCAAGTCAGTGGTGCCGAACGGCGCCCCTAAAACTCTGGAAGACATCGAAAAAGCTCACATTCTGCGCACCCTGGAGCAATGTGGCTGGAATCAAACCCGGGCCGCGGAGCAACTGGATATCGACCGGGTCACGTTGCACCACAAGATCAAGAAATACGGCTGGAGTAAACAACCTGTTGAGACGCGATGAAGCTGCTGCAACTGCTGCCGGTAGGAGACCTTCCCGGCGGTCTGCTCCAGGGACTGCCGCAAGCCATGGCGGACACGTTTCGCGTCCCCTGTGAAGTGGTGAGTCGTTCCCTGAATCCTGCTTTTGCCCTGCATGGTGAGCGGCAGCAGTACCACTCTTCCGAAATCCTGCAGCACATGCAAAGCCACGTGTATCCCAATTCCTGGCGTGTCCTGGGCATCGCGGCCGTGGACCTCTACATCCCGATTCTCACGTTTGTTTTTGGCGAAGCGCAGATGGGAGGGCCATGCGCTGTTATTTCCGCGCACCGTCTGCGCCAGGAATTCTATGGCTTACCCGAAGACAAGGATCTCCTGCGCGTCCGTCTGCTCAAAGAAGCGGTCCACGAGATCGGCCACACGCTGAACCTTACCCACTGCGACGACTACCGCTGTGCTATGGCGCCATCCCACGCGGTCGAGTGGATTGATTTGAAGGAGAGCTCTCTATGCGATGCCTGCAGGGCTCAGGCTCTGCAGATTTCTGCTTGACTGGTTCACCTCAGCGTTTTTCGACTACTTTCTTAATCCGCTCAAATGCCCAGTCGATTTCCTCACGGGAAATAACGAGTGGAGGTGCAATGCGGATCACGCGATCGTGAGTTTCCTTGCAAAGAATGCCCTCTGCCTGGAGCGCTTCGCAGTAAGGCCGGGCTGGACTATTCAGCTCTATGCCAATCCAGAGACCTTTGCCGCGCACCTCTTTGAGATCGGGGCTGCGAAGCGTTTTCAGCTTCGCGACGAAATAAGCGCCCAGCTCGGCCGAGCGCTCCACCATCTTCTCTTCAACCAGAACCCGCAATGCGGTGCGGGCCACTGCACAGCCCAGCGGATTACCACCAAACGTGCTGCCATGGTCGCCCGGTTTGTAGACTCTCAGGATCTCCTTGGAGGCCAGAATTGCGGACACGGGATAGAACCCGCCGGCTAATGCTTTGCCGACGATCAGTACATCCGGCGTAATTCCGTCATGCATATACGCAAACAGCTTACCCGTCCGCCCAAGCCCCGATTGGATCTCATCCGTCATGAGAAGCACGCGATTCGCGCGGCAAATCTCGGCTGCTTCCTTCAGGAATCCTGCCGGGGGAATGATGATGCCCGCCTCGCCTTGAATCGGTTCCACCAGGAACGCACAAGTGTTCGGCGTGATTGCTGCCCGTAGCGCTTTAGCGTCACCGAAGGGAATGATCTTGAACCCGGGGGTGAAGGGCCCAAAGCCGTCGCGGTACTGCTCGTCAGTCGAGAAACTCACGACCGTGATGGTTCGCCCGTGAAAGTTATTGGCGCAAACGATGATCTCAGCCTTGCCCTCCGGAATACCTTTTACCTTGTAACCCCACTTACGCGCTGTCTTGACGGCGGTTTCCACGGCCTCGGCCCCCGAATTCATCGGCAGCGCCATGTCGAAGCCGGTGAGGTCGTGCAGTTGCTTGTACAGCAGTGGCAATTGGTCGTTGCGGAATGCTCGGGAAGTCAAAGTAACTTTGTGCGCCTGCTCGGTGAGCGTCTTCAGGATTTCAGGATGGCAGTGCCCTTGATTGACCGCGGAATACGCGGCCAGGCAGTCGAGGTAGCGCTTGCCTTCGACGTCATAGACCCAGACACCCTGGGCGCGCTCGATCACAACATCCAGCGGATGATAGTTATGAGCTCCGTAAACATTCTCGAGCTGAACGAAGTCCTGAGTGCGCAACTTTTCCTCAGTCATGTACGGCATGGGATTCCCTTTCGATTGATACGGCTAATCTTTGTCTAACAACATCGTCAACAACGCCATGCGGACGTAAAGCCCGTTAACCGCCTGCCGAAAATACAGCGCTCTGGGATCGTCGTCGACGGTCTTGTCCAGTTCGACGGTGCGGGGAAGCGGGTGAAGAATCATTGCGTCCGGTTTCATGCGTTGCAGAACGGCTGAATTAATAGCATATCGTTTCAAACCCTTAATGTCGGCCACTCTTTCGGGCTTGATGCGTGTCTGGTACACGACATCCACGTCGCCAATGACCCGTTCGATCTCGCTTTCCAGTTCGTACCGGACGCCATGCTCATCGAGATATTCGAGGATATCCGGTTTCATCTGCAGCTCCGAAGGCGCGACAAAGTAAATCTTTACACGTTCGAACTTAGCCAGCAGGTAGGCCAGCGATCGAGCCGTGCGACCTTTGTCCAACTCGCCGATGATGGCCACGCTCAGGCCGTCCAATGGGCGCTCCCGGTAGATCGTGTACAAATCAAGCAGCGCTTGCGTGGGATGCTGCCCGCCATTGCCATCGCCGGCATTGATTACCGGAACCGGTGACACCTGGGCCGCACGTTTTGCGCCGCCTTCCTCGTGATGGCGAATCACAATGACATCGCTGTAGCTGCCAATGATTCGAATGGAGTCTTCAACCTGCTCGCCTTCGATCTCCGAGGAGAAAACGCGCGCCTGTTCGGTCGATAGCACGCGCCCGCCCAGACGATGCATAGCTGCCTCGAAGGAAAAGCGGGTGCGCGTCGAGGGCGCATAGAACATGGTTGCCATGATCCGGTTCTGGTAGTCTAGCGAACCTCCGCGCGCCACTACTCGCTCCATGCCGCGCGAGCGATCAAATAGCTCCATCAGCAAAGGGACGGTAAACTGCTGCGATTCGACCACGTGTCTCAATTTCATCGCATCCGGTTCCGGGCCCGATTGTAAATGCTGAGTCGCAGGTGCAAGCTTTGGGAACCGCATGATCATCCACCTCCTGCATGAACTTCAGAATGGGCAGCTACTTCAACCCGCTTCGGATCGGGGATGATGTGCGTGCCCGCGGTTCCATCCACCGCTTCGCACAGGTGCTCATAGCTGGTGATTACCGCCTGCTTCCCGCCGTTTTTCAGGAACCGCAGCACCGACTCGACTTTGGGGCCCATGTTCCCGGGGGGAAAGTGGCCCGCGTTGTAATACGCCTCCAGCTCAGTCGTGTTTACCAGGGTCAGTGGGCGCTGAGTGGGCTTCTTGTAATCCAGGTAGACGTAGTCCGTGTCGGTCGAAATGGCGAATACGTCTACTCCGAGTTTTGAGGCCAGAAGCGCGGAAGCACGGTCCTTATCGATTACCGCCTCGACCCCTTGCACTCCTCCGTTCGAACGCACTACCGGAATGCCGCCACCACCACACGCAACTACAAGGACACCATCATTCACCAGATCACGGATGACTTCGAGTTCGACGATCTCAATGGGTTCGGGTGAGGGGACCACTCGCCGATAGCCGCGAGCAGCATCTTCCACGATTTGCCAGCCCAGGATTCGCTTCCGTTCTTCTGCATCCGCACGCGTGTAGAACGGACCAATCGGCTTGGTGGGATGCTGCATAGCGGGATCGTCCCGCGACACGATGGTCTGCGTGACCACGGTCACGATGGGGACGTGTAACCCTGCCGCTGCCAGCTCGTCACCGAGGGACTGTGAAAGCAGGTAGCCGATTTCTCCCTGCGTGGCCGCTCCGCAAACATCCAGGGTATGGCTGGGAACCTGGTCGGAGGCGCGCTCTGACCTTAGTAGGGCTGCACCGACTTGCGGTCCGTTTCCATGCGTGATAACCAGCCGGTAACTGCGACGAATGAGCCCAATGATGGCCGCGGCCGTGCGCCGGGCGTTGGCTAATTGCTCGCCAACACTTCCCTTCTCTCCCGCACGAATCAGGGAGTTGCCACCGACGGCAATGAGCATGGTTTTCATGGTGACAGTGGTCAGGAGTCGGTAGGCAGTAGTTAGCAAAAGAAACATGCCCTGCTGACGACCAACTCGCGACGACTGACTCCTAAGCGTGCACAGCGTCTTGCTTGCCGATCGACACTGATCTTCCGACCGTTTCGTGCGCCATCAACTCGAGCATTACTGCCTTCTGCACGTGCAACCGGTTCTCCGCTTCCTGAAAAACCATCGAGCGCGGGGAATCGATCACCTCATTAGTCACTTCGTCACCGCGATGGGCTGGAAGGCAGTGCAGGAAAATCGCATCCGGCTTCGCACGAGCGAAAAGGGCTGCATTCACTTGATAAGGTAAGAATATCTTCCGCCGCTTCTCTGCCTCGGCCTCCTGGCCCATGCTGGTCCATACATCGCTGTAGATCACATCGGCGGTGGCAGCGGCTTCGTTGGGATCGTTGGTAAGGCTGCAGGTGCCGCCAGTCTGCGCGGCACGCTCCCGCCCCCATTTCACTGCATCCGGCTTGGGCTCGTATCCAGGAGGAGTCGCAACCCAGACGTTCGCCCCCAACTGTGCTCCTGCAAACATCAGCGAGTGTGCGACGTTGTTTCCGTCCCCTACGAAGGCGATCTTTAATCCGGACACCGTCCCCTTCGCCTCGAGGATCGTGAGAAAGTCGGCCAGAGCCTGGCAGGGATGACTATAGTCGCTCAGACCGTTGATGACGGGAATGCCGGCGTACTCGGCCATCTGCTCCACGATCTTGTGGGCAAAAGTGCGAATCATGATGCCCTGAACCATGCGCTCCAGATTCTTGGCGACGTCATACACCGATTCGCGCTTGCCCAGGTTGATATCGGCCGGGGAGAGATAGACAGCAAACCCGCCCAGTTGTTGGATACCGACCTCAAAGGTCACTCTCGTGCGCAGCGACGGCTTCTCGAAGATCATCGCGAGAGTCTTACCCTTCAGCGAGTGACTGTAGGCTGCGGGGATTGCCTTGATGCGGCGTCCGAGATCAAGGAATCGCCGGATCTGCTGCGGGGAAAAGTCGCGGATCGAAAGGAAGTCTGTGGGATTCACTTGGTCACCTCAGCGGGAATGGCCTTCCGCCTGGCGGTGAACTCGGTAAGAATTTCGACCAGGCCCGGCTTGGTTAGTTCTTCGACCTCGTACGAAACACGAACGCTGGGCTTGTTGAGGTTAAGAATGCTGGTGAGGTTCACCGGTGTCGCTACCAGCACCAGATCACAGGGAACGCGATTGATCGTTTCTTCCAGTTCATGCCGCTGAATGGCACCGTATCCCATGGCGGGCAGGAGGCTGGTGAGATGAGGATAGCGGTCGTATGTACCCCGAATAGAGCCCACTGCGTACGGGCGCGGGTCCACCAATTCGCTAGCCTCGCATTGCCGCGCGGCGACGACGCCAGCACCGTAGGACATCTCTCCATGAGTCAGCGTGGGGCCGTCTTCCACCACCAAGACACGCCGTCCCTTGATTAACTCAGCTGAGGACACGGACACCCGACAGGCGGTCTCAATGATGCTGGCTTTGGGGTTGTTCCTGCGAATGTTCTCGCGCACGACCTCCACATCGTGTGCTGCTGCCGTGTCCACCTTATTGATAATCAGCACCTGGCCTCGCCGCAGGTTGACCTCTCCCGGGTAGTAGCCCAGTTCATGGCCCGGCCGGTGGGGGTCGGCCACAACGATCTCCAGATCGGAAGTATAGAAAGGAGTGTCGTTGTTGCCGCCATCCCATAGGATGATGTCGGCTTCCTGCTCCGCCTGGCGCAGAATCTTCTCGTAATCCACGCCTGCATACACAACCGTACCCAGGCGAAGGTGCGGCTCATACTCCTCCCGCTCTTCGATTGTGCACTGGTGCCGATCCAAGTCCTCCATGACCGCGAAGCACTGGACCGCTTGGGCCGCAAGGTCGCCATAGGGCATGGGATGGCGAATCACAACCGGCTTCCAGCCTAAGTGCCGCAATTGCGAAGCAACCAGGCGGGACACCGGGCTTTTGCCGCAGCCAGTTCTGACTGCACAGATTGAGATCACAGGCACCCGTGCTTTTAGTTGCGTGTGCTCAGTTCCCAGCAGCCAGAAATCAGCCCCAGAGGCGACCGCGCGCGAAGCTACGTGCATCAGGGTGGGGTGCGCCACATCGCTGTAGGAAAACACCACAATATCTATGGCGTGCTCAGCAATGAGCTTCTCCAGGTTTTTTTCCTCCAGGATCGGAATGCCTGCCGGGTACAGGGGCCCGGCAAGTTCCGGCGGATATCGGCGGTTTGCGATGTCCGGAATTTGCGCAGCCGTGAACGCCACCACCCCATAGGCAGGATTGTTGCGAAACACAACATTAAAATTATGGAAATCCCGGCCAGCAGCCCCCACAATAATGACCTTTTTCATGTGTGATTCCCTCAAGGACGGAAGCTCTTTTAACTTGGTATCTTCCGCCCTCCATGGGCATGAGGGCAGTGAGCCTTATCACCAGCGGACGTGACGGATTCAGCCAAGTTCCAGGTGCTGCGGCCAAGAAGAGCAAGTTGTGCCGAGCGGCTCTGCAAGTGCGGGCGAAGCTGGAAAGTCCCGAGTCCCTGGTTTCAATCCTGGATGCGTTGACGACGGCCCTTCCCAACGGGCAGTTCTGCGAACCATCAATTGCGGAAACAGGCGCGGAAGACGAAAGCCTGGCCTTCGGCTCGCACTAATCCGTGTTCGCCATATCTGCCGCAGACGCGCGGATTTTCCGGCCCTGGGCTGCTAGATCCGGCCTCAGGCTGCGTAGAATGCGGTGTTCTTCTCGATGAAATGTTTTTGCTCGTCCGTCAACTCGTCCACGGGTTTGATCGAATCCGAGGTGCAGACGGGAACGCACGCGCCACAGTCAATACAGCCGTTGGGATCGACATACATCTGGGTCGCCGATTCGAAGGCGGGCTCATCCTTCTTGGGATGAATGCAATCAGTGGGGCACACATCCGCGCACAATAAATCCTTAATGCAGCTATCGGTAATTACGTAAGCCATGATTCCTCTCCAGCGAGCAGGTGGACCCTGCGAATCTGAGACTACGCTCGGACCGGGCAAGTCGCGGTGACCTGCGTCACGAGAGGTTTGTGAGCTGCAACGGCCCTAAGTATGCCAGTAATTCAGTGCAGCGTGCTCTCGACGATGCGGATAATCTGTCGCCGCACGTCTTCGAGAGTAGAAGTGTAGATATCGATCCGATTCAGCCGGGCCGCAGCCTGCGACAGGCCCGCATCCTCCTCCAGCCATACCGAGAAGTCATTGGTCCGCAGCTTAAGTCGTAGGCGTGCTTCGATGAAATGGTGATGCACGCTATGTACACTGATGTGCCCAAGTGCCTGAAGAAATTGATCCACATTCCGAGCCTCGAAGGGCGTTGGTACGACCACGGTGTCGGAGGCGCAGAAATAGAAGGGCTTCAAGGCCGCCCGGTCGCTGGCCAGTGGGTTGGCGGTGAGATAGCTGCTGACGACTTCTACGATGCGTTCCCGGAGCTCCGCCACCGAGGTAAAGGCCCGGATATCAACGCCCGCCAAGCGCTCCGCCAAAGCGACCTCATTGCAATCAGCATAGGCCCAGTGGGCAAAATCGTTGGAGAAGCCGGTGCGAAAAAAATGATGTTCCTGCAGGGTCAGAAAGGTGTGCTGAAAGATGGACTCTTCCGGACACGTGCGCAGGGCTTCCAGCAACTCTCCCAGGGTATTCGCTTTTTGCCGCCCAATGCGTAGTAGATAAGCTGAACTATTGAACTTGAAGGGCGCCCTCGCCTCCCGTAACCGCATGTCTGCTGCTGGCAATGAATCCATGGAACGTGACGAATTAGAGATGCGCAACCGTGACACCGTGTTGCATTTTCTCACCCAAGCCTCCCTATCGGCGGTTGGCTTTGAGCATTTTGCGCCCGTTGCTGAAACTCTAGAATGCGCGCACGTAGCCGGAGGTCTGTGAATCCAGGTTGCATCCTCTCGCCGGGCATTTCAAATGACCAATTAGTGCCACGATCGTGGCACGCAGGGGCTATTCACAATCTGGATGGCGGGGCCTAGTCTGAAATTGAGCAGTTCTGGGGGAGGGCTGTTCGACGAGCGCCGTGACTCTAACCGGAGTCGTGGCGCTTTCGTTTTGCGCCGGACACTAAACAGTTCCTCTCCCTGCCCTCCCCGCTCGAATAGATATTCCTCGTAAGGCTGATGCACCGCATCTGGGCAGTCGAGCAATAAGACGGTAATTTGCTCGCACGGTTGCTCACCGATATTCTCAGCCCATAACAAAGGAGAATCGAAGTCCCGCGGCCCGACCACGCGGACATCGGAACGCCGGTCGCGGTCACGGCGGCGCTGCTCATCGGCCTGGGCTTCAAGCCGCTGCAGGCATCCGGGTTATCGTTGATCGCCAAAACTGCACCCGTGGCGTATGGTGGGCTTGGCACGCCTATCATAGCTCTCGCCGCGGTCACCGGTTTACAGCGAGTTTGTTCTGGGCGCGTAGGTCGGCCGCATCCTGCCGTTCTTCTTCTTGCTGGTGCCCTTCTGGCTAGTGTGGGCGTACGCAGGGTTCAACGGGATGAAGGAAATCTGGCCGGCCATTGCCGTGGCTGGTGTTACCTTCGCAATCCCGCAGTACCTTGTCTCCAACCACCACGGGCCGTGGTTGACGGACATCATTGCGGCCGTGTGCTCGATGGTCTGCCTCATCTTGTTCCTGAAGATCTGGTATCCCAAGCAGATTTGGGGACACCAGGGACACCAGGAAAGTGAGCAACGCGCCGCTCGTAGCGGTTGCAGCGCGGGCACTGAGGCGGTGGTAGGTGAGGGCACGATCCCGAGGAGAGACATCGATGAGTGGCATTAAGGTTGTGATCACCGGAGTTGTGTCGATCGTTATCCAGTTCGGGCTGGCCATCGCTGCGTGGGGCGGATGGGGCGCGTTCTTTCAGCATCCGGCGTTCCGGGCGCTTGCCGGCGTGACGGTCGTGCTTGCCGTGCTGGCAGTGTTTTCGGGCGGTGGCATCAGTTCGGGCGAGAAGGAGGACCGCGGCAACCGCTGGGTGCTGGGGGCCTTCGGCGTGATTGCACTGTTGATGGCTTTCTTCTCATCGTATACCGATCGCATTGGGTTCTGGACGCTTGGCGGCGACGCAATGCGCTGGGTGGGAGTTGTGATCTGTTTTCTGGGCGGGCTGCTCCGCATTATCCCGGTGTATGTGTTGAGAAATCGCTTCAGCGGGCTGGTGGCGATCCAGCCGGGGCATCGGCTAGAAACGCGCGGGATTTATGGCGTGATCCGCAACCCGAGTTACTTGGGGCTGCTCGTTACATCGCTAGGGTGGGTGCTGACGTTTCGCTCCGGTGTTGGAGTCTTGCTGGTGTCTGTGCTGCTGGTGCCTCTGGTGGCGCGGATCCGAGCCGAGGAGCGTCTCCTGCGCGAGCACTTCGGAGCCGAGTACGACGCCTACTGCAAGCGCACGTGGCGGCTGGTGCCGGGGGTTTATTGAAGGAAGACAGGGACCAAGGGAACAAGGGGCCCCTTCGGCAGCTTGATGTGGTCGGAGTCCATGCGGATCGCTTCAAAGACAACGCCGTATTTGTCGTAGTTGTCCTTCATCCGCCTCAGTTCGTCCGGATCCCAACCGCCCTAAGGGCGTTTCCCGACCTCGGCCGTAAGGTGTTTCACTCCGTGGCGGAGGTTATATTCGAGGTTCTGTTTGGAGGTGATGTCACCCCCTAAGACGCTGTCGTAGTAGCCACCCGCGTGCATCAGAGTGTTCTTCCGAGGTTTCCGTTGTGCCGCTACTACTTCATTACCGGAGGTAACTAGGGTTGCGAGCCCATGAGCCCGGCGCCGAATCCTCTTCGTGTGATCATGTTGTCTCTCCCCTTCCAACCTGTTACCTCCTGATGATAGCGCGGTGGATATGGGAAGCTTAGCTCGCACAAGCAATCTCCGACTGCACAGCCAATTCGGGGGAGAACTTTGGCAGGTTTCAGGACATTTAGGAAGCGCGAGTCACGACGTAGCTGCGGGTAATCTTATCGACCGAGGTAGTTCCGGCCTGCCGCATGATCGTGCGTAATTCGCGACGCAGGATTTCCAGAACGGCCTCGACACCGGGTTGGCCAAACGCGGCCAATCCCCATGCTTCAGGCCTCCCTATCCCGACCGCTGTCGCTCCCAGAGCAAGGGCTTTGAAAATATCCGTCCCGCGCCGGATGCCGCCGTCGACAAGCACCGGGATTTTGCCGGCAGCTCCTTCGATCACTTCGGGTAAGCTTTCGATCGTCGGGCGCAAGCTTTCCTCAGCTCGTCCGCCATGATTCGAAACGATCAGGCCGTCCGCACCATGCTCGACTGCGATCTGCGCGTCTTCGCGCGCGACGATGCCCTTGATAAGCAGCTTGACCGTCACCGTATCGCGCAGCCGTTTCACGAACTCCCAATTCATGTTCGCGGGATGAGTGGCCGTTACCTTGGACAGATCGAGGCCGTCGAACATCGGCTTCCGTGCTGCGTATTTGGCGAAGCCTCCGGAGCCCGCTTTTGGCTTTTCGCGCGCATAGCCCGTGTAGGCGCTTGCATGGCAAGCGGAGCATTCCCTTTTATCCACAGTTTGAGCACGGAATAGCGTTTCGCGATTACTTCCTTCTTGTAGATCCACGGTTAAAACAATCGCTGGGCAGCCGGCCTTCTCCGCCCGTTTCACGATCCCGCGTCCGACCTCCCAGACATTAGTCGGGTACAACTGCTGCCAAACGGGACCACCACGCGCGGCGGTCACATCTTCGATGGAGGAGGTGGCTGCGGTAGAGAGTATCTGTAGGTGGTCCTTACTACGTGCTGCGCGCGCCACGGCAAGATCGCCTTCCGGGTGAAACGCCTTTTGGCTGCTAACCGGACTTATCACGATCGGACTGCTCCAACTGGCTCCGAAAAGGCGCACAGACATGTCTATGTTCTCGACATCGACGAGCCTGCGCGAACGAATCTGGAGACGTGAATAGCCTTCTCGATTCGCTCGTACTGTGCCGTCCTCATCCACTCCGGTGGCCAGATAACCGAAGTGGGCAGGGGGCAATGCCTTGCGTGCGGCAGGCTCGAAATCCATGACATCGAAGGCTTGGTCCGGGGATGAGATGACATCGTCGCCTTGCTGCAACATTTCAAGACCCGCAAGAGCCTTTCCCCCTGGTATGACGTTGGCTGCCAGCAAATTCGTGAGAGAGCTACCAAAAACGTGAGAACCGGCGAAAAGCGGACTTGCCACTAGCATCCGCAAGAATCGTCTCCTTGCGTCGGTTTGGCTAGGGATGTTATCCATGCGGGCCTTGTCCTCGCGTTCGAAGAAGGAGTGATCTCAGATGCTAGAGGACCCTCAGAAGCTTGGTCAAGGGAGGACGAGCCACTCCGTAACTGAAAGACAACCTTGCTCAATTTCCGAGTGGCTGACCAACTTCCCGAATCGTAATCGATTCGAATCACCCAACTACCAGAGACAAACGTGGCAAATTTTGTTCGCCTGCTGGTCGCCTTAGTCCCTTAGTTGCCAAAGTGCGGTCTCGGCTACGAGCAGGCTGGCGGGTCCTGCCAGCGCCTTGTGCTCAACCATCCGCCATCCGGTTTGCTGTAACCATTCCCGTCCTTCTTCGACACTGGCGGACACAAGTGCGACGCAGATCGCCTCAACAGTTAGCGGCCCAGCTGAACCCGCCGTTGTGCGCCTCGCCTGCCGGGTGTAGTATTCGCCAGCGACTTTGATTCTCCATCCCAACGGCCCTTTGGGTGTACCACTGGCTCCGCTCCTCCCGCGCAAAGGAGGAAAGGCCTCGCGTCACCCGATCGGCAGCGTGCAAAACAATAAGGAGGCAGGAATGAGGAAGCTATGGCTGATTCTGTGGGCAATGTGTTTCTTGTCGAGCGCTGGACTGGCACAAGTTAAGTCAATCGCTCAGTGGAAGTGCGACAAGCCTTCTGATCAGCACAGCATTAACGTCGGAGACAAGCCCGGCCACGCCTACGCAGTGGACCAGATTAGCTGCATACCCACCAAGGGCGACATCGATGGTGCGAAGAGAAAGTCCGGTACGGGCACCGAGTTTCTTGAGTTCAGTGGCGACAAGTTCACCGGCCACGGCGAGTTTGTCGAAACTATGGAAAACGGTGACAAGAATTTTTACACCTACCAGATGACGGGCACCTTGAAAAACGGTGCCTTGCAGGCGGGAAGCGACAAGTGGTCCCTGCGTGAAGGCGCGGGAAAACTGAAGGGTGCAAAGGCCACCGGCTCTTGCAAAGGAACCACCAATCCAGACCAAACGGTAACCTGGGACTGTTCCGGCGAGTACGCTATGGCCAAGAAATAGAGCGACCGCACCCCTGCGCTGCGTGGGGGCAGGGGTACGAGGTCTATTCGGATGGCATTCGACTCTTCTTCACTTGTCGTTGCAATGCGGATTGCGCTGCTTGCTCTGATTGTTTGCAGCCCAGCTTTCGCCCAAGTCCGTTATGACGTCGTGATCCACGGCGGTCACGTCCTCGACCCCGAGACCTCGTTTGACGCTGTTCGCGACGTCGGTATTCGTGGCAACCAGATTGTCGCCATCAGCGAGCGGCCGCTCGTTGGCACGCGTGTCATTGAAGCTTCTGGTCTCGTCGTCGCTCCCGGCTTCATCGACCTCCACCAGCACGACCAGACCCCTGCGGGCTATCGCTTGAAAGCGATGGACGGTGTGACCACCGCGCTGGAGCTGGAGATTGGCCCGCCCGACGTGCGTAAGTTTCTCGATCAGCGCCGCAACGGCGCGCTCATCAATTTCGGGACGAGCGCCAGCCATCCCTGGGCGCGCGCGGCTATCTTCGGCCAGCCCGGCGTCGAGGGGGCGCTCGTGCCACCCACCGGCCCCGCGACGAATGACCCGGCCACCCCGGAGCAGGTCCAACGTATGCAGCAACGCCTGCGCGACGAACTCAACGCTGGCGGCCTCGGCGTCGGCATGGGCATTCAATACACGCCGGGAGCAACGCGCTGGGAAATCATTGAGATGTTTCGAGTCGCAGCGGAACGCGCAGTGCCAGTGTTCGTCCATAGCCGGGGTGACCGCGTCGAATCGGTGGGCGAAGTTATCGCTGCGGCGGCGGTCACGGGTGCGCCGCTGCATGTCGTGCATATCAACAGCAGTTGCTTGCGCGACGCTCCCGAATGTCTGCGTATGGTCGCGGGCGCGCGCGGCCGCGGACTTGATGTGACCACGGAGGCCTATCCCTACATTGCCGGCACGACCCAAATCAACTCGGCGCTGTTCAACCCCGGCTGGAGAGAAAAGTTCGGCATGGACTATTCCGATCTTATGATTCCGAGCACGGGCGAGCGCCTGACCAAAGAGCGCTTCGACCAGCTGCACGCATCTCCACAGCCGCAGACCATCATCATGTTCAACAACACGCAAGCCATGGTGGACCAGGTGATTGCCAATCCCCTGGTCATGATTGCCAGCGACGGCGTCCCCGGTCATCCCCGGAACGCGGGTACCTTCGCCCGCGTCTTCGCACAATACGTGCGCGAACGCCGCTCCCTCACCCTGATGGACGCCGTACGCAAGATGTCATACATGCCCGCGCTTCGCCTGGAACGGAGCACGCCCGAAGCCCGCAAGAAGGGACGCCTGCAAGTCGGCGCCGATGCCGACCTTGTAATTCTCGACCCAGAAACCTTCCGCGACCAATCCACCTTCGAGAAGCCCGCTGCAGCAAGCACCGGCGTGCGCTTTCTCTTGGTAAACGGAACCTTGGTGATCGATGGTGGCGCCATCGTGCCCGGTGTAGCTCCGGGCCGCGCTCTCGTCGGCCCTCCGCCACAATGAGTCACCCGCGCCCCCGCTAAAGCAGTGTCAGGATTGCCTTTCAACGTTAGGCGGGTCGATGGATCACCCATTGCCTAAGAATAAAGATGGACCACGTGCTTGCTTTAAGCTCCAGTTGACCGACCAGCGCTCCTTACGGGTTCTCGGAGGCGACAAACGAGGTTCTGGCCGTGTCGTCGCCGACCTGAAATTGAGCCTTCTGCCGGTGGCGGTCAACTCGCGTTATTCGATAGAGACCGGTTGGCTCAGGCGCCGCAAATCGGTCGAAGTGCAGTGAATAGCAAACGCTCGACAAGTTTGTTGTTCCTGCAGAAGAACAAGCCGAACTGAAGGCTATCTTAAACAGCACTCGAGGCGATATTGTCTTCGATTCTGCACACGCGCCAAGCGCAGCGTAAACAGTCGAACCGGAGGCAGCGAATGCAAGGAACGATGTTGGAATGTTGCCATCGTTAGTTGGCGAGCCTCGCCAGTAGCGGCCCCAGCATAGCCATCATGAACACGTAGGCAGCCGAGAGCGGCCCAAGGCGCGGCTCTATGGCGACGCCGAGCCCCGCAATGACAATGGAGAACTCACCGCGTGCAACGAGTTCCATGCCTGCCCGGAGACGCCCTTGTGGGTCAATGCCGACGCGACGAGCTGCCCAGTATCCTGTCAGCAGCTTCGTGAGAGTCGTAACCGCTGCTAGCCCCACAGCAAACGGCAACGCCGGGATGAGGCTTGCCGGGTCAATCTCTAGCCCAAAAAAGAAGAAGAACATCGCTGCGAACAGGTCTCTTAATGGACTGACGAGGCGGTGCGACTGCTCCGCGACCGATCCGGACAGTGCGATGCCGACCAGAAAGGCTCCGATTGCCGCCGACACTTGGAATCGCTGTGCCACACCCGCCACCAGCAGCACGGCACCGAAGATCGTCAGCAGAATGATTTCGTCGGATTCATGAGCGACAAGTTGGCTTAGCTGACGCCCATACCGCACTGCCGCCAAGAGTGCGAGCGAAACAACTGCAATCGCGACCAAAACCGAAATAGCAATTTTTGCTGCCCCACCCCCACTGAGCAACACGGCGACGAGCGGAAGGTAAACAGCCATTGCCAAGTCCTCCTGCACCAGCACCGAGAGGACTAACGGAGTTTCTGGTTTTTCCATGCGCCGGAGTTCAGTCAACACTTTCGCGATCAGGCCGGAGGAGGAAATATAGGTAACGCCGCCCAGCAAGACGGCAGCAAGAGGTCGCCATCGGACGAGCAGTCCTGCTGCGAAACCTGGTGTGAAGTTCAGCGCAAAATCTATAACACCCGCCGCGATCCCGAGTCGCAGGCTCTTCTTTAACTCGTCCCCGGTGTACTCCAGCCCCAACATAAACAGGAGCAGAAGGACGCCGATCTCTGCCCCCGTGCGGACGAAATCTTCGCCCAGTCTAAGGGGAGCCAGACCGCCATTGCCAAACGCGAGACCAGCAACTAGGTATAGCGGAATGGCGGAAAAACCCCATCGGTTCGCGAGCCGCGCCAAAACTGCTAAGCCGACAATAGCTAGACCAAGCTCGATGAACAGAACGGAAATGTCGTGAGTCGAGGTCATAGTTCGCCAGTGTAATGGTTGTTCGCTTCATCAGCGAGATGCCTCCGAGTTTGTGGCGTGCGAAGCCAAATCCCCGACCTTCCGTTCCAAAGGTGAGCTTCTGCATGAAGGTATGGATATTGCATAAGCATCCCGGTGCGGTCTCTTCCCGAACTCAGGTGTTTGGCGCTGTACGCATGAGAGGCGATGGGTTTCGGTCAAAGCCCCGCACATAAGGAGCCGAGGCGGCAACCAGCATGGCTAGCGGGATGGTAAAAAAAGACCAACCTTTCTTCTAAAGTAGGAAGTAGCTTGCGCGACACAAAGTTCGACAAGCCAAGTGCATTCATCGCTACCTAGCGGTTTGACCTCTTCCAGCTCGGAGATTATTCGCTAAATGGCAATCGCCTGACGCGCCCGCCGAGGAAGACCGCCCGCTGCCGCTTGACCTAACGTAGCTCCCACAATGTCTAATGTCCGAGGCTAACCAATGGCCTATAGGGTCTTGGATTTCGGCGAGGGATGGTTTAATCTTGGCCACCACAATTGTTGCGAGCCTTGAGGTAAACGAATAAAAAGCCGACAATTCCGATTCTGGCAATTGGTGAGACGGAATCCTTCTCGGG
>DASQIH010000145.1:0-13309 GCA_035631655.1 Terriglobales bacterium
ATCGAAGTCTTCAATAGTGGAATTATCGAAAAGTTTATCGTCCAGCCGGGAGAAAAGGTTCCCGTTGGAACCGTTCTGGCAGTCATCCGCCGGGAAGGAGAAGTTATCCAGCCGGAAGCAGTGCCCATTCCGACGGGGGCACCCGGTGCGCCGGCCGCGGCAAGACCCGCAGTTCCAACGCCCCCGCCTCTAATACAACCTTCCCTGGTTACAGGGAGGCCGGGCCGTCTGCACATCTCTCCTGCTGCAAGAAAAATTGCCACTGATCTTGGAATAGATCCTGCATCCCTTGTCGGAACAGGCCCAGCAGGCCGAGTAACTATCGAAGATGTCCAGCAAGCAGCAAAAGCGAAAACAGCGCAACCGAAGCCTGAGGTTGCACTGGATCGGCAAGCTCGAACGCGGCAAGCCATCGCCGCCGCGATGGCGCGTTCCAAGCGAGAGATCCCGCACTACTACCTCAGCACCACGATCAACATGAGCCGCGCCATGGCCTGGCTTGCACAAGAGAATCTCAAACGCTCGGTCGAGGACCGGCTCGTATACGGAGTTCTTCTGGTCAAGGCCGTCGCACTCGCCTTACGAGAGGCTCCCGAGTTGAATGCCGTATGGATGGGTGGAAAGGCAACCCCGAGCTCGGATGTCCATGTGGGAATTGCCATTTCCCTGAGGGGCGGCGGTCTCGTTGCTCCCGCGTTGCATAACACAGATCACCAGAGTCTTAACGAACTGATGAAAAACTTTCGCGATGTAATTCAAAGAGCGCGCGCGGGTTCGCTGCGGAGTTCCGAGCTGAGCGACCCTACTATTACAGTTACGAGTCTCGGAGAACAAGGAGTGGAGACTGTTTTTGCCGTCATTTATCCTCCCCAAGTCGCGATCGTCGGATTCGGCAAGTTGGTGGAACGTCCCTGGTCGTCGGACGGCCAAATTACCTCTCAGCCTGTAATTATTGCCACGCTCTCGGCTGACCATCGAGTCAGCGATGGACATCGCGGCGCGCTCTTTCTCTCCGCCGTGGACCGCAAGCTCCAGGAACCGGAGAAGCTATGACAAGAGAGCAGGTCAAAGAAGTTGTGCTTCGCGTTCTCGGCCAGATTGCTCCGGAGGTCGATTTGTCACAGATCAAAACCAATCTCAGAATCCGCGACCAGTTGGATATCGACTCCATGGATCTGTTGAACTTTGTCATCGGCTTGCACAAAGAAGTAGGGGTTGACATTCCAGAAACAGACTACCCTAGGCTCGCAACCTTGGACGGTTGTGTCGATTATCTCTTGGCTCGCGGAGAACACCATTAGTGCACCGAGATTGACAATTGGAACAAAAGTCGCGAATGGAACAGGATCAGTCGCTTAACATATTGATGGTGAAAGAAGTTTGGTAGGGGCGGTGGGGATCGAAACGATAGGTGCTTAAATAAGGCTTGTGTCCTCAAAGCGTTGCAGCCATCTATTCCAGCCAACCGGAACAAACGGAACAAAATGACTGACCTCTCGGCCCCGAACCAGTGTAAGAATAATTTAATAAGTTGAATCGGCGTCGGATAGCTGTGCTACTTCCTCCCTTATTTGGGTCACTCACCGGGTTACGGGTTACGGCTTCTGGCTTTAGGCGCGAATGGAATCCAGTTTACTAGTCCGAATTGCCGGTGGAATCTAATCCGACGTCGTGAAGCAGAGTGGCGAAGCGTGGGTCGGAGCGGAGCGGGTCCCAGTAGGGGGTGATCTTCAGCAGGATCAGGCTCCCGGAACGCTGGTCTCGGGCAACCTGTAGCCAGCGAAAGGCCTCATCCTTATCGCCCAAGCCGGTGGCAATTATCGCCAAGTGTAAGGCGACTTCTTTATTGTGCGAGGAGCGCTGGATATTCTCCATCACTTTTTGTGCGTTGCCTCTTTGTCCGCTCAGAGCATATGCTGAGCCTAAGACGCATTCTGCCCACATGCTACCTGGGGCAAGTTCCAATGCCTTGCGCGCATGGTCGGCTGCCTCCGCATATTTCTGCTGGTAGGTAGAGATGGTGGCCAGGCCTATGTGAGCGAGCAGGAAATTGGGGTCCATTTTTAATGTAGATTGAAATTGCGCTGCAGCTTCGCCATAGCGCCGTGCACCTCCAAGAAGCTCGCCGATATCGGCACCGATGATCAGAGAGAGCGGGTCAAGCTCTTGAGCGTGCCGAAGCTCGGCGAGAGCCGCGTCCATTCGGTCCGTCGCAGCAAGGTTGACGGCATACCATTGGTGAGCAGTAGCATAGTTGGGGTTCAGATCGATGGCGCGCAGATATTCTTTCTCAGCCGCGGCGAAGTCCCACTCATAGTGCATCAGCACGAATGCGAGAGAGGTGTGAGCTTCTGCCAGCGTGGGATCGAGTTCCAGGGCTTTGTGGGCAATCGAGCGAGCATTGTTCATGGCGTCTCGCCGGGGGATGGAAGCTCCCCCGAGAGAGCCGAGCAGTGCATAGGCGTCCGCCAGACCGGCATAAGGCTCGGGATATTGGGGATCGATCTGGATGGCGCGAAGAAAATGATCAATCGCGTCCAGGTACCCGTTCTCCGTCCGCTTGTTCCAGAAGAAACGACCTTTCAAGTATTCCTCGTGGGCTCTCGGATCGAGGGGACGCGCGGTCGACAAGCGCTGGCGATCCTGTGCCGTGATCTGCGCCTGCACATGCTCGGCGATGTCCCGCGCCACGTCGTTTTGGAGTGCAAGCAGGTCGCGCACTTCGCGCTCGTACGATTCGGCCCAGATCTGTTCATCGTTTGCCGCCCGAGTAAGCTGCGCGGTAACGCGCACGTGGGCTCCGGAGCGCATCATGCCGCCTTCGACGATGGCGTCAACGTGCAATTCTCGGGCAATTTCAGGAAGCGGCTTCTTGCGGTCGTTGTATTGCATGGCTGATGTCCGGGAGACTACGCGTAGAGAGTGGAACTTCGCCAAATCCGTCGTGATGGCTTCGGTAATTCCGTCGGCAAGGTAATCCTGCGACGGATCTCCAGACAGGTTCGTCAGCGAAAGCACGGCGATTGACTGTATTTTCGTTGGAGCAACGTTTGCCGCGGCGGGCACGCGACGCGCGCGCACCAAGTACGCAGCCGAAATGGCAATCGCGACGACCACCGCTACGGACGAATACAAGACCGTGTGGCGGGAAATTGAGGCGAACCTTGCGGCATCGGAAGGTTCGGGAGCCAGTGTTGATGGCCGGGCAGCCGCGTCGACAGGTCCGTCCGCCGTGACCGGTGCTTCGAATCGGTAGCCGCGCTTGGGTACAGTGCCGATGAAGTCTTCGCCGCTAGCTTGTTTGCCCAACGCCTTCCGAAGCGTCAGAATATTTTGCGAGAGCGTAGACTCATTCACAAACGTGCCGGGCCAAACGCGTTCAAGGAGCGCCTCTTTCCCCATTACATGACCGGCATTTTCCACGAGAACAAGCAGGGTTTCGACCGCCTTCCTCGTGAGCGGAACTTCCGCACCGTCCCTCTTCAGTACCAGATCCTTCACATCCAGCCGGAAAGGGCCAAACGCGTAGGCGGTTCGCATGGCTGGCTCAGGTGGCATGGGCTGCTTGATCGCGGGGAATTTGAGTCAGATTTGAACAGAATTTGAGCCCCATTTCAAGACTAACGAGTTCCACTGCGGTACCTTCCGCCCAGATTTGCACTTCTTCGGCAAGAGACCAGGCCAATCGTAGCCCGAATGGGGTGGACAAAATGATGGACAAAATACGGAGGGGAGAGGATTCGCAATGAATCCCATCGCAGGACGCTTCACTCATCGTAGGCTTTGCCTCTGGCCCGGAACGATTTTGCTTCTAGCCGCAGCCGCCGTATTGCTCCTCGCTTCCACCGATCAGAACACCTTTGCTCAGCCTGGCCGCCAAGTGGGGAAGCCAACTCAAACGAGCGCGGACAAGGAGGCCTGGCAGCAGTACGAGAAGTCCTTCGAGACGCGCTGGAGAGATCTTCTTCAACACCCGCAAAAGGGCGACAAGTCCAAATGGACTCTCCTGGAAAACGATCTCCGCGCAAACGCAAAAAAATATAAGCAGCGCCTCGAAGAAGAAACGAGCAAACCAATGACCGGCGCAACCGCGGTGGTGAACAGCACGTTCACTGTTCCCTGCCTTTCTCAGTACGACCAGCCGGGTTACAGGTGCTTCATTTTTCCGGAACGCAACGGAGATTGCCGATACGTCTGCGTGCCAATTGCCAAGTAAGGATCATTCGAATCGAAGAGGAGAATCCCATGAAACTGACAAAAGCACGGACCACACTGAATCGAAAGGCTCTTTTCGTCGCTGTGTGGATGTTGCTCGTAGGGGCAGCCGGTCGTTCGCAGCAGTTGCCCGGAAAGATGCTACTTCCGCATGCTACCGCGAGTCTGGATTCTCCCGCGCCGGAGCAGAAGTACAAGGGAATTTGGGAACCCGTGAACTATAAGGAAGACCTCAGGCTGAGCGATGTCTTTTTCGTCACGCCGGAGGAGGGCTGGGTTTCCGGGGACTCCGCGACGATTCTGCACACTACCGACGGCGGGCAGACGTGGACGGTGCAACTCGGAGGCGATCCGCAGTCTCCCGAAAGAGGGATCAACGCGCTTCGCTTCCTGGACCAAAAGCATGGTTGGGCGGTGCAGGATGCTAAGTTGCTCGGGACTTCCGACGGAGAAAACTGGGAACCAGTTGGCACCATCGCGCCCGGAATGCGGGACTACCAGTTTATCTCACCGAAGGAGGGCGTGGCCCTAAGTGATAGCGGCCACATTTACCGCACAAAAGATGGCGGCCGTACGTGGTCAGACGTCGTTACTTGCAAGCTCACAGCGGAAATCAATGGTCTCAAACAAACCGTGGGTTGTGCCCTTTTCCGCCTGAGATTCTCTTCGCCGAGCGTCGGCTATGCAGTTGGAGGAAGTGACTCTTGCACGGGAGGTGCGCACCCGCTCGTCATGGCGAAGACCGAGGACGGCGGTGAGAGTTGGAGGATATTCGTCGGGCCGGGAGAAGGAAATATGTCCTTCATCGACGGTGTGTTTTTCTTGGATGAGCGCAACGGCTATGTCCGCGTCAACACGTGCTTTGAACAAAGCAAACTCTATGCGACGTCCGACGCTGGGGACACTTGGCACGGGCTGGTGGCTTCGCCCGGACCCGACATTCGATTTGCCGATCCCGAGGTGGGCTGGTCTTTCGAGAGTACAAAACTCATCTTTACGACGGATGGCGGCAAGCACTGGTCCTCGCGCGTGTTCAACTTCCCTGCGAAGTTTTACGCTTTTAGCCTGCCGCGCCGCGACCGCGGCTACATTGCGGGAGAGCACGGCATGGTCTACCGCTACCGCGTGGTGCCCATCAACTATTCGGCAAAGGGAATGATGGACGCCCCCTTGATGCCCACATACGGTGGTCCGCTTCTGGGCCACCTTCAAGATATGAAGGCCCAGGTGGCCGCCCTCAAGGCAAAATTAGGCGCAGGAACCGGAACGCCAACCTCATCTGTCTCGTCACTTCCGCGGATTCTGTACGGGGGAGGCCCAGATGCTGAGGACTCCACTGCCTTGAGCACCAGCTCGCCGCAGGCCGGACAAACTACCCAAGCCTCAGGTGGCTTCGTTCAGGATACCTCCACCGCTCCCCCCAGCCCATATGTGCAGAACTGCTGCGCGCCCCAGGTGCAGAGTATGCAGGGTTCCTTTGGCTCCTTCTCGCAGGAGGTTCCCAACTTCGGCAACAGATACCGCAGCTTGAACCTAGTCATGGCCGGTTTGAACTTGGCCTCCAGCCTGTTGGGAAAAAGGAATCAGATCGGGAACGCTTTCGGTGCGTTTAAGCAGGCAACGGATGCACAATCGGCCGGCGCCGCGCTCAACGATCTCTCCGGCAAGCTGGACAGCACCCACCAGGACATCAGCAGGGGATATTCCAATTTCAGCTTTACCGGCGCCACGGCTGGCGTGCCGGGAGCACTGCAGAACGCGGCGACGGGTACGTTGAACCCCAATGCGGCTCCTGCCACGACACAACCTGGTGCGCCGGCCGCAGACCAAGCAACACAAGATGCGAAAAAAGCTGCCGACGACCTGAAGAAGAAACTCAAGAAGAAGTTGCCCTTCTAGTTTTGGCGCGGGGCGGCTCGCCGCATCATGCGGTCCGCTGCGTGTTTCTCTGGCCTTCGAAGCGCGGACGGGATGCCAGACACGGAATTTCAGAAGGGTGCGGCTTCAGTTGGAAGAAGGAGAAACAAGAATGAAACGCTCTCTCGCTATTTCTTTCGCCTTCACAGGCACGATCACGATTTTGGCAATGGGGCAGCCGTTGCACGCGCAGAATCCGCGAACGATACAGGCGCCCAACCGGAAAGTCTTGACCACGCCGACCCTTCCAGCCCCTTGTTGCAGCATCACCGCGATTAACACCAGTACGGGAGTGGTGACCGCGAATGTAAGCGCGAACGGCAATATCTTTCAGTTCAAGGTCACCAATGCGGCGCTGCTGAACTCGTTGAAGGTCGGACAGGGAGTGTACGCAAACTTTACGACCAATCAGGTTTCCCTGGATGGTACTACGGCCTGCTGCGCCATCACCACTTCCCCAGCACCGCCACCGCCTGCGCCGCCCGCCGGCGGAGCACCGCCTCCGGCAGCGAACCAACCGGCAGCAGGGCCGGCGGCGACGTCCTCTGCAGCGACCTCCTCGCCGGCGATGTCCTCTGCAACAAAGTCCGTTGCGGCGCCCATGGCTGTGGGCGCGATCGGGAGCAAGCTAGCGCCTCCACCGCCGTGCTGCAGTATCACCGCGATTGACACCAATGCGGGCGTGGTATTCGCAAAAGTAAATGCGAACGACGATATCTTTGAGTTCAAAGTTACTGACGCTACGCTGCTGAAATCATTGAAGACCGGCCAGGGTGTCTACGCCAACTTCACCACGATGCAGGTTTCCCTGGATGGAAATACGGCTTGCTGCCCGATCATCAAACCGCCAGCACCGCAACCAACAAAACCCAGCACTTCCACTGGTAGCAGCGGCGCTACTACTCAGCTGGGGGGCAAGACACTCGCGGGGCCAAGGGCCGTCACCATTCCGCCGGGGATCGCCTTAGGTTCTGCGTCTCCGGCAAACGCCGCGCAGGCGCCGACTTTCGGTCCCGTGGGGGGCGCCTACTATGCGCAGGATTTCCAGACCGGGGTCACGATCGCAGACGCGACCACCGGAGCGGTGATTTATTACACGACGGACGGGAGCACGCCGACGACTTCCTCGACCAGGTACAGCGGGCCGATCCCGGTGCGCAGCACAACCACAATCAAAGCGATGGCGACGGCCAGCGGAATGACGAACAGCACGATCGCTAGCGCAACCTACACCATGCTGCAACCACCGCCACCGACTTGTCCGGCAGGATCGGTTCTGGAAGGCGTGGACGTTTCTGAGTCTAGCGGCACGATCGATTGGAAAAAGGTCCGGGCCTCGGGTCGAACATTTGCCTATGCCCGGGCGGGCGTTGGGGCTTCGTATGTGGACAAGACGTTCTCGCAGAATTACGCCGCCATTAAAGCCGCGGGGCTCGTTCGCGGTGCATATCATACATTTGACGCGACGGCTGACGGCACGAGGCAAGCCGATAGTTTCCTTTCCACAATCGGAACCGTTCAGCCGGGGGATCTTCCTCCTGCACTGGATGTTAGTTCACAAGATTCGTTGTACGGCAATCAAGGCCCAGTGCCGGTGAGCACTGTTCAGGCAAGGATCAGCGAGTGGATGAGCCGCGTGCAGGCCGTGACCGGTCGAATCCCCATCGTTTACTCCGCGGCTCCCTTATTGCTGCAGGCTCTGGGCTCGGCCACGTCAGTGGACTTGCTATGGATTGCCAATTATGGCGTTACGTGCCCAACCCTTCCTACGGGAGCGCAGAAATGGGTGTTTTGGCAGTACTCGGGTATGAATGCCCCCGGCTCCGGCACACCCACGAGTCCTGCGCCTACCGGCATCCCGTCTCTGACGCCTCCGTCCGCCTCCGCACCGGCCCCGACAACGAACCAAACAACAATGGTGCCGGGGATCCCGGGCGCAGCAGATCTCAATCGGTTCAATGGAACGCTAGCAGACCTCAAATCCCTGGCTAAGTCATCAACATCCCACGGGCAGTCATCCTCTGTCACAGGCCAATCGCCTGCCGACATCCAGCCTCTGGAGCCTCTGTCCCCTGCCACAACGGCACCGGCGCCGACAGCGAACCAACCGACAACAAATCAGGCGTCGACGTCATCAGCCGCCTCAGCAGCAACTGCCGCTAGCGGCCAGACGCAGAGCAAAGTAGCTTCTGCAGGGCTTGCGGCTGCCCCGCCATTGCCTGGCGTCTCGTTGCCTCCTGTCGGCGGCCCTGCTGCCCAGCCCGGAGGTACAGCGAAGCCCCTAGCGGCGGCAGCGCCCGCAAGCGTGATTCAAAACGTGAGACAGTTCGGTGCTCTGCCCCAACTCTCCTACGGAACTCCCCAGCCTGCGCCATCGGGCCCCCGGGGCATGCCAGCGCGATGGGAATCGCACGGAACCTACATGCACATCCATGGCTACGATGGAATTGAACAGGCGCAGGGCATCCCGGAGGGAGTCAAGACCTTGCTAAAAATACATGTGATGGCTCTTGAGCCTGGTCAATCCGACCATTACCTCGTAAACCCCCAGCTAGCCCTGGAGTGGAGCAAAACTCATCCTGTACGCGCGGAAATTAAACCGCCCAGCACCAGTGATGGTCACTCCGGATGCAGCGCCTGGTCCATGCATTGCGCGGGAGAAGTAGTGAAGCATGCGGAGGCCGAAACCTCCCGGCAGGCCCAGATACTCCGCCAAGAAGCCCAGGCTGATTGGAGACACTGGGGCACGGAACTTACAAAGGATTGGCATGAGGCGGAGGGATGCCTTGCGGATAACACACTGGCTCTGGATAACATCCCGATCGAGTTCGCCGCCTCGCCCAGCGTGGGGATACATCTCGAAAAAAGTGGAAAGGTCGTAAACGGTTCGGTTTTCAGATCGGTTTTCGGAGATACCTCGCACGGTTCTGCCTCCGGAATGGCCGAAGGCACGGTCAACCTGGCTTTGCCGATGAAGTCTCCGGACTTCCAGGCAAACCTGGAAGTCTTCTACATCCCCTGTCTGCCGTTCATGGTCCGGCCGAAGAGCATTAGCGGGCGTGGGACGCTTACGGTCGGAAGCAGGCTGACTGCCGCGGTGAAGGCGACCGGGCAATTCGATCAGAACCTTTCCACCGGCGGCGCAGAGCTTCCCATCGTTTTGATCCCCATCGTCCTTTTTGGTGTTCCCATAGCGGAGCTGCAAGTCAGCGCCTATGCTGAAGGGAATATCGAAGTCAGCGGCCAAGGCGCATTCACCGCAAACTTTGCATTGGACAACCCGCACGAGATGAAGTTGAATTTTTCATGCGACGGCCATGGCTGCACCGGGCGTTCGCAGCCCGTCGCGGTACCCACGATAGCGACCGAGACTGCCCAGCTCAACGGCCGAATACGCGTGGAGCCGACAGTCTTCACGGCGGTTGAGCTGGACTTCGATTTTGGCGCCCTTACCGCGCGCGCCGGCCCGCAGCCGTATTTGCTTGGTGAAGTTTACGGCTGCGTAGGTGCAGCTGCGTCTCAGGATCTCAGCAACGGATCTTCCACGGCCCAGGACTGGCACGCTCTCACGGCGGATGTGGACTGGGGAGTGGATCTGCGCGGCCAAGTCCTGACGGGCGGAGAAAAAGTGTTCGATGAGACTCTCCACGGCGTCATAAAGAAAAATACGCACATTTGGTTCAAGGATCTCTGGCCAGGCGGCTCCAACGCACTTTATCCGTTTGTGGATGGCGCTGCGCAGGCGCCGGTCGGCGCTCCCGCGCTTTACCAGATCAAGATGCCCTCCTGTTATCCGTACCAGGACAAAATGAAATATCAGCTCGCCTGGACCGGCGGCGCCACCGCTTCGCTCGGCGCTTCTGCCACCACAGCCGCGAGCGGCGATTCTGGCGCTACCCTCGCGACCCGCGGTGTCGTCCAGCAAGGCGCGCGCTTGAATGTTGGCGGAAATGGCGCTCCATCGCCCTCCACGAACGCTCAAGACCCGTGCAACTTGCAATCCGGGCAGGGCTATTGCGAGTTCGATCCGGTGAAGAACCTTTCGCTCGACCTGGTTTGGCCCGCAGCAGGCAATTACAACCTCACGGTAACTGCGGTTGGCGACACGCCCCATGGCCGGGCATATAACTCGGCGCAGCCGACGACAATGAATGTCACGGTCGGGTCGTCTGGCTCCGGCACCTCGACGTCCACATCAAATGGCGGCACACCGTCGGCCCCGCCGTCTGGCTCCGGCACCGCAACGCCCACTTCAAATAGTGGCACCACAACGTCTGCGCCAAATGGCAGCACACCCTCGGCCTCGTCACCGCCGATACGGCCGTGTTGCCAAATCACGGCTGTGGACCCGAAGAGTGGGGTAGCCACTGCAAGAGTCATGTCAACCGGTACCACCTTCCAATTCAAGGTCACGGATCGCGCCACACTTCTAAACTTGCAACTCGGGCAAGGAGTCTTCGCCAACCTTCCGGCCAAGCGAGTCTCCCTCAACGGTACGGGTTCTTGCTGCGTTATCGTAAGCGTGACACCAGCCCCAGCTTCTGGAACAGGCGTCCCGATTCGTGCGGGCGACCTGCTTGCGCCCAGCGTCAGCCCACAAACGGCGGATGGAATTCGCCTCGATCCCAACCCAAATCATCTGCCTGATCTCGTCCTCGATTTCGCTCCTGTTATGCTGGAATGTACCATCAAACCAGGACACACGTGCCAAGACACATGTAGTTCGATCACGATCCCAACCAACTTCGGGGTCCATAACCTGACGCAATATCCTGCCAACGGCCCGATAAAACTCATTCTGACGGAGCTTGCTTCAGGCGCTGTTGTTCAGAACTGGACAGTGAATGGTGTCGATGCGAATCAGTGGGCCTTCTCGGGCGGCTTCTTCACGTATTGGAAATGCCCGACAGGCGATTCAATTGACAGTCACCCGGATAATTACAAACTGGAAATTCAAGGGCCACCCGAACTGACTAGCAACGGCAAATCCCAGCAAATTTACATTCCGCCGGATGCGGTGTTCTGCTCCGGGAATCCAGGCTTATCCGGCTGCAAGCAGTAACTGCTGCGGAGAGCGAATAATGTGCATAGGCACTAGCCAGGCGGCAACTATGCAATCGCTTCTTTAGGAAAGGGCGCTATGAACTTCGTCAACTTTTTGCCAGAGCATAGAGCATCGAAAGCTTTACTCCTCTTGATCTTCTTAGGCAGCTTCTTGCTCTCTCTGGCCCATGCGGCTCGGCCTGCGGCGGTACCCGGTCAGGTAGATTTCCCGCTCGCGCTCAAGACCAAGTGGACCAATCACCTTCACCAGGAGATGGGCGAGGGCGTTCACTTCGGGCCGCAAATGTCCAAGTTCGCAAACGGGAACTCATTGGATGTTTCTGTGATCACCGAAATCGTCGGATCAGACCTCGTCAATGGAGAGAAATACATGCGTCGGGAGACTCGCATGAAGGGCGCCCTTTGGCAGACGGAGTGGCTTCGCCAGACGGCGAACGGGTTACTGCTGGGCAAGTCGAGGGACGCCGAAGCAGGCGATGAAGTTCTCATCGTACCGCCGGAGAAGATGCTGAGCCCAACCTTGAAGGCGGGCGAATCGTGGGATTGGAAAGCTGCCGATGCTTCAGCTGTAACGCAAATCAAGGTTGTCGGCCCTGCGGATCTCACCGTTCCAGCGGGAACGTTTCACACCACTGAGATTTCTTATGACACTGCGGTCGAGATCGAAGGCGGAGCGATCACGGTACACCAGACGAGTTGGTTTGCCTCCGGAGTCGGCTACGTCAAGCAAGATACAAAAACTCTCTTGGGAGATCACCTGCTGACCCACGTGGTCTTCACCCTTGAAAAATTCGAGCCGGCTCCAGGTGCGAAACCTGCGGGAGGCTGATGAAGTTGAACGCGCAATTTGCAACGCGGGTTGCCAGAAAAACAGAAGACTCGGAATCGCCCTCCGTAGCGGCTAAAAGCAGCGTGGATAGTCCAACCTCGGCCACTCCCCGGTCGTCCCCATCGATGCTGGGAGGCTTTGCGTTGGAGTCGATAAGACCCTAGACAGGCGACACCTAGCTGACTTGGAGCACTTCTGAGCAGGAAAACAAATGTTCCGATTGGAAGAGAAACCTCGACTGAAGGTATTGAAGAAATGAAGTTTGGTAGGGGCGGTGGGGATCGAAACGACAAGTACTTAAATAAGACTTGTGCCCTCAACGCGTTGCAGCCACCCATCCCAGCCAACTGGAACAAACGGAACAGAATGACTCTGCATAAATGGATTCTTTCTTGGTTTAATCAGCCAAATTCCAGTGAGAGAGGACCAAGGCAAAAAGAGGGATAGCGCATGATCGCTGCAGGTTACTGTCTCAGCTTCTTGAGAGCGGTGAGCTCTAATTTCCAGAAGTCCTCGCAGTCCAAGATCTCGAGGCCAATGAGAAATTGGGATAGTTCAGTCTTTTTCACCCAAGCGACACGCGCAAGCGTTCGCACCCGGTTTCCCGGTTTTTCAATCCATATCTTCTCTCCGGTTTCCCACAAACGGGTCGTTGCGATGCAAGCTCCCCGTTTGCTGACGTCGACCGTGTTGGTCAGCTCCTGACTTCCGGCGGAACCCGTCTCGCGATAAATGAGAATGGGCATGTTACGAAGCGCCCTGGGATTTCGTTGAATCCGTTTGTACAACTCTATTGCAGACAAAGATAGTTCAAGAAATTTGTCACGCTGCGAAGGACCGCGGGACTTCGCACTTGCGACTAGGGTCGTGGTCTGGTTGATGACTTCAGGCAGGAATTTGAGAATCGTAATACGAACTGCTCCAGCGGGTTCGATCTGTTGCAGGCGCATACGATGATCCGCAAGAAGTTTCGCAGCTATGTCGTAGAAATGGTTTCGGCACAGAGGGCGTCCATCCACTGCCGCCTCCGCACCGCTGCTGCAGCCAGAACATCTACACGTGACCTCACTCATGCCAATCCTCAAATGCGCGGTCTCGTTCGGTAACCATACGAGGCTCCACTAAGTATTGGCAAATCACCAGCTGGCCCGTTTCGAGGGCTCCTTGCCGATGCTATCCGATTTGGGGAGCCACGTCGCCTTGTTTATAACTTTGTTTTCGCCACGGTCGCTATTGTCTGGCTTGTAGCGACTCGGCCCTATTTCGGCGCGGCATTGACGCTGC
>DASQIH010000146.1:0-4200 GCA_035631655.1 Terriglobales bacterium
ATCATCTTCGTTTGCCATGCTTGTCTTAAGCAGCCACTCGCGCGCCGCCAGATCGAGAGCGGCGGAGAGCGATATCTTGCGACGGCGCGCCTCGCGCTCCAGCCCCGTCTTGATGTCGGGCGATACCCGCCAGCTATACACTTCAGTCTTCATGCATTACATTGTAGTGCATAAAGGCCGCGATGGTCCAGCAAATCATCTTTTGGAGTCTCACGTTCTTATGGCGTCTCGGACGATCTCCAGAGTGGTGCATGAAGTGGTAGATGTTTGCGTGCCGAGGTGCAGAATCCAGCCCGAACAACAAGAACTATGCTGAGGCTAAGTAATTGATTCCGAGCATCAGGAGCAGTGCGGACGAAATTTTGCTAAACCCTTGTACGGGCTAAAACCTGTACCGAGGGTTCGAATCCCTCCCTCTCCGCCAGTCCTTTACTTTCTGCTACTTACAGTACGTGACTACTAACTGACTACCAAATTCCAATCATTTTGCTTCCGGCGCGGTATTAAGCATTGGAGGCCGGATCGTCCCCATTCCGGGAACGACGAAACTGCACCGGCTGGAAGAAAACATCGGAGCTGTTAACGTGCATCTCTCTCCGGATGATCTCCGGCAACTGGAAACGACAGCCTCGAATATTCCGGTGCAAGGCGCCCGTTATCCCGAGGAGCTTCAGAAGCTGGTCGGCCGCTGAAAAAGAAAGACCAGGAAGAAAGGCAATAAACCATGAGAGTAGCAGTGCTGTATGGGCCACGCGACGTGCGTTTAGAGGAGCGCGACGAACCGAAAATCATCAAGCCGACGGACAGTCTTATCAGGGTCTCATCCGCATGTGTGTGCGGATCTGATCTGTGGCCGTATCGCGGCATTCAGCCGATCGCGCAACCGACCCCTATGGGTCACGAGTACTGCGGCGTAGTTGAAGAGGTCGGTAGCGAGGTCAGGAACATCAAGCCCGGCCAGTTCGTGGTCGCCTCGTTTGCAACGTCTGACAACACCTGCGTCATCTGCCGGGACGGCTATCAGTCCTCGTGCGTTCAACGCGAGTTCATGAGCGGCGCGCAGGCGCCGTTCTTGCGCGTGCCCCTTGCGGACGGCACCCTGGTCGCCACGCCCGATCTCCCCTCGGAAGACCTGATCCCCAGCCTGTTGACGCTATCCGACGTCATGGGGACCGGGTGGTTCGCCGCTGATGCGGCAAACGTGAAGCCTGGTTCGACCGTTGTGGTGGTCGGTGACGGTGCGGTCGGTTTGCTTGGCGTGCTCTCCGCGAAACAAATGGGCGCGAAGCGAATCATTGCCATGGGCCGTCACGCGTCGCGTCAGAAGCTTGCCCGCGAATTTGGTGCGACCGACGTCGTGGAAGAGCGAGGCGAAGGCGCCGTCGAGCGCATTAAGGAAATGACTGAAGGAATCGGCGCTGATTCAGTCCTGGAGTGCGTGGGCACACAGGAATCAATGATGCAAGCAATCAATTCGACCCGCCCCGGCGGCTATTTAGGTTACGTCGGTGTACCGCACGGTGTCTCGCTTGACGGTGAGCAATTGTTCTTCGCTCACGTCCATCTGCATGGTGGACCGGCTCCGGTACGCCGCTATTTGCCTGAACTAATCAGGCTGGTTTTGAACCGGAAGATCAACCCCGGTAAAGTTTTCGATTTGACTCTGCCTCTGGATCAGGTGGCAGAAGGCTACCGTGCAATGGACGAACGCCGTGCGATCAAGGCACTGTTGCGACCGTCTGCAAACGCAAAACACGGAGTACGCCATGCCGCCTAGTGATCGCGCACGCAAGAACCACGAAGAGCTCTTTCCGAACCACAAATCGACGCTGAAGGTTACGGATCCTGAACTGATCGAGGTGTTCGACAACTTCGCGTTCGACGAGGTCATTGCCCAGAGCAAGCTCGATACGAAAACTCGCGTCATGCTGATCCTAGCCGCGATTATCGGCGCGAACGGGTTCGCCGAGTTCAAGGTGATGGCCGGCGCTGCACTAAATGTCGGCGTGACTCCAGTGCAGTTGAAGGAGATTGTGTATCAGTCAGTTCCATACGTCGGCATGGCTAAGGCATTCGACTTCATTCATGCAACCAACGACGTGCTGAGCGGCAGGGGCATTCAACTGCCTGTTGAAGGTCAATCAACCACGGACACTGAGACGCGCCGTGAAAAGGGCTTGGCAGTTCAGAAGGCGATTTTCGGCAACATGATCGATGAACTGTACGAACGCTCGCCCAAGGACCAACTGCACATTCAACGTTTCCTATCGGCGAACTGTTTTGGCGATTACTACACCCGCACCGGCCTCGACATCAACTGCCGA
The DNA here is from genome assembly GCA_035631655.1 of Terriglobales bacterium. Lineage (GTDB taxonomy): Bacteria > Acidobacteriota > Terriglobia > Terriglobales > Acidobacteriaceae > Gp1-AA122. The sequence goes on from DASQIH010000146.1 coordinate 2,325, forward strand.
GAACTAGTGACGCTCTCGATCCTGATCGCGCTCGGCGGTACGGAATCCCAGGTCAAAGGGCACATTCGCGGCAATGTGAACGTGGGCAATGGCCGAAAGGTACTACTCGATGTCATTACCCAATTGCTGCCATGGGTCGGTTATCCCAGGACGTTGAACGCGTTGGGTGCGCTCAACGAAGTTGCGCCCGAGCAATGACTCGAACGATGGCCATTCTCAAGAAGGAAGGAAACGCGATGACTAGTCGCAATAAAACGGTTCTGGTAGTTGGTGCGACCGGTAGCATCGGTCAGCTTGTCGTTGAGGAAGCAATTAAGCAGGGCCATGCCGTCCGTGCACTCGTTCGCAGCGCGTCCAAAGCTCGTCAACTTGCTCGCGAAGCCGAGTCAGTGGTCGGTGATCTCACTCGCCCAGAGACGCTTTCCGCCGCCGTGGATGGTATTGATGCAATTGTCTTCACACACGGTTCCGACGGTGGAGGCAAGGCAGCTTCCGAGGCTGTCGATTACGGCGGCGTGCGCAACATCCTCGCCGCGCTTGGGTCGCGGACAGCTTGTATCGCACTAATGACCTCGATTGGAGTCACGAATCGAAATAGCTCCTACAACCGGTCCACTGAAGCGCACGACTGGAAGCGGCGTTCGGAACGGCTTGTGCGCGCCAGCGGACTGCCGTACACGATCGTCCGACCAGGCTGGTTCGACTACAACGGCCTGGATGAACATAAGCTTGTTCTGTTGCAGGGCGACAAACGACACTCCGGCACTCCTAAAGATGGAGCCATTCTGCGACAGCAGCTAGCAGAAGTTTTGGTTCGTAGTTTCACCTCAGGTCAGGCTCACCACAAAACATTCGAGCTCGTTTCTGCGAAAGGCCCGGCGCAGGACGATTTCGACACGTTGTTCAGGAATCTGGAACCTGATCAGCCAGGCGCTCTGGACGGCGTGCAGGATATGGACAATATGCCGCTCGAAGACGAGCCGCAACAGGTGCGCGAGGATTTAGACGCGGTGATCGCGAGCAGATCGCGTCTTGCGTCTTGATTCGGGAAGCAGATGCGACAGCGCCGCCACTTGGGTAGACGATTAGGACTAAGGAGAGATTAAGAATGGCAAGACGCACTTGGCTCATCACCGGAGTCAGCAGTGGCTTCGGACGCGAGGTCGGATATGAGAGCACTAGTCAGTTCACCCGCGAATACAAACGCCTTTTCGGTCAACCACCGATGCGGGACGTCAAGTCACACCGACTCGCCAGCTAAGTTTCATCTAAGAAGAATCCTGGATTTGTTCCAGTATCCTGACCCGAATCTGATTTGGCGAACGAGGTGATCCGCCATGACTGCATTTGCCGGATGGGAGAACTTCTACGTAATCGTGGGGTCGTCGCCCCTAACCTGGCTCAAACTCTGCCACTGCGACATTGTTCAAGATCAACAGCAAAAAGGGGACATTTCTAATGAGTTAAGCATGGGGACATTTCTAACGAGGTTTGACACCATCCACAGCGAATGCTTGACGAAAGTCGAGAACCGTGCTAAGCTTGCCTAGTAGTATCGGTATTTGGGTAGCCTAGAGGCCCCCAAAGGGGTCCCAGAATCTGTTGTTCTTTGACAAAATTGATTGCCTGAGGGGAAATTCCTTTGCCACATAGCCGGAAGGTTCTAACAGCAGTAGCCGACAGCTAACCGGTAGCGATGTAGCGGCAGATTTGCAAGATCCATCAATAGGCGTCTCCGGCCAGCAGCTAGCAGCCAGAAGCCCACAGCTAACCCGTAGCGATGTAGCGGCAGATTTGCAAAACTCCGTTCCCAACCATCCTAGCCAGAAGCTCGCAGCTAACCCGTAGCGGCGTAGCGGCTGAATCGTCAGCATAC
>DASQIH010000147.1:0-21531 GCA_035631655.1 Terriglobales bacterium
ACAGGTAGTAAGGGCGTACACACTCGGCCTTCCCCACCGCAGTCAGCACCGGTTTCGAGCGCAATTCCACATAGTGGGCCCGGTGCCCGCACCGGCAGGGGAGTTCCCGCTGTTCGCAACCGGGAGGGTCGAACTCGAGCAACTGGCTCAGCACCGCCGCTCCCGCCTGGTGCAGGCTGGAACGAACCGCCATTTCCACCGCTTCTAAATCCAACGGGCGGGCCGTTTCCCCAGCCCGCAACACCAGCCCTAACAGATGCTCTACCTCCCGGGCCACTTCCTGCTGGATGATTTCCGCCGTTTTTTTTTCGAGGGGCTTAGCTCGTGTTCCACGGGTCGGGCACGGCAGATCCTCTCGTTGATCTCCAGCAACGCTTGCGCCAGTTCACGAAAGCGGTGATAGGCCTCCACTTCGCGTTGTGCCTTGTGCAGTTCGGCCGGAGTGGCAAAGGTTTCGGTGACCGTCTTGCCTTTCACCTTGCGGGTCAAGCGATAGTTGGGGCCGTGCCCGGGGTGATGGGGCTGATGGCAACGGCAAGTGGGCTTGCCGCAGGTACCGCGGGTAGCGGTGATGGATCCACTACGAAAGTCGGGTAGTCGCCGCATCTGTTCGAGGATGGCACTGCGCTGTTGTTCTAGATCGCTGAGGGACTCTGGCATGGGGCTATCTCCTAAAGGATATTCCGAGCCTTCCTAACGTATAAATACGCTAGGATATTAGCCCCAAAAAAAGAACCTGCACAGTGTTCACTTGTATGTCGCACGCCCTTTCATCTGGGGCCAGTTGCGCTGGTGGGACTATTTCTGGCTTGGGGAGTACTGCACTGGGTCCACATGCGGGAACTGGCGCCACTGCCGCCACAAGCAGAAGCGATCCCCCTGCCGCCGTTGGACATTTCACGTCTGACCAAGCCGGCGATCGTGGTGACGGCGGTGGTTATCGGTTTTTTCCTCGGTGCGCCGCCCCCTCAGATGGCTGCTTTGGGCGCCGCCATTCTACTGATCACGCGTACCATCGACCCGCACAAGCTTTATGAAGAAGTGGATTGGGGACTTCTGGTCTTTTTCATTGGCTTATTTCTGATTGTCGGCGGCGCGGAAAACGCCGGTATCACGAGCCGGCTTCTTCACATCGCGCAATACTGGAACCTGCAACACACCGGCGTGTTCACGGTGATTGTGGCCGGTCTGTGCAACATCGTGAACAACGTGCCAGCGGTGATGCTGCTCAAGTCGCTGGTTCCGGGATTCTCCAATCCACACACGGCATGGATGGTCCTGGCGATGGCCTCGACGCTGGCCGGCAATCTGACCATCACGGGGTCGGTGGCCAACATCATCGTGGTCGAAAGCGCCAAGCCCGACGTGCACGTCAGCTTCTGGGACTATTTCCGTGCCGGCTTACCCATCACCATTTCAACTTTGCTCTTTGGCTGGTCATGGTTAGCACTGGTTCAATGAGGCGTCTTGGTGGCTTCACGGCCAGGCAACCAAACCGTTTTCGGCTAGTTCCAATGTAATTAGGTGGGTAACTGAGGACTCTGGCCGAAGGAGTCGCCCATCGCGGTTTGATCGGACAACCGCTAAAGAGAGCAACGCTAGGCCTCCTGGGGCAACGCGCGGAGGCCTTTCTATTTCTTATTTCTCAGGCCGACGGAAGAGAAGCCAGGGTGACGAATGAAGAACTGCCACTTGTCAATATTCGCTGGGACTGCCACGTCAAAGAAACCTACCATCATTTCATTGTAGGTTTGGTCTCCCCAGCGCACGGGCCTGTCCGGGTCGGGATTGTGAGGATTATTACGCGAGTTGTCGTACCAGCCTACGGCTTGGAGTTGCGCCCCCGCCTTGAGACGCCTTGGCTCGGCCAGCCGATAACTCAACTGCCAGTAGAAGTCATAGTTGACCTTCAGGAGCGTCTCGACGCTTCCATCCGAATGAACGATGTTGTACTCAAAGCACTTTCCACGCACGTGCATGTGGGGGAAGAAGCTGAGGAGAGTGGCATCATTGGGCAAGGTGCCGTGGACCTCGACGCGATAATTCTCCGCGCCGGGAGGAATCGGAATTGTGTCGTGCTCGTTCGCGAGCTGGAGCGAGAGCACACGCTTGGTCGGACGAGACTTCGCAAAAACCAGGCCGATGCTGGTTTGATCGCTCGAGGTATGGCCGTTGGTTGTGTAGTGCATCTGGAACACGAGATCGGAATGAGCAGGGACGAACTTGGCCATGCCGTCGGGCCATCGGTCAGGAGAGCTGCCCGGCGCATAGACCAGCAGCATATCGCTGTCCGTCGAGTGGGCCTCGTGCCGCAGTTTGTCGTCCATCAGGCTCGAAGCGGTAAACGGAATTCCGACCGGGGCGCCCCGCAACCACTTGGATTCAGGCGGGCGCATGTAAACCACGGCATGGTGCACATGGTCGCGGCTGGTGGGCCTCACTTCTGACATTTGGACCCACTTGTCTTGGCTAAAACCGGTCGGCACGATCTCATAGGTATATTCAACATCTCCACGCGCAGGAATGGCGACAGGTTTGGGCATCTGGAGGACAACGTCAGGCTCGGGAATGTTCCAACCGTTGGTCCAACGAACCGGCGCGGGCGCATCACGTGGATCGCCGGCTGGTGCATTGGCATTCGCCCAAGCTGAGACTGTCTCGATCTGTTGCCGAGTGAGCGAGGGGTCGTTCGAGAAGTGGCCATAGCGCGGATCGGCAAACCAGGGCGGCATCTTTCGCGACCGCACATCATCGCGGATTGCCTTGGCCCACGGCTTCGTCTGTTCGTAGGTGACTAAGGGTATGGGAGCGATTTCGCCGGGGCGGTGGCAAACCTGGCAGCGTTGCTGCAGGATGGGCAGGACGTTGCGATAAAACGTCGGAGAGTCTGGGGAAGCGGTGGAACCAGCAACTCCAGGTAAAAACAGAAGCGCCACAATCGAGCTCAGGAGAGCAACGACGGAACAGATCCGAAGAAGGTGGAAAGGCTTCGACACGCGAAAACAGCAACCTTTCTATTCATACCCCAAAGTTCTCGTAGAGTCGAATCTCCATCGGAGCGAGGTCGAGCCTATAGCGGACGTGGTAGCATTTTTTTAGAACCATCTAAGCATGAGATCTTCCTTGGGAATCTTCGTGATCTCACTGGCGCTTTCGTGCGCCATGCTCGCCGATCAGAAACCCGCCACCAAAGAAGGCTGGCTTGAGATTCACTCCGCGCATTTTTCCGTGGTTACCGATGCGGGCGAGAAGCGCGGCCGGGAGGTCGCGCTCCGCCTCGAGCAGATGCGAGCCGTCTTCGGGCAGCTCACCATGCGCGACAAGCTGAAGATACCTGTGCCGCTCCAAGTTCTCGCCCTCAAGAATGACAACGATTACGCGGGCATTGGTCCGCTGCAAGGCTCCAGGCCGACCAGCGTACCGGGTTTCTTCTTGCACGGCGAAGACCGTAATCTCATCGTCCTGAATTTATCCGTCAATGAGCCCTGGCTGGCGATCGCGCACCCGCTCGCGCACATGCTGCTCGATGGAAACTATCCCCCAACTCAGCCGTGGTTTGACGAAGGTCTAGCCGAGTATTTCTCCAGCCTCCGTCTCGATAACAAGACGGTTGAAATCGGCGGCGATCCTCCCGACTCCGCGGCCGCCTTGCTGAGCAGTTCGGCGTGGCTCACCATGAACGACTTGCTCACCGCGCGCTTGAACACGCCGGAATACCAGGAAGGGACTCATCACATGCTTTTCTACGCCCAATCCTGGATGGTGATGCATTATCTGCTGGCCAAGGACGTGCTCCCCAAAATTGGCACCTACTTTGAGCTTGTGCAAAACCAGAAGATGCCGGTGGCGCAAGCTCTGCAGCAGGCATTTGGAATGACTCCCGAGCAATTCGAGAAAGCGATTAAGGACTATTTCCAGTCCTTCAGCGCAGCGCTGAACTCGCAGGAGAAGGCACCGCAAATCTCGCATGCTCCTGTGCCCTTCGGTCCCGATGACGTCGCCATGGTGGTCAAAAAGGTCAGCGACGATGACGCTCATGCTTTCGTGGCCGAGGTGATGGCGCGTCAACCGGACCATCGCGAGCAGGGACTAAAAGATCTCCAATCGTTGGCGGAAGAACCGACCGACAACGAAGTAGCCCATCGCGCCCTCGCCTACGCCTATATCGAGAAGAAAGATTTCAAGCAAGCCGGCAATGAACTCGACCAGGCCACAGACGACGACCCCAACGACTTCTGGGTGCACTATTACTTTGCACTGCTCAAGTTCCACAAGGCGCAAGCCAGCGGTGAACCGACCGAGAGTCTGGCCAACGTACAGCAGGGATTGAAGACGGTCATCGATTGGAACCCGGAATTCGCCGAAGCCTACCACATGCTGGGGCTGGCGGAATTGGAGGGTGGCGGAACTCACGCCGCTGTCGATACCATGCGCACCGCCATTCAGCTCAGTCCACGCAACGAATCGTACATTCTCGACTTGGCCAACATTTACGTAGCCGGCAAGAACTGGGACAAAGCGGAAGCTATTCTGGAGCGGCTGAAAGGCAGTGCCGATCCCCAGATTGCGTCTGCTGCGCGGAAGAAATTGGAAGACCTTCCCTTCCTCAAGAAGTACGGCATTGAGCCGCAACGCGCGGCCGAGCCTCAGAGGAAAGAACAGCCCAAGGTCGCAGAGTCTAAGCGGGCGGACTCTGAAAACACCGAAACAGAGTCTGAGAACGAGGAGCCCAAAGCAAAACCGCGTGCGCCGGACAAAAGAAGGGTGCAATATCTGAAGGGCCGAATTGTTTCGGTGGATTGTTCGCGGGCCCCGGCTGCGACGGTCACGGTCTCCTCCGGCGGCAGAACTGTGAAATTGCACACTGCCGACTACAAAACATTAGTCGTCATTGGCGCCGATGAGTTCTCCTGTGAGTGGCACAACCGCGCCGCCTCGGTGAACTACAAAGCGAACGGGAAATCGGAAGGGGACCTGGTGTCGCTTGAGGTGCAGTAGGGCTTCGGAAACAATGCAGCGCCGCTTGGAGGACGATCCCAAGATCGTCCTCCTCACCTGCGCTAAACCGCGAGCAGTTAGAAGCGGAACAGAATTCCGGTCGAAACCCGAGCGTTGTTTTTCTCGGTCACGCCGGAGAAGCGGGTCATCAGCCAATCGGCCTGGAACAAGCGCACCGCGATCTGTTTACGGCCCAAGTCCACGCCGCCGCCGAACATCATTGCCATGCCGTTGATGCCGACGCCAGCTGCCGAAGCATGGGCTCCGCCGAACAGGCCATGCACGAAGGGAGAGAAGCTCCCCTTATGCGTGGAGACCACCGGCCCGAAGGTGTAGGTGTGGAAGCTCTCGCCTGAGTTATAGGCACCGCTGAAATCTCCGGTGATGCCGACCCAACGCGTGATGTAGAAGTTCGCCTGGCCATTCCAGCCGCTGGCATTCCACGAAGGATTCATAGTGGTGAACTGGTAACCGCCAAAAACTTCCGGCTTAGGCGTTTCCTGTGCCAAGGTCAGGCACGAGAACACGCACAGCAATATGGCAACGCCGATCAGTTGCTTCATTTTGTAGTCACTCCCTGAACAAAATTGCACCTTGTCTCCCTTACCGGCATTGTCGTCATCGAGCTCCGGTATCAAACGGCTTGGCCGTCCTGAGTGCCGAAGAGTGGAGGGCTCAGGTGCTGGGAGACTATTCCAACCGATGGTGGGTGGCCGAGCAAGTAACGGAAGCCGGAGCACAAATCTACACCTTGGTAACTTCCCAAGGAATTGTGGGAATCATTCTTCAGCAGTTAAATCGAGCATTTTCAGATTCATAACACTGTAGACGTGGAGCTGCCGAGTTAACCCCAGGGCACAAGCGGCGGCAGCGTAACCGGTTACCCTCAACGTTTACAAGGCTAAAGAAAAAGACAGGGCCGGAGGTCCTGCCTTGTCGTGGGCGCTTCGTGTAGTTTGCCCGGACATCATAGGTATTCTGCGGAGCATTCCAGCGGTCGCTGGGGCTGTCGGTCATGTTCCGTGACCAGTGTAATTCACTGCCAGCAGCGAGTTCCCGCTGAAGCGTCTTTGCAGCCGAGAAAGATGCGTATTTCAACGATTTAATGATCAAGAGAGGAGCCTAGCCTTAGCGAGCGGCTGGGATCGATGACGGATAGCACGAAAATCAAAAAACCCTCTCAGCCAAGCCGAGAGGGTTAGCGCATGGCGGGAGATCGGCAGCTCTAGACGCGAACTACATTGGCCGCCTGAAAGCCCTTGGGGCCTTTCAACAGATCGAACTCCACTGTTTCGCCTTCGTTCAGCGTGCGGTAGCCGTTCTCCTGGATAGCGGAGAAATGCACGAAGACGTCCTCCCCGGTGGAGCGCTGGATAAAGCCATATCCTTTAGCCCCGTTGAACCACTTCACAGTACCCTTCTCTCTCACAAAATACTCCTTTCGCCTCTGCAGTAATTGGAATACTCCCGAGCGCCCCGAACGTTCCCTGAGTACAGGAACGCGCCCCGAAAGCGCCAGAAAGCAGGAACGGGTGGCTTGTTCCGGCTTGTAGACTCACAGGTGCAACGGCAAGGGGCTCCCGAGTTTTGCGCCGCTGGCCAAAACCTCGGCACAAAACTCCGGAGCCCGGTTGGATTGCACGAGTTTCGACTCCCAAACACAAGAAACATCTACCCGTAAAACGATCCGTCGAACATCCGCTGCCGAAGTCTCGGCAGCGGCAGAAGATAATATTCAGGAACTTACCTTCTTGGCAAGCAGGGAATTTGAAACGTGACTTCGGGTCAAAAACGTTAACTCCGGAACTACCCCGTTTATTGAATGGTTAAAGTGCTGAGACTTGTGTGCTTATAGGGGTTCAGCAGCACACCCGCGAGCTTTGATACGATACTTGCACCGAGTGCCGGAAACCATCCCATCCATCGTCCCCGGTAAATCCCCGGCGATTCCAGTGCGCGCGCTGCAGGAATCCAGTCAGCAGTCGGGCATTGTTTTGTCTACTCTCAAGTACCTGCTGCGTACTGAGGTCCACACGTTTGCATTTTCGGTGGCGGCTAACGCGATTCTGTCTTTCTTTCCCTTTGTCGTGTTGCTTATGACACTGATTCGCCGGGTTTTTCACTCAAAAACGATGTACGACGTGGTGGTGGAATTACTGCATGATTATCTGCCCGCCGGACAGGACTTCGTGATACGCAACTTGAATGCCCTGGTAGGAGCGAGACACCGGGTGCAATTGGCATCCCTGCTGATTTTGCTGGTGACCTCGACCGGAGTATTCCTTCCCCTTGAAGTCGCGTTGAACCGCATCTGGGGATTTCCCAAGAATCGGTCTTATCTGGGAAATCAATTGATCTCGTTAGTGCTGGCTTTTGGCTGTGGCGTGCTGGCCTTGCTTTCGATTGCTGGAACCGCAGGCAACATTCATCTGCTCGAATCCCTGCTGCGCGGGCATCTGAATCTGCTGGTACGCTTGGTCGGTTTCATCGTAATGAAAATCTTCTCTATCGCCACCAGCATTACCATCTTCTTTTTGATCTACTGGCTGCTCCCCAATGGCAAGGTCCCAGCGAAGGCAGTGCTACCTTCAGCGGTGATCACAGGACTCCTCTCGGAGGCCCTGAAATACGGCTACATCTTTGCTCTGCCCTGGCTGAATTTTCAAGAAGTGTACGGACCCTTTACGTTATCGGTGACCATGATGTTCTGGGCCTTCTTGTCGGGCCTGTTGCTGTTGACCGGGGCCCACCTCTCTGCGCGACAGCATCTTCAGCAGAACCAAGAACCAGTGTTGTCGTCCTGAGCGAAGCCAAGGAACGGTCTGTGTGGAGACGGGTCTTTGACCCGTCCAGGCTGGTCGGAGACCCGCCGCCACATCACCGCGCTTCGTGACCTTCGGCACAGCCATGTCGAGGCCGATCTCCAAACATTGTTCTGCTCCCACTCTTGTTCCCTCCGCTCCTTCCTGGTGGATTCTTATGTCAACATCCATGCGCCGTGCCTCCGCTTTTCTGTTCCTGCTGTGTGGCATGTTGTCAGGCTTCGGCCAGCAACGAAAGCCAGCCGCCGTTACGCTTCGGGCAACCCGGTCCCGGGCGCAGCGGTAAATTTTTGGGCAGGTAGTCTTTCGCTCCGACAACTCGACTTCAAACTGCTGCTCGGCGTTGGTATCGGCGGTTGCCATGATTTCGATCTCGATCGTGCCTGCAATAGTTCCAGCTGAGGGAACCAGGCTGGTCAAGCCAAGAGCATCGGAGGTAACCGAACTCTGAGACGACGAAATGATAACCGGCATGGGGTAATTGGATCCGACCTCTCCGCTTCCTTCGCTGAAAGCATCGGGCGTCGGGGTGGCTGTCGTAAGTCCCAGCGGGCCAGACATACTCTTGGATCCCGATGGCACGGATCCTCGCAACAAACTGGCGACAGGACCGGCTTCGGGCGGATCAAACTGCTACCCTATTGAGGTCTATCCTCGGCGGTTGACTAAATCAGTTCTTTATGTTTCTTTACATCTCGCGCGCTGCTGGCCGTCATCTAACCTAAGGGTTGTGACGACGACGGCAGATACAAGGTCAGTATCCCATCGCGGCAGTGCCTCGTCCCGCCCCTCTGTCAATTGCTGGAGGTTCATTTGAATGAAAAAGACTACTTTGGTTGCAGTTCTGTCTGCTCTTCTGACACTTGCCGGAACCGCTCGCGCGCAACAGATGGATGTCTCCTTTGGCATGAGCACGGTCGGCGCACCCGCCGCTACCGTTGATTCCCAAGGATTCTTGCTGCCCTCGCTGCGAGGCGGAGCCTACCCCAGCTTCGGCGGCGATGTTCTTTTTTATAAGGGGCAAGTGGGAGTCAACGCAGAGGTAGCGTGGCGAGCCAGCCGGTCCTTCTATGCGGGCGACCCAACCCAGCCGTATCGGCCGCTGTTCTACGATTTCAATGGAATCTGGAGCCGTAGGTACGGGAGGATAGCCCCCGAGGCGATGGCCGGCATTGGCGCCGAGAGCATTCGGATTTATACGCCTTTCGTCTCCTGCGGCTTCAGTGGCTGCACAAACTACACCAGCAGCAACCATTTCATGGGCCACTTCGGCGGCGGAATCAAGCTATATCCGTTCGGCAATTTCTTCATACGCCCAGAAGCGCACTTTTACACCGTGCGTAATAACAACGAGTTCAGCTCTGGTCGAGTCGCTCGCTACGGGGTTTCCATCGGCTACACGCTGGGTGGCGGGTCGAAATACTGACGTCAGGGGTCAGTGACCAGTAGGCAGTTCTCAGACGCGAGTCTTCGGGTGTTTTCAGCCTGACAACTGGGAACTGAGAACTACTTCTTCGCCCACTGATCCACCCAGTCATTCACCGTCTGATACCGCAGCCGGCTGTTTTGCGGTTTCAGCACCCAGTGGCCTTCGTCGGGAAAGTAGAGCATCTTTGATGGGATGTTCAGCCGCTGCAGTGTGGTGAAGAGCTGGAACCCTTCGGAGACGTCGAGCCGATAGTCTTTCTGGCCGTGAATGACCAGAGTGGGCGTCTTGAAGCTGGTCGCTGATAGGTGCGGCAACCACTTGCGGTAGAGCTCGCGGTTTGTGTACGGCGTGCCTTTGAACTCCCACTCGTTGAACCACAATTCCTCGGTCGTGCCCCAAGCGGATTCGCTATTGAACATCCCATCGTGCGAGACGATGCACTTGAAGCGGTTGGTGTGGCCGAGAATCCAGTTGACCATGTATCCGCCGTAGCTGGCGCCCAGAGCGCACTCGCGGTCCTTGTCGATGAAGGGATAAGTTTTCTCGGCGTAGTCGAGGCCGAGCATCAGGTCCTGGAACGGAGCGCCGCCCCAGTCCCCGTTGATGGCGTCAATGAATTTCTGCCCGTAACCGGTCGAGCCGTGGAAGTTGATCATGATGACCACGTAGCCGTTGGCGGCAAACAGCTCCGGATTCCAGCGATAGCTCCAGTCGTCACCCCAGGCACCCTCCGGCCCACCGTGGACGAGGAATTTCACCGGATACTTCTGCTTGGGATCGAAGTTGGGCGGCTTAACGAGGAAACCTTCTACTTTGTCGCCGTGGGCGCCAGTAAACCAGAAGGGCTCAAGGGGGGACATTGCGACTTGGGAGAGAACGGAGTCCCGAGGTGGGTGAGCTGGCGAGCATTCGCTAGTGCGCATCCGGCAGCTCCTCTTTGGACACACCGAGGAGCATCGCTTTGAGCTTCTCACCGCCTATTACGCAGCTAGCCGGCTCAAGGATAAAGATCGCGGTCGGCGCTCGGAGGGACATTCGGTTGAAGAGAACTGTCTCCGAGATGCTGGTTGGCGTGTCGACGACAATCTTCTCACCCGCAGCGATGTCGTCATTGAAGCCATCCGTGAGTTTGATTGGATGACACCGTTCATGACAGATTTCTGGAAAGATATTGTAAATCGGTGACTCACCATGGGCTTCGGCAGAGAAGACAATTTCATGTCGTCCAGCCCAACCGAACGACCCAACCCAACCGTCAAAGTTCTCGGTTAAATTGGTGATCTTTCCGCTTATGCGTTCGTACAACATCAACCGAAATCGGTCGCTCTCGTATCCCGGACGCTGTTGTGCGCGGTACGCGATGTACTTGCCATTGGGCGACTAAAGTGGTGTGGAATCGCTGGCGGGATTGTCGGCAGTAATGTTCTTGGCAGACCCACCATTCACCGGGACGATCGCGGGGACAGTAAGAAGAACTGCCAGAAAAATTACGAGTCGGGGCATGACGGCCTCCGCGGAACCGGCAAGTGTAAACCATGCGAGAGGTTGGTCTTAAGGGCAGAGATCACAAGAATAAATGTGGCCAGTGGTCAGTGGTTAGCAACTCGCACTCAGCATTCAGCGTGCGAACTCTCTGGATTCTCGAGAGGAATCGCACCTTAACATTCGTGCTGTCCCGGCCGTGACATTTCTTTACAAATGGAACACCGCGGCTGAGTACCCGATGCTGCGTAGCAGCTATCCGGTTCCGTCGGGCATCTAACCATGTAAACTGAAATCTATGAAATCCCTGGTTCCCTCTGGTTTTGCGGCCTTATTTCTAACAGCGATCGCCCTTTTATGCGGCTTGCCTCAGCTCTCCCGAGCGCAGGAAGGCCCGCTGGAAACCGCCCAGCCCAAGGGCATCACTCCCGAAGAAATCATCCAGCGTTTCGCGACCAAAGAGACACAGTTCAAGCAGGCCCGCGAGCAGTATACCTACCGGCAGGACGTGCGGGTGGAAACCGTGGATGGCGATACGGTGGATGGCGAGTATCACGAAGTTTTTGACGTCTTATTCGACGATCATGGCAAGCGGCTGGAGAACGTAGTATTCGCGCCCCAGAGCTCGCTCGTGCGTATCCAAATGTCGCCCGAGGATGTTGATGATATCCGGCACCGCCTGCCCTTCGTGTTGACTTCGGAAGAGATCCCCGAGTACGACATCCTCTACGTCGGGCAGCAACAGGAAGACGAACTGCGCTGCTACGTGTTCGATATCGCTCCCAAACGGATTGAAGGTAAGAAGCGCTATTTCCAAGGCCGCATCTGGGTCGATGATCACGACTTCCAAATTGTGAAAACCTACGGCAAGACCGTGCCCGACATCCGCAAGAAGAAAGGACAAGAGAACCTTTTCCCCAAGTTCACCACCTGGCGCGAGCAGATTGATGGCACGTACTGGTTTCCCACCTATACCAAGGCCGATGACACCCTGCACTTTTCCACTGGGGACGTGCGCATACGCGAGATTGTGAAGTACTCGAACTACAAGCGGTTTGGCTCCAAGACAAGGATCACTTACGAAGGGCAGGAACTGCCCGGAGCTCCACCACAGAAATCGGGGGACAAGAAACCGGACCAACAGCAACCGCAGAAATAGTTTCGAGTTTCTGGTTTCTAGTTTCCAAAAAAGAAGACAAGACCAAAAAGCCGCGTTGCTCGCGGCTCTTTTTTGTCAACTAAGAAACTTAGTAGAAGAGATACTTTCTCCACTTATCGTCCGACCGGCCCATCAATCGCATGATGTGGCGGCTGGTGTGGAGATTGAAGGCACGAGGCTCGCGCATCAGGTGCATGCCCGCCTCTCCGGGAAGCTGGTTGCCCTTGCGGCGATTGCAGGGATGGCAGCACGCCACCAGGTTTTCCCAGGTGGAGGAACCACCGCGCGATCGTGGTACCACGTGGTCCAGCGTCAACTCGCTCGAGGGCAGAACCTCGGCGCAATACTGGCAGGTGTTGCGGTCGCGCAGCAGGATGTTCTTGCGGGACAGCGCCCGGGTTTGGTGCGGAATACGGCGATACTCGAGGAGTCGAATCACGGACGGCACTCGGAACGCCAGCCGAGCAGCATGCAGATAGTGGCCGTTCTCTTCCTCGGCCATCGCCACGCCCTTCAACACGAGCACGATGGCGCGCCGCGCGGCACAAACGTTGATAGGTTCATAGGAGGCGTTCAACACCAGCACGGGCGCGTGCAGGGAGAAACCATTGCCCTCGTGGACCAGGGGCGGAGGCATCTCCCCGTGTGCCCGCCGGGCCATATTCATCGCATTGTTCATCTTTCCTGACATGCGGTTCTTCTAGCCGTTGGCCGCCATGGCCATACGTTCGTTTGCCTCCTCCGAATCTTCCTCTGTCAATGCGTAGCTTGCCTCTGACTTCATGGTGCGTGCCACAGTGGCAACCCAGACTCGGGTTGCACCGGCCCGCCGCAAAACGCGGGCGCATTCTGACGCCGTGGTTCCGGTCGTGAGCACATCATCGATTAGCAGGACCTCGCGGCTGGCTACCTCCTCCGGATGCCTAACCACAAACGCTCCACGCACGTTTTCGCGGCGCTGATGATGAGTAAGCCCAGTTTGCGACGCTGTCGAACGGCAACGCTCGAGAATTTCCGGCCGCAATACCCACTCCCGTCCAGCCGGCTTCAGCTTCAAAGCGGCTCGGGCAATCAACTCCGACTGATTGAACCCGCGCTGGCGAAGCTTACTGCTATGCAACGGTATAGGTACAAGGACAAGATCTTTTTTGTCGAAACCCGGAGCCAGTTTCTCGATCACTTCCGCCAGCATGCGACCGAGAACGTTTGCTGCCGGCCGCACGCGCTCATATTTGAGCAGATGGATTGGGTCGCGCAGGCCACCCTCGTAGCTGCCATAGGCCGCTGCCTTGGCAAAGGCGGGCTCCATCTGCCGGCACAGGGCACACCGCGGTTCGTTTTGGGGATCAACCACCCGGAACGGGCCAGCCAGGCGTTCCCCACAGATGGCGCAAATGCTACCCTCCAGGGGCCGCAGTTCGGACAGGCAATCCTCGCACACCGGCAGACGGGAAATCTTCGTCAGAGGAGAACCGCAGAGACGACAATCAGACGGGAACAGGGTAGCGAACAGGCTTTCCGCCGTCACGCTCACCCACGAGACAAAGGCGTTCTCATGATCGACAACCTTGGCCCTGGTAGTTCGAGTTAGGCCCTCGCTACTGCTGAAGACGACCCTCCCGCAGGCCGGCAGCACCTTCTCCGGCGCGTGCCGGACACATTGTCATCAGTATAGCTACGTTGCTGCCCCTCACGCAACGCGCCGGAGGTCGGCCCAAGTATCCGAAGTTGGCGCCCCTGGGGGTTCCCGGGCAGTGACTGTGCCAGAAGCAATCACTGGTGTCACTGGTGGTCACTGGTGCGGCGCACTTGTAAAGCAGGCAGGCCGCATGCTAACGTGCGCCGTCTCGCCATATTGAGCATAATTATCTACTTACGAGGTTTTGGCCGATGAGCACTCAAACCACAGCTCCACCCGTCCCAAAGAAACACCAGCCCTACGTGCCGGTCAACATGGAAATGAAGGAGTTCACTTTTCGGGCGGTCTTGCTCGGAATGGTGATGACGGGAATACTTGGCGCTGCCAATGCATACCTGGGATTAAAGGCAGGTATGACCATTGCCGCCACCTATCCGGCGGCGGTCATCGGCATGTCGATTCTGCGCCTCATGAAGGGTTCCCTGTTGGAGGAAAACATCGCCCGTACGATCGGGTCGATCGGCGAATCGGTAGCGGCCGGTGCGGTGTTCACGATTCCAGCGTTTGTACTCGCGGGACTCTGGCCGGGCCTTAGGATGCCAAAGTACTGGCAGTCGGTCGCTCTGATGGCCATCGGCGGCCTGCTGGGGATCCTGTTTGTGACCCTGCTGCGACGGGTGATGGTCGAAGATCCTGAACTTCCTTTCCCTGAGTCGGTGGCCGCTTCGGAAATTCATAAAGCCGGGCAGCAGGGCTCAAAAGCGGCCAAGATCCTGTTCGCCAACATGGGATTTGGCGCGCTGGTGAACGGACTGGGATTGCTCAACATCTTCGAACCGGTGCACACGTTTACGATCAACATCGGCGCCCTCGGAAGAAGCCTTCTGCTGCGTACCAGCACGAATCCGAAAGTTGCTACCGTGACCACCGGCGGTATGAGTATTTTCAATTCACCCGCCGTGAGCCCTGCCTACCTTGGGGTGGGCTACATCATCGGACCGCGATTAGCAGCCCTGAACTTCGCAGGCGGCGTGCTAGCGTGGGGCTTGCTGGTTCCGCTTCTCACTTACATGATGGGACCGGCGATCGCGGCCAGCTTGCCACCTGGGACCACTCTGAGTTGGGGAACCCTGGCGGGGTCGGTCTACTTCTCAATCGTGCGGCCCATCGCGGTGGGCGGCATGTTGGTGGGAGCGTGCTACACGCTATTCCGCATGCGTAAACAGCTGGGCGTTGGCCTGAGACGCGCGGTTTCCGACCTGAAGAAATCAGCCGAGGCCCATGCGGCTACGGATCGCACAGATCGCGACCTGAACATGAAGGTCGTTTTCCTGGGGGTTAGCGCCGTGTTCGTGGCTATGATTGGTCTGTACTACTTCTTCATCGCGGGCGCACATAACTTGGCGGGAGGGAAAATCATCGCCGGCGCGATCGTGGCAGCGGCGGTCATGGTCGTCCTCGGATTTTTCTTTGCGGCGGTTTCCGGAAACCTGGTGGGCATGATCGGCTCGTCGAACAACCCCGTTTCCGGATTGACTCTTTGCACGCTGGTCGTCGCAGCCTTGTTGATGGTTGCGCTGGGCGTTTCGGGAGTCGGTGGAGTCGCGGCGGTGCTCGGCGTCGCGGCCGTGGTCTGCGTTTCTTCAGCGGTCGCGGGCGAAATGTTGCAAGACCTGAAGGTCGGCCATATTCTGGGCGGCACGCCCGCCAAGATGCAGATTGGCGATATATTCGGCATCGTAGTGGCAGCGTTGGTGCTGTTTTTCCCGCTGATGGTTCTCGACGATGCGTATCACTTCGGCAGCGCACAGCTCCCAGCACCCCAAGCCGGACTGATGGCTATGCTCGCGCAAGGTATCGTGGGCGGCAATATGGCGTGGCCCTTGGTGATCGTCGGGATCCTGATGGGCATCGCCATGATCATGGTAGAAGTGAAGAGCCCGATGCTGTTCTCGGTCGGCATGTACTTGCCCATCGAAACTACCTTTGCCATCTTCGTTGGCGGCGTGATTCGCTGGGCCACGGACAAGCTGCGCGACCGGCGCGGTTACAACGACGCGCAAAAAGCACGTGTGGATAACGCCGGCGTGCTGACTGCTTCCGGTCTAATCGCCGGGGAGGCGCTCTGTGGGTTGGCGATTGCGGCGATCTGGCGCGGCAATACACCACAAGTATTCAAGTCGCCATACTGGATCGGGGCAGTCATCGCGATGGCAGCCATGATCTTCGTAATGATTAAGGTGCCGCTCTCGAACGCGGGCAGCCCGGATGAGCCGGCACCGCCGACAGCGATTATGTGACGGCTTTTGCGGGCGTTTGAGCCCGCGGACGTCATCCTGAGCGAGGCGAAGGATCTTCTTGCCATACACTCTCTTTGCGTTCTTCGCGGACCTTTGCGTCCTTTGCGGTTAAGATCTTTCCGTGTCCATCGCCGACAATCTTGTCCGTGTGCGCGAGCGGATCGAAGCCGCTGTACGACGTACCGGACGCAATCCTGAAGAAGTTTCGCTGATGGCAGTGACCAAGACGTTCCCGCCCGAGCGCATCCGGGAAGCTTACGCGGCGGGACTGCAGCTTTTTGGCGAAAATCGGGTGCAGGAGTTTGCCGGAAAAGCTGAAGCTGTGCGCGATTTGGCGGGAGCCGAGTGGCACATGATCGGCCACCTGCAGACCAACAAGACGGCGAAGGCTGCCGAGTTGTTTTCCGCTATTGATTCCGTGGATTCGGTACGCCTGGCGGAGAAACTGGACTCCGCGGCGGAGAATGAGGCGAAGAGACTGCCCGTCTTGATTGAGGTGAACGTCGGGGGTGAGACGGCCAAGAGCGGAGTGGATCCCGACTCCGGCGAATTGGAGGAAATCCTGCAAGCAGCGCCGCATTTGAGCCACCTGCAGGTTCGAGGGCTGATGACCATTCCTCCGTTCAGCGAAGATCCCCAACGGTCACGACCTTATTTTCGGCGGCTACGCGAACTGCGCGACCAGATCGCTGCCCGCCAGCTACCGTCTGTTGCTATGGATGTGCTGTCCATGGGCATGTCGCACGATTTCGAAGTTGCTATTGAAGAGGGCTCGACGTGCGTGAGAATAGGGACTGCCATTTTCGGCGAAAGGAAGAAGACTTAACCGCCGAGATCGCAGAGCAAAACCTGATTACTTTCCCCCTTCGTGGTGGAGTTTATTGTGATTCCCATCAACGACTCACCATCGGGCATCACTTTCGCCGTCAAAGTCCACCCGCGTGCGAAGAGAAACGGCATTACCGGCGAAGTCGGCGACGCCCTCAAGTTGGCTCTCACGGCACCTCCGGTCGAGGGCCGCGCGAATGATGCCTGCATCGAGTACTTGGCAAATGTTTTGGATGTGCCGCGCTCTTCCGTTACCATAGCTGCCGGCCAGAACAGTCGTAACAAAGTCATTCGCGTCGCCGGTTTAACGGCTCAAGAAGTCAGACAACGTTTGGGTATTTGAGCGCGGACAAGCCTGCCCTGAGTGGAGTCGAAGGGAGTGTCCGCGCCACATGGGCAGCAGGAGCTCTTTTGACCTTTTCCGAACGGTTACAGGAGATTCGCACCGGCTTCGAGCGCCCCTTCTGGGTCGCCAATATCAGCGAGATCTTCGAGCGCCTTTCCTACTACGGCGCTTTCGCGTCGCTTGCCCTCTACCTGCAAGAACGCCTGAATTTCTCCACCGAGCAGACCGGAACGTTGACTGGCATATTCGGCGGCATGGTGTGGTTTCTCGCCATTTTCGGAGGCGCCGCTGCTGATCGCCTGGGTTTCCGCCGGGCACTTTCGATCGCGTACCTCATCCTGTCAGTCGCCTATTTTCTGATCGGTTCCATTGGCGCGACCTGGCTGGCGCCCGTGCGTAACACGCTGCCGATTGGCTTGTTTGTCGGCTTCATTCTCATGCTGCCGGCACTCGGCATCTCCCTGGTGAAGCCTTGCGTGGTTGGCACCACCGCTCGTGCTTCCAAGGAGAACGTCCGCTCCATCGGCTATTCGATTTATTACACGATGGTGAACATCGGCGGCGCCGCTGGCCCCTACTTCGCTTCGTGGGCTCATCGGCACTTGGGGGTCGAGAATGTTTACCGTGTTGCGGCGCTCAGTGTGTTCGCCATGTTCTTTGTGGTCCTGTTCCTCTTCCGGGAACCACGTAACAGCGGGGATGCACCTCCACCCTCGATCGCCGAAGTCGCACGGAATTTCTGCACGGTGGTGGGGAATTACCGGCTGGTGTTGCCCCTGTTGGTCATTGCCTTACTTCTCCGGATTGGCACATGGGTCTATCCCCAGCTCAGCATGCCCTGGTGGATCTGGGTTGGGCTCCTGGTGCTGGTGCTCGCCGGCATCAGTCGGTTTATGTGGTTTCTCGTGCTGTTTACGGGCTACTGGGTCGTGTTCTGGCAGCAGTACATCAGCCTGCCCGGTTACATCCACCGCTACATCAATCCCAACGCTGACGTAGAAATGATCCTGGTTACCGACGGGCTGACGGTGATCTGCCTCACGCTGGCGGCGAATTTTCTGACCCGCAAGATTCCCGCGTTTCAGGCAGTCATTTTAGGCACGGTGATTACCTCAGTTTCCTGGTTGATTCTCGCTTTCCAGCCCAGCGTCTGGGCTGCGGTGCTTTCGCTGTTTGTGCTGGCATTGGGCGAGATCATACAGTCGCCGCGCTATTACGAGTACATCTCCCGCCTGGCGCCTCCCGGCCAACAGGGTACTTACATGGGGTTCGCATTTCTGCCTATCGGCATCGGTTCCCTGATTGGCGGCTGGTTCGGTGGGCTGCTCGTCCATCATTTCGGCGAGGTCCGGCAGCAGCCTCGCGCCATATGGTGGGTCGTGACGGCGGTTGGATTGCTCACTGCGGCTCTATTGTGGATTTATGACAAAGCTGTACGGGGTAGTCAGGAGTCAGAAGTCAGGAGTTAGTGCTTGTCTTGAGATGCTGAGTCCTGACTACCAACTCCTGACTACTGTATATGACGAAACGCGCCATCACTCCCCGCTACATCGCCGATCACATCCGCCGCGTGCTCAAAGACGGCGGCTCCGCTCCGCACGCCAAAGGCGTGCAACATTTCTTCAAAGAAGAAATTAAATCGCGCGGTTGGTATACCGCCGAGTTGCGTAAGGTGGCTGTGCGCTTCCGCCGCGCGATTCTGAAGGAACGAGGCCAGGAATTCCTCGTCCAGGTTGCCGACCAACTCTTCTCCGGAGATATCCTTGAAGAGAAAGCCTTTGCCGTTTACTTGCTTGAAAAGCTGACCGACAGCTTCGATGATCGCGAATTCAGGCTTTTCCAGTCATGGCTGAAGCGGATCAACAGCTGGGCGGATCACGATGGGCTGGTGCATTATCTGATCGCGCCCATGATCGCCGCCAAACCGGCACGGACCAATTCAGTCTTTCGCTGGGCAAAGTCCAAAGATCGCTGGCATCGCCGCGCCGCTTGCGTGGCCCTGATCCAGGGAACTCGTCAGAAGATGTTCTTCTCCCAAATTACGCGTCTATCTGAAATTCTGCTTTGCGATCAGGACGACATGGTGCAGAAGGGCCTGGGTTGGCTGCTGCGGGAGACTGCCAAGGCGGACGCAAGACGAACTGTGCCCTATCTGATGCGCATTCGTAGAGCATGCCCCCGTCTCGTGTTGCGGACCGCCTGCGAGACGCTGCCCCCCGCTGTGCGCGCCAGAATCCTCGAATCTGTCTAAGAATGTCGTCATCCTGAGGAGAGCGTCAGCTCTCCGAAGGATCTCGCGTGCACAGGATCGGCTCTGCGCGCAAGATCCTTCACCGCCTAGCGGCCGTTCAGGATGACGACATGGAAGAGCAGGATGATGTTGAACGTTATGTTAAGGAACCGGATTCGCGCAAATTCTCGCGCTTGTTTACAATAGATTTGCCCATGAATCTGCCGGCTATTCAGTCCGCTCTCGGCGAACGCAACATCGATGGCTGGCTGTTCTATGATCATCATCATCGCGATCCGATTGCCTATCGGGTGCTGGGCTTACCCGAGAAACTGATGGTGACACGCCGCTGGTACTACCTGGTTCCGGCGCAAGGCGAACCGGTCAAACTGGTCCACAGAATTGAAGCTGGGCACCTCGACTCGCTTCCCGGCAGCAAGCGGCAATACTCGGCATGGCAAGAGCTGGTTGAAAATCTGAAGGCGATGCTGGCCGGATATCGCGACATTGCCATGCAATACTCCCCGAATAACGTTGTGTTCTACGTTTCTCTCGTCGACGGCGGCACAGTGGAAATGATTCGTGGCTTGGGCAAGAATCTGGTGAGTTCGGCCGACCTGGTCGCCCAATTTGAAGCGACCTGGACAGACGAGCAGATCCAGACTCACTTCGCGGCGCGTGATGCGATCGATGCCATCACTGCCGAGGCTTTCAAGGAGATCGGGCGCCAGGTCCGCAATGGCGGCACCACCGAGCACAAGATCCAGCAGTGGTTCATGGAAGCCTTTCGGCGCGAAAACTTGGTAACCGATGATCCGCCGATTGTCGCGGTGAACGCTAACAGCGGAAATCCGCATTACGAGCCGACAGCCTCGCGCTCGGCTCCGATTCGCGACGGCGATTTCGTCCTGCTCGATGTCTGGGCGAAGAAGAACACGCCGGGCGCCGTCTATTACGACATTACCTGGACCGGCTTTGTGGGCAAAGCGCCCTCCGAGCGCCAGCGTGAGATTTTCGAAGTGGTGCGCGGTGGACGCGATGCCGGGGTCAAGAAGGTGAAAACGGCAGTTGCCGAAGGCCGCAAGATCGTCGGCTGGGAAGTGGATCGGGCCACGCGGGATCACATCAACCAGGCGGGCTTCGGACAGTACTTCATCCACCGCACTGGGCATTCGATCGGCACCGAGGTTCATGCCAACGGCGCCAATATGGACGACCTCGAGATCCACGACGAGCGCAGGATTCTGCCTAACTCCTGTTTTTCCATTGAGCCCGGAATCTACCTTCCGGAGTTTGGCGTGCGCAGCGAGGTGAATGTGCTGGTGCGTCCCAAGGCCGCCGAAGTGACCGGCAAAATCCAAAACGAGATCGTAATCATCTGAATGGCGAATCCCTCGACAAGCAAGCCTGCCGCCGAAACCCAAAGGCCAGCCAGCGAAGCTGTGACCATGATGTCTGTGGTTGCGCCCGCCGTCGGTTGGTTGATTCCCGGGGCTGGGCACCTCATTCAAAAGCGCTGGATCCGCGGACTGCTGCTCCTCGTGTCCATCTTCAGCATGTTTCTGCTCGGGCTGGCGATGCAGGGCCGTGTCTACAAGCCCAATGGCGGTGACATCCTTGACATCCTGGGGTTTATCGGTGACGTGGGAGCGGGAGGACTATACATCGTCGCGCGCGCTATGGGCTGGGGGCAGGGCGCCATTGCGCATGCCACGGCTGATTATGGCACCAAGTTCATCATCGTCGCCGGACTGCTGAATTTCATCGCCGTGGCTGACGCTTACCACATCGCTATCGGGAAAAAGCAATGACCATCCAACTCTCTCACTTCAGCGCGGCGCTCCTGTTTGCAGTGTTTGCGTCTGTGGTATTCGGGATCACACAGCGCAATACCACCCGCGACATGATCCGTTATGGGCTGTACTGCTTTGTCATGTTTGTGGGCGGTGTGATCGTAGCAGGATGGCTAATGTGGTTGTTGAGAAGATAGCTATACAAGCGCGCATAATTAAAGGGACATATTTCCTCAAACATGCCATACTCTCTCCAGGAGGGCGGCATGCTTCCACGAATCCTGCGATTGCATCCGGGCACTTATCAGCGGCTGGTTCGGCTGAGCCAGGAAGCCGAACGAGATGGGGCTTACCGCGTCGCCAAACGCTTGCAAGCCGTGGTGTTGAACTCGCAAGGACGCACCAGCGGAGAGTTGGCCGAAGTTCTGCAGGCTCCGCGTTCCAAAGTTTCCGAATGGCTGGCTCGCTATCAAGCGCATGGCGTGGAAGGCTTGCTCGAGGGGCA
>DASQIH010000148.1:0-37537 GCA_035631655.1 Terriglobales bacterium
TTCCGATCCCCAAACCGCCTTGGCGCAGGATTTCATCGCCATCACCACGCCTAAACCAGTGATGATCGATGGATCTCCGCTGCCACCAAGTGCTAAAGGAAGACCAGCTACGTGATCAGTCTCCTGAGCAATACATTCGAGATCATGTATGTCAGTTCCGACATCTTCCGACACGATAAACCGGCCGCCGAGCGTGTCTACAAACCGCGCAAATGCACGTATTAGGGCTTCGGTCTTAGAGCTTGAATCAGCGATAATTGTTGCTTTCCCACCCCCGAACGCTAGACCGGCCACCGCGCATTTGTACGCCAAAGCACGCGCCAGGCGTAATACATCGGTCAGCGCCTCCTCCTCGTTCGAATAAGGCCACAGGCGCACGCCGCCGAGTGCCGGCCCTAGGCTGGTGTCGTAAATGGCGATGAATGCCTTCAGTCCCACAGAGGGATCGTGACACGCGACCAACTGTTCGTATCCATGGTCTTGCATGTATTCCAAGATCTGCACGCGATTTCTTCCTGTATCTGAACTCTGAGTTGATTCCTCAAGAGGCTGCAATCCGTGCCCCTCTTGGTCGCGCACCTTCGATCGCTTCCGAACCGATACGATTTCACGGCAGATGGCGGCTCTATCGCAAGAACCACTTAGACTGAGCCGACGGAACCACTTTTTGTATGAGAGCATGACTCGCTCGATTTGGGATTCTCAGGGTCGTTTGTTAGCGGGGAACAGTCGCAGCAATGACATTCCACTGATAAGCAGCGCCGCAAAAGCGCCGGCTGAATAGGTCGCAAGCATGCTCTGGTTTCGAAGCATCAGGGCGACAATGACAAAGAATGAGGCAAACGCAAGTGAACCGGTAATGACGCCCCGAAGCACGTGGATTGCAGCGGAAGGGCCGGCGGTTCGATGCGAAAAAACGGCCATCACACTCGCAAAAACCGGGAACGGTGACAAAAGGCCGCTCCAGGTGGGCCCGATGCGCTCGGCAATTCCTGTAATGAGCAACACGATGCCGGTCGCCGCAATCATTCGGAAAGGCAAATCCCATGAAGAAGGTTCTGCTCGATCATCCGTATTCTTGTGTGTCGTACACGTCGACGACATGGCTGCTACGATAATGCCGCAGACTAGCAGCATCGAAGTGTAGATTCCCACCGAAACCTTGCGGAGGATCAGGACAGCAGCAAAGTAAACGACAAAACCCGCCACGCAACTCGCAGGCCAGCGTGCGCGATGGGCTGTTTTGGCATATGCAACGCAAAAGCTTACGACTGCAATGAGCCCGAGGAGGGCTGCTTGGGCCGAGGCTGCTGCAAACGTCGCGCCTCGTTCCATGGCGAGAAAGACGGATACTGGACCCGATGTCAGCGGCATTCCCGCGATCAAGCCCCCGACGACAGGTCCCCATCGGCGCGCGGCCAAGGTAGCGGTCGCAATGAGCGACGGCGTGAGAATCAGCTTCGCAGCCAGGACACTCATGGTACTTCCTCAACCGTTCATCGAGCCGATCTTTGACGATGGAAAAGGATCAGGTCAGTCGCCACTGGTTTGGCGTTCAGCTGACGTAGCATGGTGGTCACCTGCCCCCGGTGATATGAGCCGTGGTTGACCAGATGCTGCATCATCTCCCATAGAGGATGGGAGTACGGCTCGCCTTTCGTCGTACGAATATGGTGCACTCGCACCAAATCGTCTGCCGAGATCCGTGATGCAAAACTCAGAACGTTACGACCGATTTCGGTCCAGCGCTGGCGGATCGAATTCAGATCTGCGAACCCCCTGCCCGCCAGAAGCTCAGTGGGCATTCGGCCGTTCCACCGCTCTAGCCATAACCATTCGACTCCCATAATGTGTACCAGAGTATCTCGCACAGAGGAGAAGCTCGACCCGAGTTCCCGCGTGAATTCCTCGGCCGAAAGCACAGCACAAGCGTCAAGCACCCGGTTGTTCGCCCACGTGTTGTATTCATAGAGCAGCCGCACGCCTTCCGGCGTCATGCCTTCGATCTCCTGAATTTAGCCAGCAGCTTTATGGCCGCTTTTCAACCCCACTGCAGTGTGTAGAACCGTTTCATATTGCCGATATGCGGATACAGGGCATATCGCTTGATCTCCAGGATTTGTTTTAAATGTCCAAGGTCGTGAAATGCCCATTCGTGGAGCAGATCGTTCGCGCTGAGTGTGCCGACCTTCGGATGCGTGCCGCTGTGTGCCAGCTGTGCTGATTGCAGCATCCTGATCCATGCCACATTGCGCTTCCGTTGCGCTGTGAAGCTCTCAAGAACGGGGCCAAGCTGCTTATCAATGTAGTGCATCTCGTTGGCACGACGGTTCTGGTCGAATTCCGGCAAGATGGGATGACCTCCTGCAACTATTTCAGCGATGCGTGATCGCATCGCTAGCTCCTCGGCGTCATCGAGATGTGCAACCACTTCAATGATCGACCAGCACCCAGAGCTCGGCCTTGCGCGTAGCTCACGGTCGCTTAGCGGGACGACTTCCGCTGCGAGTTTTGTGGGTGTGGACTCTAGGATTTCGATAATGCGGTCCACCATGGCAGACTTGGCCGTTTCAGAATCTTCCATTCTTTTCTCCAAGATCCCAGAACTGTGACGTTAGGCCGACCTCGCGGAAAATTTCCTGCGCTTCTGTCACCGTCCACTTTTGCCAATTTGTGTCCGCATACGCTCCATACCAGCGCCGCGCGAGGCGTGCTACCTGACGCAGGGGAACAGCCTCTCCATGCGGCAGCCGATGCCGACTGCACCACTGTCGGATGTCTTCAGGCGAGCGGAACGGGAGAACCATTGAACAGTGTTGGTGGACATTCTGCCAAGCTCGGGCTGGAGGAATCGCAAAATGCACCCAAAGATCGTCACCTCCCACCGGCTGACCCTCAATCGCTCGAATTGTTAGAGGCTCAGCTTCGCCGGCGATTGGCGTGTGAACTTCAACCTCATCCCGGACCAGCGTGGACACCCCCAGGGCACACCACATGCAAGGAGCCCACCAACTTACGTTCTGACCTTGAATCCAATTCGCCGTGGGAGTGAGCGAGAATGGATGAACAACCCAGGGCTCGCAAATGTGAGGATGCAGAACCACCCCGTGGATCTCCGAAAGATGACGAAGCAGCTCCTCTATTTCAACGGGAGCTAGCCGCAGGTGCTCCGCTAATTCGGAGTTGTTCGGGCAGGCACCTGTCCTAATCAGCCCACGAATCAACTCGTAGTGGACTCGTGATAACAAGGTTTGATCGAGTATTGTATTCTGCGTAGGCATAATCGGCCTTTATGACGTCGGACTTTGTAAAGCGGGCTTTCCAAGTCGCATATATGTAACCTGCGCCACGGCTACGTGAACGCCGCTCGCATCGCGAAGCTCCACCGACACGGGACACAGCGTCTTTCCGAATTTAATGAGGGTTGCTTCGGCGGTGCAATCCGACCGACACGGCGCAAGGAAACGAATGTTCATGTCGATAGTGGTGATCTCGGCGTCTGCACCGGCTAGTGTCAAAACGGCAACACACGCGGCGGTATCTGCCAAGGTCATCAACAGTCCGCCATGGAACGATTTGAAAACACCGTCGTAAGACGAGTCGTAGGGCGCGCTCAGAGTCGCTGCACCGTCGCTCACGGCGCCGAGACGAAGCCGCAAAGTTGTAAAGATGGGAATGGTCGCGAGTCGCTTTTCAAGAGTATCCGTTCTCGGCATTAGAAGTTCCTAAATCGAAGCTCCCTAAGCGTGGACCTGCTCAGACCGGAGAATCTGGGCAACGCCTCGAATGGCCGTCCTCGTAACCGATCCGGCTTCGCACTCCGCGATTGCCTCAATGAGGCTCGGGGCTCCCATTGCATAGCCGTGTGCGACTCGAAACTCGTGATGGCCCGTGCGGCTGTTGAGGTCGTGCTTCGCCAGATACGCACCTAAGGCAGCCGCTGCCACACCTGTTGCAGCATCTTCATAAAATCCTGCTCGCAGTGGGAATTGTCGCGCTTCTGCTTCGGCACGGTCCGCATATGCGTCACGACTAAAGGGATAAAGACCCGTCACCTTCTCGGCGTCGCATAGCTGCCAGAGCGCCTCAAAATCTGGTTTTAGCTGATTTAACGTTTGCCGGTCCTTCAGCGGAACGATCAGCTTTGGCCGTGATACCGAGACAGTTTGGATCGGACTTTCATTGGAGGCGATGGCGTGTGGGCTTATCCCCAGAGTCGGCGCAACTCGATCGGGAGCAATACAGCAGCCAAAAACCGGTGCGTTTTGCTCCAACGTTACGACGTGTCCCCTCTTGTTCTGGGTGCACTGGAACGCAAATAAACCAGATGACGTTTCAATTCTGCGGTGTAGGGGTCTCGATCGCCCCTGAATTAAAGCTACGGTGATTGCTGCAATCGTCGCATGCCCAGAAACACCCATCTCGTGATCGGGAACGAAGAACCGGAGACTAACATCTGTCGTCTCAGCTTTAGGTTTCAGAATGAATACTGTATCCAGTCCAAAGCGACGAGCAACTGTCAGCATTTCGTTGTCGTCGAGCGAATCAGCATCGAGTATGACCGGACAGGGGTTGCCACCACGTACATCAGCCGCAAACACCCGGGTATGGATCACCTCGATTTGATGCAAGCTTTTAGTCTCCAGCCGAAGAAGTGTTGCAACGTATTCGCAGCGAAGTAGCCCCGCTGACTGCGCCGAGTTGACTATCCCAGAGAATGTCCGCTTCACCGAATTGCCGAGGAACCTGGTGGTAGACGGCGACACATACCGGCGGCCATTTCCACTGTTGATGAACCACCCCTGCGGGTTCCGTTGAGAATCTTATTGTTCCACGTGTGGCTTCAAATCGGATCCCCCGCAGAGCGTCGCAGGCTCTAGCAGGGTCCGTGCTTCCGGCCTCCACAAAAGCGCGCCCAAGCGAGAGAACGCTGTCGTATCCCTCCAGGGCCACAAAAGTTGGTTGCCGCCCGACCTGTTTCTCAAACTCTCGGACCGCACGTTTGCCAATCGGAGTGAGCCCGTCCCACCGCGAATACGAAAGAAACGGGATTTGGGTGCTTTTCGTCCGCACTGTGCGCCACCATTCCGGGAAGCCCGCACGTCCTGCAGGATCGCCGAGGAAGCACTTCGGTGGCACAAAACCGTGCGACCGACATTCCTCTATCATCGAGCGCAATGGATCCGCATCACCGATGAGCAGCAGTAGGATATCCGGGCCCGATTTCTTCCTTGCGAGTGCTTCCAGTTGTTCAATCCAACGTCGCGGATCTGCACTTCCTGGCGGTACCGACAAGCGTGTGAAACGTACACCCAATTCTTGAAGGCGAAGTTCAATTATTCTTGAACCGGCATTCCAATATTGGTTTTCCTCTTGCAGTGCGATCACGTGCTGAAAGCCCTCTCCTGCTAGAAAATCGGCATAAATTCGCCAGCCATACGATTGAGGGGGAGCCAGCCGAAACACGCAGCTCACTCGTCGCTCTGTGATTGCATCTAGCGTGCAGGAAGCACACACGAAAGGCACGCCAGATCGCTGCACCCGGTCTAAGAACGCATTCGCAACAAAGCTGTGATACTCGCCGGCAAGGGCATCGACTTGTTCGCTGAGCTTCTCAATGGCGGCAATGCCCGCGCCGGTACGGCCACAGGTATCTTCAAAGAGGAGCGTGACGGGTTGTCCCAGAATTCCACCCGCACCGTTTAAGTGCTGTACAGCCAGTGTCATGCCATTTTGCAGGTCAACTCCAGCCCAGGCGACTCCCGGTGCTGATAAAGGACCAAGGCCACCGATACGAATCTCGCGTGCCATGCAAACAGGCTGCAACTGAGAGCATTTTCCCACACTCTGTGGAACTGTCCACAGCTCCATTTAGGCTTCTTGCGTAGAACCACTGTGTTGGCTGGGCCGCTGTCCTTGCGTGCTGGTCTCCAGAAGAGCGCAGCGAGCCTGCAGAAGCGTGTGACCGGAAAAACGCGCGGTTATGGCCGGAACAGATATGACACCTTCAAGAAGAATTGGCGGCTGTCGTTCAGAAACGCATCGGGGGTGGTGAGCAGCCCATTGGGCGTGGGAAGCAGGCGGCGGTCTACGTTCGCGAGATCGCTGTTATAGCCCACGTAAACCGCGGTGCCGGGATGCACCAGGTAGGTGATCAGGAAGTCAGCATTGAAGTTCTTGGTCGGTGCGAGCGAGCTGACCTGCGGGTTGGCCAGAACCGAGGCGTACTGCAGGATGACGCGCGCTGAGAGCTCCTTCGTGAATTGGTAATTCCACTTGCTGCGCACGGTATGGTTGGTCACGGCAGTGAGGTGCGAGTCGCGCTCCCGTAGGTGCTCCAGCAGGTAGTTGTTATCGATGCGCAGACGGCCGCCCACGTGGATGGAAAGCGAGACGTTCGCTTGGTCCTCGTGGCCGATCAGCGGGACGCGTCCGGCAGCAGGGTTGTAATTGACGCCGCCGCCGGATACGAAGTGCCAGGTAAAATCGAACTGCTTGAACCAACTGGTTCCTCCGTTGATTACCCAGAATGAGCCGGGAAAGGAGGCGACGTGTGTCAGGCTGGAGTAATCCTGCGGCCGAAGATAAACGGTGTCTATGGCATAAGGAGCAAACATGAGATAGGTGCTACGCTGCATGTCGGCTCGCAGGAAGGGGAGGACGAACGTTTCGAGCGCCGTGCCGCTGTGGTCCCAGATATTGAAATGCTCCAGTTGCGGTCCCCAAGAGATGAGAAATTTTCCTTCCGGACGGAAAAAGTAGCTGGCCCGGGTGTCGATTTCGCGCACGTCTGTGCGATTGACGAAACCGGTAGCGGTGAGGAAGTGAGGGCCAAAGTCGGTGTACTTGGAGTCGAAGTTGAACTGCCGTCCGCTGCGCGTCAGTTCCAGGTGATACCCGGGACCAGATTGGGCGGTGCCGTCAAGGTTCAGCGTAGTGCTCTGGACGGCCTGACCCTGAACGCGCCAGTTGCGAGTCAGCCTGATGTTCGCGTCCACTCCGGCGACGCGGTTGTATGTTCCCGCGAATTCGCGGTCAGTAAAGACCGCGCCGACGGTGGACTGGTCGAGAATGTCGCGGCTGACACGCGCGATCATGAAGACCGCGCGATTGCCGGCGTTGGGGTCTGATCGGGGGACGGCTTCGCCGGGCGCGCGGTCGTCGGAGGCTAGCACGCCCACGGTCCACGGCCCAGATTTTCCAGTCAGCCTCAGCCCATATTCGGGATGTTCGATACGGCGGGTGAACACCAGGTTAATGGGCGAGGTGAAGTAGTTGCTGTTCTCGAGAAAGAAGGGACGCTTCTCGGGGAAGAAGACCTCGAAGCGCTGATTGACGGTTATCTGCGGCTGGTCGGACTCGACCTCGCTAAAGTCGGGATTGACTGTCGCGTCTAGCACGAAGGCGTCGCGCAAGATGGCCTTGGAATCGAGGCCGACATCGGGCTTGAAGGCACGGGCGGCGAAGACCGGGTGCTCGGGGTCGCGCTGATCGATGGTGCGGAAGCTGCGAAACGCGCCATAGGGATTGAACTGGATGTTGCGCGCAGGTGAGATGCCTTCCAGCCCGGTCATGGTGGCGGCCTGGTTGAAGCGGCCCTGGATGCGATTGGAGATCCGCGGCCAGAAGAGGTTCTCGTTGGTACGGGGGATGGAGCGGTTGAGGATAATGCCCCATGTCTGTTGCCCAGTGGCGGGGAAGCGCAGACTCTTGAAGGGGATCGAGATTAGCACGAGGTAACCGCGCGAGGTAAGGCGTCCCTCCGAATTCCAGACCGTGTCGAAGGTCGGATCGAAACCGCCATAATCGGCGGGAGCGCTGCTTTGACTAGTGTTCGTGACTCCTTCAGTCCATAGTGCGTCCCACTGGACGCCGAATGGATTGGCGGCAAACGCATAACCTCGTCTTTCGTCGTGAAACGTGTCGAGCATGATCTCCACCGAATCATCTGAGAAAATGTCATCGCGTCGAGTCATACGCGCGCGGATTTGCTTTGGCTCCCGATCCCAGCACACGAAGACCGCATACAAACTGCGATCGTCATAGCCCAGGTACACATCAGTATCTTGTGTCGGCCGCGCGCCGTCGCTCGGTTCGCGCGCGATGAAGCCGGAAATCTTCAGCAGGTTGCGGGCTACGAACGCGCTCGGCTGCATGTTGTGGAAGTCGGCCAACCTTGGCGGTGCACTGATACGCGGAATCGTAATCGACGGGCGCTCGACTTGCGCCAGCGCTGCGCTGCACCATAACAGCAGCGCAATCGCCCAGCATCGTATCGTTAGGGTGCTACTTCCGCCCGCCATAAGCTACACTCGAGCGCGATCTCAGCGTGAACGGCGCGAATTGAGTTTGCCTTTCTGCTGAGTCTCCAACTCCTCATCTACTGTGGAATCAGGCGAGTGTTTGTACGAGAACCATTTGTGGAGTTCGTATAAGGCCAGTTTGTTCTGACGGGTCGCCGGTGAAGACAGTTTTTATAAGCGCCGAGGTCTCAACGGCTGAGAGGCGTATGGCCAGCGTCTGCAAGCCTCTTAAGGCGAGACTGCAGTCGTCCGGCGACACAGCCATTCCCCTAAGTCCTGCAGCGTTGTACCCACACGCTGGTATGCTGCCTCGTCTCGCACGAGTTCTCCCGGTCTCACCAGGAATCAGGTGAAGAAGTGGGCAATTTTTTGCTTCCTTCCGATGAGCGACAACGAACCACGATTTTGTCCATGTAAAGCATAACTGCGTGTCGCTCCTGAGCATCCTTCAGCCGTGTTCCGAGCAGTGCCTCCGCGTCTTTACTCGCGGCGAGACGCTGGACCAGAGTTGTGCCATCTGGGAGCTTTTTGCTGGCATCTTCGTCATGACACTTTGCGCAACGGCTTAAGAAAATATTCCGCCCCTTCTGGTACGCGGAAATATGCGTTGGGTTTTGCGGAGGAGCAAATTCAGAATGTTTAGTTTGGGCCTTGAAGGGCAATGCAGTCGCGAAAAAGAAAAGCGTGCTCAATAACTTCGTGATCGCTGGTTTCATGATCCCTCACTGGCTTTGTGCGCTGAAAGAAAGTAGCGGACTATGGCTGCTAATTCCTTGTAGTCTTTGGATTTACTCACCAGAACGCAGTGAAAACGGGCGGCACTGAAGACCAAAGCAGAGGTATAGGTGCAGGAAACGTGCTGGCAACGGATACCATCGAGAGTAGTCGATCCGATTTCTCTTTTACCAAATGAGAATGGCACAGCATGGGGTGCAACGAAAACTGCAAAGGAGTTATTGGAGCCGCGATACACCAATTGACTGACTTCCTTGCCGGCTACGTTGCCAATCCGGTGCCGAATTAGCGTGTAACCAACTAGCGGCGGCTCTGCGGCAGCTTGTGCTATGCCCGCAGCTCGGAGTGCTGCGTATTCGTCAGCATCTTTGAATCCAGGCGGTGCATCGGCGATTTGTTGCCGTGCTAGATCCGGCTCCGAGCTCTCAACTTGGGTCAGATAACGGTCGAGATCCACATTCTTACCCGAGGCGAAGTAGTGGAACAGCGAATACCCAATCACGACGAACAAACAGGCGGTAGCGATCAGCGTTCTTGAGCGAAGCGAAAGATACGCTCTGCCGGGCGTAACACGCTGTCGAGGATTTAGAAGAGCTTGCTCGATCTCGCCCCATGTGAGCTCACATAGTGGCCTCCGGAGATGTCGAGCGAGCAAGACTCCCCGTGAGACTTCTTCGTGTTGCTTCCGACAGCGGCGGCAAATTCGGATGTGGTCGCGCAGCCTATGCGTAAGCTCCTCCTGCAGCTCCCCTTCGCAATAAGCAGACAGCTCTCTGCGTATGTGCCTAGACCACATGGCTCTTTTCCGAAGCAGTTCTGCCCGAAGCAGTCCTGTCCAATAGATGTCCTAACCTCCGCGCCAGAGCGCGATGGGCGCGGTTCAGGCGTGAAGCCACCGTGCCCTGGGAACAGCCAAGCACAGCAGCAATTTGTTCGTAGGAAAGCTCCTCCACGTAGCGAAGAATGATTGGAACTCGCAACTTCGGCTTGAGTTTTTGCACTGCAAGCTGAACCACATCACTAATTTCGACTCGCAAATGATTATGTTCAGTAGCCGCGTCCCGTTCCATACTTGTCCTCCCGAGAAGGAAATCCAACGGGAGGAACCTCCTGCGCTTTCTGCGTTCGTCGATGCAACAATTTACGACCAGCCGGTAAAGCCATGTGTCAAACGAGGCGTCTCCACGGTACTGCTTGATGCAGGTGAAAAGCTTCAAAAACACTTCTTGTGCAACATCTTTCGCTGATGCTGTGTCACCAGCGAAATAAAGGGCAATGCCGTAGACCCGTTCACGGTAAGCTTCAAAAAGCGCACGAAACCCCTCCCGGTCGCCCGCCTGGCATTTCTCAATAACCTCTTTATTAATGAGCACCGGCATCTGACCTATCAGTCATACGTTTGACGTTGACCTAGCTGTTTTTCTTCGCTTTTTCGAGCGGTTGAGGTTGTTGACCGGAGACTCGCTAGCCTTGGGTCCGCGAATCGAGGTCTATTATTCTGCCCCTCGCGTAGGGCAAATCTTCTCTAGGAATGGGTTCGAAATCGCTTGGATTCAGCAAGTTCTGGGTTGATAGTTGCGTCGCAGGTCTCTTCGCACCTGTCGCTCGGCACATGAAATGCCGTGCCCTACCACCCTCAATGTCGTTGCCACCTAAGCACGCCCGCGTTGACCTGGAAATACTCTCGATTCTGGTCCCGTTCGATAAAATTGTTTAGTGTCCGACCGCCAACGCCAAGTTCGTGTTGTGTTGGCGCAGCCGGACGCGTGCGATCAGTTTCGGTCTGCATCCGGGCCGCTCCTCCAGGCTGAGCTCTGCCACTCCAAATTCGTCACAATCTGTCGTGCGAGATCTTCATTCCAGGTGCGAGCAGCTAAAGCGAGTGCCAGGTCAATGCCGGCTGCTACTCCAGCAGAGGTGGCGACGCGCTCTCCGACAAGAAAGCGAACACCGTCTTTGACGTGGACACGCTTGTACTCGCGCAGAAGATCAAGAGAAGAATGATGCGTCGTTGCGGTAACGCCATCAAGGATGCCGGCCGCCGCGAGGATCAGGGCTCCTGTACAGACGGATGTCACGAGTCCGCACTGTTTGCGGACAAAGTTCAAGACATTCGCATTTTGCCGCGCGTGAGTCCGGGCTCCGAGTCCACCCGGAACGATGAGTATGTCAAGCATCGGACACTCAGCGAACATCCTGCCCGGTATGACAACTAGTCCACGTCGGCAACGTATTGGCTTTATTTCTTCTGCCGTCACCAGGGTCTCGCAATTGGCCCCGAACTGCCGGGCCATTCCGAAAACTTCGAGGGGACCAACAAAATCGAGTTCCTCGACCTCATCGAAGATCAATATGCCGATTTTCACTGCTGACTGAGGCGGCAAGGCCGGAAATCGCGACTCCGTCATCACCGTTCACCGCCTTCGGGGCCATAGAAGAAAACCCACACGGCGAAGTCACCCGTGAAATCTACAAACTTGTGCGATGTGCCAGCAGGGGCGAACAACACGTCCCCGATCTCACATAATTCCCGGCTGCCGTTCAGGTCAAACTTTCCCGAGCCGGCCGCCACGACGTAAATCTCGTCCTGCGTGTGCGGCTGCTGCGCATCGATCGCGCGCGGCGCATACATCTTGACAGTCAAGGTACCGTGTTCGAACAGGGCAATCGAACGCTTTCCGTCGGCTGCTTCCAGGCGCTCTAATGCTTGGGCGATGCTGATATGGCCGGGAATTTTCATCGGTTTAGTGCTTCTATGCTTTTGCAATGCACCATCAGTTTGGCTGGACACTCATTCGGCGGCGATTTTCGAATGCACACTTGTGTTCAGCCAACCCTTGATCTCCGTCTTCAGCGCGGACAGAAAACGATCCACGTGCTCGCGTTCGAGATCGTAATGGAGCAGGTTGAGGCGCAGAAAACGCTTTTCCTGGATCGTCACATTCGAGAGCCAGCATCCGACAGCATCCTCCAGTCTCTGCTGAAAGTTTGCTTGAAGTAGATTCCGTGCAGTTTCGTCGGTTTCGACCGGTGTTATCCGGAAACAAAGAATGTTCGTCGGTGAACGAGGTGCGAGTTCAATTCCGGGAACCTCGGCCAGACGGTCATATAGCAATTGAGCTAAGCCGACCTGGCGTTCAACAATTTGTGCCAGACCCGAGATGCCTAAATGCTTGATGGCGGCCCACAGCTTGAGTCCGTTGAATCTGCGAGAACCATCCAAACTGATTTCGTAGAATCCGCTCGGAGCCGAATCGGCCTGTGTCATGTGCTCGCCTCCGAGATAAGCCGTGTCTTGGCCAAAGGCGCTGCGAAGCAAATGGGTGTGGCGAGTGAGCAGAGCACCCAAAGAGAACGGAATGAACATCCATTTGTGCGGATCGAGAGTAACCGAATCAGCCTTCTCGATGCCCTGCAGCTGCTGCTTGAGGCGTTCTGAAAGCACGAGGGCTCCCGCATAAGCGGCATCAATATGGAACCATAGATTCTCGCTGGCACAAACTTCGGAAACCTGGGTTAACGGGTCAATCATTCCGTTTGCCGTAGTACCTGCGGTGCCAATCACAGCAAAGGGCGCTAGTCCTTTGTGACGGTCCTGCTGGATGGACCCGGCGAGTTGATCCACATCCATGGTCAAATCCGGGCGTGACGGAATTTTTCTCACATTCTGTTCGCCCAATCCGAGAACGCCGGCTGCACGATCAATGGAGAAGTGGCCTTGGTCCGAGACATAGATGACAGGCTGACTTTGAAGACCGACCAGCCCACGGCTCCGAGCTTGGGGAAATGCTCGGTGGAGGGCGAGCCGGAGCGCGGTCAGGTTGGAGGCTGTTCCGCCGCTTGTGAAATGGCCGCCCGAACCAGGCGGCAGACCACAAAGTTGGCACAGCCAAGATATCGTTCTCAGCTCGACTTCGACTCCACTGGGGGCGGTCCGCCAGGCACATCCCAGGTTCTGGTTCAATGCCGAGATCAAGCCATCCAGCACTGCCGGCAACGGCAAAGGGTGTGGCGTCATTACCCCAAATGTGAGTGGGTTCGCCAGGTTCAAAGCTGCCGGGATAATGTCATCTTCAATCGACTTGAGGACGGCCTGAGCCGGTATCCCTTGGTAGGGTATCTTCTCGTCGAAACGCGCCGCCAAAGCAAGCGGATCGAGGCCAGCTGTCAGCGGTCTCTGATTTGCGCGGCTTTCAAAAATCGATGCAGTCAGCCTTCCGACCTCACTGATCATTTCCCTAACGGAGTTGTTCTTTACATTCGAGGTCATGGTTGCTCTCTCACGATTTTCAGAAACTTCTCGTGAACCCGAGTATCAGCGCTTAGCTCGGGATGAAAAGTTGCCGCGAGCACTCTCCCCTCCTGTAGCAAAACAGGATCGTCACCTTCCCGCGCCAAGATCTCGACGCAGCTGCCTACCTCTTCGACCTTTGGGGCGCGGATGAATACCATCTCCAGAGGTGTTCCGCCGAACGATCCGATGCGGATTGAGCTCTCGACTTGCCGTCCATACGCGTTGCGCCGGACGCGCACATCCAGTACACCCAGACTGGCCTGCTGGGGACCAACTACTTCCTTAGCCAGAAGAATTGCGCCCGCGCAGATGCCGAATGTGGGCTTGGTGCGGACGAAGTCTTTCAAACGATCAAGAAAACCACGCCGCTCCAAGAACTTCAGGAAGGTGGTGGATTCGCCACCCGGAATGACCAGGGCGTCTACTGTTTCCAGTCGCTCTGGGTCGCGAACCAGATCAACTTCGGCGCCGAGTTCCTTCAGTCGTTTTCGGTGAGCGTCGAAGTCCCCCTGCAGGGCGAGCACTCCGATTGTCGGAGATCTCTTCATTTTCCGTCAAAGCGCGGCTGAAAGCGCGGTGAAGCCTACCAGCCCCGAGTTTGGAGCATCTCGGCTTCAGTCAACGCGCTAACGGCTAGGCCTTTCATAGAGCTGGGCACGTCCTGGCTAGCTTCGAGCAACAATTTGGGATTGGCGTAGTGCGTTGTCGCAGCCACGATGGCGCGCGCGCGGCAGTAGGCATCTTCTGGGTCCGCAAAGGTCACTGCATCCTTCATAAAAATGCCGGAGCCGACAAACACCGCTTCGGCGCCGAGTTGCATCACCCGAGCGGCATCCGCCGGTGTTGCGATACCGCCCGCCGAGAAATTCGGCACCGGCAGCTTGCCTTCACGCGCCACGAGCGCCACCAGCTCGTATGGCGCTTGATACTCCTTCGCTTTGGCGTACAGCTCTTCTTCGCGCGCCACGGTAAGCGAGCGGAGGTCTGCGTTGATAGCGCGCAGATGCTTGACTGCATGCACCACATCGCCGGTACCAGCTTCACCCTTCGTGCGAATCATGGCTGCACCCTCGGTGATGCGGCGCAGCGCTTCTCCGAGATTTCGTGCACCGCATACGAATGGCACTTTGAAGCGCTGTTTGTCGACCTGGTGCGCTTCGTCGGCGGGAGTGAGGACCTCCGATTCGTCAATGTAATCTACTCCCAGCGCTTCCAGAATCTGGGCCTCGGCAAAATGCCCGATCCGGCACTTGGCCATGACGGGGATGGTCACGGCATGCATAATCTCGCGAATTTTCTTGGGCGATGCCATCCGCGCCACGCCGCCCTCGGCACGAATCTGCGCGGGCACACGCTCCAGCGCCATCACAGCCGCCGCGCCTGCGCGTTCGGCAATCTGCGCTTGCTCGGCGTTGGTCACGTCCATGATGACCCCGCCCTTCAGCATCTCAGCCAGGCCAGTTTTCAGACGAAGGCTGTTGTCATCTGTCTTCATGATCAGTATGGTGGCTCGACAGTGGTATCGTATCGAGCTCCACTTGCCGGATCGGCATGGAACCACTTCCCAGAGGATAGGAGCGAAGTGTGCGTCACGACGGGCTCAGTCTGCTGCGCTCGCGCTGCGCCGGGAGAGCCGGGCGTACTTCTTCAATACGCTTGCTAGCTCGCGTACTCCCTTTCTAATCGCAGCCGGCGTAAAGGCCGCGTAGCCGAGCAGCAGGCCGCCGCGAGACAGAGGTCGTAAAGCGAAATCCGAAACCGGTCCTACGTTGAGGCCTGCGGCAGCCGCTTCCGCAGCAACCCGAGTATCTTCAACATCCTCGGGCAGCCAGGCGATCGTGTGCATGCCAGCTTCGCTGTCCCAGATTTCGAGAAGGTCCCCCAATTCTTCGCGTATCGTGTCGATCATGACTGATCGGCGCTCCATGTAGAGCGCTCGCATGCGGCGGATATGGCTTGCGAAATGCCCTTCTGAAATGAACTCAGCCAAAGCCGATTGCTCCACCAGCGGCGAGCAGCGATCAGATATCCAGCGAGCCGCGACGAAGGAGTCGAGCAGATCGTCGGGAACGATCAGGTACCCGAGACGCAGAGAGGGAAAGAGCACTTTGCTGAAGGTGCCGCAATATATTACTCGTCCGTTGCGGTCCAGTCCTTGCAGCGCAGGAATAGGTTTGGTCGCGTAGCGGTATTCACTGTCAAAATCGTCTTCTAGGATCCACGCGCCATTCCGAGCGGCCCACTCCAGCAGCTCCAGCCGGTTTGCCAGACTGAGCACAGCACCGAGCGGGCACTGGTGGGACGGCGTCACGTAAACCAATTTTGCTTGTAAATCTTTCTTGGTGAGCACCTCGACACGCAAACCATCTTTGTCTACTTTGACGGGCAGTAATTTGATTCCGGCCGCTTGAAGGGCTGAACGAGCGCCTATATAGCCGGGATCTTCGATGATGGCCACATCGCCTGGATCGGCGAGCACGCGAGCTGTGATGTCTATTCCCTGCTGAGAGCCGTTGATAATGATGACCTGATCGGCATGGCAGCGGACGCCGCGCGCGACTCCGGCGTAGGAGGCGATGGCCTCGCGCAACCTGGGTAATCCGGCAGGATCACCGTGGACGGCAATCTCTGCTGAGGCCTTTCGACAGTGCTGCGCCAGAAGACGTCCCCAAAGCTCCAGCGGGAGGTGGTCCAGCGCCGGTAGCCCATAACGGAATGGCGCGTAGCGGAGTTTGGGATCCGGAGGAGCCACAAATGGGGCAAGCTTTCGGATCGTTTTCCCTCTCTCGGAGAGTGTTCTGCTTCCTGCCGCCGAGTGGCTTTGGACCTGAAGGACTTCATCGGGAAGCGTCTTTGTGACAAATGTCCCCGCGCCGGTTCTCGATTGGATATAGCCTTCCGCTAGCAGCTGCTCGAAAGCGATCACAACGATGTTGCGTGACACCTTCAGTTCTGCCGCAAGGAGCCGCGTTGATGGCAGCCGCAGCCCTTTACTTAGAGTCCCGCTAAGAATTGCCTGTCGTATGGCCTCGTACAGCTGTTTATAAAGAGGTACGGGTGAGCCTCGGTCAAGACTGATTGCCGGCAAGAACACCCCACGCAAGCCCTTCGACATGCCATGAATGGTACCATCTTCCGCCCAGATTTGCACAACTGACATGGGACCACCGCGTGCTGCTGGTCTTACAGCAATGGATCGCAAGACCGAACAGCGCCGGTGGCCCTATCGGTTTTGCGGCAGTGGTCCTTATCGACCAGCAAGATCCACCTGACAATTAATGAGTTCGAGAACTGGGAGCCAAAACTTTTCTGTAGGACTGACCCCACAAGACGGTTTCAGCGGGGTTCAAGGGACGTGGAGCGGACTTCACGGCTTAAGGACGTCGTGGCAAATGAAGCCCCAGCAAGAGAAATATCGAATGGCAAGGCCGACGTCTGTGCTGGAAAAACTTCGTATGGCGCACGCTCGATGCCGTGCGCTCATGCCTATGGGCGAAACCGCCGGATTCTGGGTCGACCGCGTCGAAGCCGGATCTGCCATCGTGGAGATGGATGTCGATGGCCGACACTCCAATGCAATGGGGTGCTACGCACGGCGGCATGCTTTTCTTGTTGGCCGACACCGCAGCCGGATTGGCTTATCTTGCCCTTTTGGCGGAAGGCGAGTCAGGAACGACGGTTGAGATGAAGATCAATTTTCTGCGTCCCGTTTGGCAGACACGGCTTCGTGCCGAGGCACGTATCGTCCAACAGGGAGCGACCTTAAGCCTAGCCGAATGCGATGTACGGGACTCAAATCAGCGCTTGGTGGCTCGTGCGACCGCAACAATGATGAGGTTGACAGGTCGAGCGGCCGAAGGACGAACAACAGTTTACGGAGAAAATGTGGCCGCTGGCACCGCCAGCGATCGCAATGGTGGTTAGCGCGCATGCTTATTTCTGAGTGCAGAGACACGATCCAGTTGCTTACTCTGAACAACCCCACCAAACGCAATGCCTTGCACCCACACTTGATCTCCGCACTCTCACACCGGCTGGCGGAAATAGAGACGGACGCCAAGATGACAGTCGTGGTACTTACCGGGGCGGGCTCTAGCTTCTGTTCTGGCCTTGACCTCTTCCATCTCGCTAGCCTAAACGGCCATGACCGCGGCGAATACTTGCGAACATTCTTTGCCGTCTTTTCGCAAATTTACTGCTTAAAGCAACCGGTTATCGCAGCCGTCAATGGCCCGGCAATCGCCGGAGGATTTGATCTTGCCGCAGCGTGCGATTTAAGACTTTGTTCCCGAGAAGCACGGTTCGGGCAGACCGAAGTGCTTCTCGGCATCACGCAAATAATGTATCCCATTTACAAAAGCATCGGCCTTGGCCGAGCAAAAGAACTGGCTTTAACCGGCAAACTGATTTCGGCTGATGAGGCTTATCGCATCGGGCTCGTCAACCACGTATATGCTGCAGAAGAGTTGCAATTGGAAGCTTTGAAGTTGGCTGAATTACTGGCATCGCGACCGAGAGACGCATTGTTCGCGACCAAGCGGTTAAGTCGTGAGTTACTGGATACTAACGCGGAGGCGGCCTTCAGGCTCATGTTCGAAACGATCAGTGAGCGTCTCAAATCAGAAGAGCATAGGACAGAACTTCAGAAGCACATTGCGCGATAAGTGGAATGGCCGGGGTACTGACACCGTTTGGGCGAGCGCAATATTCCGCGGCTGAACGCGATGTGTCCGAAGAGCACGTGAGGCAATTCCCCAGTGCGGGAGTGAAGAAGCTTGAAGCGATGCTTAGGAGGAACATTGGAACGATCAATTGGATACTACTTTCCAGTACTGCTGACGGTAGTTGGTACATTGATGTACCACATTGCCCAGAAGACAATGCCACGACCAGTGAGTCCATTTTTCTCACCGACGGTTGCCTTCTCGATTGCCACTATCGTATGTCTGCTCGTTTTGCTATCCACAACGCGAGTTCCCTTTAGGTTGTGGCACGACGTCAGCTGGTCGAGTATCGGCCTTGGATTTGCGGTTGTCAGCATCGAGAGCGGGTATCTGATCGCCTATCGGCTAGGATGGAAGTTGAATCGAACCTCCTTGTTCTCAAACGTGTCCGTCGCGATCTTGCTGATCCCCTCGGTACCTTTCTCTTCCGAGAACAAGTCTCGCTTCGAATGGTATTGGGCCGATCGCTCTGCATCATCGGATTGATTCTGCTCGTTCAGCGAGGAGAAGGACCAGACATGCAAATTCCGTACTACCACGTTGATGCATTCACAGGAGAGCTGTTTGGAGGAAACCCGGCAGGAGTATGCGTTCTGTCTAGTCCTCTGGACGACAGCATCATGCAGAAGATTGCGGCTGAGAACAGGCATAGCGAAACTGCGTTTGTCGTCCGTCGCAGCGACGGTGACTTCGACTTGCGATGGTTTACGCCCGAAGTGGAAGACGATCTATGCGGGCACGCGACCTTGGCTTCCGCGTATGTGCTCGCCCTTGAACGACACGATGAATGGCCAGTTCGCTTCCACACTCGCAGCGGTGTGCTGACGGTCGGTCGTGTACAGGACAAGTTCGAAATGGATTTTCCTGCTCGCCCCGCTGTCCCTTGCAATTCTCCAGATGAACTCTTACCAGCGTTGGGCTTGAAAACCGGTTGGGTTCTGAAGTCGCCGCGTGATTACCTGGTCGTGGTCGACCACTCCGATGGGGTGAGGACGCTTGCACCCAATATAGCTGCTCTTGCTGAGATTGACGTCGGCATTGGCGGAATGATTGTTACCGCTCCGGGGGACAACGGCGCTGACTACGTGTGCCGATTTTTCGCCCCTGCCGTCGGAATCGATGAGGATCCTGGCACGGGCTCGATCCAGTGCACGCTCGCGCCGTATTGGGCTAAGCAGCTGGGCAAACGGGGTTTATGCGGACGCCAACTCAGTGCGCGTGGCGCTGCTTTCGAATGCAGAGTTTCGGGTGACAGAGTTGCGATCCTGGGTCAGGCGCGCTTATATCTCCATGGGACAATCGAATTGTGAACACTAACGACAGCGTGCTGCCCATTGGGGGAGGCGGTCACAATGTATGCAACCAATGATGTGTCGATCTCGCCGATTCGTGTCAATCGAGTAGCGAAATCGAGGGTGCAGGAAGTCGATTTCGCGACCGTGCCGTTCGGTACTGTCTTCAGCGACCACATGTTCAGTACTGAGTTCCAGGACGGCCACTGGAGTGACAGCTCAATTGAACCTTACGGCCCTATTTCTGTGACCCCAAGCATCACAGCACTACACTACGGAATTTCAGTCTTCGAGGGCATGAAGGCACACAAATCACCTGAGGGACGGTCGCTGTTATTTCGTCCACGCGAAAATGCGCGCCGGCTGCAGCGCTCAGCGGCCCGTCTGGCGATGCCTATTTTGCCCGAGACTTTGTTCTTGGATGGTCTGCGCGAACTGGTCCGCATAGATCAGGCCTGGATTCCCCCAGGTGATCTCGGCGCCCTTTATATCCGGCCAATTCTCTTTTCCGTTGATCCTTCGATCGGGGTGAAACCAGCAGAACGCTATCGATTCATCATTTTCACTTTTCCGTGCAGCGAATATTTTTCGGCTCCGGTCGACGTCCTGGTCAACGATCACTTTGTCCGGGCATTTCCTGGAGGTACAGGAGATGCGAAGCCAGCAGGCAATTACGCTGCCGGACTTCTGGCGGACCAGCAAGCACGAGCGGCCGGCTTCAACTCGGTTATGTGGCTGGACGCGGTAGAACACCGCTATGTGGAGGAATTGGGTGTCATGAACATCTTTTTTGTCATGGGCAAGACAGTCGTGACCCCGCCCCTCACTGGGACCATCCTGCCGGGTATCACTCGAGACAGTGTGATCACGCTTCTACGTGACCTTGGATATAAAGTGAAAGAGGATCGCATTTCTATTCATGAAGTGATCGAGTGCTACGACCACAACGAACTCTATGAATGCTTCGGTACTGGAACGGCGGCAACGGTGTCGCACATCAGGCGCATTGGGTATAAAGATCGAACTCTCGAACTACCGCCAGTTGAGGATCGTAAGATCGGACCCACAGTCCGGGAAAAACTGCTTAGGGTTATGACCGGCCACGACCCTGATCCCCATGGCTGGGTTGAGAGCATCTGACTGAGCCGTACAGAAGGGCAACTGACTCTAATTTGCCAGGCCCCCACGACGAGGCACCAACATGCACTACCTTCTCTTTTATGAAGTAGGCGAAGATTACGTTCTTAGGCGTGCGCGGTTTCGGGAAGCGCACCTCGAAAAAGCCTGGAAAGCAAGCGAGGGAGGCGAACTCGTATTGGGCGGCGCACTTGCCAACCCCGTGGACGGCGCCGTCTTGCTATTCAGCGGTCGCTCACCTGACGTAGCGGAGAAGTTTGCGCGAGATGATCCGTATGTGACCAGTGGGTTGGTGAAGAGGTGGTATGTGCGGGAATGGTCG
The DNA here is from genome assembly GCA_035631655.1 of Terriglobales bacterium. Classification (GTDB taxonomy): domain Bacteria; phylum Acidobacteriota; class Terriglobia; order Terriglobales; family Acidobacteriaceae; genus Gp1-AA122. The sequence continues at coordinate 20,808 of DASQIH010000148.1, forward strand.
ACAGTTGCAGGCGTCGATGCGGCGAGCCCGCTCCGGCCGCAGGCTGCTGAGGCGACCGTTGAACAAGGACTAGGTTCGACCGCGAAGTCAATGTCAATGCCACCAGAGTCAAGCATGATCTTGCGGATGTGGAAGGCGCGCTCAACAGTGGAGAAAGCCGGTGAATACGTCCAGCACGCAACCAAGCAGATCTTCCCCAAGCTCCGCGCAATTGAAGGACATCGCGGAGCTTACCTATTGCGGCGCATGTTGGATGGCGCTATAGAACTTGTCGTACTAACACTTTGGGATTCGATGACGGCAGTCCGCAGGTTTGCCGGCCCCGAACCGGAGAAGGCCGTTGTCGAACCGGAAGCGAAAGCTATCCTGGCGAGCTTCGATGAGCACGTGACCCATTTTGAGGTAGTCGAGCATTAAGTCCTCTGAGGCGCTCACATTGAACAACTCGTGTGCACATTTGTGAGGTCAGGCGCGTAGACACAGTAAAGAAGTTGCTGGGCAAAGCTCGGTGCCACAGGCCGGGCGTTTACTCGAATGTGAGGCTCGATCGCCATGATTCCACGCAATTCAATCTCTTCTTGCTTACTGTGTCTATATGTTATGTGTGCCATTCACTGTGCGCGGCACAGACCGCGGCCCAAGCAGAGGTAGTGCGCCGAGACTTTTTTGTCCCGAGCGATCCCGGCATCCAGATTTTTGTTCGGGAGGTCCGTCGCCATCACCTTAAAAAGGAAGGGGATCCTGTTGTGCTAATACATGGAGCTCGGCCATCGGGCGCCGCCTGGTTTGACGTTGACGTACCTAGGGGATCGCTTGCAGCTGACATAGCGGTATCTGGCCATGCTGTCTACGTCCCCGATATGCGCGGGTTCGGGCGCTCGACCAAGTCGCCGGAAATGAACGAGCCTCCAGAGAAAAATCCACCCTCGGTGAGATCACCGCAAGCAGTTCGCGACATACAAGCCGTCGTCGAATGGGTCAGCAAAGAGCACCATATACAGCGGGTTGCTATTCTAGGCTGGGCTACAGGCGGTCATTGGGCCGGATACTTCGCTACGTTGCGTCCAGACCTCGTCAGCCACTTGATTCTGTGCAACACTCTGTATGGCGCATCGACCGCTTGGCCGCTCCAAAAGACCCTGCAAGACCCAAACGATCCAACACGGCTCAACAGATCTGAGGATGTAGCCTACCGCTTGGCCAGCATTAGCACCTCCGGTAGAACAAACGCTCATGCCTAACAGACCGAAAGTAAGGACGAAGCCATAAGAATGAAACTCGAAACGATGGCAGTTAATGCTGGCGCCGAGCCTGATCCAGTTACGGGGGCGATTACGCCGCCGATCCACCTTTCGACCACTTTCGAACACGGACCCGCCAACGAAGAAATACACGGCTACATTTACGTCCGCGATAAAAATCCTACGCAGGACCGCCTCGAAAAAGCTCTCAGCATGTTGGAAGGTGGAGAAGAAACGCTTATTTTCTCATCCGGCATGGGAGCATGTGCAGCTCTCCTGCAGACACTCGAACCGAATTCCCACATCATTTTTCCAGAGGATGTCTACGTCCACGTTCGTGAAGTACAACATCAGTACTTGCCCAAATGGGGTCAGCGGGCAGATGTGGTTAACATGCGCTCGGCGGACGCGGTGCAGCGAGTTATCCGGCCGAATACCAAACTGATATGGATCGAAACACCCTCAAATCCGAGACTCGACATCATCGACATCGCAGCAGTCTCTAGAATTGCGCATGCAGCAAATGCTCTCGTGTTGGTGGACAATACAGTTTCGACCCCTGTTTTTCAGCGGCCCCTCGGTCTCGGCGCGGATGTTGTACTTCACTCGACAACAAAGTATTGCGGTGGGCACAGCGATGTACAGGGTGGGTGCCTGGTTTTCAAGAAGCGTGGTCAGCTGTACACAAACCTCTTTCAAACCCGAATGATTCTTGGCGCCGTGTGCTCGCCATTCAACTCGTGGCTTGTACTGAGAGGCTTACGAACACTGCCGTGCAGAATGGAGCGACATGCTGCCAACGCTTTGTTGGTCGCCAATGCCCTGGAAGATTCTCGAAAAGTAGAGAAGGTGCTCTATCCCGGCCTGCCCTCGCATCCAGGGCACGACATTGCTAACCGTCAAATGAGCGGCTTCGGTGGAATGTTGTCGATTCTTGTTAAGGGTGGGTGGAATGAAGCGGTTGCAGTAGCCTCGAAAGTCAAACTATTCCGTAACGCCACAAGTTTCGGCGGAGTCGAGAGCCTCATCGAGCATCGCGCGTCTGCAGAAGGCACGGCGTCTGTATCGCCGAAAAATCTCCTGCGACTGACAATTGGGCTCGAACATCCCGACGATTTGATTGAAGATCTCTTACAGGCGCTTGGAACTTAGAACCTGGAATGATTTTTTGGAGGACACTGTAGGGCGAGAATTACAAGGCCGGCTACCTGAGACACTGGCCACTGTATTGCGCTTGTAGCGTTGGAGAACGTATGTCCAAGCCGAAGGCGGTGGTTTCATGGAGCGGCGGGAAGGACAGCTATCTCGCGCTACATAGGACGATTAGCTGCTTTGATGTTCAAGCCCTTCTAACGATGTTTACAGAGGATGGAGCGCGGAGCCGATCCCACGGATTACGCCCTGAAGTAGTAATCCGGCAAGCGAACCTGCTAAATCTGTGTATTGTGAGTGGCCGCGCCTCCTGGGAGTCATACGAAGAGGAATTCAAGCGTATATTGCGCGATCTGGCGCGAGATGGTTTTTCGCATCTGATATGCGGCGACATTTTCCTCGATGAACATAAGGCGTGGGTCGAACGAGTCGGTAAGGAGTGCGGCCTTGTCGCAGTAGAACCGCTCTGGGGAGAGTCCACGATCAGTTTATTTCGGGAGTTCCTCTCTACAGGAGCCGAGGCTCAAATCGTTTCGACAAAGGCTTCGTTGCTCGACAGAAGCTGGCTGGGCCAGACGCTCAGTGAACCCATGCTGTCCGGTTTTGAGCGCCTCGGGGTGGATCCCTGCGGTGAGCGCGGCGAATACCACACGCTTGTCTCTAATTCTCCCCGTATGAGTTCACGACTGGAACTTCGAGAAATCAGTCGCGTCACGCATGACGGCTACTGGATGCTGGACATCGAGCTACCGTAGACAGGGTCGGTCAGATGACGACTTCGAGAGTCGCAGCCGTCAAATGAGAAGGTATTAATGCGGCCCTGGCTCCCACCGAGATATCGCAAAGAGTCGCTGGAAGTGGCGCTGACCTTCTACCGTCACGCGCAAAGCCCTTGAGTTTCGGATAGCCATAAGCCAGCCCAGAGCCTTGAAGCGGCTCAGCATGGCAGCTCCGAGTGCTCCAGCAACGTGAGGCCGACGCTCGGTCCAGTCTAAACACCTTCTGGCCAACGCTCTACGTTGTCGTTGCAGTTCACTCAGGTCGATACCAATTGAGGCAAGAAACTTCGCGCCGGTGCGGGTGATCAAGAAATCGGAACTGTTCTCTCTGAGAACGCGAAAACGCAAAAGGTAAGACGTGAACTGTACAGCCAGGCTGCCCGCGAGGTGGTCGTAACAGCTTCTTGCAAAAGCTATCTCATCCAGAGATCGTGAACTCAACCGACTGTCTACGCCGGAGCTCAATACAGCCAGTCCTTCCAGTGCAGCAGCTACTTCGGGTGTGGCTAGATGGTAAAAGCGATGCCGGCCTTGGACCTCCACATCGACGAGGTTTCCCTGATACAGCTTAGCGAGATGGCTGCTTGCATTCTGAGGAGAAACTCCGGCGATGAGCGCCAATTCGCCGGCGGTGAGTGACCGTCCAGAGAGAAGCGCCTCCAGCATATTGGCACGTGCAGGGTCCCCGATGAGGGCCGCGACACGATTCAGCGCGAGTGTCTGTGTATTCATAGTTAAGTATTTACTTAAACATGTGTGTGGGCGTCAAGAGTATTTTAGTTGAGTGCTCTTGAATATGGAGGGAATCAATGAAGAAATTGATTGCACTGCTGGCCTGTGTTCTTGCTAGCGTCGCCAATTGTCAGACCGAAGCCCCTGACGCGCATCACAGTCCGCAGGCTCAGTCGAGCACTGTCGATGCCGAGTATGATGGGACACCCGGGGTTGTCACTGGGTACGTACGTGATGTCGCTTGCTTGCTCCGTAATCCGAAGGCAGGGGCCGCGAATACTCCAGAAACAAAGGCTTGCATGAGGAAGTGCGTCGCAGGGGGATCGCCTATTGGGATTCTGACTTCAGATGGGATCTTGTATACGCCTATCTCCAAGGCCATTCCGGACGTTTCCGTTCGCAAGAGCATGCTGCCCTATGTGGGCACATATGTCCGGGCCGACGGAAAGTTGTTCGAGCGTGGGCAGCTTCATGCGATAGCGATATCGCACATTGAAGTCGTACAAGCTCAGACAGCGCGCTGAACACGCGAAAACACGTTTTCCGCCTAGTCGCGAGATAGGGGCGGCTTAGGCAGATCGGCAAGCTGCCGGCGTCATTCCCGACCTTGTACAATATTTCGTCTCCGAATGGTCAACGAGGCGGGCAGCAATGATTTGATCCCGCTGTTGCGGCTCCCACAACCAAGACATCTGTGTTCATCGCAGGATCGAAACCACCACGTCTCTTAGCACCTTTCCTGCAGAGTATTCAGGCGTATCGAGACCGGGGTTGTAAATTGTGATGTCTATCCCCGATACCAAGCCTGAGCTGATCAAAGTTCTAGCGAGAGCGACTACTTCTTCAGGAGTGAAACCGCCGACCACGCGCCAGTCCACCGCAGGCATCAAATCGTCGGCGAGGCAATCAGCATCCAGGTGCATCCACACTCGGTCCACTCCGCTGTCGTTGAAGCGAGCGAGCGCGTGGTTTGCAGCATCTGTTAAACCTGCCGCCCGCACCTCGTTAAGATTCCGGACGAGCATGGAGGTGGTATAGACGTCGTCGCTACCGTGCGCTAGTTGGAAGTCACGGTCACGGTGCCCATAGAGGACACACGCTTGGTCTTTTACGAACGGGCCGAGGCCTTCCAGGTTGCCGATCTGAGGAACTCCTCGCCCAGTAGAAATCCAAACGTCGCTGTCTGACAGCTCTCCTGAACCGTTGAGAGGATTCCAGAAGTCTGTATGACCATCCAGCAAGAACAAGCCGACTGATCCTATTCTTCGCATCGCCAGCAGGCAGCCAAACAGCACACTATCGTCGCCACCCAATACGACGGGGAACTCATTTTCGCGTACCATTGCCTCAATCCGATTTGCCTGCGCCACCGCTAGTCTGGCAACGGCATCAATATTACGAGCGCCGATCCCTGGATCGATTGCATCATTGAAAGGTGTCGCTTGGAGTGGCGGATGTACCTTTGCCCCGATATCACCGGCCAGCCCCATTGTTAACAGAACCTCTCCCAAGCGCTCCACGCCCCCCGGGCGTAGTCCGAGATTAGTTGCCACATGCAAAATTCGATAACTCATCCGCTTCACCGTCCGACATAGCCTCTGTTAACACCGCCAGTATGCCATCTTCATCGACGCTTTGAATCCGCTGGCGTATCCGCGCAGCCTGTTCGCGATGAGGTTCACACCTGTCAGCTATATTGCCCCGACGCGCGAAATCAGCATTCTCGTTCGAGCACCATTCGGAACTCACTTTGAAGGAGGGCGATCGAACGCGAAGGCTGATCGCAGTTTCAGTAATGCCGGTTGGCATTTTCCTTCTGGTGCTGGCTGAATGAACTTTGACAGACTGTCGTCTCGAAAGTGGTAGTATGCGCCGCCCTGAAAGTGGCTCTTTACTAGCACCAACTTCCGTTTTGTACTGCCGGTTGAAGGAGCAAGCGATGAGCCTTCTTGAGCGCGTTCGGACCTGCGGGCTGATGGCTTCCTTGCTGTTTACGTTGTTAATGGCCGCGGACATGCGTTTCACCTCGGCGTTCGGCCAGGTGGGACCGCAACAAGCAAGAACCGACCGAGATGGCCAGCACGATTTTGATTTCTGGTTTGGCCGGTGGAAAGTCCACAATAGACGCTTGCTGCATCCCCTATCGAACTCAAACGAATGGGTCGAGTTCGACGGAAAAGTCGTCGCTAAGCCGGTTTGGGCGGGCCGCGCCAACATGGATGAATTTGAAGCAGACAGCCCTTCGGGGCACATCGAGGGTATGACAGTCCGAACCTACGATCCCAAATCGCACCAATGGAGCCTTTATTGGGCCAATGCCGCCAAGGGCGTTTTCGAGAAGCCGATGGTCGGCCAATTCAAGGATCAGCGGGGTGAATTTTTTGACCAGGAAGAGTTTGAGGGGAAAGCTATCTACGTCCGGTTTGTTTGGTCAGATATCAAGGCCAACTCTTGCCGGTGGGAGCAAGCGTTCTCCGGTGACGGTGGAAAGACTTGGGAGACCAATTGGATCATGACCTTCACGCGTGAGAAGGAATGAACCCAACGCCAAAAATGCAGCGTGAGCGAGTCAGCCATCTCAAGGGTCCGCCTGATCGGCAGGCGCGAGTTCGATCGGTAGTAGTGTGGCTGAGCGTCATTCCCGCCAGTATTCTCGGGGACATGATCTGTCACGCGGTCCTCAATGTGGACCGCCCACGCTGGCTCGATCTCGCGAATCTGGTATTCCTGGCTTTACTCCTCGTGATCACGCGCGTAGTGTCCGGCTTGAAACCACTTCAGGGGTATCTCGTCTCGCTTGTTGCGTTGGATATCGGCTATGCGGTCGGAAATCTGATTGAGAGCACATCTCGCTGGGCTGCGTGGAGAGCCCGTGTGCCGACGCATCAGTTCATTTTTGCCGATTCGCTCATAGAGTTGATCCCCTGCGCTCTGCTCGGCCTCAGTCTGATCGGCAGTGGCATGAACCGGCGGGATATCTTCCTCCAACGCGGAAATATGAGTGCTCCGGCTCGACTGCCGTTTGGATTGCCGGCGATCTCATGGAAATGGCTTGGTCCATTCCTGATCCTGTTTCTAGCCGGCGGTCTTGCTGCACAACTCATGAGCACGGTCCGACCTGATTTCCGGACAGTGCAACGGGCGGTCTCAGGATTACCTTGGGCAATCGCTTTCGCTGCCTTTAACGCGGCTCAGGAGGAGTTCCGCTTTCGGGTAGTCTTGCTTGGCCGACTCATCCCATGCGTCGGGGCCGGTAAGGCATTGCTGGTAACATCAGTGATTTTCGGGCTCGCCCATTGGTTTGGCCATCCGTCGGGCCTTTCGGGCGTATTCCTGGCGGGGTTTGCAGGGTGGTTGTGGGGAAAGAGCATAGTCGATACGCAAGGCTTCATGTGGGCTTGGTTGATACACGGCCTGCAAGATGTCGTCATTTTTTTATTCTTGCTAATGGCTGGACAGTGACTGCGGTTTATGTGTTTGCAGCGTAGGACGCAGAATATATGTGCGCATCGCGTGCCTTCGAATATGTCCTGCTCATTGTTGCCGCTTGCCCGCCGATCGGCACGGCCGCCCAAACGGATGTGGCCCGAATTCCTCATGCGCCAGCTTTCGTCACGCTGAATATTGCGATCCACCCAGGTTGGAACGTGGAATTCCGGTGCAATCATGACGGGCAGGTGTTGACTTGCATTATTGGCCAACTTAAACATGGAGAAGAGGAGCAATATCCTGAACTCCTCTTCGACCCGCAGAACCTCAAGAGCACCAAATGGCAAACCGGGCAGTGGTGGTTGCATTCGTCGTACAACCTGTGTGAAGGCAATGGCAAATTCAACGTCTACACCCGTAACGGGACATTTCAGTGTGCGAAACGAAAGCGTGGCTGGCGGTCTAATCACTTTCCATTGAGAACGATGGACGTGATGACAATTCAAGTAGCACTGTCCAAAATTGGCTTGGCGCCGGGACGTCAGTTCGGGTTTGCGGCGGATGTGACTGATACAAAGTCTGAATGGCATTTCTGGCCCACGGGTGCCAGCCTCAGGTCTCCAGCGACATGGGCCACGGCTGAATTGGTTCAGAAGTGATTTTCTCCGATGAATTGACTCCACGGCAGCGGTGAAGCCTGCTCATACTCGCGCCAGTTGGCGATTTTCCCGTCAACGAGGCGAACAATGGCGACGCCGTGAGTTCGAATCTTATAGCTGAACGTGTATTCGCCGGCGCCCATCTGTGTCGCTTCATCGAAGATCAAATGGTGCCATTCCATGCTCATGGGCTGATCTCGCCCTTTCTCCCCGCCAAAGAACTCAAACAATTCTCTCTTGCCGTGTCGTACTGGGCCATCCGGAGGAGCACTGTATATGGCATCGTTCGTGAAGCAATTCGCAGCCAACGTAGCGTTGTTGGAATTCCAGCCGCGCGCCAGTGTCTCCATGAGAACGCGGAACTGTGGCTGGCTGAATCTATGGCGAGAAGTGTTGGCGCTGCCACCGTCTTCTGGGTGGACAATCAGAAGAAATAACGCAACTGCAGAAGCCACTCGCCGATATCGCATATGCCATCAGGTTTCAGGTGCTTGAATCGGTCAGAGGTGACATCGACCCTGAAAGATCCGCGATCAGATCGTCGGTGCTTTCCAGTCCGATGCTAAGTCTAAGAAGCCGGTCCCCATAAATGCTTGCATTCGGTGACTCGTCTGAATCCGGAAATGCGACAAGACTTGTCACTCCGCCCCAGCTGTAACCGATGCGGAACAGCTTTAATCGATCGACAAAGGAATGAATACGAACGCGGTTGATTGGCGATCGAAACACGATCGAGAAAACTCCTGACGAGCCTGAGAAGTCCCGAACCCACAGGTTATGTCCAGGACACGACGGAAGCGCCGGGTGCAGCACGATTTCAATCTCTTCCCGTGTGGCCAGCCATCGCGCGACAGTCAGTGCCGAGCTCTCGATGGCTGAAAGGCGCACACCTAATGTCTGCAGGCCTCTTAAGGCGAGACTGCAGTCGTCCGGTGAGACAGCCATGCCTAAGTCCTGCAGCGTCGTGCCCACGCGCTGGTATGCCGCCTCATCTCGTACACTCACTGATCCGAGCAACAGATCGCTGTGGCCACCGACGTATTTGGTGAGAGCCTGAATCGATATGTCGACGCCGTGATGGAATGCATCGAAAAGCACACCAGCCGACCAAGTGTTGTCGAGCGCCACGATCATGTCGTGACGATGTGCCACTTCCACAATTGCAGGGACATCCTGCACGTCCATGGTCAGGGAACCTGGACTCTCGCACCAAATCAGCCGGGTATTCGGCGTAATGCGCTCCTCGATTGCCTTCCCGATTAAAGCCGGATAAAACCCAACCTTTACGCCGTATCGGCCGAGTACGCGATTCGCAAACGCACGGCTGGGGCCGTACACACTGTCCGGTACCAGCACGTGATCGCCAGACGCAGTAAAAGCTAAATACACCAGCACTATGGCTGATAATCCACCAGGGGTGATAAAGCATCGATACGCGCCGTCGATTTCGGCGAGCCTCCGAGCTAGAGTGAGCGTGGTCGGCGTGCCGTAGGTTCCATACGTGTGCGGCATGTCATCATGGTTCCAGGTATCGACCATGTCAGCCGCACGGCTGAACAAAGTGGTCGATCCGCGATACACGGGCGTACTCAGCGAACGGAAGCCCTCGGGAACGGAAATGTTCGGGTGAATGAGCCGTGTTCTCCAGTCGGGTCGCATGGTGATTATCCCCGAGCTACGATTCGTACGTGGTTGCGACGGGTGTTTGTTCCCCGGCATTTGTGCCGTTCGAATTGTGCCTATGTAAAAAACCTGCCGCAACCGTTTTGCGCCCGTCGTGCACACCGTCTGCGCTAACAGTTCCTGGCGCGGACTCACCCAGGGGACGGATGTGGCGACGGACGGGATGGCAACGTCTACGTGGCCGATCGGGCATTCCACAGCAATCAAAGCGCGGATGCCAAAACTTTTTTATTCGGTCAAGGCGTGTCTATAAGTACCGTGTGCGCAATAAACCCAGATGATGCTGACAGTGGCCCACGACAATGTAAGCCAGCGCCCGCACGGTGAAGTGATTGTCGCTGGCAATGCCACTTTTTGCCCAGCACTCGGGCGGGATGTTGCTGAAGAGTGAGAGCGTGGCAAGCCGTACGCGCCGGAACTCCTCGACGTGCGTTTTCCACGAGATTCGGTCTGCACCTGCACTAGCCACGGCGACGTGTTGGTCGTAGCTGGGTAAGGAGCTCTCGAATCCGCGCGCAAACCAGAAGGCACGAAACGCGGTGACCCTTTCGGTATCACTTACATGATTGAGTACCTGCCGGATGTCCCACTTATCAGAAGCGTAGCGGTGCAGTGATCTTTCTTCTGAGATCGTTGAAAAAAGCGTTAAACAATCCTGCAGCTGGCTTTCGAGAGCAGACAGAGGATCCTCGCCTTTCACCTGATTGATGTACGTGAAGTAGTAGGGTGCTGCCTCGCTGTCCTTGGGGCGGCCAATCGTGAAAACTGTTTCATTTTGGGGCATATAGTTTTTCTCGGCAGGCTCTTCCACTTATTTTAGGCCGTTCCCCACAATCTCCTTTAGCCATTTCACGAGTTTGACGGTGTCTTGTAGCGCATGACGTATTCCGGCACTTCGGCATAATCTGTCAGTCGTGTGTCAGCCACTGGTGTCTTCGGTTCCAATCGCAGAGGAAGAACACCGGCCCAAACAGGAAGAGCATAATCTTGCTCTTCATCGATTGGAGGCCCGTTCCGAACCTTGGCCGAGGCTTCCTCGATGTGGAATTCGAGCACATTCGTCGCGGCTAGTTCCTTTTCGGTCGGCTCTCGCACGTCCTGCCATCGTCCAGCGATTACGTGTTCTGAGATCACGCGGAGTGCTCGTGTCTTCTGGATCGGCTCGCCGATAGTTCGCGCGGTGCCGAATGCCACAACGGATCGATAGTTTATGGAATGATGAAATGCAGATCGCGCCAGCACCAAGCCGTCCAAAATTGTGACGTTGACGCAAGCAGGCATCCCTAGTTCGAGATGGCGCAACATCCTACTGGCTGCCGAGCCGTGTAGATAGAGGCTGTCGTCTTCGCGGCCGAATAGCGTGGGTATTACGAATGGTTGTCCATTCACGTTGAACCCAACATGAGCGACAAATGCCTCATCAAGGATTGCGTAGATGGTCTTCGGATCGTGAGAGCCGCGCTTCGGTAGTCTTCGAATCTCTGTCCGTGTCGTCAGACGCATTGTTTCTCGTTTTAACATCATGATCCAAGAATGCAAGTCCTAACATGCTCGCGTTTCTAGCCGCTGGCTCGTCGAGCATTGCCGCAGCCCGTTTCAGCGCGCGGCAAGAAGTTCAGCAAGGCCGTTGTCAATGCGGTGGGGTTTTCTTCAGGGATCCAATGTGCAGCCCCGGAGATTTCGACCGCGCTGACATTATTGGCCACTTCCCGCATCATTTCCTCTAACAGAGGGCCGGAATTGCTAATGGCGCCCCAGACTGCAAGTACGGGGATCTCCAACTTCCCACCTAGCCGCAGAAATTCGCGATTGTCCTCTGCATCCTGATCGAATGCGCGATAAAGTTCAAACGCTGCGCGGATCGCTCCAGGAGCGCTGTACGCAGAGCTGTAGATGTCCATCTCGGTTTCAAGCAATGCGGAAGGATCGAATATCCGAGCATTGAAGAACGTTTGCAAATATTGCCGTTCTCGGCCGGCAACCAGCATCTCCGCAACATCGCGCGCGTTGTGAAAAGCGAAATGCCAAACGCGCGGATTCGATTTCACACGCTCAAAAATCGTTGTTCCCGGGATTGGGGCGTCCAGTATCGCCAGATGTGACACTTCGTGTCGATATGCTTGAGCATACGCATACGCGACCATAAGACCAATGTCATGCCCAACCAGCGCGACTGGGCCGGTAACATGAAGATGCTCGTGCAGCAGACAGTTTATGTCGCCCGCCATCGTCCGCTTGTCATAGCCGGCGGCAGGGCGCCACGACTGCCCGGCACCTCGATAATCAGGTGCTACAGTGCGGAACCCAGCTCCGATGAGTCGAGGAATTATGTGCCGCCATTCCCACCAAGTCTGCGGAAACCCGTGCAGAAGAACAACTGTACGTTTCCCTTCGCCAGCTGTCACGTAGTGAAGGCGCAGCTCGGGATTAATCTGCGCCATGCCATGTGAGACGCCTAGTTTCCCCCCACGATCCGACATGAATTTGATTGTCTCGCTGCAGCATGGCCTCAGCGAAGGGCCACTTCCTGGGGTATTCGTAGTACCACTGTAGACAAGAGACTCCCCATTCATCCGCCCTGGAATCACGGCACGCTGGCAGCGACAATGAAATGCAGGCAGACCTTTTCTCAACCGGCGCTTTCAGGGCCTGATCCGACGCACCGACGCCTCACTCACATCGGGCAGATTGCAATGAAGACCGGTTCGGCAGAGTGCCAAGCGCCTGCATCAACCGCTGCCGTTCATCTTCTTGGCTAGCCAGAGTCTCTGGAGTGGGCGAGGGACGTTGGTGCACTTCTTCGTCGAATTCAGTCATCAATTCCGATGGGCGGTTCTTCTCCAGCCACGTGTAACAGGTGTTTCGAACAATCTGCAGCAACCAGGCACGCGCGTCGCCTCCATGAAACCGGGCAAAGAAGCAGTAGGCTCGCAGCATTGCTTCCTGGACTGCATCTTCCGCGTCGACAGGATTTCGTAGTAGCCATCGAGCCAGGTTGACAGCACTGTCCAGATGTGGCAACACAAGTTGCTCAAACCGAATTCTTTCTTCAGCCTGTAGCACGTCCGCGCGTCCTGCCTTATAGGTACAACCGCCGCAAGCGGCATTTTATTCCCTTCTGTGAGAAGGCGCTTCATGTCAACTGAAGTCCTTTGCGTCTCCGTACAAAAAGAGGTCTGTGTGGAATAAAACCTGTCCCGCTACGGTTTATGCAGGTGTAGCACGTCCTGGCAGGCGGCGCGAGGCAGGAGCCAGAACTCGGGCACTGCTCGCGTCGCCTGATACCAGTGATGTCGATGGCATTAACTAGATGAGGAAAACACGAATGGCGAAAACGAACCTGTTCAACAAGGCTTCCAGCGGCTTCATCGAGCACGACCACAATCATGACGGAATTGACCGCCGGGGATTTCTGAAATGCATGGCCTGGGCTGGCACTGGTGCGCTCTGTGTAATTCAAGGCGGAGTGCTGAAATCCTTTGCCCTCGGATCCCAACATGGGTCGGCCATGAAGTCCCACAAAATGGGCGCGTTGAGCTTTGTGCAGATCAGCGATAGCCACATGGGATTCAACAAACCGGCAAATCCTGACGTAGTCAGCACACTCAAGGCCGCCGTGGACAAAATCAATGCCTTGCCGCAGCCGCCCGAGTTCATTCTGCATACCGGCGACATCAGCCACCTTTCAAACCCCGAGGAATTCGATACCGTGGACCAGATTCTGAAGGCTACCAACAAGGAGATTTTCTTTGTGCCGGGAGAGCACGATGTTCTGAACGATGACGGAAAAATGTTCCGCGAGCGCTATGCGAAGAACGCGAAAGGCTCGGGCTGGTACAGCTTCGATAAGAACGGAGTCCACTTCATCGGACTAGTCAATGTGATGAACCTAAAGGCCGGCGGCCTCGGCACACTTGGCAATGACCAGCTCGAATGGCTTGAGGATGATGTCAAACATCTGAAGTCGAGCACTCCCATTGTAGTTTTTGCGCATATCCCACTTTGGACGATTTATCCGCAGTGGGGATGGGGGACCGAGGACAGCGCGCAGGCACTTTCGTATTTGAAGCGATTTGGCTCGGTAACTGTATTGAACGGCCATATTCACCAGACCATGCAAAAGGTCGAAGGCAACGTGAGCTTCCACACCGCCTTCTCGACGGCATTTGTCCAGCCCGCTCCCGGCAAGGCTGATTCACCTGGGCCGATGAGGGTTCCCGACGACCAGTTACGTAGGCTTTTGGGAATCACCGACGTGAACTATGTGCAAGGAAAACACGCGTTGGCAGTTGTGGACTCAACTCTCGCGTGAGATGTAAGCCTTTTTTTCGACGAATTGAGGAGAATTCGAGAATCATGAAAAACAAGCTGTTGGTCACAATTGCGAGCCTTGCGCTTCCGTTAGCTCTGGCGGCTCTTTTCACTATTCATCCACCCCGCGTGAGGGGCGAAGACGCTAACGGCACAGAGATACGAGCTGATAACTTCACCTTCGCTCCCGACACGCTGACCGTACCGGTGAACAGTACCGTCACGTGGGTCAATAAAGATGACATTCCTCACGTGATCGCGAGCAGTGATGGGGTGTTCAAGTCCAAAGCCTTGGACACTGATCAGAAATACTCTTACACGTTCACGAAGGCTGGGACGTATCCGTATTACTGCTCCATTCATCCCAAGATGGTCGGAAAGGTTGTTGTTCAGTAGGCGTTCAAGGTGGCTCTATGGCTTCGGTGCATCCTTTCGACTTGCGAACTGTGTTAATGGCGAAGCACGCGCAGCATGTGGTGCTTATTCATTTTCCGATCGCCCTGTTTCTCAGCGGAGTTTTGTTCGACCTCTTGTCACGAGGCAAACGGTTGTCCCATCTAGCCGTTGCTGCCTATCTGAACATCTCTGTCGCCGCTGTGACGGTATTCCCTGTAGTCGGGACAGGCCTGCTGGCATGGCAATTCGTTCTTGAAGGAAAGAAGCTTAAAGGTTTGCTGCTCTGGCATCTTATGGCAGCCTCACTTGCCGCCGTGCTTGTAATCGCGTCTTGGTGGGTTCATTGGCGAACGCGCAGGGCCGAGCCGACGCTGCTACCTGCTTACCGAATTCCGTTGGAACTGCTCGGGGTGGCTGCTCTCGCGGTGACGGCACACCTCGGGGGCTTCCTGAGCGGTGTTAACACCTAGAAAATTTTGGAAAGGAAGTAAATCCCAGTGCCAAAGGAAGTAAATGTCAATATGAAGACCAGAACTCTCGCAGGTCAAACGCCCTCGAATTCAAACCAACCCATCGCAGAAGATATTACCTCCTCAGCGGGGAAAGCCTTTAACCGGCGTTCCTTCCTAAGGAACAGCGTCGTGGCGGGAGCTGCAGTCTGCGCAGGCGCAGCACTTTTGGAGAACATGCCATCCGCTTTGGCGGATGAAGGCCATGGTCACCTCACACGTGGCGATGCAGCCATCCTTCGCTGGTTGGCCGCGGCGGAGATCATCGAATCCGACATCTGGCTGCAGTACACCGAACTCGCAGGTGTGCAGGACAACGAAGTCTCCACCATCGCTAGTCAGCAAATTCCTGGCTATCCTGCCCAACCCACCGGCGGTAGTCCGGCCTATACCAACGCTATTACGCAACTGGATGGCGACATGGCGC
This sequence comes from Terriglobales bacterium, assembly GCA_035631655.1. Lineage (GTDB taxonomy): Bacteria > Acidobacteriota > Terriglobia > Terriglobales > Acidobacteriaceae > Gp1-AA122. The sequence continues at coordinate 36,126 of DASQIH010000148.1, forward strand.
AGTACATCCATGACAACACGGAAGATGAGCTGACACACGAAACTTTCATCAACGCATTCCTTGTTTCCAAAGGCGCTCTCCCCCTGAGCCTAGACCAGTTCCGCACATTGCCGAGCAGTAAAGCGACGGGCGCAAACCAGATTGGCCGGCTTACCACGCTGACTCAGCTCACAGTCGATACTACCTGGTGGACGCGCTATCGTAGCCGTACTGGTAATCCCGATTTTGGAGACACCTTCCCACCCGCGATTCCGAGCTTGATTCAAGGTGCGCATACGGGCATTCCGCGAACTGACGATGACCTGAACGATCCGAACTTCCTGCAGGCGATTGCTAATACAGCTGGTTTTCACTTTGCCAATATCGAAGTGGGCGGGGCTAGCATGTATCCGGGACTAGCACAGAGAGTGACCAGCGTGGAAGTTCTGCGCATCCTGCTCAGCATCGGTGGAACCGAACTCGCACACTTTCAGACCTGGCACGACAAGGCCGGCAATGCCCCGCAATTGACCGATGTCGTGGACCCGGTGACCGGCGTAAAGGTGACCTTCCCGGATCTGAATGCCCCTCCGTTCGGCGGAGAGGACTTTCAAACCAATCTGATCATGCCGGAACCGACTGCATTTCTCAGCCGGAAACTCCCGGTGTGTTCGATCATTCGCCCAACAGCCTCCAAGAACGCTGCCACGACTGCGCTCCAAGGCTTCATCGACATGAATGTCTTCGCCGGCCAATCGCAAGCGTTCTTTGACTTCGTGACTCGCCTGGCACAAGACGCCGATGACGCCAGACGCGGAGTCATCTAAACGTCGCAGGAGGCAATGTCCGATCGCAACGAAAACTCTGATCTGAACTCGTTTGCAGCTGTCTCTCCCCGCAGGTGCTGTGGTGAAAGATTAGGCGTCACAGCACCTGCGTTTTTCGATCGACTGACGCTTCTCATCGTGGTTCAAGGAGACCTATATGTTTGAAGGATTGTTTCAACCGATGCATCTGCTGGTAATTTTCGGACTTGCTCTGCTCGTGTTCGGTCCCAAGAAGCTGCCCGAACTGGGCAAAGGAATCGGAGAGGGCATCCGCGGCTTCAAGTCTGCCATGAAAGCCGAGGAAGAGAAGCCGGCCACTGGAACAGCAAGCATCCCTCATGATCAGGGTCTGGCCAAGGGGTAGATCGTGGGATTTGGTACGGAAATCCTGTTCATGCTTGCTCTCGGGACGCTGTTGTTGGGCCCGAAGCGACTACACACACTTCTAGGACATGCGGCGCGGGCAAAAGCTCAGTTCGAGAAGGTAAGCCGCAGCTTCAAGTCTCAACTGGAAGCGGAGCTGCATGCCACACGTCGTAGCGAAGAAGCCGATGCTCCGCAGAAGTGACCAGGAATCAGTGAACTATCCGCGGATCCTCGGAATTG
>DASQIH010000149.1:0-26498 GCA_035631655.1 Terriglobales bacterium
TCAACCACTGCCCAGGATTGTCCAATCGGAACTAGAATGCGTTGCGGGAGTGAAAAACTTGTAGTGAAGACCTTTTGACACCTCGAACGTAGAATCAGCAACTTACGGAAAAATCATAGTCCGGTTGTCAAAGTCGGGCTAGCGGCCGCTTCAGGATGACGACATAGGCTTGGAGGCTACGGGACTTTTACCGAGTCGTGGTTCTCGGTGGGTTGGTAGCGCACCGCGGCGGTGCGTTCCAGCTTGTCCCAGGCAAAGCGGCGGCCTTCCAGAGCACGCTTCAGAGTCTTCAGTAATACCACCGAGAACAGTTGGCGGTAGGCGAAGCGCTGCAGCCAGACCTGGCTGAGCAGCCAGACGTCTTCGCGCGCGTCAGGGCGGCGCTCCAGAGCAAAAGCCACTACGGAAGCCAGGAAATCAATCACCAGGAATGCCACGAAGAAGACGACCAGACGGTGGAAGCTGGCCGGGTCAGCAGATTCGGGGTGGAAGTATTTCTGTAAAAAGTACCAAATCGCGCCTACCGCGAACATCAGATCGATGAACGGCGAAACCAAAGGCAACAGAATCTGGAATATGAGAATGTTGGGGAGGGCAACCCAGCCGAGCGCACCCTTGCGGACAAAAGCTGAGCGGTGCTTCCACACTGACTGGAGAATCCCAAAGGACCAGCGGAAGCGCTGGCGCATCAGCCCGTTGGCATTGACCGGCGCTTCCGTGAAGGCGAGCGATAGATCTTCGTATTCGACGTGGTAGCCGCTCTGAAGCAGGGCCATGGTGAGATCGGCGTCTTCGGCTACGGTGTCAACGTGGTAGCAACCCGCTTCGCGTACGGCAGCGGTACGCCAAGCCCCAATGGCGCCAGGCACCACGCTGACGGCGCCCAGGGTATTCAAAGCACGGCGTTCGAAGTTCTGGCTGGTGATGTATTCCAGAGCCTGCCAGCGGGTCCAGAGGTTCACGCGATTGCCCACCTTGGCGTTGCCGGCGGCTGCGCCTACTTTCGGATTGAGGAAACGGGGGACCAGATGGGAGATAGCATCGGGAGCGATTACGGTATCCGCGTCGATCCCGACGAATATCTCCTCATCGTCGTGCACGTACTGCAGACCAAAATTCAGGGCTTCGGCCTTGCCCGAGTTGGGCTTGGTAAGAATCAGGACGCTACCCTCGGCTGCCTCCTCGGCAAAGGCCCGGCGGGCAACTTCGAGAGTGGAATCCTTGGAGCCGTCGTCAATAACAATCACCCGCAGGTTGGGGTAGGTAGAGCCCAGCGCAGCCCGCACCGTGCGTTCGATAACTTTTTCTTCGTTGTAAGCCGGGATCAAAACGACCACCTTCGGGCGAAAGGCGGCTCGCTCGGCGGGAATGCCATAGGACTGGTTGCGCAGGCGATCGTAAATGGCAAAGATGCCGACGAACAGAAGGCGGCCGGTCATGAGCAAGTCGCCGACGAAGAAGATCCCCGTGATGCCCTTGATGCCAATGTCAAACAGCCAGAAGCCAATCCAATTGAGGCGCGCGGACCAGCGTTCGTTGGCGGGCAGAGGCGGCATGATCTCCGCCTTAGTTCTTCCCAGCAGTTTGTAGACGGGGACGATCTGGAAACCACGGGCCCGGACTCCCTCAATAATCATGGGAAGTGCACGCACGGTTTCCGCGCGATTGCCGCCCCCGTCGTGCAACAGGAGGATGTTGCCGCAGCGCTGGTCATTGGGAGAGCAAGGTGGCAGATGGGCAAGCACGTCGGCAGTGATCTGCTCAGCGCTGCCGGGCAGGGTTTCGCGCCAGTCATGAGGGTCAATCTTGTCGCCAATCGTGATGTACCCCATGTCCTGAGTCGTTTCCAATGGACGGACCTGGTCGGCGGTGTCCGGCTCCTGATCGATGGAGTACGGAGGCCGGAAGAGGATAGTGCGGATTCCGAGACGGCTGCCGAATAGTTGCTCCGTGAGATTCAGCTCCAGCTTCATGTAGCCATGAGAGATGTTGCTGATGTCGGGATGAGTGAAGGTGTGATTGCCGATCTCGTGGCCTTCGCGATAAATGCGCTCGGTGATATCACCGAATTTGTCCGCCTGGATCCCGATTAAGAAGAAGGTTGCCGGGGCGTGTTCGCGCTTGAGCACATCGAGGATTTTGGGAGTCCATTGCGGATCGGGGCCGTCGTCAAAAGTGATCGCCACCTGGTTGGGACTTCCTCCATAGCGTGCGACGCGATAGGGCGTGGGCAGAGAAGAGAAGGTTTCATCCGTGATGAGGCCAGTGCTCGCGTCGACCTCGATGCTGCGCTGGCCGTTGGCAGGTCGGTTCTCGATGCGCAGGATTTCACCCTGGCCCTCCATGTCGACAAGCTGTCCGGGGGAAACGTCTTTGAGTTTGTCGGGCGCGGATGGATCGCCTGGGAGGTCCCACACTCGCCAAAGCGAACGGTCTTCGCCACCCAGCCGCCACAAGGCAAACGTTCTTATTCCCAGGCGCTGGGCAGCCCGCATCTCGTTGAGAGCCGTAATCGCATCGAGGAACCAAATGTCGTGGCGCAGGTCGTGTTCGTCGAGATAACTGAAGTGGGGATTGGAACTGTCGCCATCGAAATCCACATCCTCCTCAGAGTCGCGCGCCGCCAGCCAGGCTTCCTGCACAGAGACGTTGCTATCTTTCATTCCAGGCGGCAGATGACCTCGCCTGGGTTTGTGCACCCAGTCGTAACCGTAGTTGCCGATGGCACAGAGGAGCTTGTCCTGCGGAATGGCTTTCTTCGCGATTTCAAGGTTCTTTACGAACCAGTCCTGGGAGGCAACCGGACCGGGCGTGCCGCCGGGATAATGCTCGTCGTAGTTCATCAGCACTACGCCGTCGGCTCGGTTGGAAACCGCGGCATAATCAAAATCTTCGTTGCGGGCAGGAACGCTGACGTACAGCTTCATGCCTTTGGCGTGCAAGTCAGAGGAAAGCTCACTCAAGAGTTGCAGATAGGCCGGCTGGGCGCTCTTGGGAAAAGTTTCGAAGTCCACCATGAGACCGCGGTATTTGTCGGTCGCCAGGAACATGGCAACCTCCTGGCGGAAGCGGCCACGGGCACTGGGATCGTTCAGGAAGTTCGAGATGTTGATCCAGTCGGTGCCGTCGAAGTTGTTGACCATGGGAAAGACTTCCATGTCCGTGTCTTCCGACTTGAGGAAGGGCATGACTCTGTCATCGACGGGATGCACGGTCGGGCCTTGGACGATGTCGAAGAACTTGTTGGTTTCGTTGGCTACGCCTTGCAGCCGGCCGTCGGGCGTAAGCACGTGCAGCCACTCGGGAAACAGCAAGTCAATCTGGCGGGCGTATTCGCGCAGTGAGGAGAAGCTGGCGGCGTCCCAGTCAACATAGAACGCGGCACGGATACCTTCTTCGGCATTCAACTTGACTTGCGAAGGGGCAATTTTGGATTTGCGGTGGCCTTTTTTGGCAGCTAGGCGCCGGTGCTCTTTCGCCTTCTCTTTTTCCTTCTCTTTCAGAGCGTGGTAGGGATGCTTCTGCGCCTGCAACAACAATTCCGGCAGAGCCACTCCGCGAAGAGCGCTGTAAACGAAAAAGACGACCAGCACAGTGATGAACACGCCCAGCAAGTTGGACAGGAACCGCACCCGCTTCCAACGGGTGCGTCGGGGGTCGTAAAAAACCGGATTAGGCATGGAGTAGCGTCACTTCCATCGTAAGCTGAGGGGCCGGGAGGGTCAAACGGCTGTATTGGCCGTTGGTCTTTGGTCGTTGGCCCTTGAGTCTTTGACCTCTTTGACCTGGCTACGGTCGTCAGGCGTGGCGAAACGCGCTATATTCCGAGGGTGCGCCAACTGCTTCGCCAATCCTGGCGGTTCTTTGTTGTCGCGACACTGGTGGGCTTGGGGCTGCGGTTATTGTTCGTATTTCTTAGCCCGCAAGTCACGGACGACTCGCGAATCTATGCAGATCTCGCGAACAACTGGTTGGCTCACGGGATCTACGGGATTAGCGAGGCGGGGGAGATTGTTCCTACTTACATCCGTTTGCCCGGTTACCCTGCATTCCTGGCGGCGGTTTTCGCAGTTTTCCGACGGGAGAACTTCCGGGCCGTGCTGTTGCTGCAAGTCTTGGTGGACTTGGGCACTTGCCTGCTGATCGCCGATATTGCGCGCCGCATCATCTCCTCCGGTGCCGCGAGGGTAGCCTTCCTCTTAGCTGCGCTTTGTCCCTTCCTAGCTAACTACACCGCCGCCGTCTTAACCGAGACGCTGGAAATCTTCTTCACCACTCTGGCGCTGGATTTGGCGGTAGTTGGGCTCGGCACGCGGGAAGAAGGAGGGCTGAAACCCTGGTTTTGGTGCGGATTGGCGGTGGCCGCGAATATTTTCCTGCGTCCCGACGGTGGGCTGTTGTTGGCGGCTATCGGAGTGTACCTGCTGGTTTTGCTGGCGCGGTTCTCTCGCGAGAAGCGGGAGTGGAACAGGGTTTTTGGGGCAGGCGTCGTGCTGGCTATTTTTTCGCTTGCACCATTAATTCCCTGGACTGTGCGGAACTGGCGGGCTCTTCACCAATTCGAACCGCTGACGCCGCGGTACGCGAGCAACCCTGGGGACTATGTTCCGAAGGGGTTTAACCGCTGGGTGAAAACATGGATCGCGGATTACGTTTCGGTGCAGGAGATCTATTGGCAGGAACCGGGCGAGAAGATTGATCCCGCGAAGTTGCCGGCACGGGCGTTTGATTCTCCGGAGCAGAAACAGCTCACGCTCGCCGTGTTAGATGCTTACAACCAGACAACAGAGATTGATCCGGAGTTAGATGCGCAGTTCGCGCAGCTGGCGCAGGAGCGTATCCGCGCCAAGCCCCTTCGTTATTACCTTTGGCTGCCGGCACTGCGCATCGCCGACATGTGGCTGCGGCCTAGAACCGAGTTGCTGCCCGTGGATCCACGTTGGTGGGAATTTAATGATGATCTGAAGTGGTCGGTGACAGCCGTCGGTTTCGGAATCATGAACTTGATCTACGTGGGACTGGCCGTCGCCGGTATGACTCGGGGTCAAGCTATTTCGTGGGTTGGGCTGCTGGTATTGTTCGCCGTCTTACGATCGGCGTTCTTGGGCACCTTGGAAAATCCCGAACCACGTTACACGCTGGAGTGTTATCCACTGCTGATTGTGATGGGCGCGGCTGCGGTGAAGGCGGGCCTCAGGCAGACCTGAGCGCTAGTTACGGAAATCAATATTCTCCCTCCAGAATCCAGTATTCCCGATTCAGCACGCGAGGATTAAATCGTTGAAATAAAAGCTTGTCAATTTTGGGTGTCAGGTTGCAGAATAGCGGCCCAAAGTCGTAAGCGTCTCGGGTTCATTCATCGTACGTCGCAAGAGAGATGCGACCAATCAAGCCATCGCATGCCCAAAAGGAGGGTTCCCATGCACTCGCTCCGGGTGATGGTAGTAGCTCTTGCAGTCCTGATCGTTGCGGTTCCCAGCTTCAGTCAAACCGGCACTTCGACCATTCGCGGAACCATTACTGACCCGCAGGGCCGAGTGGTGCCCGGGGCCACGGTCACGCTCACCAATGTCGGCACCAACGCCGTGCGCACTACCAAGTCGACGGAAACGGGGGCGTACACATTCGACTTGATTGTGCCCGGCACGTACCGCCTGCAAGTTGAGTCGACGGGGTTTAGAACCAAGGCTGTGGACAACGTTCGCGCCCTGGTAGGTAAGCCTACCGAGACCAACGTGCAACTGGACATCGGAACGAAGGGCGAGGTGGTGGAGGTGAAATCGTCTGTCCAGGATGTGCTGGTCAATACACAAGACGCCTCTCTGGGAAACGTTTTCATAAACCAGCAGATCACCCAGCTACCGCTCGAGGCACGCAATATTGTCGATCTTCTGAGTCTACAACCGGGTGCTACGAGAGAGGGCTATGTCGCGGGCGCCCGTGCCGATCAGTCCAACATTACTCTGGACGGCGTGGATATCAATAACGCGCAGACCGGCAATGCGGACATCCCCACCAGTACGAACAACCTGATTATCGGCTCCTTGAATAATGATCGGGGAAACATCACTACGGGCCCGGTGCTCCGCCTTAATTCGGAAGCCATCGAGGAATTCCGCGTGACGACGGCAAATGGAAATGCCAATGAGGGACATTCCTCTGGATCGCAGATCAATCTAGTTACCAAGTCAGGAACAAACAATTGGCACGGAGCAGGTTTTGAGTTTTACCGTTCGACTGGATTCACAGCGAATGACTGGTTCAATAATCACGCTACCGATGCTAGCGGCAATTGGGCACCCGTGCCACGGCAACCGCTGGTTCGCCACACTTATGGAGGGGGAATTGGTGGACCGATAGTCAAGAACAAAGTGTTCTTTTTTTACAGTTACGAAGGCAGGCATGACGCCAGCGGCCAAACTGTCAGCAGAGTTGTTCCCTTGGCAAGTCTGGGACAGGGAACGATCAACTACCAGTACCTCTCAGGCAGCGCCGTTCAGCAGGCGTCATTGACGATGAGTCCTGCAAATCCCGGGCCATTTCAAGCCGCCGGCATTGATCAGTTCGCCCTGGACGCGCTCGCAGCCGCTGCGGCCAAGTACCCCGCAAATGACACCACCCAAGGCGACCAGTTGAACACCTCTGGTTTCCGCTTTAACGCGCCCACACCGACCAAGCTAAACTCGCACGTCGCCAAGTTCGACTTTAATCTCACGAACAATCAGACGGCTTTCGTGCGATTGAACGTAATCCACGACCACCAGACACTGCCGCAATGGCTGCCCGACACGCCTTCGCCTGTGGTGTGGAACCACCCCCGTGGCTTGGCCGCCGGTCACACCTGGACGATTGGAAATCAGTGGGTCAACAATTTCCGATACGGTTTGACGCGACAAGCATTTACCCAGGGCGGGAACAGCACGGGCAATGACATTTTCTTTCGCTTCGTCTTCTCGCCTCTCGGTGAAACTCCAGCCTATCCTATCTCTCGTATCACGCCGGTCCATAACTTCACAGATGATGTTTCCTGGATTCACGGAAAGCATAATGTGCAGTTCGGCGTCAATATCCGCAAGATCAGCAACAGCCGCATAAGCTTCGAGAATGCTTTTGACATTGCAGAAACTAATCCCTCGTTCTATCTGAGTACTGGTGGCAATATTCCGAAAGCATTTCAGCAGTACCTGAACGACAACAACCTGCCGGGCTCGGGCGGGAACCTGTTATCCACCCGCGAGGTGCGGGACGCAGGAACGGCGATCATCGGACGGTTCACCGAATTGAGATCGAATTTCACTTTTGCCAAGGATGGCCAGTTGTTGCCCACCGGTTCACCCGCGGTACGGGACTTTGCGACGCAAGCATACGATGAATACATCCAGGACACCTGGAAGGTTCTCCCCAACCTGACTCTCACCTTAGGACTGCGGTACAGTCTCGAGCGCCCGGTTTACGAGACTCATGGATTCGAAACTCAACCTTCCGTGCCACTGGGCAATTATTTTGCGGAACGCGTTGCGGCAGGCAAAGCAGGCACCAACTTCGTTGATCCGATTACGATTGTCAGTTCTGGCCCGGCTAATGGCGGCAAGCCGTTATACAACTGGGATAAGAATAATTTCCAACCACGGATCGCGGCTGCCTGGTCCTTCGACGGCGGTAGATCGGTCATTCGCGGAGGGTTCGCAATGACCAATGACTACTATGGCCAAGCTCTTGCGGTTGATTTCGATTTGGCCAACGCCGTCGGATACACTCAGTTCTTCGAGAACCACGCCAACACATTCGACATCGGTACCGGTTCCAGCAAGCCGCTTGGACCGTTGTTTACCGGTTTCGGTCAGGACGTCCGCTCAATCATTGGAACAGCGGGCGGAAGTGTGCCCAGCACTCTGCAACTGCCGGCAACGCCAAGCTTGCTGGACGGCATAAACACCTTCGGCGAGCGCATCGAGCGATCATTGGACTCGAATCTGCACGCGCCAACCCAGTACGTTTGGAACCTCACCTTCGAACGCCAATTACCGAAGGGATCAGTACTCTCCCTCTCGTATATTGGGCGTATGGGGCGCAGTCTCTTAGCACGGAGAGATATAGCTGCATTTAATAATCTGGTTGATCCGAAAACGGGGGTGGATTGGTACACAGCCGGAACCGCCTTAGAGAAGCTTCGGCAGAAAGGTGTGGACATATCCCAAGTGCCGGGTATGTTGCCTCCTCAAATTGCCCAGTACTTCGAGGACTTGTTCCCCGCACATCTGGCGCAGATACTGAACGATTATGAGGGCCTGCCAGCAGATCCCAACCAGAGCCTGGGAGGTTTCGATCCCAACTGGACGAACGCTCAGACCTTTCTCGGTTATCAATCAAGTAACATCGGTTTCTTTACCGCCAATGATTGGACAGACGTGCAAGCGGAAATTGATTTGGCGCTGGCCGCAAATGGCCTGCCAATCCGTTTTATGCAGCCTCAGTATGGTGCACTGTCTACGTGGGCCACCGTGGGAAACTCAAACTACCATGCTCTCGCGCTCTCCCTGCGGCAGCGCCTGAGCAGTTTGACTTTCGATTTGAACTATACCTGGTCGCACTCGCTGGACGATGCCTCCGGTCTGCAATCAGAAACCGGCTTCGGTAACAATCAGAGCAATGGGGCGTTCATCCTTAATCCGCTTCGCCAGCGCGATAACTATGCCAGCTCCGACTTCGACATTCGACATAACATCACTGCTGACGCGGTATGGCAGCTGCCGTTTGGCAAGGGAAGGGCGTTCCTAGGCGATGCTCATCCCGCTGTGGACGCAATTCTCGGCGGCTGGCAGATCTCAGGTATTTTCCGTTGGAATACGGGACTGCCGGCACTCTCACCCTTCGACGAAAGTCAATGGGCAACTAACTGGGATGTGCAGTCCAATGTCACTCCCACTCGTCCCATTCAAGCCTGCCCGAATAAGCCTTCGAATGGCACGCCCAAGCTGTTTGGGTCTTGCGGCGTTGACCAAATTTACCAGAGCCTGCGAAACGCCTACCCCGGTGAAACGGGGGTAAGAAACATATTCCGTTTCCCTGGTTACGTGGCTCTCGATCTTGGATTGGGAAAGAGCTGGAAGATGCCGTACAACGAAAACCATCAGCTACAGCTTCGCTGGGACGTGTTTAACGTAACCAATACGCAGCATTTGACGGGTATCGCTGACTTCGCGGTCGCTGCGGACCCGGGCTTGAATGGCCTGAGCGCACCGCCGGATTGGTCCAACTTTACCCAGATCCAGGGACAGCCGCGCATCATGCAGGTAGGTGTGCGGTACTCGTTCTAGAGTTATTCCAGGCGAAAACTGAGGAGGAGGCGGGCTCGCCTCCTCTTTTTTATTTGGAATAAGTGGCTGGGGGTGACCGCGAAAAATTCAAGAGCAGATTCCTCGCTTCGCTCGGAATGACAAGATTTATTGAGGGTCAGACGAATTCTTACGCCAGCGGCGAGTCACTCATGCGGAAGCGGGTGCGGACGTGTTCGGAGATCAGTTCGATGGCGGCGCGATTGGCGAGCGGGTCGGACTGGGCCAGGTACTTCATGGCCTCGACCAAGAGACGTTGGCCTTCAACATAGCGAGGGTCCGAGGTTCGTTCGCGTCTTTTCCGGTTGAGGTTGGGTGGGACGGGGATTGTAAATACCTTGGCCATTCACTCACTCGCTTTGGTCGACAACGCTCCGGATAAAATTGCTCAGGAATTATCGACTGGTCTGGGAAGCAGTATATCGCCTCACGTTTTAATTTTCAGCTCTTATCTCGGTGGAAAACCTTAGCCCTGAGGTGACACGAACTTGGTCTTGCCGGTGGTCTTCAGTCTGAAGATGTTGTCGGGAAGTTTCTGATTCAATTGGATATCCGAGTACTTGGCGAGGCGGTAGTCGCCGCTGGGTTCAAAAACCTGCTGCTGGACCGAGACCCCGCGGGCGGGATCGACCCACATCAGGATGTGGTCGAACATGTTGTGCACGCGGGCAGACTTCGGAATCAAATCCAGTTTTGCAGCCTCCTCTCCGCCCACGTTTTCTGTTCCTTCATACTTCACTTCGAAGGATTTCAGGAGATCGTGTCCTCCTCCGCCAAAACCTAGGACAAGAAAGCTCTCGACATCGGCGCGGTTCTTGCCCGGAGTGTATACCGTTACCTGCTCAATGCTGGGCTGGTAAACGTGCACCTTGCCATCGCTGTAGAGCACATATTTTTGGGTTGGCTCAGTGATGTCGGCCATCATCTGCAAGTCTTTACCCACGCGCCGGAAGTACACTTTGCCTTTTTGTGTGTCGGTTTCTTTCACCACACTCTGAAACTGTTCCCAGACGAAATCGGCCTGAGCCGTGCGAAATTTGGCGGCAGTTTCGTCCATGCGGTTGAGAATCTTTTCCAGAGCCTGGTTGGCCTGAGTCTTGGGCGTAGTTTGCGCTACGAGCATGCCGGCCACCGCAACCAGGAACATGAAGCGGATCAGGCTTGAACAGGGACGTTTCACTCAGCTGCCTTTCTCGGCGATCACATGCTGCGTTGTACCCAGACTTTATAGCTTAAGATGCGGCCGCTATGGTCGCGGACTGTTTCGTACTTCGTGATGGTCACCGCGCCACCCGCTATCGGCTCGATTACTCCCATCAGTTGCTCGCGGATTGCCGCGTCGTCTTTGGCAGTAACGGCTGCGCCCTCGATTTGATACAGGAATCCGCCCTGGGTATCGGGGAGCACGCTGACGCCGGTTGGATGCGGGTTGCGTTCGGCCGGTTTGTCCTTGTAGTTGATCCAGTAGGGGGTGAGGAAGACAAACAGGAGAATCAGGGTTACCATGATGTCGTAATGGATGGTGCCGCGCTCGTAGGACCAGAGAATGTAGCTGCGGATTGTGCGCCAGATGGCGTTCATGGGCAGGGCGGGGGCGTCCAGGCTGGTTCTGGTTACGTTGCGACGATTCAAGTCTAGTTTCTGCTCCATAGATTAACAACCACAAGGACGATTGCCGGCAAGACGCCGGCGCTACTTGTAGGTGATCCGGTCTGTGCCCATGTAGGGTCGCAGAATTTCCGGAATCACCACAGAGCCGTCGGGCTGCTGGTAGTTCTCGACGATGGCAACCCAAGTCCTGCCGATCGCCAAGCCGCTGCCGTTCTGGGTGTGCACGAACTCGGTCCTGCTCTTTCCTTCCGGCTTGTAGCGGATGTTGGCGCGGCGCGCCTGGAAGGATTCAAAGTTCGAGCAGGAAGAAATCTCGCGGAACAGTTGCTGCCCGGGCAGCCAGACTTCGATGTCATAGGTCTTGGCCGAAGAAAATCCCATGTCCCCGGTACACAAGGTTACCACTCGGTAATGCAGTCCTAGTTTTTGCAACACGGTTTCCGCGTTGCATGTCAGTTTCTCGAGTTCTTCGTAGGAATTCTCGGGACGCGAAAATTTCACCAGTTCCACTTTCTGAAACTGGTGCTGGCGGATGATGCCGCGGACGTCTTTTCCGTAGGAACCCGCTTCGCTCCGGAAGCAGGGTGTGTACGCGGTCAAGGAAATCGGCAGGCGGGCGGCGTCGAGTACCTCGTCGCGATAGAGATTCGTGACCGGAACTTCCGCGGTGGGAACCAGCCACAGTTCCTTGTCGCCATGCGGCACTCGGAACAGATCGGAGGCAAATTTGGGGAGTTGCCCGGTGCCATACATGGAGTCGGAATTCACCATGTAGGGAGGCAGAACCTCGGTGTAGCCATGCTCGCGGGTGTGCAGGTCGAGCATGAAGTTGGCGAGCGCTCGCTCAAGACGCGCTCCGAGATCCCAATACACGGCGAAGCGCGCGCCAGAGAGTTTGGCGGCGCGCTCCAGGTCCAGGACTCCGAGCTGCTCGCCCAATTCCCAGTGCGGCTTGGCGGTGAAATCGAATTTCGGGGGCGTGCCCCAACGGCGAACCTCGACGTTGTCGTCAGGCGTCTTGCCGACTGGGACGCTTTCATGGGGAAGGTTAGGGATTCCGGCAAGTAGTTGTCGCAGGCGGTTGTCGTAATCTTCGGCGGCTTTTTCCTGTTCCTGGATTTTCTCGCGGAGGTCTTTGGTTTCGCCGATGAGGGCGCTGGCGTCTTGGCCGTTCTTCTTCAGCTTGGCTATGTCCTCGGAGGCCCGGTTGCGGCGGGCTTTCAGCGTCTCGGTTTCGGTGATGAGCTGGCGACGCTGGGTGTCGATCTGACGGAAATCCTTCAGAACTTCGGCTGGGTCCATTCCCCTTTGCCGAAGTTTTTCTTCCAGCAAGGATAGGTTGCCACGGACGAATGCGAGATCAAGCATGGAATTAACTAATGTACCGGAAAGAGGGCGGAGAATGCATCTTTGGCGCCGAGCTTCGTTCGGCCGGACAGCCGAGGGCCTGCATTCCTACGTGGGCTTAGCGGAACCAGGCAGACCAGACTACGTCTACCGCGGTATGCATGATGATCGACGCCAACAGTTGATGATTGGCACGCCAAGCCCTTCCATAGAAAACGCCTGCGAGGCTCGCCAAAAGGACGTAGCGCCAGTCGAAGGTTCCTCCGCGGTGATAATGCGACAGGCCGAACAGAACCGATGCCAGGATCAACGCGGCTCGGCGGCCCAGGCGAGTTTCCAGCAGATTCTGCAGAATCCCACGGAAAAATAGCTCTTCCGGTATGGCGATGAACAGGAACGTGAGCACCATTCCTGCGACCAAGGAGCTAACGGCGGGCCAGTGCGGGTGAAATCGCGTGAACTGCAGGATCGTTCCCAGGCCGACGCCAATGGGAAGAAAGAATAACCATTCCCGCAGCCCGATTTTGACGGCGCTGGCGCTCGGCACCAGCGAATAGCCGATGCCATCGAGACCGCGGACAACCAAATAAAGATACAAAAGGATGTCGGTCAGCAAGAGCTTGGGCAAAGCGGCTAATCCTGGGTATGGCCAAGCCGGTTCGAGGAGCCGCAAGAGATGGATTCCGACCAGGACGGCAAGTGTCACGATGTCCTGCCAGGCGAGCTGCCGGGAAAGATCTGAGAACTGGAGCAGGACGGACAAGCCTATCGTGACAACAAGTATTGCCAGGGCTGTCGACCAACGGAATTGGCCAGTGGGTAGGGCGAGGACCAGGTACGGAAGCACGAGCAGCGGGGCAAGGATTATTCGAAGGTGCGGCGGAATTTTTTTGCGAATGAATTGGCCGGCACCAAAGCCGAAAAACCAAAGCGGGGCTAGCAGGAGGGCAAAGCTGGCGCAGGCTGCCACAAAAACACGACTAGGGGACGCGAGAGCGCGACCCGCACGGCCGATCACGACCAGCAGAGCTATATAAATAACGACCGCACCGATGGTTCGATAATTCTTCAAGAGTCTCCAGGTTGGCAGTTTGTCATTGTAGATGCTTGGCTTAGGTATGCTGCCCCTAGGGACGGCGCCGACAAATCGATACAATGAAGTCATGCCGCCACGAATTGCGATTCCGCTGCCGCTCTCAAACAATGCCGAGTACGTGGAGCGCTCTCTTCCGCAATATGAGCGGGCGGTCGAGATGGCCGGTGGAGAACCGGTTCGTATCCCCCTGGACAAATCGCCTTCCGAGATCATGAAAATTATCGAACGATGCGATGCCGTGCTCTTGCCGGGAAGCGCGGCCGATGTTGATCCTTCGAAATACGGCGCCACCACACGACATCCCAAGACCAGCCCATCTGATTCCAAGCGCGATACGGTCGACGAGTTGCTGTTGCAGGATGCCTACAACATGCGCAAGCCGGTGCTCGGGATTTGCTATGGGTTGCAGATTCTGAATGTTTATCGGACCGGAAGCTTGATCCAGGACATCAAGTCGCCGATCAATCACGCCGCAGGACGACAAGTGCCGATTGCGCACCAGGTGGAAATTGATTCCGGTTCGAGGCTGGCGAAGATTCTCAATCCGTCGGTGCGGTCCACATTTTCCATTGACGTCAACTCCAGCCATCACCAGGCGGCGGATGTGGTGGGGGATGGACTACGCGTGGTAGCCCGCTGCCCAGAAGACGGAATCATTGAGGCGCTGGAAGGCACCGCGGCGGATCATTTTGTGATGGCAGTTCAGTGGCATCCCGAACGGTCGGTGAATGAAGATGAATCCTCGCGGTCAATTTTCCGCGCCTTGGTCGAAGCGGCTCAGGCGGAGCACCTGCGACTGACAGGCGAGTTCGAATCTTTTTAGGAATGCTCTTAGCTCTTAGCTTTTAGCTCTTAGCTGCTTGAACGGAACGCTTGGCGCGAGGCTTTTCTGCTGGCTTTTCTTTTCTCTCCAATAGGACCGTCACGTGCGCGATCGCGGCATTATCCGTTCCTAGTCCCTCGGGTGTCTTGGCCTTGATTCCGATGGCGTCAGGCGAAATGTTCAGCAACTCAGCCGCGCGTGCGCGAATGGCCTGCGTGTGCGGGCCGATCTTCGGTTCAGTGAGGATGAGAGTGGAATCAAGGTTGGTAATCGTGTAACCGGCCGCGCTGACTCGCTTCAGCGCTTCCTCTAGAAACACGGATGAGTCCGCTCCTTTCCATTGCGGATCAGAAGGCGGAAAAAGCGAGCCGATGTCGGGAGCGGCCACCGCTCCCAGCAGGGCGTCGGTGATGGCGTGCAGCAAGACGTCGCCGTCGGAATGGCCGCCGAGACCTTTGGGGTGATCAATCGTCACCCCGCCAATCTTGAGCGGAATGCCGGGCTTGAATTCATGGGAGTCCCAGCCGTAGCCGATTCTCATACAGCAACTCCGGCCACGGATTCACACGGATTTGCACGGATTTTCTTTCTGTCATTGTCAAACAGTAGTCTGCGGAACTGTGGTCGTATACCGAAGTTGAGCAGAAGCCCAACTTCGATTTCGGTGGACTTCAGGTAGTGAAGCAGTTGAGCTTCATGGCAGAGTTCCAACACGCGCGCGCTCTTCAGTTCGATGAGAACACTGTGCTGGACTAAAATATCCGCGCGGAAGTCGCCGACTTTGTGTCCGCGGAACCAAACCGGCAATTGCACTTGCCGGTCAACGGTCAGGCCCGCATCGCGAAGCGCGATGGCCATGCATTCCTCGTATACCGACTCCAGAAATCCGTAGCCCAAATCATTGTAAACACTGTAGAACACGCTGATGATTTTCTCGGTCAGGTCGCGATGCTTGAGATTAACCTGGTCTCCCATAGGGCAAAGTTTAACGCCACGTACCCGTCCGCTCCGTGCAAATCCGTTAAAATCCGTGGCCGTGTTAGCGATTTAGGAAGAACTCAGCGAGTTCCATATCAGCGGGGGTGGTGATTTTTATATTGCGAGGCGAGCCCATCACCACCGCGACTTCCCTGCCCGAGCGCTCAACCAGTGAGGCCTCGTCAGTACCCTCAAAGCCATCGGCGGCAGCTTCATCGAAAGCCTTTTTCAGAATGCTGTAGCGAAAGCCCTGTGGTGTTTGTGCCATGACCACGCGCTCGCGCGGTACTGTGGTCGCGATCAGGGCGCCCTCGGCCGTGCGATCCACTTGCTTTACCGTATCCACAGCAGGCATTCCGGCGATGGCGGCACCATATTTCTCAGCGGCTCGAATAACTTCCTGGATGGTTTCTGCCGTCACGAACGGGCGCACCGCGTCGTGCACCAGGATGATGTCGTCGGGACTGGCAGCGATCGCCGCCAAGGCATTCGCCACAGATTGCTGCCGGTGCTCGCCACCTTCCACCAATTCAATTCTTTTCTGCAGGATATCTCTGTTTTCTTTTTCCAGGCGGGCGCGGAATTCGGCGATCTCGGACTTGCGCAGAGCAACCCAGATCTCGGCAACTGCCGGGTTGGAGGCAAACCTCCTCAGCGTATGAATAAGGATCGGAGTGCCTGCCAGTTCAGTAAATTGCTTCGACTTCTTTCCGCTCGTCGTGCTGGGAGGAGCCATGCGGGTTCCCAGTCCAGCAGCCGGAATGATGACAATCACCTTCATGGCGGGGGATAAGTATACGAGCGTAATGACGGCAGTTCAAATGCAGAGCGACTGGCGGCGAAAGGACTTCGCATTCCGAGGCCTGCGAGGAATCCGGGATCGGCACGGAGCGGCGAAGCATGTCGCGTGCTGAGCGAGAAGAACTGCCGGTCCACGCCAGACCCTTCGCGTGCTTGGCGTCCGTCATGATGACGACATAGCCGCTTTTGTTTCATCATCGGACAGAACTTGCCTTCAATCCACGCAGTTCTTTCTAAGCAAGATTCCTTAAAAGCACTGACCAGTGGATCGGGCGAGCGGCAACCATTTCCCATGCCGCCACTTACCGCGGGCTGCCTGCACAGGGAAGATGGCATCCAATTTGCATAAGGTTTGCGCGTAACTTTTCGCCCACGGCTCCGGGTTTGTTCCGTGTTTTGGATAGCCAGAGCAGCACGGCCAGACCGGGGGTTCGGACCAAGGAGCAGTCCATGAAAGCGCTCACTCTGGCGATATTCATCGTGGCGTCATTTTTGGCACGGGGAACAGGATTAGCCGAGCAGCGAGTGGGCGGTCCCGGCGCGAAACCGCTTAGGATGGGCCAGGCAGACGCAAACACTTTTGTAGGCATTATCAGCGATTCATTTTGCGGTGCAAGGCACAAATTGCCCGATAAGAGCGCGGAGGAATGTACCCGGACTTGCCAACGCAAGGGTGCGAAGTACGTGCTGGTGGCAGGAGAAAGGATCTACGAACTAAACGGGCATAATAATGATCTGGGGTACCTGGCTGGACAGAAAGTGAGGGTAACCGGCACGCTTCAGAGAAATACGATTGAGGTTAGCTCGGTGAACGCCACGGAATAGGATCACAAGAAAGGAGAGCGGCACAAGGCTCCCCTGGTTAGCCAATTTATTCGACAGGCATTACTGGTTTCTTAGCTTCCGCAGGAGCAACGCCCGATACCGGCGGAACCACGGGCGGGATGTTGACCGGACGTGGGGTCTCGAGGCGGCTTGCCAGACGCTCATCCCATTTTCCGAAGATCATCTTGCCTGCGGTGGTCTGCAAGACAGAAGTCACGGAAATATCAATATTCTTGCCAATCATCTTGCGAGCGTTGTCGACCACCACCATGGTGCCGTCATCCAGATAAGCGACGCCCTGGTTGTATTCCTTTCCTTCCTTCAGAATAAAGACCTTCATGGTCTCGCCCGGGAGTACGATGGGTTTCAGCGCGTTGGCCAATTCATTGATGTTGAGGACTTCTACGCCCTGCAGTTGCGCTACCTTGTTGAGGTTGAAGTCGTTGGTGACGATCTTGCCTTCATAGAGCTTGGCCAGTTCGATCAGCTTCATGTCGACTTCGCGAATCGTCGGGAAATCGTCCTCGACAATTTGAATGTTCAGCGAAGCGACCTTCTGCAACCTTTGGAGGATGTCGAGACCGCGACGGCCTCGGTTGCGCTTGAGGGAGTCGGCCGAATCGGCCACCAGTTGCAGTTCGCGCAATACGAACTGCGGGATGACCATAATTCCGTCCAGGAACCCGGTTTCCGCTATATCGGCAATGCGGCCATCGATGATGACGCTAGTGTCCAGGATCTTGTAACTCTTTTTGGACTGCTTTTCTCCTCCGAAGATGCCGCCGAGAGCTGCCAAGTTGAGCAGGTCGCCCTTGTTGGCGCCAACGATCAGGCCCACATAGGCCATCAACAGCATGACCATGAGCATGAGGAAGCTTTGCGTGTGACCCGGGGGCAGGCTGCTGCGGATGACCACCGCAAACAGGTAGGCACCAATGATGCCAAGCACGCTGCCAATGGCAGCGCCGATCAGCCGCTTCAGGCTCATCATCCGCAGGCGCCATTCGAAGAGCACGATGATGATCCCGAACAACACCCCGACGCCTGCATCCATTTTGGAGGGCAGACCGAAAGGTTCAATCAGGTAGCAAGTGACAGCGACAAAGAGAATAAATAGGAGCCGAATAAGAACTAGATCCACGTGGCCCTCCCCAGGATGCTTGGCAGCTTCAGGGCCAACAAGACATCCCGCGCTGGCCTCACTATCCTAATAGAGACCAGCGATGTGAAAAAACGGAGCCTATAAATTCGCGGATGAATCAGGTGCTCCGTTGTCGGCCTGCACGAGGCCGACCATAACCATGAGGTTATACCAAGCGCAGTATATACCCGTGGGAAAGCATGGGCACTTGAAAAGGCGGAATCCCGGCGCAACCGAAGTTCCATTTCTGGCCGAGCCGGATTGGGCTCCCGAAATCCGCCGGTCGGATTCTCCTGATAGACTCCTAGTCCATGACAGCGCTCGTGATCCCTAAGTTCGCTGGCCCAGAAGCTTTGGAGATGAAGGAAGTTCCAGATCCTCCGCAGCCCGGGCCAAAAGAAGTGTTGGTTAGGGTAGAGGCGGGCGGGGTTAACTTTGCCGATGTTTTAACCGCCTCCGGCGGCTACCCGGGCCTGCCCAAGCCGCCACTCATTGCCGGGCGAGAGTTCGCGGGAGTGCGGGAGGACACCGGGGAGCGGGTCATGGGGTACACGCAATGGGGTGCGTTCGCCGAGCACGTGGCAGCGCGTCGCGAGTTGCTCTGGCCCGTTCCCGCTGGCTGGAGCGCGGTGGAGGCTGCAGCCTTTCCGGTGAATTACTTCACCGCCTATTTGGCTTACTGGAAGGCGGGTTTGCTGGAGCCTGCTTCCCGCGAGGCGCCCCGAGTGCTGATCCATGCCGTGGCCGGAGGGGTCGGTACCGCGGCGGTCGAGATTGGGAAGCTATTGGGTATCGAGATGTACGGAACGTCCTCTTCTGAAGACAAGTTGGCGAAAATAAGAAAGCTGGGACTCCAGCACGCCATCAACTACAAAGAACAGGATTATGAGAATACCATCCAGGACCTGACCCATGGCGAAGGAGTCGATGCCGTTTTTGAGATGCTGGGTGGCGAACACGTGCTGAAGAGCGTTCGCTGTCTGCGCGATTTTGGGCGCGTCATCACATACGGTTCCGCTACCGGACAGCCCGCGCAACTTGATCCCCGCGTTCTGTATTTGAAGGGTACGAGCGTGCACGGATTGTGGCTGACGCAATTGTCGAAAAATAGGGATCTCATGGCCGAAGCCTGGAAGCGGCTTTCAGAATGGGCCCATGCGGGCAAACTTCACCCGATCATCGGACATACGCTTCCACTCGCGCGCGCTGCAGATGCTTACCGCTTGCTGCTGGATCGCAAGAATTTCGGCAAGGTGGTGTTGACCTTGCAGTAGCCGAAGAAAAAGACCATTTGTGGGCCCGGGTCTTTGACCCGGGCAGGCGGGTCAAAGACCCGCCTCCGCATCGGCTTTGCCCAGGATCTCAGGCCTGCGCAATGGCTTCCTAAATGAACCGGCCTTAGCCGCTGATTGAATCGAAGCGCCTCAATCAAATTCCATCGCCTCCAACTTCATCGCGACGGGTTGAGCTGACACTCCAAGACATACTCGTGTTATTGCCGCTCGCCACTGTGAGCATTAGATTTTGCTAACACCATTGCCAAGAAACCGTCCAATCGGATAACTCGCGACGAAGCTGGGAACTTCGTGAGGATCACCGGCGTATCTTGACGCTACCAGGGGGACGCGGAGGCCAAGCGGTTCTTCGCGGTTCTGAAACGGGTTCGAGGGGTCAGGGATTGTTCCCGTCTACGGTTTGGCGGCCCAGGCGAGGACAATCCCCAACACAGAGCGCGAGGTTTTGCGCCTCGAGCTCCGTTCGTTAAACCCCGGTCGAGCATTGTAGGCCATTCGCGAAAAAAGGCAAGCCAGACGCGCATGGCAATGGCGGGCCGCCTCCAGACGGTTCCCGACGCATCGGGAAGACAAGGAGCAGTATGAATTTCTCTTCAAGTTCCAAAATGATGGTGCTGGCCCTCACAGTGCTGCTGGCGGCCAGCGCTTTTGCAGGCGAAAATCACAAGGCTTCTATGCAGGTTCTCAATTCGGTGCAGGTCAACGGGAAGCAACTGCAAGCTGGCGATTATCAGTTGCAGTGGCAAGGAAGTGGGCCGAACGTGGAGCTGAGTATTGCGAAAGGCAAGACAATCCTGGCTACCGTGCCAGCACGAGTGGTGGAACTGAATGACAAAACCACGAATGATGCGGTCGTCGTGAACAAGAACGATGACGGCAGCAGGTCGCTAACTGAGATCCGGCTGGCCGGCAAAAAGTTCGCGCTGGCGCTGGGCAACGAGTCCGCGGAAATGAAATCGGGCGATTCCAGCAAGTAGCTCGCAACAGATTTGAAAATAGAGCGGGGGAGCACGCGCGTGCTCCCCCCAATTTTTTGGCAACGCGGTGTGGTCGCATTTCCTTTACGAACTCCTATCCAGCAGTTAGTACTTTGGCATCTTGGGATCCACCCGGTCGGCCCAGGCGAGAATGCCTCCAGCCAGATTGTGCACCTTGCGGAAGCCGGTCTGGCGCAGGAAAGCAACGGCCTTCGCGCTGCGCACGCCGGAGCGGCAGTGGGCGACGATCTCACGGCTGGAATCCAGCTCATGCACACGCTTCGGCAAGTCGCCGAGCGGAATCAGGTAGCCGCCGATGTTGCAGATCTGGTATTCGTGCGGCTCGCGAACGTCGAGCACGAACAGCTCTTCGCCGGCGTCGAGCCGGCGCTTGAGTTCCTCGACTTGAATTTCCGACACAGTTGCTTCCACCGGTTTCTCTTCGCCACGAATTCCGCAAAACTCGTTATAGTCTATCAACTTCGTGACCGTCGGATGCGTGCCGCAGGCGGGGCAATTGGGATTCTTGCGCAGCTTGAGTTCGCGGAACTTCATGCCCAGCGCGTCGATGAGCAACAGGCGCCCAATGAGCGGCTCGCCTTTACCAAGGATCAGCTTGATCACTTCGGTGGCCTGCATCACTCCCACGAGTCCGGGCAGAATGCCGAGCACTCCCCCTTCGGCGCAGGAGGGCACAAGCCCGGGCGGCGGCGGTTCGGGGTAGAGGCAGCGATAGCACGGGCCTTCTTTGGTCGCGAACACGCTGGCCTGGCCTTCAAAGCGGAAGATAGAGCCGTAGACATTCGGCTTGCCGGTGAGCACGCAAGCATCGTTGACCAGGTAGCGCGTGGCGAAGTTGTCGGTCCCGTCGGCGATGATGTCGAACTGACGGAAGAGCTCGAGCGCGTTGTCGCTGGTCAGCTTGGTTTCAAACGTCCGCAGGTTAAGAAAAGGGTTGATGGCTTTCAGCTTATCGCCTGCCGAGTCGAGCTTCTTGCGGCCGACATCGGCGGTTGTGTGGATGATCTGGCGCTGCAGGTTGGTGTAGTCCACAACGTCGAAATCCACGATGCCGAGCGTGCCCACACCCGCGGCCGCCAAATACAGTGCCAGCGGCGATCCCAGGCCTCCTGCTCCGATACACAACACGCGTGCCGCCTTGAGCTTCTGCTGACCTTCCATGCCCACCTCGGGCATGATCAGATGCCGCGAGTAGCGCAGGATTTCGTCGTTGTTCAACGTGACGGGTTCGGTTTTGACTTCGCTTGTAGTGGCCATGAGACCTCAAATTTTCGAATTTCAGAATTTTCGGACTGACGAATTTCGGGCTAGCGACAACAGGCAGGACAACAACGCATTCGGCGGGGGTAGCTCAATTCGAAAATCCTCAAATTCGACAATTCGTCAATATCCTGGCTGCCTCCGGCAATGGAGGGCACGATGGAAATACTATCATTATCCTTTACAGCTGTGCCTTCCTTTTGCAGGTAGCGGATATCTTCGTCATTCAGGTAAACGTTAACAAAGGCGCGGAGCTTGCCGTCTTCCGTGTAAAGATGGCGGCGCAGGTCAGGGTGCTTGCTTACCAGCCCGGTCAGCGCCTCGCCCACGGTGCCGGCCTTGACCTCGACCGTGGCGTGTTTGTCCGCGTACTGACGCAGCGGCGTTGGGATGTGGATCTTGGTCATGCGTTCTATTCCGTTGAGATGCCTCCAGTTAAGCTTTGGATTCAGCGGGACAGCCGGGGGCGGCTGTCCCTACGAGGTCGTTACACAACCTGGACCTGCTCGTCCAGGAACTTCTTTTGGCTCTCGCCATCTCCTGCAAGCTCGAAAGAATTCGTCAGGTCCGCCTTGCCTTTCGACACACTCGTGATCACGTAAGAGCAACCCAGCCAGTGCGCCTCCTCCAGGTCGGTCGGAGACCAGCGCGCCGGGTGGTCAGGATGCGAATGGTAGAAGCCAACAATATCCTCCCCACGGTCGCGGCCCTCGCGCTGAATTCGTACTAGCTCCTTGGGGTCAATGTGGTAACGATTGTGGGGCGAATCAACCCGGGTATTGCCGCAGCGGGCGGTCGAGGTAACGACGCGCTCATCACCATCAGCGCTGCCCAGGAGTACCCCGCAACACTCGTGTGGGTATGTCTCTTCGCCGTGGCGACGAATGGCCGCGTATTCTTTCTGGGAAATCTTCAACATCAAAGACGCTTGCAGATTTTAGATTTCAGCTTTGCGAGCGCCGGCTTTGAAATCTGCAATCCAAAATCTGAAATTTTTTCGCTAACTTTCGTCCCAGAACCTCTCACTCAGGTACTTGTCGCCCGAGTCGCACAGAATGGTGACGATCACGGCGTGCTGACCCTTTTTCAGATTTTCCGCTACCTGCAGGCAGCCGACGACGGCCGCTCCCGCGGAAATCCCGACTAGCAAGCCTTCTTCCCGGGCCAGCCGCTTCACCATGTTGTACGCAGCTTCGGTGGAAATGCCGAGATCTTCATCCGCCAGCTTGGGATCGTAAATTCTGGGAACGATAGCGGTGGCCATGTGCTTGGCACCTTCGATGCCGTGGAAGGGGGAATCGGGCTGCAACGAGATGCAGCGGATGTGCGGATTCAATTCTTTGAGCCGGCGGCTGGTGCCCGTAAACGTGCCGCTGGTGCCGAGCATAGAGACGAAATGCGTGACCCGGCCCTGAGTCTGATTCCAGATTTCATTGGCGGTGGTGTGATAATGGGCGCGCCAGTTGGCCTCATTGGAGTACTGGTCGGCGTAGAAGTACTTGTCGGGCGCCGCCGCAAAAAGCTCGCGCGCTCTCCGGATAGCGCCATCCGATCCTTCCGCCGCATCGGTGTATATGATGTTCGCGCCGTAGGCTTGCAGAATGCGCTTGCGCTCTACGGAAACATTCTGCGGCATGCACAGGGTGACCGGAAATTCCTGGGCGGCGGCAATCATCGCGTAAGCGATACCCGTGTTGCCACTGGTCGAATCCAGGAGTACCTTACCGGGTCCGAACTTTCCCGCACGGCGGGCTTCGGCCAGGATGTTGGCAGCGGCGCGGTCTTTGACCGATCCGCCGGGATTGAACCATTCGGCTTTGCCCAGAATTTCCACCCCGGGCAGGTCGCGGGTCAGGGTTTCAAGCCGCACTAAGGGCGTGTTACCAATGCGTTGCAAGGGGTCCTCACCCAGACGATAGGGCCTGGGTGTCCTCGCATGTGCTGAAGGTTGAGTCACTTCCGCGACTTTGATCGGACCCGACGCCATGTTGGACAGCTACCCCGTGACTAACGTAATGTGCCGGAGGAATGAAAAACGAGTATCTAGTACTTGTCGTTAGATTATACGACAATCGCTTTGGATCCAAGCAAGATGTGGCTGCGTGCCTGTTTGTGAACCGCAGCATCTAACCGAACGAAGTAGCAGGAGGCGAATGGCGGACCAGCTGGAACAACGGAATTACGAAGACGTGGTGAATTGGCTGCGCGACCATGGGTTCGACATCATCGAAGCGCCCGGGACGCAGAACCGCGTGTTCTTTAAGAAGTACAACGTTTCGGCCGCCATCCAGAAAAACGGCGACGAAGGGGTGAAGATTTTTGCCTATCCCGGCTATCTGGTGGGCAGCGAGATCTCCAAGCTGGTGAACAAGGGATACCAGCAAGTCCTCAAGACTTCCAAGACCGAAATCGCGGCCACCGCCGACCATCTCAAGGCCCTGCACCAGTTCACCGAGGAAATGAAGGAAGCGCTAGGCCTGCCCAGCCTGTATAACGAATCGCTCGGCACGGTCAGCGAGGCTTACCAGTACGATCGCATCGTGGACCGCGACAAGCCGAAAACCGAACGCCCGAAACGGCCATGGGAAGTCGCAGGGGCAGCTCCCGTGAAGGCAAGCAGAAAAAACCGCGCATAACTTCACAGACAATTCCTTAGTTCTTATGCAAGACTAGCCGCCTCCGTCGGAGGGCGCCATGAGCTCTGCTTGCATTCCCACCAGCTCTTGCCAAGAGTACCGCAGAGGCAATTTTCTGATCAGCACCGATCCCGCAAAGCTGGACATCGCCGCCATACACGCTTTCCTCACACGTGGCTACTTCGATACGGAAGGAATTGACCAGGAAACTGTGGCACGCTCGGTCCAAGGCTCCTTGTGCTTCGGAGTTTATGACGGCCAGCAGCAGGTAGGGTTCGCGCGGGTGATTACCGATTTCGCCACTTTCGCTTACTTCTGCGACGACTATATCCTCGAGAGCCATCGCGGCCAAGGGCTGGCAAAGTGGCTGATGGATTGTGTACTGAAGCATCCGGGACTGCGCCATCTGCGCCGCTGGATACTCGGCCCAACCCGCGACACTCGACTGTACGAAAAGTTCGGCTTCAAGCCGGTGGAAAGTCAATGGATGGAACTGAAACCGTCTTAGGCCCGCGTCTGCGCTATATTGTCCAGACACATGCTGAAGCGATGCACCTTGTTGCTGGCGCTGGCGGCTGCCCTGCTGCTGCCCGCTTGCGGACGGGGACGCCGAGTGCTCGAGGTGGCGTACATCTCCGCTCCGCAAGTTGCTCTGCGGGATCGCGTCGCTCCCGTTTACAACAAAGTTGGCCTGGTTAAGAACGGCGAACGAGTCGAGGTGCTCGACCGGGAACGCCGGTTTCTGAAAGTCCGTACTACAACCGGCGTAGAAGGCTGGATTGAGCAGCGTTACACGATTAATCAGGAAACCTTCGACCAGCTTCAGAAGCTTGCTCAAGACAACAAGAACGAACCGGTACAGGCGACGGGCACCACTCGCAACGAAACCAACATCCATCTTGAGCCCGCCCGCGATTCCGAGCACCTGTACCAGCTAAACCAGGGCGCCAAGCTGTTCATCCTGAAGCGTTCTACCAGCGAAAAGGAGCCCACTTCGGCGTCTCCACCCAATGCGCAAGACAAGAAAGAACCTACCAAGGCAGTAATGGAGGACTGGTGGCTGGTGCGCGACGCGGAGGGTCACACCGGCTGGGTGTTGGCCCGCTTGGTGGACTTGGACATCCCCCTAGACATCGCACAGTACGCCGAAGGTCAGCGCATCCAGGCATTTTTCGTCCTCGACGAAGTTGCTGACGGCGATAAGAAAATCTCCGAGTATTTGGTCCTGTTAAGTGAACCGAAAGATGGCATGCCTTTCGATTACAACCAAGTTCGGGTCTTCACCTGGAATGTTAGGCGACATCGTTACGAAACTGCCTATCGCGAACGCAAGCTGGAAGGACTTTTTCCCATCACGGTTGGTCACGAGAGCTTCGATAAAGAAGGAACGCTGCCGATCTTTGTCCTGAAGGTGCGGGACGCGAGCGGCAATCTGGTCGAGCGGAAGTACAAGCTGAACACCCCAATCGTGCGGCGTGTCCTGATGCCGGGGGAAGTGCCGGAGAAATCAAAAGCGCCGCGACGAGCCAAGCGTGGACGCCGCTAGTAATGATGTCGTCATACTGAGCCGACGCCAGTCGGCAAAGTATCTCGCGCGCACAACGAAGGCCGTTCGCCGAGCTACGAATAAAACTCCGCAATACTCTCGACTACCCAGCGCTGTTCGTCCTGAGTCAACTCGGGAAACATGGGCAGGGCGAGCACTTCCCGCGCGGCGCGCTCGGATTCCGGCAAATCTCCTTCACGATATCCCAGATAAGTGAAGCAAGGCTGCAGATGCAAGGGCAGCGGATAGTAGATTTCAGTGCCGATTCTGCGCTCTGTGAGAACCTTGCGCAGCTCATCGCGCCGGCTCGCGCGGATCACGTATTGGTGAAAGACGTGGTAGGCGTGAGGAGAGGTGTCCAGCAGTCGCACCGGCGAGCCATCCTTGGCTGCCGCAACTCCTGATTCCATGAAGAGGCGATCATACTCGGCCGCCCTTGCCCGCCGTTGCGAATTCCATTCCTCGAGATGAGGTAACTTCACCCGCAGAATCGCTGCCTGGATCGCATCCAGGCGGCTGTTGGAGCCAAATTCATCATGGTGGTAGCGCGCGGCACTGCCGTGATTGCGCAAATGCCGCATATGCTCGGCAAATTCAGGACTATTGGTCGTGACCAGTCCCGCGTCACCGTAAGCACTCAGGTTCTTGGTTGGATAGAAGCTGAACGCCGCGGCTGCTCCCCAGGATCCGGCCCGGCGGCCTTGCCAGGCGGCTCCTATCGATTGCGCGGCGTCCTCTACGACCGGAACTTTGAACTCGTCCGCGAGTTGCTGAAGCGCGTCCATGTCGGCGCATTGCCCGTAAAG
>DASQIH010000150.1:0-4980 GCA_035631655.1 Terriglobales bacterium
ACGACTATTGCCCCTGCGGCTCTGGCAAAAAGTACAAGAACTGTTGTGCTGCGTGAGCGCGGCCTACTTCATTGAATCTCAGGCTACCTGACTTGTCGCAAGCTCGGCCCACAACGCTGCCGAATGGCCAATCTCCAGGGCCCGGGTCTTTGACCCGGGCAGGGCGGGTCGGAGACCCCCATGCACACAAGCTTGTCCCCACTTACTCGCCACTCTTTCCCAATCCGCCAAATCGCGTGACAATAGGCAACACGGGAACACGAAGGAGCGCAGGCGTGGAGAAATCAAGCAAGTACTTTCCTATCCGGCGGAGCACTCGCCTGCCCCTGGAAATCCCGCTGCGTGTCACCAGCCTCGATCCCAACCTCAAGTTTGCTGAAGACTGCACCACGGTGACAGTCAATGCTCACGGCTGTGGTCTCATTTCTCCGCGGCGGCTCGCTGAAGGAACCCGCGTGCAACTCGAAATCATCGCTGACAAACAAACCGCCAACGCCCGGGTCCATGACGTTGTTCCCCTTAATGACGAAAACACTTCCTGGTTATTGGGCATGGAGATGGAACATGCGGGTAACTTTTGGGGGATCAAGTACGCACCGACGGACTGGGCGGAAGAAGAGTCAACTCTTCCCCAGCCGCAAGCCGCTGTCTCCGCCCTCAAACCTGCCACCTCGGTGAACCGGCCCAAGCCCGCTCCGACTAAGGAAATTCCCGAAGCTGTGTTGAAGCGCCTGCTCTCCGAGTGTCGCCTTGCTGCCGTCAGCCTGGGTGCCTGCTACGTCCAGACCGGCACCACGTTTCCCATGCACGCCCCGGTTAAGGTCACGGTGCATGCTGCCGATTCCGAACACAGCTTCCACGGTACCGTACGCGTGGAGCACGTTGGCGCAGGCATGGGAATCGAATTCACTGGCGCCGGCGAAGAGCATGGCAAGCGCATCGCTGCCCTGATTGATGCCTTAAGTGCCAATGGAGACAAGATCCCGGATGTACGGGTAGCGTTAGCGCTGCCGGACAAGAATGCCGGAAAAGCTAAAGTCAGACCGGCCGGTGGGTCGCAGTACGACAGCCTCCTGGGTCTGATCCTGGTAGGTGGCGCCTTGAAGAGGAGTGACTTCTTGCGCGAGCTGGAAAAGCAACGCCGCCGCGGCTAGCGAGCGCCTTCAGCTCATGTACCATCCACCATTCACATTGATCGTCTGTCCCGTGATGTACCCATTTCCCGCCAGTAGAACTACAACCGACGCAACCTCCTCGACCGTCCCAAACCGTCCCACCGGAATCAGCCCAGGGTTAGCCCGTGGATTCGCCGTGACCATTTCCGTTTCAATGAGAGCGGGCGCAATCTCGTTTACCGTGACTCCTTCTTTGGCCAGCAGCGAAGCCAGTGAGTGGGTTAATCCCAACATTCCCGCCTTGGAAGCCGCATAGTGCGGCCCGACCACCCCGCCGGTCTGGGCTGCGATGGACGACATGTTGATAATGCGTCCCCAACGTTGTGCCCGCATGGCGGGCAACACCGCCTGCGTGAGCAGGAACGTGGATTTCAGATTTGTGTTGATTGCCTCGTCCCAGTCCTGCTCTGTAATCTCGTCAATGTTTCGCTGACGTCCGACTGCGGCGTTGTTCACGAGAATGCTCACCGTCCCAAGTTCCTTCTGGACCCGCGACACCATTTCCCGAATGTGCACATTCTGGGAAACATCCGCCTGGACGGCCAATGCACGCCGTCCAAACTCCCGAATCGTGGAGCACACGGCATCGGCCTCTTTCGATCGACTTCGATAATTCACTGCCACATCCGCCCCAGCTTTCGCTAGCGCGATCGCCGCCGCGGCGCCTATACCCCGACTCGCTCCAGTAACCAGCGCAACTTTGCCTGACAAATCGTCCATATCTGCATTATCTACCGGCATCGCGCCGGGACCTTTGTGAGCACCTCCCGGCACCCGGAACGGCTCCCGCATGATATAATTCCTATAGCTCTCAGGGCGATTAAACTCCTGTAAATGCAAGTATTTACGAAATTTCCAGCGGACCAGACGGCCTGCACCTTCGCCAGAATCCGCGCCCATCCGTGAAAATCCGTGGCGCGTTTTTCTTGCTGAGAGCTGAGAGCTTATAGCTGAAAGCTAGGAGTTAGTAGCTACATGGCAGACGAGCAAAATCCACAGCTTCCCTTACCACCCGGAGACGGTGGCGGCCCCGGCGCCGCCAACATTCAGCCCATCAACATTGAAGAGGAGATGCGGCGTTCGTATCTCGACTATTCAATGTCGGTCATCATCGGCCGCGCCCTGCCCGACGTCCGCGACGGCCTGAAGCCCGTGCATCGACGCATTCTCTACGCCATGCACGACATGGGCATCCTGCACAACCGGAAGCACGTAAAGTGCGCCAAGGTGGTCGGCGAATGTCTGGGCAAATACCATCCTCACGGTGACAGCGCGCTTTACGATGCGCTGGTACGCATGGCACAACCGTTCTCCATGCGCTATCCGCTGGTAGATGGGCAGGGAAACTTCGGCTCTGTCGATGGCGACCCGCCCGCAGCCTACCGTTACACCGAGTGCCGCATGACTGCCATCTCGGAAGAGATGCTGACCGACATTGACAAAGATACGGTCGACTACGTCCCTAACTTCGACGAGACCACAATGGAGCCGGTCGTTCTGCCCACCCGTGTTCCGAACCTGCTCATCAACGGCTCCAACGGGATTGCGGTTGGAATGGCCACCAACATCCCGCCTCACAATCTGACCGAAATAGTGGACGCGACCATCACGCTGGTCAATAACCCGCAGGCCACGCTGGCCGACCTGCTGAAGTTCGTGCAGGGTCCCGACTTCCCCACCTATGGAATCATCCATGGCAAGAGCGGAATTCGCCAGGCCTACGAACACGGCCGTGGCCGCTTTGTGATGCGCGCCAAGGCCGCAATCGAAAACATCAGCAAGGATCGCCAGGCCATCATCGTCACGGAGATTCCGTATCAGGTAAACAAGCGCTTCCTGATCGAGCGCATCGCCGAACTGGTCAACAACAAGCACATCGAAGACATCTCCGACATTCGCGACGAAAGCGACCGCGACGGCATGCGCATCGTGCTCGAGCTCAAGCGCGGAGCCGAGCCGCAGATCGTCCTGAACCAGCTTTTCAAGCACACCCAGATGCAGGAAAGCTTCAGCATGATCTTCCTGGCCATCGTGCATAACCAGCCCAAGGAAATGGGCTTGAAGCAGGCGATTCAGCACTTCATTGACCACCGCGTCGAAGTCGTAGGCCGCCGCACCGCGTTCCTGCTCACCAAAGCCAAAGACCGAGAGCACATTCTGGAAGGTTACAAGATCGCGCTCGATCACCTCGATAACGTGATCGCGATCATCCGCGGCAGCGCCCATCGCACCGACGCTCGCGAGAACCTGGTTACCTATTTCGCCGGCAAGAAAATTGACATCAACACGACGGGCCGGGCCCCCAAGCTCGATCCTGAAAAGCCGTTCAGCAGCAAGCAGGCCGATGCCATCCTCGAACTGCAACTGCATCGCCTGACCAAGCTCTCCATCGACGAAATCACTAACGAGTTGAAGCAAGTGCGCGATAGCATTGCCGAGTTCGAGTCCATCCTGGCCTCGGAAAAGAAGCTGCGCGGTGTAATCGTGAAGGAACTGGAAGAGATCAAGAAGCAGTACGGTGACGCCCGCCGCACGGTGATCGAGGATGAAGCCGCCGAGATCAAGCTGGAAGATTTGATCGCCGACGAGCAGGTCGCCGTGACGGTCAGCCATTCCGGCTACTTCAAGCGCACCGCGATTTCCACCTACCGCATGCAGCGACGTGGTGGCACCGGCCGCACTGGCATGAAGACGCGCGACGAGGATTTTGTCGAGCATCTGTTCATAGCTTCCACCCACGCCTACATCTTGATCTTCACCAACACCGGCCGTGTCTATTGGCTGAAGGTGTACGAGATCCCCGATGTCGGCGCTGCCGGAAAAGGCAAGCACGTCGGCAACCTGGTCGCCCTGCAACCGGGCGAAAGTGTCCGCACCATGCTGGCTGTCCGCAATCTCGAAGAAGAAGGCCGCTATATCTTCTTCGCCACTCGCAAAGGCACGGTGAAGAAGACCGAGCTGAAAGACTTCTCCAATGTGATGTCGCGCGGCATCATCGCCATCGGCATCGACAAAGATGACGAACTGGTCGGCACCACACTCACCGACAGCAACCAGATCGTCTTCCTGGCTTCGCACGACGGCCAAGCTATCCGCTTCGACGAAAATGACGTGCGCTCCATGGGCCGGCCGGCCTATGGTGTTCGCGGCATGAATCTCGATAAGGGCGACTACATTGTCGGTATGGCCACCACGCCGAAAGACGCCAAGAAAGCCGAAGCGGATGCGCAGAAGGCCAAGGCGAAAGCCGGAGTGCCGGAAGCGACGGCTACTGACGAGACAATTCCGGTAAAGGGCTCGCTTATCTTGTCCGTAACTGAGAACGGCTACGGCAAGCGCACGCCGGCTGACGAATACCGTCTCCAGGGACGCGGCGGCTCCGGGGTGATCAACGTCAAGACCACCCAGCGCAACGGTAAAGTCGTGGGCATCGCGCAGGTCACCGAGGATTCCGAGGTCATGCTGATCAGCCAGTACGGCAAGATCATCCGCATGGACTCCAGCACGATCCGCGAATCCGGCCGCGCCGCCCAGGGCGTCCGACTGCTGCAACTGGAACCGGGGGATCGCGTCGCCGCGGCGGTAGTCATCCCGCCAGAAGAAGACAACGGCAACGGCGCACTGATTCAGTAGTTACTTGTGCGGGGCGGGTCTCCGACCCGCCCCTGGAGATTGGCCATTCGGCAGCGTTGTGGGCCGAGCTTGCGACAAGTCAGGTAGCCTGAGATTCAATGAAGTAGGCCGCGCTCACGCAGCACAACAGTTCTTGTACTTTTTGCCAGAGCCGCAGGGGCAATAGTCGTTA
>DASQIH010000151.1:0-6902 GCA_035631655.1 Terriglobales bacterium
GTGAAGCGGCGCGCAAACACGGCCTAAATCAAAAAGACTTTAAATCAGCCACCACCCAAGCAGCCCCTGTAACAAGCAAAGTCAGGACGCATTCGGACCAGTTGAAATGCGCCTTCGGGTGAGCGATCAGGTGCGGAACCCAAACCATTACGCCAAAGAGTGCCAGCATGAGCGTCATCAGGCGCATCGCAAGCCGCGCCTGGCGATTCACGAGAATGGCAATGGCTGCGAGTCCAAACGCGACCGTCGTAAGGATCGCCCAAAACATCTGGTTGGGCGGAATCCACTTTGGAACCAGGTGAGCTGTTTCGCGAGGTAAGAGTATCTGACCCAGCGTAAAGGAAATCGCACAGACGCCGAGTCCAAGGCGTGCCAGTCGGCCGAACGCTACCGCCCTTGCTGCATTTGCCTCAGTCGCAGCGTACAGCGCAATCGCACCGCAGAGTAAGGAAAAGAACAGGAAGAAGCTCCCACCGTATCGCTCATAGATGTTCGATGCGGCAATGACGTCAGGGATACAAGCCAGCGAGAAACACAAATAGACAACGCAAAGTACGACCGAAGCCAAGCGCGCGGTGCGCGGGTATTGTATCCCAATCCCACCCGCAATTTGAGCGGTCATGAGACACCCGCCAATTATGGTGCCGAAAGGCAGGCTCCAGATATGTTGCAAGTTTTGCCAGGTATCAACGTCGTGCCACAACAGTGCGATGACGCCGAACAACACCGCCGACGCGCCAAAGACGATCCGTCCGTACAACGCCGTCTTCATACGGAAAAAGCAACGCTGTCGTTGCTTCCGGCCTGTCGCACAAGCGAGGTCATTTCCGCTCTATGTTCTGCTCAGTGTCGGAGAAACGCGGCATGCACGAATTCGCTTACTTCTCAATAGGCGGCCTGCCCACTACGTCCGGATCTACTCGCTTCCGCCGCGAGCCAGTATAGTCTCAGGGATCTTCACGTGAACATAATGCTGAATCCGCATGCTGCCACACAAGTTCGGATGTCCTCGTATGGAAGGCAAGCGGGAAGTAATCCCAAGGTAAGAGTTGCCGACCATCCTGGAAATCGACAAGGCCACGCGGGATTGCGCGTCTGTCCCTGGACTGAATCGAGAATATTCGAAGATTTGCCTGTCAGAGGTTCCGGATCTCGAACTTGATCCCTAACGGGCGATATGATTGAGAAAGACAGCGCGGCTGCCGACCAATTTGAGACGTCGGCCGCGGCAGATCAGCTGATGAGCGGTCACCGATACAGAGCGACGCAAAAACGGTGGCGTTCGGCCTGATCGAGCACAAGGAGCACAGGAACATGAAGCCAAAGAACACGATCTGCCTCTGGTTCGACAAGGACGCGCATAAGGCGGCGCGCTTCTATGCCGACATTTTTCCGGATAGTGAAGTAACCGCTGTTCACGAAGCCCCCGCTGACTATCCGGGAGGCAAGAAGGACGATGTGCTCACGGTGGAGTTCACCGTCGCGGGCATACCCTGCCTCGGTCTGAACGGCGGACCGACGTTTAAGCATACAGAGGCCTTTTCCTTCCAGATCGCTACGGAGAATCAGGAAGAAACGGATCGTTACTGGAACGCGATCGTCGGTAATGGCGGCACGGAAAGCGCGTGCGGTTGGTGCAAGGACCGCTGGGGTCTCTCCTGGCAGATCACCCCGCGCGTGCTAACTGATGCGCTAGCGGCTGGCGGCGCTGAAGCAAAGCGTGCGTTCGAGGCGATGATGACGATGAAGAAGATTGACGTCGCCGCCATCGAGGCGGCGCGGCGAGGTTGACGTGAACACGCCGACACGTCCTTATTAGTTCTTGATCACGGGCAGCGCGGAAGTTGTGTGCGCTCCCGGGATTCGTACCTGCAAACAGCACAGAGAGAAATCGGTCGTGGGATGCACACGAGCAGTGTGTCCACAGAGGAGAGTCATTGCCTGTTTCTAGTTATTGGATTTAGGGGGCGTGGCGGCAATGGTGGCTATGTCTGCAATGTTGTCGCCTTTTTTGAGGGATGGGACCGCGTTGATGTGCAAGATGACACCGGAAACGGGAGCGCGGGCCTCGAGTATCAGTTTGTCAAAATAGTCGGTGACAAAGCCGATTTTCATGCCCACTTGAACATAGGTACCACGCTTCACAAGTGGGTGCCACATGCCAGGGCCGTCGGACAACACATCCACGACTCTGTCGAGCCAGACGGGATTCTCGACGGGCCGAGGGTCTCCTGAAAGCATTTTGAGAGCACGCATGGTGCTGAATGTTCCGTCGACGAGGAGGGCGACGTCATCCGCTTCGACGATGCCCGCATAGCCAGCTTCGACAACGATGGAAGGTTTGCCGCGAGCAGCGGAGGTGTTGTCGAGGTAGCGAGTAGCGCTTAGGTCGGTGGGACGGTCGCGCCAAATAATGATGTGGTCGAGTCCAAAGGCGAGGACCATCTCTTTGGATATACGGTCTTGGGTCTCTTTGCCAGTAGGTGCCCAGTACGCGTAGGGGCGAAGGCTCTCGTCGAGATCGCCGCCGTGGTAGTCGATAAGATAATCACATCGATCGACGACTTGTTTGGTGATAAGAAAGGACGCACGTTCAGTTTGCGTCCCATCGGCTTTCCCAGGGTAGAAGCGGTTCATGCTCTTGCTATCGATAGGGTTAACATGGGGAACCTTTTGTTCGAAGGATTGAATGTTGACGAGGGGGACAAGGATAACGGTGCCGGCGATTTGAGAGGGATCAAGTAGGTTGATGAGTTTTTCAAGCGCGATGATGGACGTGTATTCAGTACCGTGGGCGCCAGAGACCAGAGCTAGGACAGGGCCACGCTTTTCGCCGTTGATGACGATGACGGGAATATTGGTAGCAGCGTCGACGCCAGCGGGGACTTCCAAATAGCCCGTTGATTTTTGCCCCGGAGCGGCAGTCGCAGTGCCGACAGAAAAAGACAAAGCCTGTGCCTGGACGAACAGTGGGAATAACAGAAAGATCCCGGACGAAGCAAATGTGCGAGCAAAAGATCTAAGCATAGACCCTCCACGGGTGGATGAGGATACCGCGAGGGGAATAATTTGAGCAATGCACAGAGACTGACAGAGACTCGCTGGACTCACTGAATTGGGGAAACCTAAGTCCTCAGCTCTTTATTTCCGGATCACGGGCAACTCTCACTTAACCAGATTAGGTAAGGGTTGCCGACGATCGGGGAGTTGATGGCGACAAGCGCGTTTCACGGGACCGATTCGCACCTAAGCTGATAAGGCCGCCTTCTCAATCTGCTTCAACTTTTCCGTCAGCAATTCCTGTTCCCGCAGATTTTTCGTCATTGCGATCGCGCGCTGGATTTCCTCACGCGCCTCGGCGAACCTACCGATCTTCATCAGCAGGTCTCCACGAACACTGGGAAGCAGATGGTAGCCAGCCAGCGCGGAGTCACCGGCGAGGGTGGCGGCTGCGTCGACTGCGTCGAGTCCTGCGGCTGGGCCTCGGACCATGCTGATGGCGACTGCGCGATTGAGTGCCACGATTGGAGATGGATTGATTTGCAGCAAGGCGTCGTAGAGAAGAACGATGCGGTCCCAGTCTGTCTCTTCGGCGGTGCGGGCGCGCATGTGACATGCGGCAATGGCCGCCTGCAACGCGTAGGGTTTCGCGCCACCGCCTAGTCTTTGCGCTTGTTCGAGCGCGGTCATTCCTCGCTGGATCTGCGCGTAGTCCCACAAGGAGCGGTCCTGATTCGGCAATAAGACGGGCTCGCCGTTTTTGCCCCGGCGCGCTGCGTTGCGCGATGCCTGCAACTCCATCAATGCCACAAGTGCATGAACTTCCGATTCGCCGGGGAGAAGTTGCCCCAGCATGCGCCCTAGGCGCAGCGCCTCTTCAGAGAGAGCCGCCCGCATCCATTCATCGCCCGAGGTCGCGGTGTAGCCCTCATTGGAAATCAGGTAGACCACCATGAGCACGGACTCAACCCTGCGACGCAACTCGTCCCCACTCGGCGTCTCAAAGGGAACGTGTGCCTCCGAGAGGGTCTTCTTGGCGCGAGAGATCCGCTGGCCCAGCGTCTTTTCCGGCACAAGAAACGCACGCGCGATCTCCGCCGTGGTGAGGCCACCGATGAGACGCAATGTGAGCGCGATGCGGGCCTCGACCGTGAGTACCGGATGGCACGCGGTGAAGATGAGCCGGAGGATGTCATCATCGATCACCTGGTCCAAGGAGTGCTCCAGTGCGTCGGCCAACTGCTGCTGTTGCCACTCCAGCTCGCGGGCAATCTCTTCATGCTTTTGTACGAGCATGCGGCCGCGCCGCAACGAATCGATCGCGCGCCGCTTCGCCGCCTTCATCAGCCATGCCCCGGGATTGTCCGGGATGCCTTCCTCGGACCAAACTTCGAGGGCAGTCACGAGCGCATCCTGCGCCAGCTCCTCGGCGATGCCGATGTCGTGGGTGACGCGAGCAATCGCGGCGATGAGGCGTGTGGACTCGATCTTCCACACGGCCTCAATTGTCTTAGCTACATCGCTCATGCAACCTAGGCTACGCCGTTCCGGTGCTCGAAGCCTTCGGCCGCTTTTTGAACGTCCTCGGGGAAGTCGGGCATCTCGTGAATCTGGCGAACTTCGATCACCTCGTTGTTGGACATCGGAGCACGCTTGGCCCATTCAATGGCCTCTTCGCGCGAGCGGACCTGGATGATCCAATAGCCACCGATGACTTCTTTCGTCTCGGCAAATGGGCCGTCTGTCACGGTCGGTTTGCCGTCTGCGTACGAGATACGTGCTCCGGTCGAGGGAGGAAACAGGCCGTCGAGCGCGAGCAGGACGCCCGCCTTCTGCAGGGCCTTGTTGTACTCCATCATCTTCGCCACGGCTTTCGCGCTAGGAACGGCATCGGGCGCGGCCAATTCATAGCCTTCCGGGATCACCATCATCATGAAACGCATTGAGTTGCTCCTTATGGTTGGTTCTTCAAAGGCCCAGCGGCCTTGTAGGCATTGATAACGATGCCTGAGGACAAAGCTTTCGTGCTGGCGAGCTCGAATGCGCGCGGCGGGGTCCCGTCTGCAAAGAAGCGCTTTCCTTTGCCCAACAGGACTGGATAGACGAGCAGCAGGACCTCATCCGCAAGGCCGTGTTCGAGCAGCGTCGATGTCAGCGTTGAACTGCCCCAGAGGATCAGGTCAGGGCCGTTGTGCGACTTGATGCGGCGAATGTCCTCGACGATGTCCGGCCCAAGGCCCTCGAACGGGCCCCATTCAAGGCTTTCCGGCCGGTGGGTCGCGATGTATTTCGTCGCGGCGTTGAGGGCGTCAGACATAGGACTGCTCGGCGCCTTCGGCCAGAAGCCCGACCAGAGATCGTAGGTGCGCCGGCCAAGCAGCAGATCGAAGCTCTCGCCATGCGCCGCGAGGACTGCATCTCTGCCAGCGGGGCTGCGATAGGGTGCTGTCCAGTCGCCGTAGGGGTAATCGCCGTCTTCGCCCGAGCCGCGAACCTGGATTACGCCGTCCAGCGAGATGTGTTCGAAAATTTTGAGCTTTCTCATTGCGAGTCTCCGTGGCTAAGTGATTTTCTATTCGGCCGCATTTTGAGGAACGCTCGCACCTCGACAGGAACCCGGCAGGCGACGACGGCTTTGCGTCCCCAGGCCAGCGCTTCGTCCATGTCGGCGCACTGGAGGATCCAGAAGCCGCCCACGTGCTCCTTGGCCTCAAGGTACGGCCCGTCGGTGATGACCACCTCTTCACCAGGCTGCTTACGCAATGATTTCGCCTTGGCTGCCGGTTCCAGGCCGCCAGCAAAGAACCTGGCGCCGGCGGCATCCATCTCTTCGTTGAGCGCGCCGATATCGCGAATCATCGCTTCGCCTTCCAGAGACGGGTCGTAGTTGTTGGGGTGTTGAATTGCTACCAGATATTGCGGCATATCTTCTCCTGTAATAGTCCTTCAGGCGGGGTTCTCTGCCCGGCCTTCACTACAACGACGAACGGCCAGATCGGAATTCTACAAGCCGTCGGGAAAATTTTTATTTCTGGGAATTTCTTAGTTCTGGCCGTGGCTTCAGGCAGTTCGTAGGATGCACCTGGCAGGTTTTTCTCTGTTTCCAAGGAGAAGATGCTCTCCTCGCCTGCCTCCAGCCATTTCGAGAATTCCGCCATCACATCATAGCTGGCCTGACCCTGCGAGCCCCTGAATTTGGCGGTGCCAAGCACGAGAATCAGTAATGGATAAGTCGGCTTGTGTAATTCGATCTCAGGAACTCGTGGATCACGGGCCACCCTGAAGTAACCCCAACGTAAGAGTTGCCGACAAACTACGAACTGGCTCGTTTTGTGATTCCAGCTCGAATCTCTCACGGCACAAATCGGGCACTAGGGAATCTTGATGCAAGGCTTTGCCAGTCTCGCAATACTTCGCACTGGCTAACATTGCGAAGCTCAAACCGTCTATTCTGCAAGGTCGCCGGTCTGAGTACAAACCAATGACCTGCAGGGCTGCGCCATGAGATTGATGACTAAACTAAGGCTGAGCGTTGATCGACTCTGCTTGCTTATAGGACTGGCACTCTTTGCGAGTTGCGCGAGCGGCTTTGCTCAGAATCCTACCCCGAATTCGCCGGCAACAACGCCTACTGAGCTGCAAACAGCTCTGCACAAGGTTCAGCAAGAGATCGCCGTGGCAGGATTGCTGCAATCACTTCACAAAGCCGCACCTCACGGGCGAATAGTTTTTAAAAACGTGCACATCATTGACCCGGCCAGCGGTGCCGTCACTTCCAATCAGAGCGTCGTTGTTGAGGATGATCGCATTGTACGGGTCGGTGATCCGAGCGCCGCATCTTCGCAGACGAGTGACACTATGGTCATCGACGGTCACGGCCGCTACCTGTCCCCCGGCCTGAC
>DASQIH010000152.1:0-8150 GCA_035631655.1 Terriglobales bacterium
ACTGAGTCATGACATCCCCCCGTGAGAGATCTTGACTTGCTCCGCTCGCCTTTTCCCCTTAAATCTCACGCAAAATCCTTCAGCAGCTCCTCCGGTGTGATCCGCTCCGTCCAGATTTCCCGGATAAATTTCTGCCGCTGCCGGCGCTTGAACACGGAATCCTGGTGGAACGGCATTCTCACCTTAGTCGGTCTTTCTGTGGAGCGTTGGCCCAGTTTCATCATCGGAGCTGACATCCTCCGGGCCGCGACGGTGCAGAACGGGACGTCCATCCTCGGATGTGCGCCCTTCGTGCATAAGGTTGGCGAGTCTTGACTTCACTTCCTGGAATTCGCTGGTATCAACGATGTATTCGTCTTTGGCCGGCAGCAGAGACGCGATCTCTTGCTGAGCCCGTCTGATGCGGTCTTCGGTCATGGGATGACTGGCGAAAGCTTTGGCGACGAAATTCTGTCTTTGTTTTTCTTTGGTGTGCAGCTTCTCGAAGAACTGGACGAATGCCTGGGGATCGTAACCACTGGCGTACTCATACTCCAATCCCAGCAGGTCCGCCTCACGCTCCGCATCCCGGCTAAACTTGAGGAATGACGCCGGGGCTGCTATCCCAACTGCCCCGCGCATAGCGGCAGCGGCGGGACCACCAAAGTACATCAAGGCGATCGATAAAACATTCCAGAGCTGCATTCGCGTTTCTGCTCGGGTGGCGTGGCGCGCGGCCACGTGCGCGACCTCGTGTGCCATCAGGCCAGCTAATTCCGCCTCGCTGTCGGACGCCCTAATCAATCCAGTGTCTACGTAGAGATATCCGCCTGGCAAAGCAAAGGCATTAATCTCGTCGGACTCGATCACCTTGATGGTGAAGGGCACCTGAGCATCAGAATTCTGGACGATCCTTTGGCCGAGGCGGTTCACATACTCAGCGATCACCGGATCGGTGATCAACCGCGTTTGCATCTCGATATCTTGTGCCAGTTCATGGCCAAGTTCGCACTCGTCTTCTAGAGAGTACGAATTGATGCCGCCGCCAATGCCACGCCGACCGATGCGGCCCACGTCATATTTGGCGGCGCTCTTATTCCTCTTCCTCTTTATGGCGACACTTTGCTCGCGATCAGACGAGGCCGCAACTGGCTGTGCCTCCATCTTCAGCTTGGCAGTTGGGTCGAGCGCGTCCTGTGCCCGCGCACATACCACCGGCAGGGAACTCAGCAGGAGTGAAGCGGCAATCCAGATCACGAGGCTCTGAAAACGCAAAAACAGAGATTCAGCTTCTGTGATTTCGCAGCGAAAGGCAGCCGCCGTTACCATGACCCACGAACCCGGGAAAAGAAATGCGTTCGGTTCGAGATCCGAAGGTTAGAAAACAATTATAAGTCTACCACTCCTGAGTCCGTTGAGCCCACTCGGCATGCCTCCTAAACCGCCACTCTGACCTGATCTTCTGCGACTAATAGCCTCGCGGCGGGTGGCTAGTGGCGTGCAGTTCGCATCGAGCGGCTTCGGTAAACTACCGTCCAGCAATCGAGCAGTCTTAGCCGCGCGGCTGAGATCACGCAGTCCCCTGCAGAGGGTGCGGAGGGAGGTGCTGTTGTCGGGGGCAGCTGGCCACCGCTACAATCAGCAGGGCGAAGGTGCGCTCCGAACGTGAAAAGTGATCCAGCCTGAGTTCGGAACCCAACGATGTTCTTCAGCGAGACCTTCTGCCAAGAGTGCATCGCGAACTGAGCGCGGAAAGGGAATGTCAACGATCCCGCCAGTATGCACGTGCCCGACTTCCGCGCTCCCGAAGCGGAATTCTCTGCCTCCGAATCGGTGTGAGTGAACTGAGACATTGAACCACGTCGAACCCCATCTTCGAGCTTCTTCAGTCCGTTCATCATCGTTGAACTCCAGTTGCTCCTTCTTCGTCGAGCCCTGGTTCTGGCACATCTCAAGTTAATGCGGGCCGTTCACTTGGTCCCGGCGTATTGCTGTGGGCTGAAAGGAAACGGTTTTGTCACAGATTCCGACGAGGCGACTTTTCATTCCCAATCTCCTTTGAGCGCTGCCTGTTGGCTCGAATCTGTTGGTGAGAAGGGGTAATTCACAAAGGATTTCTCTCTGACTTTGTTATACCCCGCACGCCAGCAACGCCTGCTGGATCCGTTCTGGATTAACTTAAAAGGCTCCCTTCTTCTTGGAAAGGGAGCCTGTAATGTCTTGTTGCCGCTGGCAGTAACGTTTCTACGCTACTCCTCGCACCCCGGCGGGCTTAGCCAAGCCGGCCTGCAAGGCCATCGCCTCCGAGCGAGCGATGGTGCGAGCCGCCACGGGTTTCAGCCAGAACAAAGCCAAGAACGCGGCGAGAAGGTCACAGGCAATCATCGCCCAGAAGACCTTCGTCCAGGAACCGGTCTTTTCGAACAACCAGGCGGCACCGACACCAGCAAAAAACGCGCCTGCTCCCTTGGCGGTGTAGACGATGCCGTAGTTTGTGGTGGCCCATTTCTTTCCGAACAGGTCACCGGTGATGGAGGGGAACAGCGAAAAGATCTCGCCCCAGGCGAAGAAGCACAAACCCGACAACGCGATAAACCAAACGGGATGGCTGATCAGTTGAAGCAGCGCAAACACCGCGATCGCCTCCAGAGTGAAGGCGATGAACATGGTGTTTTCCCGTCCGATGTGGTCCGAAACCCATCCCCAGAACGGCCGTGTCAGCCCGTTCAGGATCCGATCCACGGAGATCGCCAGCACCAGAGTGGTCATGCCAAAGGCGACGACGACCTTGTCAACGTGGTAGGAGACGGCCATGGGGTTGAGCTGCGCCGTAACCACCAGGCCGCCGAAGGACAACATGGTCATCATCAGGTAGATAACATAGAAGGAGGGTTGCCTCAGTATCTGCAAGGGTGTCAAGTCCACGGCGGAACTGCGCACTTTTTCCCTGACCTTGGCTTCCTTTTCCTTCCAGCCGGCGGGAGCCCAACCCACTGGTGGCCTGGCCAGGAACAAGGCAGCAAACAACACGACGACCCCCTGGATAATTCCCCAAACGACCAGAGTGTGCTGGTAGCCGGCAGCCTTGATCATTTTGTCAATCGGCGCCACGGTTAGCGCTGTGCCGATACCGTAGGCGCCCGCCGTCAGGCCGACGGTTAGCCCGCGGTGATCCGGAAACCATTTCAGTGCGTTTCCGATGGTTCCCCCGTAGACGACGCCGGCGCCAACTCCGCCTACTCCGTACCAAAAATACAAGCTGCGCAAAGTTTCGGCTTGACCTGAAAAAATCCAGCTCAGGCCAACCAAGATGCCGCCGATCCCCAGCATTAGGCGTGGGCCTATCCGGTCAACCAGGTATCCTTCGAAGGGGACGAGCCAGGTTTCAAGGGCGATGAAAAAAGTGAAGACCCCCTGGATTGCAGTCAGCGTGGCATGAAGGTGCGACTGCATGGGTTTGGTGAAAAGGGTCCAGGCGTACTGCAAGTTGGCGATGGCCATCATCGCGACGATGCCAGCGACCAATTGGATCCAACGGTTGGGTATACGCGATGGGTGAATCGCCCCAGCGGCTACTGACTCGGCCATAGATACACCTCCTCGGTGGTGGTGCGTCAGACGTTAAGGGCTAACTTGCAAATCGCCACTTCCCTATTTGCCTGCGACCTTGCTCTGCAGAGGCGCGCGACGCAACTTAACGTTCCCCGCCCCGTGCTCTAGGCAGGCGGGTTGTCGGCCTCCACCTCTCTCCGGAATGGGATCGCACCGGGAACTAGCCACTTCTCCCACATTTCATCGACTTTGCTCTGGAAGTAATCGATATCGTCATTCGTGAAATGCGCAAATCTTCCTTGCTTAAGTAAGTAATTCCGCACGGGCTGCCGCTTAATCTTGCCTGCGGCGATTTGCTGCGTCCTGCCGGTCAGCTTCAGTACCCCGTCTTCAACCTCGTACATCGGCCAAACCCCGGTATTCACCGCCAACTCGCCCATTTCGTGCGACTGATAAGGATCGTAGTCCCAACCCTTGGGGCACGGATCCAGCGAGTGAATGAAGGTGGGCCCGCCGATCGACAGCGCTTTGCGTATGGCATTCATTCCTTGCAAAGCGTAGGACATGCAGATGGTCGCGACGTACCTGCACGTGGGATGACCAGCCGCCATCATGCCCGCCATATTCTTCTTCCAGCGATGGTGCATGATTCGCTTCATCTTCCCTGGAGGACTGAACGTCGTGTGCGCGCCCCACGGTGTGCTCCCGGAGAGCTGAATATCAGTATTCGCGTACGACTCGTTGTCGTACATCAGGATCAGCAGGTTGTAGTCGGGATGCGTGAGAGTCGCGGAG
This sequence comes from Terriglobales bacterium, assembly GCA_035631655.1. GTDB lineage: Bacteria > Acidobacteriota > Terriglobia > Terriglobales > Acidobacteriaceae > Gp1-AA122. Next base: position 4,327 of record DASQIH010000152.1, read on the forward strand.
ATCGCCCCCACGCCCATATCCGCTCCGCCTCCGTCACCGCAAAAGGCGATCACATTAATGGGCTCGTTCTTGATCTTGCCTTTCCGCATGAGCGCTTTCAGAGCGGCGGCTGTCCCCAGTGCGGCCGACCCGCTGCTGCCCAGCTGCGTGTGCATCCACGGCACGACCCATGACGTGCTGTAGTACGTGGTGTTGGCCACGTACATACACCCAGTGCTGCCCAGTATGATCGTCCTGGGGCCGGCAGCCTTGGCCATCGTTTTCATCACCAGTGACGACTCGCAGCCCTGGCATGTCCTGTGACCCGAGGTGAAAAACTCCTCCAATGGGATCTTCTTGACTGCCTTGAAGGGATCCAATTTCTGGGTTGGCTCAATGTTCACATACGTAGCCATTGCTTTCCTCATCCTTTCTGATGGTTAAAACACATCAGCAAAAACGGATTACTCCCGCAGCCCGATCCACTGCGTCAATGGTTGCGATTTCCCATCCGCAGCCTGGTAGACAGAGTCCGATATTCTTTCCACATCCGGCACCGTTACCTCGCGCCCGCCGAGACCGCAGATGAAGTCCAACACCGGCGGCTTCTTGCCGGGCGACGAGTACAGCGCGCTGCGAACCTCAGTGGCGAGCACGCCGCTCATGTACGGCGAGCCGAACGAGTAATCACGGTCGACCACTCCCACCGCCTCGAACCGGCTCAGCGTTTTGGCCAAATCCTCGGCAGCAAACGGCCGGAACCAGCGCATGCGCACAAAACCCACCTTCTTACCTTCCTTGCGCATTTGCCGGATGGCCACTTTCACCGGGGTCGATAGAGTTCCCATGCCCATTAACACGATGTCGGCATCTTCGGTCATGTATTCTTCGAAGAACGGATTACCGTATAACCGGCCAAAGATCCGCTCGAAGTCGGCGTAGGCTTCGCGGATGACCCTATTGGTCCGTTCCATGGCCGCAAAGTTCTGGCGCCGCATTTCCATCACCCAGTCTTCATTGGCTTGCGGGGCCACGGTGATGGGATTGTCGGGATGGAGTAGCAGGTCAGCGCGGTTGTAACGCGGCAGGAAGGCGTTCACTTTTTCTTGCGATGGGATTTTCACCAGCGCCTGCGAGTGGGTCAGGAAAGCGCCGTCGCAGCTGATCGCGCATGGCAGGAAAATGCGGCGATCTTCCGCTACTCGATAGGCGATCAGGGCAGTGTCCAGCGCTTCCTGCGCGCTGTCCACCCAGACCAGTTGCCAGCCGAGATCACGGACCGCCAGCGCGTCGTTGTGCTCCACGCCGAAGGCACCAGGATCGTCCAGGGCCCGGTTGCCCACCATGACCACCATGGGAATGCGCAACGCGGGCGTAACGGTCAGCGCTTCCATGGCGTACATCCAGCCGACACCGCTGCTGCCGCAGAACACCCGTGCGCCACAGGCGGACGCGTGCTTCACGATTTCAAATTGCGAGTGTTCACCTTCCGCCACGATGTATTCGCAGTCCAGTTCACCGTTGGACACCAGCTTGGCCACGTACTGCATGACGGTATCGTAGGGGCGAATTGGATAAGCAGTAATTACATCGACATCGGCCAGCTTACACGCGACCGCAATTGCTTCACTGCCGGTAATTAGTGCAGTTTTTTCGGTCTGCTGCTGTTCCTCAACAGCCGCTACCATTTGCGCCATGACAACTCTCCTCCTGGCTCAAGCCTAGCCTTCGCGAGCGATTTCCAGCATCTCTGGGACCTGCTCTTGGTATTGCCCACGATAGCGGAAACCGTGGGAACGTTCCGGATGCGACTTGATCTTCTCTTGGAGCCAAGTCTTGTAACCCTCTTTGTCCTTCTTCCACATCTCCCACTGGCTGGCGTTATCGCGGAATTCCGTCTCATTCACCATAGTGACGCAATCTTTGACGGGGCAGACCGCCTCGCAAACGCCGCACCCGCAGCAGGCCTGCATGTTGGCGTCATACAAGCCATCCGGAGTGACGTCGAAACACGAGTCCGGGCACTGCAACCAGCAAAGGGTGCACTTGATACAGGTATCGAAGTTTACGACCGGCCGCATGCTGCGGGTAGTGAACTTCTTGAATGTCGGATTGCGCGCAGGTCGGAAGCCGCCTACTGCATGCGTTGCGGGGTCCTCAAAGCTGCGGCCTGCGGGAATGCTTGGGATGGCGACACCCTCTCCCATTTCAAACCACTTCGGCAGTTCGAACTTGTAGGGTGTTTCGGGATTGCCCTGGCTGGGCTGCACGGTGATGCTGGTGGTTCGTTCGTAGGACCGCGCTGCAGATGTGGCCTTGAGCGGATCCTTCCACTCGGCCATGATGGTTTTTTGGACCGACTCGAGGCTGAACAGCTCGGGTAGGATCCGGGTAATAGCGCCGAGAATACGGACGTCTGTGTGGTCGTCCTTATACACCCACAAACCCGAAAAGCTAGGAATGGCCTTTACAACTGCCAATTGGTAGGGGTACTCCTTGCGGTGAGCCATTTCGATGAGCGCTTCCGGCTGTTCGCGAGAGGTCACGATCAAGGTGCCGCCGGGTTTCAGCAGTCGATTGACCGGTTGCAGCCCATACCACGCCCATGACTCCACGCCCTTGCACAGCGTGTCGTCGACGGCGATGGTGATATCGACCTCCTTGGGTTCGTACTTGGCCATACCCTGCTCGAGCGTCTCATCGTCGGTGCCCACAATGGCAAAGTTTTTGGCAGGGATACCGTTGCGCTCCGGGCTGTCGCCGTATCGCCCGAACGAAATGCCTGGCTTGCCATCCTCGTGCGCCGCCAGCACAATCGCGCGGCTAATGTTTTTGGCTAGGGTTTTTTGGAAGATTCCTCGATAAATAATCTCGATCGCGAATAGCCGGCCCATTGGGAAACCTCCGTTCCTTTTAGAGCTTGTTGAGTACGATCTCCTCGACGTCTTGTATGTGCCGCCGCATGGCAGCCTCCGCGGCTTCGGCATCGCGCTGCTCAATGGCAGCAAGGATCTCCCGGTGACCCGCAAGCGATTTCTGCGGGCGCCCTTCCACTTGCAACGAGCGTTCGCGCGTCTTGCGCAGCAGGTCCATGAGAACGTCCAGCAACTTCAACACAACCCTGTTGTCGGACGCCATCGCCACGCTGTAATGGAATTCAGAGTCTTCCTCGATGGCCAACTCTCCCCGGCTCAGCTTCTCGCCTTGCCGACGCAAAATCTCTTCCATCTCAGCCATTTCTTCGGCGGAAGCGCGCGTCGCTGCGCGCGCCGCCAGCTGCGGCTCGAGCATCTTGCGAAAATCCAGGAGTTCGCTCACCAGTTGCCTCTTGTACACCAGCACGTTTGCCAGAGGATTGACCGGCACATCGGCCGAGATTTCGCGAACTACGGTCCCCACGCCTTGACGAGGTTCCACACGGCCCACCAGCTCCAAGCTTCGAATAGCGTCCCGTATGGAACCGCGGCTGACTCTCAACATCTTCGCCAGTTCCCGTTCCGCAGGAAGTTTGTCGCCAGGTTTTAGCTTTTTCAGAATCAGGCGTTCGATCTGCTGGGCGACCTCTTCGTAGACCTTGTTCCTTCGGATCGCCTGAAAGTCGGATTCTAGAGTCGCTGGCATCCGCCAGCTCCCAAGTTGTCTGATAAGCGGACCACCACATTATACGCAGATTGTCAAGAAAAAACGACTGCCGCTAAGGATTTCCTGCAATTCAGACACTGTGGATGGGAACGCGGCCGAGAGCGGCCTAGGCGGGTGCTAGAGGAAGCGAGGGACGGATTCTGGTAAGACCTCATCTGCCTCGGCGTGTGGGGCTAGGTGCGTGCTCTGTAGGCAGGCCAGAG
>DASQIH010000153.1:0-41506 GCA_035631655.1 Terriglobales bacterium
CGGACAACGCTATCGTGCGAGGGCAGAATTCGGCGCCGTGGCCTTATCCGAGGGTCTTTCGGAACAGGAAGTGCAGAGCTACGAACAACGCAAGGGACAACTACAGGAAGAAGTTCAGCAGCTGGAGGTGGAGATCGATAATCTCAAACACCAGCGCAAGCAGACCGCGCATCATATTCCGATGCAATCTCTACCCCAAGAAGAACGCTTCACGCGCCTGCGCACCGAGCGCAAGCACTTCATCGACACCATCAAAATGATCGCTTATCGAGCCGAGACCAGTTTGGTTTCTTTGCTCCGGGAACACCTGATGCGTTCTGACGATGCGCGTACTCTGGTCCGGCAGATCTTCGACACCGAAAGTGATCTTCTGCCGGACCTGAATGCGAAAACCTTGACCGTTCGAATTCACCACTTGGCGCAATCAGCTCACGATCAAGTTCTCGAAAAACTCTGCTCGGCGCTCAATGAGACGCAAACGGTTTTTCCAGGTACCGACTTGACCCTGCTCTTTAAAATCGGCTCACCCTGAATTCCATGAGGTCAGGAGGTCTGAATTTGGGCTACTTGCGACGAAGGTCACAGCAAACTGTGACTTCAGTCATAGATGACTTCTCCGCGAGACCCTAAGCTCCAGTTGCGAGGAACGCGCTCAATGAACTCGGCCTGTGCGTGGTGTGGCTCAGGGATCGCAAAATCGGAGTCAGACGGGAATCCCGACCACCGGGTTAGCCATGGCATCTGTCTGTCCTGCCGCGATAATTTCTTGGCCCACAACGGGATAGCGTTTCAGGAATATCTGGAAAGCATTCCTATTCCCATCCTTGTCATCGATAACAGCTTTGAGATCCTGACCGCCAACCGCAAAGCCTGCGAAGCTCTTGGCAAGACACCCGCACAACTTCACCGCAGGCTTCCTGGCGAAGTTTTCGAGTGTTCCCATGCACGCCTGCTCGAGGGCTGTGGCAGGGCGATCCCTTGCTCCGGGTGCGCAATCCGCAAGTCGGTCATCAAATCCTTTGAGAACGGTGAGCCACAAAGCATGATCCCCGCCACTTTAAAATTCGACGACCCTGATGACGCCTCGGCTGTGGCTCTTGTCATTACGACGGTTAAGACCCGTGATGTCGTCATATTGCGACTCGACCATATGTGACACCGCGGCGCCGTCTTCGACTTCCTATTATTGGCGGTGGGACCGAAGGGCACGACTAAATCTCCGATTTCATGATTCCCTGCTCGAGCACCCAGATATTGCGCAAAGCATCCTCGAGTGCTTCCCGCTCCGCAGCATCCCCACCAGGCCCCAGCAGCCGGTCTTGCACAGCTCGACGGGCCTTCCGGCAGATCTCCAGCCGCTTGCCAGGATCCGTTTCCTGCCGCACCGACTCGTACACTTCTAGCCAGTCTTTGGGGTCGTCCGCCATGTTGCACTCCGACGCTCACGGTTGAGGCTGTTGTGACCTGTCCGGATATCGCCCTGGGGTGCGCGTTGGGAACTGTGTGGTGCTGACCCTGCCGGCCCGCCTCGTGTATGACCGGCAGTCACACCATCTTTGGTTTTTACTATAACGAGGTTAGCTAGCTCGCTGCAGTGACAGAGGGCTAATTTGTGGAGTCGGCCTCCCAGATTGGGAAGGTCCTTCGGCTGGGTTGTGCGCCGTCCAGATCTGGCACCCGCGCGTTCCGCCTTAACTGCTTGCTTAGTTGGTAAATATCTGATTCTAAAGGACCGGTTGGGGGGAGGGCCATATCCTTGATTCGTCCCAGGAGCTCAGGCCGCAAAGATTCCGCGCGAATCCGCCCCGATCCGTGGCCGCGACTAGCGGTTTTCATTCAACTCAAACATGTCGAGGACGTGGCCGTTGTCGTCCACCAATAGGACGCGGCCGCTGTAGACCACGCGCTCTTGATTGGTTGGCAGGTGCGGCAACTGCTCTTCGCAGGCGAGGGGGAGAGCTTGTGCTCTCGTCTCCACATCGTTGGGAAGGGTGCCGCCAACGCGCACCTGGCGATCCGATCCGGACGGCAGCTCGGGACGCTCCAGCGTGCCTTCGGGAAACTCGGAGGCGTGCGCGTTCAAGCAGTTGCGGATTACACGCCGGTCGCGCGCGGTGAACAGAACAGCGTTGCCAAAGGTGTCGCCGGCGCGCTGTTGCTCACGCTCCGGCTCCTTCGCGCTCGGAGTCTTCTCAAGAGGCGGGGCTTCCGGCGTGGTGTTCGTTTGCGCTAGTGGAACCGCGGAGGAGGTCTCGGTGGTCACAAATTTCAGAATGGCTTCTGATTCCACGACTGCTTCGCGCTTGCCGGTGGCTGCCGCTCCGGCGGTGCCTGCCGCTCCGCCTACGCCGGCTCCAATGGCAGCACCCTTGCCGCCCCCGGCAATCCCGCCAATGATGGCGCCCAGGGCGGCTCCTCCGCCGATCTTGGTAACGTTGCTCTTAGCGTGGGACTCCCCTTTAATCAGCAATGGCTGGACGGTCACGGATGATGCCGTCTTACCGGAGCTGATGGTATTCAGCACCAGGCTGAGCTCTCCGGGATCGGTCACGCGGCCGGACTCGTGCACGGCCACCACCGTTCCGGTGACGTCGGCTCCCTTGGGAAACAGCTGTTTGCCGCCGACTACGATGGGCTCCTCCAGCGTCCCGTGGAAGATGTCGCCCACCTTGGCCTTGGCGCTGGTCAGGGTGTCGATGATTCTCACGTGCACGTCGGTTCCGGCTGGAACATCGGGAGGCGCGGCGGCTGACCCGGCCAGACAGCTGGCCAGCACAAAGGTGATCGCCAAAAACAGGCTAGAGGTGCGGTACATGGGGCCTCGCTTCGTTAGAATTTTGCACTTGCGGGGAGAGCACGTCTGTCCATTCAGATGCTATCCTGCCCCGTATTGCTGCACAAGATGGGAATCTCTGGAATAAGGGACAGAATACCGCACGCAAGATCCCTTCGACTGCCCCTCGCTACGCTCGGATCAGGGCAGGCTCTTCGGGACCTGACGGTCCCCCAGGATGACGACATTTAAGGGATACGACACCTAACTGGGCAACTTGCAGACTCAGAGCTCACTCACGGTCCTCGATGAACACAAAGTACGAGCACGACCAAAGCGCCGTCGGCATGGTTCCACGCGGGCGTGTGGTCAGGATAATGTTGTAGTCGTCGGAAACACGCAGGTCGTCGATCACCGATTTGCCCGGCATCGGCTCGATTACGGCCAGGTAGGCGAGGAATTGGTACAGCTCCGGCGCTCCGCTGTAACCTTGGACCGCGAACGAGGTGTCCGCGTCTTCCGCGGTGAAGTGCCAGGCCAGCGAGGCAGCTAGGGCAACGGCTTTCTCGTAAGTGTCGGCAGTCACGGCGCCAGGATTCGGGTTGTCGAACACTATGCGCACCTTGCGTTCGTCCTCGCGGGTGAATTCGCGGACTTTGGGCGAGCCGGATTTCGCCGTGGCTTTCCAGTCCACATGGCGTGCTGAATCTTCCGGCATGTATTCGCGGATGCGGTACAAATCGTAGCCACGCCCCCGCACGAAGGTCTGGAACTCCCCGGTTATCAGCGGCAGGACTTCGAAGAACTCGTCGGTTGGCTCGACCGAGGGATACACGATCAGTTCCCGCGCGAGCGGCACCCGGCGCGTCTTGGTCAGAAACGAGAACGGGAAGCGCGTGGCCATGCCGAAGCTTTCTTGTTGGTAACGTCCACGGCGATCGAAGCGCAGGGTGAGGTCTGCGCTTTGTTCGCATTGCGGAGCGATGTAGGGGAAATAGACTGAGCCTTCGAAAATGACCGGAAGCACCGGGCCTGGATCGATCCGGCGCAAGGAGCGGTCGGGCACGCGGAACCACTGGCGCTGGGCGCTGGGAAAAGCAAAGGTCGTGTGCTCCCAGCGCCAGACCTTCGTCGCCTTGCGCTTCCTGGGCGGGACCACGCTGATGGAGAACGACGGCAGCCACTTCCGCAGGTTGCGCACCACAGTGCGACCGCAAACCTGGCGTCCCGCGAAGACGTGCTCGGGAAGACGCACGTCGAGTTCGAGCTCGCGCAGGATCATGGCTGAGGCGTAACCGGATACCAGGATTGAAGCCAGCATCGCGGCCACCACAATGTAGAGCAAGTTGTTCCCGGTATTCAGGGCAGCAATGCCGATCACGATGGCAGTGAGAATGTAAATTACGCCCGCGCGGGTTACGTCGTAATCGATCACGTCGCGCACCCGAGCCAGCGCCACCCGGCGCGCCAGGTAAGGAACCGTGGTCAGACCGACAATGGCCGCCAGTACGAGCGCTGCCGAAGCCAGGATGAAGGTAGCCCACATGTCGCCGGACTCGCGGGAAACGGTCGAAAACAGGGCGGCGGCGAAGGCCAGCACCAATCCGACCATCGCCAGCAGGAAGCGCATCCAGACGTCAGAGACATGCTGGTGGAGGAACTGGGTAAGGCCCTTCTTGGAGATCGCGTTAGGCATAAGGACTACTCAGGCGAGAGTAACACCGCCGCGACGGCGGAAGAAAGTTACGGCCGTTGACCAGAGAGGCGCCGCATCCAGGCAGATGCTTTTTCGGCAGCTTCGTCGGCTTTGCGGCTAATGGCCGGGAACTTGGCGCGCAGCTTTCCCAGTAGATGGTGCGCCCAGGCGTATTCCGACGAGAGAATAATCAGGCCGATCAGGAGAAACAGTATCCCCTGCAGGATGGGCAGAAACAGGCCCGCAATTCCCAGCAGGATGAAGCCCCAGCCGACCATCAGAAGCAGGATCCGCTTGGCGCGAGTCTTCATGAAGCTATGCTAATGGGCGACGGGCGAGTTGGATGTGACGCGCGACCATCATTCCCCGTCCCGTATTGTTTTCTTGTACCGGCGCCAGAAGAAGAAGATCACTAGTGCCACCAGCACGGCGATGGCGATGTCCACCCGTTTGAATGTGCGGAGAAATGTGTCCCAGTGGCGGCCGAAAAGATAGCCGACCGTGGAAATCACCATAACCCACAGAACTGCCCCCAGAAAATTGAAGACCACGAATTTCTTCCAGGACATGCGCAAGACGCCGGCGAGCGGGCCAGCGATCACTCTCAGACCGGCGACAAAGCGGGCGAAGAACACTGTGAGCGGGCCGTATTTCTGGAAGATCTGCTCGCCCGCATGAAGCGCGTGCGGCGAGATGTGCAGAGTTCTCAAGTAGCGCGTCAGCAGAGGGCGTCCGCCGTAATGGCCGATGGCAAAGCCGATGTTGTCCCCTATCGTGGCTGCCAGTGTTCCTGTCACGATGATGTACGGCAGACGAAGACGATGCTCGGAGTACGCCACAAAACTGGCGAGCAGCAGGATGGTCTCTCCCGGCACAGGCAGGCCGGCGTTTTCCAGCAGCAAGGCCACCGCCACTGCCCAGTAACCATAATGAGCCAGATAGCTGCGCAGGAGGTCGAGAATGTGCTGGGCCATGCCGTTCGTTCAGCAGGATACCTCAAGGGTTACGTTGGCAGGGGGTGGCCGCTAGAAAGTCAATCACGGCGCGATTGAAGTCGTCCGGCGCTTCCTCGTATGGCATGTGGCCCACGCCGTCGAGCATTACCAGCCGAGCGTTGTGGAAATGACGCTGCAGAACGTGGGCGGACGCAGGGTCCACGGCAACGTCCTTGCTGCCCCAGATTAACAGCGTAGGAATGTCGGCGATCTCGGGAAGAGCGGACTCAAGGTCGTCCAGACTGTGCAGCCAGGTACGGGCGATATCGACGCCGTATTCGAGGCTGCCGGGAATCGCGAACGGTTTTGAATAGCCTTCCAGCGTTCCCGGCGAAATGCGCCCTGGGTCGCCGTAAAGACGGCGCAGCACATAACCATGCGTGAAGGTCACGCGCGGGAATAAGCGACAAAACAAAAGCGACACAACACGCCCGCCCAGGAATGGCGCAAGGAAGCGGCCATGGGCTGAATAAGGGTTCACGGGATCGACCAGAATCAGCCGGCGTACAGTCGGATGTGATTGGTTGGCGATAGCGGCAGCTAACATGCTGATGGCGCCTCCGTGCGAGGTGCCCAGCAGGTCGAAAGAGGAGATGCCCATCTGTTCGACGAAGCGCAGCAAGCGGGTGGCGGAACCGCGAAAAGTGCAGTCCATGCCGGGACAACGGTCGGAGAAACCAGCCCCCAGCATGTCAGTGGCGTATACCGTGGCGTGTTGTGCCAGGACCGGGATATTGAGGCGCCAGGAAAAGGAATAGCCGAAGAGTCCGTGCACCAAGATCAGCGGCGGACCAGAACCGGCACGCTGATAACGCAGGCGCGCGCCGTCGATGGTTACCCAGCATTCTTCGATCTGGGGAACACCCTTCGGGAGCGATTGCAAATTGGGCATTTCTTTTTCGCGCGGACAACTTTTGGGTGACGCGAAGAGTCTTACTAACTGATATCGCCTCTGTCGCTTCTGTGCAGGGGAGCTTCGGCTCCCCTATTTTTGTGGTCGTCCCTTCCGGGACTCGTTCCAGATGTCGCGTGTTCCCCAGCGCTCACGCGCTGGGCTAACGAATTTCACTGCTTCGGAATTTGAGCTAGATTTCTCCGGGTTTGACTCAATTTCGCCCTTTGCGTTTTGGTCTCACGGCAAAGGAGCCGCACTGAGCGAAGCCGCCTCGGCACTGCGGCGCTTCTTGCCCAATAACTTCTTCAACACCCTGATTCCCTTGTCCACGTGCTTTTCTTGCAGTAGGAAGGGGGGAAGGAAACGAAGGACCGTGTCCTGCGTGCTGTTGAAGAGCACGCCCTGGGCCAGAGCCTGCTCAACGATGGGACGGGCGGGGACGTCCAGTTGCAGACCTTGGATCAAGCCTCGGCCGCGAACTTCTTTCGCCGCAGCATAGCGCTCCGCAACTTGCTTCAACTGCTGCTGCAAGTACGCCCCTACACGAGACACATTCTCCAGTAAGTTTTCGTCTTCCAGGATAGCGAGGTATTCCAGAGCCACGCGGCAGGCGAGCGGACCGCCACCGAAGGTAGTACCGTGCTGACCAACCGAAATCGCGGAGGCAAACTCTTCGCGGGCAAGAAAGGCGCCGAGCGGCAGGCCGGCGGCAATCGGCTTGGCGATGGCGACGATGTCCGGAGTCACGCCAAATGACTGGAAGGCGAAAATCGTGCCGGTGCGGCCCAGGCCGCATTGGATCTCGTCGAACATGAGGGCGGCGCGATGGCGGTCGGCAGCAGCACGGCATTCCCTAAGAAATTCGCCCGAGCACTCGTGGATTCCACCTTCGCCGAAGATTGGTTCCAACACAATGGCAGCGGTGTTGTCGTCCACGGCAGCCTGCAGGGCCTGCACGTCATTGCGCGGAACAAACTTCACCTCCTCCAGCAAAGGCTCGAAGCCCTTGCGATATTTGTCCTGCCCGGTGAGCGACATGGCGCCGAAGGTTCGCCCGTGGTACGAGCCTTCGAGAGCCACCAGCTGGCACTTGGTCTCGCCACCTATCCTGTGCCCGGCTAAGCGGGCCAATTTGATTGAGCCTTCGATCGCCTCGGTGCCGCTGTTGGAGAAGAAAATCCGCTGCAGGCCGGACAGTCTGCATAGCTTTTCAGCCAGAAGGCCTTGATATTCGTGGTAGTAGAGATTGGAGACGTGGATGAGTTTTGCTGCCTGCTCGCGCAGGGTTTTCACGATCCGCGGGTGGGCATAGCCGAGCGCATTGACGCCAAGCCCGGCTACGAAATCGAGATAGCGACGGCCCTCCAAGTCATACAGGAAGGCCCCTTTGCCACGCATGAAGACGACTGGATAGCGATTGTACGTTTGCAGGAGGAAACGGCGTTCGCGATCGACGATTTGTTCGAAGGGGGTCATGACAGAAGATAATTGTAATGGCAGGCGAGTGCAATTGGAGCCGGGCGCGGCGCCGCAGTTTCTATATTCTGGTTTACAGCAGGAGTTGCAAGGTCACTCCTGCTTGGTTTTCTTAGCTTCTTTGAGAGCCTCTTCCAGTTCAGGATGCTCGGCAAGGACCTCCACCATGGACTGGCGGCCGATTCCCTCGCCCCACTTCTGGCCCGCGGCTTGTAAGTCAGCCATCAATTGAGGAAGAACAGTAAGCGTCTTGCGGCCGAGCGGTGTTTCATAGAACTGCGTCAGGCCCTTGATCTCTTCATCGGACAGGTATTTGTCATAAACCGGGACTGCCAGGTCCAGAAAACGTTGCATGTCAATCTTGGAATGGAATTTCGCAAAGAACAGATCAATGAGTTTTTCGCGATACTCTCCCGGAGGGAAAGACGCAGTCAACAATGGCTTAATGTTCTTTTCCGCCGTATCCATCATCTGAGTGGCCATATTCGTGGCCCCTGTTACCGCGAGTAATCGCCGGATATCGGCCTCTTTGGCAGGATTAACGTTCCCTCGCTTGGCCGCGGCCGCAGCGGCAGCCAGACTCTCGGTCTCAGGCGTTTCGGAAGAGTTCTGGGCGGTAGCCGGCGAGGCCCACAAGAAGAAACCCAAGAAAAGTACGGAGGCGATCTTCATTGAACCTCCACATGGAAAGATCATTTAAGATCATTTACCCGAGTATCTGCTTGTTGGGCATAGGCTGCTATGATTTTTCGTCGCCTCGTACCAAGCTTCTTACCTCGAATTGGAGTTCATGGTTTTCTGCACCGCGACCACTAGCTTATTCACGCGCTGGTATTCCGAGTCGCGTTCTGCCCACGGCACCAGAACGTCTGGTGTGATGCCATTCACTTCGTCTGAGCCGTCAGCTCGCAGTCGAACGCAATCGGGCATCTTGACCTCTGCGCCGGAATTCTTGAGCGTCGTGGGGATGCCTCCCTCGGTATAGCCGCACCCTGCTCCTCCGGTGAGTTCGCCGAGAATCGCCGCCGCATGATTGTCCTGTAAGATGGCGGCAAAATATTCGGCTGCTGACCAAGTGTTACGGTCCACTACGACATATAACGGCAGGCGATTCCGATCTTCCGTGTAGGAATACCGAATGGGATGAAACAGGACTGTCCGGGATTCCAGGGAGGCAAAACTTCCTGGCTTCGCATACCCAAGCACGCCTGAGGTGTACAAGACGTTCTTGACCAGCAGAGAACAATTCAGTTTCCCCGTTTCCCATACTCCTGCACGGGTGCAGGATTGTTTGCTCTCCTCGCTAGCCTTTTGCATCTTCCTGGCAGCATCTTCGAGAACCGGCCGCGGACCGGCGCCCTTGCGGATGTCGGTCTGTATGTCCGCGATGCGCTCTTGAAGCTGTTTTGTCCAGTGTTCATGCTTGATAAAGGCAAATTGTGGATCGCGGAGGGGAACCGCACTCAGTGCTCGTGGCGGCGCCTCGACCCAATTGGAACCTCCACCATTGCGGGTAATATCCACGAGCAGAGCTGTCGCGCCGGCCTGTCGCAATCGATTGGCGCGTTTTACCAGGGCAGCCGTGGCGAGATTGGCGGTTTCCAGCTCTATCACGTCACTGCACGTTGCATCGCACGTGGAATTTTCTGCGACGTTTAGCATCCGTGCAGCCTGTTCGCAGATTTCGGGAAACGCATGCTCACTGAAAAGAGCAATTCGCAAGACACCCACGATTCTGCCGGCTCCGAGGTTGAGCAGTCCGCCAGGATAGAGCTTTGCTTCTTCAGTGTTCAGATAGGTAAACGATGGCAGAACTGAGAAGTTCAGCCCTGGGGACAGACCCGCCTTATATCCCAAACGCGTGCACAGGTTCCCCGCAGTGTCTTGCGATGCATTCGAGCTTTGCTCACGAGCCTTTGGCCAACGAATCTCCAGGTGGCCATCCCCAAAGCGGTCGATGAACTTGCTGAAGACTCGGCGGGCATCGGCTTCGTCCTTGGCTTCACGAAGGTTGGCCTCGGTTTGCGCTCGCAACTGGGGCAACTCCATTTTGCGTTCTTCGATAGCCCATTCCAGGTTTGCGTAATGCGCGGACATCTCGGAGAGAAGCTGATGGAAGTCGTCGAGCCATGGCGCAGGATCGAAACCGGTGGGTTGTTTCTCGCTGTTCTGGCCGGCAGCGGCCCGGGTGAATGCCAATAGGAAAAAGATCAGCAATATCTGTCGCATTGTTTCGTGTTTCATCGTGAGCGTCCGTGAATTATTGCGCACAAGGATTATCGATGTGGCGAGAGACTTTCGTCTATGATTGCGCTTCGCCGTGGCCACAAACATCCTAGATCGCTTATTGGTGCGCCTGGAAGACACCAAACGCCGCGTGGGAGAAGTTGCTCCTGCGCATCTGGAAAAATTGCTGGTTCGGATCGGTCGGCAACAGTTTCCGAATGCGCAGTCACTGGCTCGATTCCACGATGCGGTGTTGTTCCTGCGGGCCCATCCGCCGAACCAGGGGATTCTGAGGCGAGTGGAGTCGCTGTTAGCTTCTTTTGCCTCACGGGTCGATGAGTTCCGCAAATCCGGCGGCGACCTTTCTCCGCTGGACGACGAAGAAGTTTCTGGAATTGCAGGAACGACTCTCTCGGCCGACTTTCACTATGACCAGGTGTGCTGGCTAGTGAAGAAGTTTCCGCGAACTGTCTCCATCGATTGGGAAGGTTACGAGAAGAACGACGCCCTCGGGGCTACCTTGCCCCGGCTCATTCCCCTCCTGGAAGACGACTCTCTGGTCGAGCCCGACGTCCCCTATCGGCGATGGATGGAAGCTGCCAGCGGAGGCTCCGGGCGGGTGCTCTTGTGGCTGATCGGACAGTTTCAGAAGCTATCCCTAAGCGTTGAAGAACAAGCTGAAATCTTTGGCTCGCTGGAGTTGCCGGTTCGCTGGGAACTGGGGAATTCGCGGGCGACGCGCACACACGGAAAATTCCCCGTTCGGGAGATTTTTTATCAGCGCGAGCCCCTCCTCCGCCGCAGCCAGGTGTCGCTGTCACAAGAATTGGCTAAGCCGCCGCTGAAACTGAAAAAACTGTCGCTGCGGCAGGGAGAAAGAATTCTGGACTTGTGCCGGGAGGCAACCACGGTACGCTACCGCGAACTCTATGGCACGACGCGAGGCGATCCCAGCAGCGTCCTGCAAGCCGACGTTGGGCGGGGGGTACAGATCTTCCTATGGGGACTGCCGCCAGAACGCCGCTTGCCGCTGCGTGCTTATCAAGCCGGCTTCACTTTGAAGAACGGTGTTCCGATCAACTACATCGAGGGAATCTCGCTCTTTGAGTGGATGGAGATCGGTTTCAACACGTTCTACGCGTACCGGGAGGGAGAGACCGCCTGGATTTACGCACAAGCCTTGCGTATGCTGCGCCAGATCCTGGGCGTGAGCTGCATTTCGGTTTATCCCTACCAGATCGGCCAGGATAACGAGGAAGCCATCCAGTCTGGCGCGTTCTGGTTTTATCGCAAGCTGGGTTTCCGCCCCATGCGGGAGGAGTTAGCCAAACTCGCGGAAGAGGAGGAAAAGAAGATCGCGGCCAATCCCGGCTATCGCACGCCGGCACGCACGCTGCGGCGACTGGCGCAGGGACATGTCGTCTATGAACTGCCGGAAGCTTTGCGCAGCGAGTGGGACCGTTTCCGCATGCGCAATGTTGGGCTTGCTGTACCGCAACAAATGGCGAAACACTTTGCGGGAGATGCCTCGTCGTTTCGACGTGCATCGGCGCAGAAATTAGCTCGACTTCTGCCTATGCGGCCGCGAAGCTGGTCGACCTTGGAGCAGAAGGCCTTTGCAAACTTCGCCCTGGTGCTGGAAATGATTCCGGACGTCGTCCATTGGACGGCTGCGGAAAAAGATTTGCTGGTTGGCATCATTCGTGCCAAAGCCAAAGGCAGCGAGCCTCAATACTCACATCTGCTCCAAGCCCATCCGCGCCTGCGGGCGGCCATCCTGAAACTCGGCAATTGTTTGGAAAGGTAATGAGATCCGGTGCATCTCGGGGGTGCACAGATGATTAAGTTATGTCCGAACAACAGGATACGAAAACCGAGATATAACCTTCCAAAAATCATAGCTGGCCTGTGGAGGCTCATCTATAATCGTGGAAGTCGCGAGTTTGTAGCGACTTAGCGGATGGCCCATGGGAACCGGCTTGGCACCTGAGTTGCATCAGCCCCCTCGAAGGGGTAACAGCCTGGCCCTCAGGACGGTGTCGCCACCGTACCGGCCCATGAATAAAGAATTCCAAATCCGCTTCACTGCCGTTCTTCTATTCCTGCTGACGGCGGCGGCAGCCACCTTTGCCTGGATCAACTTCCAAAAAGAACGCGAGTTCCTGGTACCTGACGATGGGGTCTGGTGGATGGAAAAATCCGGCAAGCTGGTGGCTGATCGCGTGGAACCCGAGGGCCCGGGAGCTAAGGCTGGAATTAAAGAAGGCGATGAGCTTGCCGCCGTCGATAAAGTCGGCGTCGGGCGTGTGCCCGACCTGACGCGGCAGCAGTATCGGGACGGAGTTTACTCGCGCGCGACCTACTCGCTGATCCGGCATTCGATCCCGGTGGACACGCAGGTCGTCCTTGTGCCCGCCGATCGCAGCCTGTACATGCCGTTGCGGCTGATCGGGCTGGTGTACCTGGGGATTGGCTTGTACGTGTTGCTGCGGCGCTGGACGGCTCCCAAGTCCACCCATTTCTACCTGTTCTGCCTGGTCTCTTTCATCTTCTACTCGTTCCATTTCACCGGGAAGCTGAACCAGTTTGATTGGATCATCCTGGGAGCCAACACGATTGCCTGGCTGCTGCAACCGGCGTTATTCCTGCATTTCGTGCTGACTTTCCCGGAACGCTCGGAATTCGTACGCCGGCACTACTGGGCCACCGCGCTCTTATACCTGCCGGGGTTCGCGCTGCTGATGCTGCAGGTTGCCAGCTTGGAGTTGCTGGTAGCCTCGGGACGCTTGCGCTGGAACCTGGACCGCTTGCAGATGTTGTACCTGGCGGTTTTCTTTGTACTCGCGACCTACGTGCTGTGGCGGAGCTACCTCCGAGCCAGCACGCCTGTGTTGCGGCAGCAACTGAAGTGGGTCACGCGGGGAACAGTCCTGGCCATCGCACCCTTCACATTGTTTTACGTAGTGCCCTTCCTGTACGGAACTGTGCCGGGGCCTCTGCTGCGGTTGTCGGTGCTGTCGCTGATCTTTCTGCCGTTGACGTTCGGATACGCCATCTTCCGCTACCGCTTGATGGACGTAGACCTGATCTTCAAGCGCGGCGTGGTGTACACGCTGGCAGCAGCGGCGATTGCTGCGGTTTATTTCGCCGTGGTGGCAGGTGTCGCCGAGGTCGTGCATCTGCGCTTGCCAAGCAGCGGTCCCGCTGGATTGGTGCTGGCGGTGGCAGTCACGGCAGTGTTGTTTGACCCCGTGCGAAAGTGGATCCAGCAGAAGGTCGACCGCTTCTTCTATCGCACGCGCTATGACTACCGCCAAACCCTGGTGGAGTTCGGGCGCGAACTCAGCGCGGAGACGGACCTGGACAAGATGCTGAGTTCGGTGGTGGATCGACTCACCCGCACATTGCTCGTGGACCGGATGGCAATTTTCCTGGCAGCGGCCGACGGAGAAGGGCAGCGCTTCATTCTCGCGAAGTCCTTCGGGATGACGCAGACAGCCGGTCTGGACCTCAATTTCCTCGGCGCGCCACGGCCCGAGATGGAAGCGGGACACCTGTTCTTCGACAATACTCACCAGGTGCCGCGGGAAAGCGCCAGCGCGCAGGACACGATTGCGCGGCTTGATCTGAACTACTACATCCCGTGCCGGGTACAGCAGAAGGCCATCGCGTTCTTGGGGTTGGGCAAGACCGCCGAAGGCGACTTCCTCTCCAGCGAGGACGTAGAACTGCTCGAGACACTTGCCGGTTACATTGGCATCGCGATCCAAAACGCTCAGTTATACGCATCGCTGGAGCAGAAGGTCACTCAATACGAACGGCTAAAGGACTTCAACGAAAACATTGTGGAGTCGATCAACGTCGGCGTGTTGGCGGTGGATCTGTCGGACCGGATCGAGTCTTGGAACTCGCAGATGGAAGTGATGTACGCGCTGCCGCGCTGGCAGGCTGTGACCCGGCCTTTAAGCGAGGTCTTCCCTGCTCCGTTCGTGGAGGAGTTTTATCGGGTGCGCCAGACCCCGGGCATTCACAACCTCTACAAGTTCCGGGTCGATACTCCTGCGGGGGAGACGCGAGTGGTCAACGTCGCGATTGCGCCGCTGGTGTCGAGGAAGTTCAACGTGATCGGGCGTCTGATTATCATGGACGACATTACCGAGCGGGTCCAGCTGGAATCGCAGCTCTCGCAGGCCGACAAGCTGTCGTCAATCGGATTACTGGCCGCCGGCGTTGCCCATGAGGTGAACACGCCGCTGGCGGTGATCTCTTCCTATGCACAGATGCTTTCGAAACAGCTGCAGGGCGATCCCGCCAAAGCAGGGTTACTGGAAAAGATCACGCGCTCGACCTTCCGCGCGTCAGAGATCGTTAACAACCTGCTGAATTTTTCGCGCACCAGTGGAACGGAGTTTACGGACGTCGATGTCAACAAGATCATCCTCGACACTCTCGCGCTGCTGGAACATCAGTTCAAGACTTCGCGCATCAAGGTGCAGGACGAATTGGCCGACCACCTGCCTTTGATCAGCGGGAATGCAGGACGGCTGCAGCAGGTCTTCCTGAATCTTTTCCTAAATGCGAAGGACGCCATGCCGCGCGGGGGAATGCTGCGGGTGGCGACTTCGAACGGGGCGGGCGTGAGCGTGGTGGTGTCCGATACAGGCTCGGGAATTGCCCAGGAACACATCGCACGCATTTACGATCCGTTCTTCACGACGAAAACGTCTCCGCGGAATGGAAGCCGTGGGACCGGCCTGGGACTGAGCGTAACCTACGGCATCATTCAGGAGCATGCCGGGAAAATCCGTGTGGAGAGCCGGCCGGGAGAAGGCACGACCTTCTACCTGGATTTTCCGCTGATGAGGAAGGCTGTCAATGTCTGAGCTGGCAGTAGTCTCGCGTCGCAGCTTTGGGGAAGCGTCGCCTTCTTCGGCTGGGTCGGTGTTGATCGTCGACGACGAAGCCGAGATTCGCGAATCGCTGCGCACCTTGCTCGAGTTGGAAGGCTACGAAGTGGAAAGCGCTTCCACGGGCGAGGAAGGGTTAGCGCGCATCGGCGAGCGGACGTTCGATTTGGTGCTGCTCGACGTGGCTTTGCCCGACCGCAATGGGTTAGACATCCTGGTCGATCTGAGGGCTATTGATCCAGTAATGTCAGTGGTCATGATTACCGCCTATGGAACTGTGGAGAACGCGGTTCGAGCGATGCAGTCGGGCGCGGCGAATTTTATCCAGAAGCCCTGGGATAACGAAAAGCTGCTCGCCGACGTGCGTGCGGCGGTGGCGCGGCACCGGGCGGAAGAAGAGAACGTTCAGCTCAAGCGGGCGCTGAAGCAGCGCTACAACTTCGAAAACATCGTGGGCAAAAGCGAGCCCATGCTCAAAATTTTTGATCTGGTTGCGCAGGTGGCGCCCAGCCGGTCGACGGTCTTGATACAGGGCGAAAGCGGCACTGGAAAAGAGCTGATCGCTAAGGCCATCCACTTGAACTCGCCGCGGCGCGAGCACTCGTTTGTGCCGGTGAATACCGGCTCGATGCCGCCCGATTTGCTCGAGTCCACGCTGTTTGGGCACGTGAAAGGGGCATTCACCAGCGCCATCGCGTCCAAGAAAGGTCTTTTCGAGATCGCCGACCGGGGCACACTTTTCCTGGATGAAATCGGCACGATGGGGGTGGAGACGCAGAGCAAGATTTTGCGCGTGCTCCAGGACCGCAAGTTCATGCACCTTGGCGGAGTGCAGGAGATCCAGGTGGATGTGCGCATTATTGCTGCTACCAATGTGGATCTGAAGCAAATGGTGCGGGAAGGCAAGTTCCGCGAGGACCTTTTCTACCGGCTGAACGTGATTACGATTGATCTGCCTCCTCTGCGGTTGCGAAAAGAAGATATCCCGCTGCTGGTCGAGCACTTCTTGAAGAAATACTCCGAAGAAAATGAACGACTGCAGCGACGAATCAGCAACGAAGCCTTGCGGGCCCTGGTCAACTATGCTTGGCCGGGCAATGTGCGCGAACTGGAAAACGTCATTGAGCGTGCTGTAGTGCTCTCTGCCAGCCAGGAGATCGGATCAGACCTGCTACCCAGCCAAATCGTGGAGCGCGGCGGGGTGCTGCCGATTCTCGAGCACCGGTCGGACGTTTCGCTGTTCGATATCGTGGAAGATTGCGAGCGGCGGATCATCACCGACATGCTGGAAAAGTGTAATTGGAATCAGACGGAAGCCGCGGAACGGTTCCGCGTGCCACTGTCTACGCTCAACCAGAAAATCAAGCGACTGAATATTGAAGTGCGGAGAAAGAACGGCACGAAGTAGGCTTGCGTGGAGGCCGGTCTTTGACCCGCCCTGCACGGGTCAGAGACCCGTGCCCACACCACTAGTCCCCGTACCTGCTGCGTGACTTTGGCGCTCCTCTACCCTCTGCTATAGTTCCGGATGACCTGACCGGGAGCTGGAATGTGCGCTGGCCGGGTTTATCACGCGCATGGAACTGATCTCGCCTACCGAGCTCGCCAGAGAAAAGGTTTTGTCGGTCCAGGAGTACACGTTCCTGGCATGGCGATCTGTCACAAACCTGTTCCGCACTCCCCGTTACTGGGACGACATGATTCAGCAAGCCGACTTGATCGGATTCGGCTCCCTGCCCATCGTTCTGGCAGCCTGTTTCTTCACGGGCGCTGCCCTGGCCTTGAACAGTGCTACCACCTTGAGCCGGTTTGGTGCGCTGTCTTTGATCGGACAACTGGTTTCCATTGGTATCGTGCGGGAACTTGGCCCGGTGCTTTCCGGACTTGTCGTGGCTGGGCGAAATTCCTCAGGCATGGCCAGTGAATTGGGCTCTATGATCGTCACCGAGCAGATTGATGCCATGCGCGCTCTGGGCACCGATCCCACGAAGAAACTGGTGACCCCACGCGTGGCGTCCACCGTCATCATGCTGTTCTTTCTCACAATTCTCGGCGACCTTCTGGGTTTGATTGGTGGAAACGTGGTGGCAAGCCTGTTGTTGGGTCTGGATTCCCACCAATATTGGAGCAACGCGTGGCAGACCCTGGTTTTTGAAGACGTGTTCATGGGACTGGTTAAGCCGCTGGTCTTCGGCTTTATTATTGCCACCATCGGCTGCTACTACGGATTAACCACAAAAGGTGGCACTCAGGGCGTGGGGCGGGCAACCACGGAGGCCGTGGTCGCCGCCATGATCTTAATCATTGCGGTGGACGTCTTTGTAACTCGTCTGCTGATGATGCTGCTGGGATAGTTAGTTTTTTGGGACTGCGGGGAATTGTTGGTCTATGGCTGTGCCTCCCACTCTGCTCGAACCCTCTCCGGTAACAACCGCCAAGGCAGAACAGAACGCCATTATTTTCGAAGACGTTGCCATCAGCTTTGAACAGAACAACGTGCTCGACGGAATTTCTTTTCAGCTGGCTCGTGGGGAAAGCAAAGCGATTTTCGGGGTGGCCGGATCGGGTAAGAGCACGATTTTAAAGCTTACGTTGGGGCTCCTGAAGCCGGATCGGGGGCATATCTACGTGCTGGGCCACGATGTCACGCAAATGGGGGAGGAAGATCTCTTCGAGCTGCGGCGCAAAATTGGCATCGTGTTCCAGGAAGGCGCGTTGTTCGATTCATTGACCGTGCGGGAGAACGTGGCGTTTCGACTTATGGAGGAAGGCAGCGCCTCTGCGGAAGAAATCGAGCAGCGGGTGCGGGAGTCCTTGCGCTTTGTCGAGCTGGAACACACGCTCGACATGTTTCCGGCTGAGCTTTCCGGGGGCATGCGGCGGAGGGTGGCAATTGCGCGCGCCATCATCACGCAACCGGAGGTTTTGCTTTACGACTCGCCGACCGGTGGGCTGGATCCTGTAACCTCGACCACGATCGTTGAATTGATCGTCAAGCAGCGGGACGTGTACAAGACCAGTTCCCTGCTGGTCAGCCATCGTCTCCAGGACGCCTTCACCATGGCCACGCATTACTTTGATCGCCGGGAGAACAAGATGAAGCCTCTGCCGCCGGGTTCTCACGCCGAGGTACCGATGAACTTCATCGTCCTGTGCGATGGCAAAGTGATTTTCGATGGCGATGCGCACGCGCTGGCTGAGTCTAAGGACGAGTACATCCGGGAGTATATCTCGTAGGATTCACGGAAATTGTCCACGCGAGATCCTTCGCGGCCAAGGCCACTCAGGATGACAACATTTTGTTGGTTCTTTTTATGTCGTCCTCCTGAGCCGTGGGTCAGGGGCGGCGAAGAATCTCGCGTGCAGAGCTACCAGGTGGTCAGCTTGCCCTGGCCCCCGCCGCATCCTTCATCATCTTCTTGCGGGCGGCGAGTCGCTCTTCAAACTGCTTCAGCGTGTCGCGGCCGGACTTCGATCGTGTAATCAGCTTTTCCGTGTTGGCCATGATGGCAGGACTCTTCAACTGTTCTCGCAGGTCCTCGAGGAATGGACGAACCTTTGCGAACATGATGAACATCTCTCCGCAGAAGGCGAGTTCCAGGAAAAGGTCTTCATTCAAGGTGCCATGTAAAACGAACGAAGCAGCCATTTCCCAATAACCTGTCACCTGTCGCATCCAGCGGTTCTCTTGGGTATCCATGGCCATGGCGATCTTCACAATGTCGTCGGCGCTTTCGGGCCAGAAGTTGACCGTCCACCAGTTGCGGGCCTTACGCATCTCGGCTTCGCGGCGCAGGTCGTAGAGCTTGAGAATCAGTTCGGCATCAGCCGCCGTTGGCTTCTTGGCCATGAAACCCTCCTTCACATTTTGTAATTTCGGAACTTTGTCATGGGGTAATTTAAGGTATCGCTAGCTTACGGGAGCAGCTTCCACTGGGACTGGACGTTCGTAGTCGCATTCTTTGTTCGGACACGCGATCACCGGACCAGCTTTTAGCGTCTTTTCGACCAGGTACTCGCTTCCGCATGACGGGCATTTTTCAGCTATGGGCTTGTTGGCTGAAGTGAACTTGCAATTCGGGTAATTCGAACAGCCGTAGAAAGTGTTGCCCTTGCGGCGAGCCTTCTTCTCGACGATCTCGCCGTCTTTGCAGAGCGGGCACTTCACGCCAATGAAGTTCTGCTTCACGTACTTGCACTCGGGATAGCCGCTGCACGACGTGAATTCTCCGTAGCGGCCATGCCGGATCACCATGTTGCGGCCGCACTTCGGACAGATTTCTTCCAGCGGGATATCGGGAACTTTTCGGCCTTGGTCCAGCCGGCGCGTGGTCTTGCAATCCGGATAGCCGGTGCACGCCATGAATTGGCCGAAGCGGCCACGCTTGAGCACCATCACTCGCCCGCAGTTCTCGCAGTACTCCTCCTGCGTGGTCTCCTGCATGTCCGCTGAATCGAGGTCCGGAAGATTGATGGGATTTTCCTTGGTGAAGGTGCAGCTGTTGGGATCGTCCTTATCGTAGGAGCTGCAAGCGTAGAAGGAACCGTGCTTACCCCACTTGATCACCAGTGGCGAGCCGCAGCGTTCGCACTTTTCGTCGGTAGGCTTCTCCATACGCTTGATGTTTTCCATGTGCTTCGCAGCGTACTTGAGGTCCTTGGCGAAACGCTTGTAGAACTCGGCCAGGGTGTCGGTCCACTTCTCCTTGCCTTCTTCAATTTCGTCCAGCTCTTCTTCCAGGCGGGCGGTGTACTGGAAATCGAAGATGTCGCGGAAATTTTCCACCAGCAGATCGGTGACCACTAGGCCGATCTCGGTGGGCACGAATTTGCCCCCGAGCTTCTGCACGTACTGGCGCTCCTGGATGGTGCTGATGATCGCGGAATACGTGGAGGGACGGCCGATCCCGCGCTCTTCCAGTTCCTTGACCAGAGAGGCTTCGTTGTAGCGTGGCGGCGGCTCGGTGAAATGCTGCTCCGGCTTCAAGCTCTTGAGCGTCAGCTTCTGGCCGGCTTCCAGGGCCGGCAGCTTGTGCTTGAGCTCCTCGGCTTCCTCATCTTTGCCTTCATGCGACTCTTCGTAAACCTTCAGGAAGCCGTCGAACTTAAGCACGGAACCGGTCACGCGGAACCAGAAGGTGTCGTTGCCGGACTTTGCATCGATGTCGACCGTGGTTTGGTCGAAAACTGCCGGATTCATCTGGGAAGCCACGAAACGCTGCCAGATCAGCTTGTAAACTTTGTACTCATCTTCTTTTAGGTATTGCTTGATCTGGTCAGGATGGCGCAGCGCTGATGTCGGGCGAATCGCTTCGTGTGCGGCCTGGGCTTCTTTCTTCTCTTTATAGGTGTTCGGCTGCTCCGGCACATACGGAGCACCGTACTCCGAGCCGATGTACTCGCGGACCTCCTTGATCGCATCGGGAGAGACGCGGGTCGAGTCGGTACGCATGTAAGTGATCAGGCCGACCAGTCCCTCTTCACCCAGCTCCACGCCTTCATACAGGCGCTGCGCAATCATCATGGCGCGCTTCACGCTGAAACGCAGCTTGCGCGAGGCATCCTGTTGCAGCTTGCTGGTCGTGAACGGGGGAGCGGCGTTGCGGCGACGCTCTTTTCTTTCGACCGAGCGGACGAGCCAGTCTGCCTTTTCCAGGGCAGCCCGGATCTTTTCCGCTTCCTCCCCGTTCGGGATCTCGATCTTTTCTTCACCTTTGCCGAGAAAACGCGCGTCGAATGCCGGGGGCTTGGGACCGGCGAGATGAGCATCGATGGTCCAGTATTCCTTCCTCTCGAAAGCCTTAATCTCGCGCTCGCGTTCGACGATCAGGCGGAGCGCCACAGTCTGCACACGACCTGCAGAGAGGCCGCGACGGACTTTGTCCCAGAGCAGCGGAGACACCTGGTAGCCGACCAGGCGGTCGAGCACGCGGCGGGCTTGCTGGGCGTCGACCAAATTGCGGTCGATACCGCGCGGGTGCTCGAAGGCTTCGCGCACTGCGCGCTGCGTGATCTCGTTGAACGTCACGCGCTGGATGCGAAGGCTGTCTTCTGCTTTTTTCTTTTTCTTCTTTTTCCCGGTACCGTTGCCCAGTTCTTCTTCGAGGTGGGCAGCGATGGCCTCGCCTTCGCGGTCCGGGTCAGGCGCGAGATAGATGGATTCGGCAGACTCGGCCAGCTTCTTCAGCCTGACCAGCACCTTCTCTTTTCCGGGAATCACGATGTATTCCGTATCGAAATCTTTATCGACATCGACACCCAGCGTGCTCTTGGGCAGGTCTTTCACGTGGCCGAGCGAAGCCTCGACCGTGTAGCCCTTGCCAAGATATTTCTGGATGGTCTTCGCCTTGGCTGGCGATTCGACGATGACTAAACCTTTGGACAATGTCCCCTCGGTGACTTTCCCTTTTTTTGAAACTAGCACGAATGGCAAGCCGGCAACAAGCTTTGAAAAAAGCTGTCAGCTATCAGCTGTCAGCTTTCAGCTTGGAAATGAGCGCCGCGAGCATTCGCTTCACCTCCGTAACTTCATGTTCAAGTTGCTGAAAACCCGAGGTGTTTAGAAATTTCAAGTCCCTCGCGAGAAGCACTTGGTATTCCAGTTCGCTTGCCGAACCCCTTGCCATCTGAAGGAAACGGCCAAGCTCCGGGTCTCCTTTCCGGCAACAGCCCTGGGCAATATTCGCTCCGATCGAAACAGATGCTCGCCGCATTTGGCTGGTCAGACCGTACAGCTCGTCTCGCGGAAAAACCTTGGCTCAAGTGGTACACATCGAGTGCCAGGGATGTGCTTTCTCCCAGACTTTTAGATTTCTAAAACTCTGCATCCAGCACCTCGCTCTCACCCCACGCGATTTGCTGAAAGCTGACAGCTTGACAGCTGATAGCTAAAAGCTTTTCACAAAATTCTTCCCCGGCAACTGCTTCACCTTGCCGGAGAGCTCGAGTTCGAAGAGGGCGGCAAAGATCTCGGAGGAGGAAACTTCCGATTCCAGACGCTCGACGATTTCATCGATGTGCGTGGCTTCGTCGGGCTTCAAGAGGGCGAAAATCCTTTTTTCGTGCGGCGCCAGTTCTCCTTCGTCCCCGAATAGAGATGCAGTTCCCTCGGGCTGCGATTCAGGCCGGGCGGGAGCGAGCTGGAGCTTGATGTTGTCGGGAAGCTCTTCCCAGACGTCTTCCCAAGTCGCTACCAGCTTTGCACCCTGTTTTATCAAGGTGTTGGGACCCCACGGGAAAATTTTCCGGCGCTGCGAAGGTGCCCAGGGGGAACTCGGAAATCAGGGCACCTCCACAGGCAAGAATCTGATCGGCGAGACGGCTGTTTTCCCGGGGATACAGGACATCCACACCGGTACCAAATACGGCGACTGTCTTGCCCTTGGCCGCTACGGCCCCGCGATGGCCGGCGGCATCTACGCCTCGTGCCATGCCGCTGAAAATTACTAGTCCCTGACGAGCGAGATCACAGGCGAGGCGCTCGGCCATTCCTATGCCGTAAGGCGTGGGATGTCGCGTGCCAATCACCGCAATTCCCGGCTGGGACAGAATGTCGGTTGCGCCGCGTACATACAGGATCAGCGGAGGATCGTAGATTTCCTTCAGTTGAGACGGGTAGGCGGGATCGTCAAGCGAGATAACTTGCGCACCTGCGGCCACCGCGCAGACGCGTTCTTCTTGTGCCAGTTCCAGAGACTGTCCCGTACCCAACGATTGGGCTGACGACGCCAGAATTCCTGTAGCCTCCAGTTCGGTGAGCGAAGCATGAAACACGGCTTCCACGTTGCCAAAATGTTCGACGATGCGGCGGGCGCGAGTGGGACCTAGGCCCGGAGTCAAGGCGAGCGCTAACCAGAGCAGCGCACGGTCTTGAGCAGCTTTGCTGGGGATGGCCAGTTCTTGAGGCACACGAGTCTCCTTGGCCGGAATCTGACAGGCAGGAGAATGCGCGTCAAGGTGCCCAGCACATGGCTTTGTTAGAATTAGCGGTTCTCCATGGGCCGCCTGCGCATTTCGGCAATTTCCTACCTCAATACTGCGCCCTTGATGTGGGACTTCGAGCACGGCAGTGTCGGCTCGGAGTTCGAAATTTCCTACACCATCCCGTCGGCCTGCGCAGAAGCTTTGCGCGTTGGGACAGCGGATATCGGAATCATCCCGGCGGCAGCCTACGCCAGCATCCCAGAACTGGTGATCCTTCCGGGAGTGGCGATCGCGTCGCGGCGGCCGGTGCGCTCTATCCTGCTGGTCAGCAAACTGCCGCTTGAGCGAGTGCGATCCGTGGCGCTCGACACGTCTTCCATGACCTCGGTAGCGCTGATCAAGGTCATTTTGGCCAGGTGGATAGGCGGAGAGCATGTATTTACGTCTATGCAGCCAGATGTCGAGCAGATGCTCAGCGCACATGATGCGGCATTGTTGATAGGCGATCCGGCGCTACAGGTGGACCGTTCCCGATATCACTGCTACGACTTGGCAGAAGAATGGATTCGCTACACCGGCAAGCCATTCGTGTTCGCGTTTTGGGCATTGCGCAAGGCGGCGCTGCAGAATGCAAGTCCCAACATGGACTTGGCTGCGGTGTTCCAAGAATCACGAAATCACGGGCTAGAACCTGGCAATCTTGGTGACATCGCCCGAACCCGGGGTTCGAGGCTGGGGCTCAGCGAAGCAGAGGTGAAAACGTATCTGACCCAGAGCATCTACTATCACCTCGATTCAGACTGCCTGGAAGGGCTGCAACTCTTTTACCGCTATGCTGCCGAATATGGGGTACTGCCGCCCGCGCCTGCTCTGCAGTTCTACGAAGCGCTCAAGCCTGCAATCCGCTGAGAACTATTCCGGCGAGCACACCATCCCCGCAAGCCTGAATTGCTTCTAAAGACGAGATGGAGCCTCATTTCGCACTTGCGATCGTCTCGGCATGGGCCTGGCTGCGCCGGCTGGGCGGCCCGGGTTTGATCCTGCTGGGATTGGCTGACAACTCGGTCATTCCACTGCCCGGGAGCATGGACGTGCTGACCGTCGTCCTAGCGGCCAGCCACCAGGATTGGTGGTTCTATTACTCATTCATGGCTACCGCAGGGGCGGTCATCGGCGGCTATCTTACTTATCGTCTCGGGCGCGAGGGCGGTAAGGAGACGCTCGAGCGCAAGCTCTCAAGCACTAAAGTGGAAAAGATTTACCGGACCTTCGAACGAAGAGGTTTTCTCGCCGTTGCCGTGCCGGCGATGCTGCCGCCTCCCGTGCCTATCGTTCCTTTCCTGCTAGCCGCCGGAGCTCTGCAGTATCCGCGTAAGAAGTTCCTGGCATCGCTGGCCTTCGGTCGCGCCGTGCGCTTCATCATTGTCGGCTTCCTCGCCGCGCACTACGGCCCGCAGATCATCCAGTTCTTTTCGAAATACTACAAGCCAACCCTGTATACGCTTATCGCGCTGGCCATAGGGGGCGGAGTTGCCGGTTTGTGGGCATATGCACGCTACCGGCACAATCGCAGAGAGAGCGGACGCTCAACGCAGCCGACCTCAAAGGCGCGGAGCCGCAAGGCGGCGTGAGGCGGTACCTAAACTTGGAGGGGACCACCGGGGTTCGCTAGAATTGTCACATATAGTTGTGATTGGCCTATGTCCCTCACAAAACAACAAGCGCTCGAGATGTACCAATCGGATGACCTGATTGGCATCGGCATGGAAGCGGATGCCTTGCGCCGCAAACTGCATCCCGAAGGCGTGGTTACCTACATCATTGACCGCAACATCAATTACACGAATTTCTGCACCGAATACTGCACCTTCTGCGCGTTCTACCGCCCGCTGAAAGGACCCAAGGCCAAAGAGGGCTATATCCTCGATTTCGAGACGATCTACGACAAGATCCGCGAGACGGTGGAGTTGGGCGGAACGGGCGTGCTGATGCAGGGTGGACTACATCCAGATTTGAAGATTGATTGGCACGAGCGAATGCTGCGCGGTATCAAGCAACGGTTTCCCAGGGTTCACCTGCATTGCTACTCGGCTTCGGAAATCATTGCGATTGCGGAATACAGCGGGCTGACGATTCGCGACACGATTCTGCGTCTGCGCGACGCCGGGCTGGATTCGATTCCCGGCGGCGGCGCGGAAATTCTCGATGACGAGGTGCGCTACAAGATCGCGCGTTTGAAGTGCCTCACCGACGACTGGTTGAACGTACATCGTACCGCGCACCAGATCGGAATGCGGACGACCGCGACCATGATGTTCGGCGTGGGCGAAAAGTACGAGCACCGCATCAATCATTTCCAGCGCCTTTATGACCTTCAGGAAGAGACCGGCGGTTTCACGGCCTTCATTCCCTGGACCTTCCAACCGGCAAACACGGCCTTGGGTGGGCGCCATTGGGATGAGGCCACGGCGGTTGAATACTTAAAGAATTTGGCCATCTCACGGTTGTACCTGTCCAACTTTCAGAACGTGCAGTCGAGTTGGGTTACGCAAGGCCTGAAGGTTTGTCAGCTGGGGTTGCGTTTCGGAGGCAATGACGTCGGGTCGGTGATGCTCGAAGAAAATGTCGTGCGGGCGGCCGGCGTTTCGAATTGCACGACCGAGGAAGAGTTGCGCCGCATCATTCGTGATGCAGGATTCCGTCCTGCGCAACGGGACACGCTGTACCGGACGTACTTCCTGAATTAAAAGCTGTCATCCTTGCGAGGGCATTCAGCCCGAGTCGAAGGACCCCTACCCTGCCTGGAGTGCTGATGCAACTGCAAGGCATTCTCAGTGAACTCTGGTGAAAAATGCCTTGCCACGTTTTGCTGGGTGCCGTCTAATAGGGATCCTTCGACTCTGATTGGGCTTGCTACGCGAGCCCAATCTCCGCTCAGGATGACAGATTCGAAAAATTGCAAGCCACAGGAATTGAGGCAATTGCGGGCAGCGGGCTTGGACTGGACCAGCCGTGACCCTTGTTCCGGCCCCGGGTGCGCAAGTAAGGAATAAGGAAATGACGGAAGCAAAAGTACTCACTAAACACCCACTAGGTAAGAGCGGCAAGAACATCAGCAAGGAAAAATACGAATCGCTCAAGCAAGCAATCATTTCAGCATTGCATAATAAAGAACTTACGCACACCGAACTCTTCCAGCAGTCGAACAAGAGCTTAAAGGGTAAGTTTTCAGGAAACGTAAGTTGGTACGCAGAAACCGTCAAGCTCGACTTGGAAGCTCGGAAAATTATCGAAAGAACTTCCTCAAAACCTCAAAAGTATCGGCTCAAATAGCGCTGCGCCTGATCCCCGCCGACCAGCGAAACGACACGCGATGTTGTAGGTGGTTCTTGTCGTAAGCAACTATGCTCTGGCAGGGTACATCCCAAGGGGGTAAGGACCTTTCAGGTACAATGTACGTTTCGGCAAGCTGCATCACGGCTGCCTGAGGAGTCGCTCCCTGCTCGTCTCGCTCTCATCGTGTGCTGCCGTACTTGTGCTCTGGTCCGCTCCGCGCGGGATCGTACATTTTCTGCGCTCGCAGTTTCTGGATAAGACCTTCCGCGGCCTCTATCACGCCAATGCGTTCGACATGGCGTTGCTGATTCCCTATTTCATCGTGCTTATCCTGCTGGCCTCTTACGGACTGCACCGCTACATCCTTGTCTATCTTTATTACAGGCATCGCGACAAGCGCACCTCTGAACCGCCAGCGCGGTTTTCTGAGTTGCCGCGGGTAACGGTTCAGTTGCCGATCTTCAATGAGCAGTACGTGGTGGGACGGCTGGTCGAGTCGATTTGCCGTCTGGACTATCCCAAGGACAAACTGGATATCCAGCTGCTTGACGATTCAACGGACGAAACGGTTGACGTGGCTCGCATGCTGGTGGACCGCTACGCCGAGATGGGGTATCCGATTACCTACCATCACCGCACCAATCGCGAAGGGTTCAAAGCGGGAGCGCTTGCCGAGGGACTCAAGACCGCCAAAGGCGAGTTTGTCGCTATCTTCGATGCGGACTTCACCCCGCCAGAAGATTTCCTGATCCGCACCATCCACCACTTCGCTGATTCCAAGATCGGGATGGTGCAGACGCGCTGGACCCATATCAATCGCCACTACTCGTTCCTGACGGAAGTGGAAGCCATCCTGCTCGACGGGCATTTCGTCCTCGAGCATTCAAGCCGCGCACGCAGCGGCGTTTTCTTCAATTTCAATGGCACGGCAGGCATCTGGCGACGTCAGGCGATCGAGGAAGCGGGCGGCTGGGAGCACGATACCCTGACTGAAGATACCGATCTTTCTTACCGGGCGCAGCTAAAGGGCTGGAAATTTGTCTACCTCCAAGACGTGGAATGTCCGGCCGAGCTCCCGGTAGAAATGACCGCGTTCAAAACCCAGCAAGCACGTTGGGCCAAGGGACTGATTCAGACCGGCAAGAAAATCCTGCCCAAAGTTCTGAAGAGCGATGCGCCCTTTCACGTGAAGCTGGAGGCCTGGTATCACTTGACCGCCAATCTCAGCTATCCGCTGATGGTGGTGCTCTCGGTCCTGCTGCTGCCGGCCATGATCATCCGCTTCTATCAGGGCTGGTTCCAGATGCTCTACATCGACCTACCCTTGTTCCTGGCGTCCACGTTTTCAATCTCGAGCTTCTACCTGGTTTCGCAAAAGGAGCTGTTTCCCGGGAAATGGTTCCGGGCTCTGCTTTACCTGCCCTTCCTGATGGCTTTGGGCATCGGGCTGACCATCACCAATACGCGAGCTGTGCTCGAGGCATTAGTCGGCAAGCAGAGCGCGTTTGCGCGGACGCCGAAGTACCGCGTGGAATCGAGAAAAGACAAGGTGCGCGCGACCAACTACCGCCGTCGCTTGGGATGGGTGCCCTGGATGGAGTTGCTGATCGGCTCGTACTTCGCCTTGACCGTCTATTACGCGATGGACAATGAGAATTTCATCACCGTTCCCTTCCTCGTCCTGTTCGTGGTGGGCTACTGGTACACGGGACTGATGTCCTTGCTACAGGGGCGATTTACCGGATTGAGCTTGAGTGCTGAGCCTCACAGTAAGCCGTTCCCCGTCGGCGTCTAAAGAAAACTTCAGCGCCGAGATCGCCGAGCGTGCAAAGAAAAACTGCAAGAGAGCTGGATTCGATTCTTTTTTCCGTCTTCCTCGTTTAAAATCCGTACCGCAAAGCGCCGACCCGGCACGGGCACCTCGGCTCCAAGGAGGATCCGATGTCCAAGTCCAAAGTTCTCGCATTGTCGTTCTTGATTGCGGTATTGATGCCGGTCCTCAGTTGCGGAACGGGTCACGAAGCCGAAGAGAAATATTTCCTGGTAGCCGACAACCTCCAGGTTCCTTACTGGCAGACGGCCGGAGCAGGGTTCTCTCAGGCGGCCAAGGATTTGAAGGTACGCGCCGACTTCGTGGGGCCTGACACCTTTGATCCGAAGGCGCAACGGCAGGCTTTTGAAAAAGTGCTTACCCAGAAGCCCACCGGGATACTTATCTCGACTGCCGACCCGCAGTTGATGAAAGCGGACATCGACAAAGCCATCGCGGCGCACATTCCCGTCATTACCATGGACTCCGATGCGCCCGCCAGCAAGCGCCTGTACTTCATTGGCACCAACAATTACCAAGCGGGGGTGGCGGGCGGAGAGCGGCTGTCCAAAGAATTGCACGGCAAAGGCAATGTGGTGGCCTTCACGATGCCGGAGCAGGTCAACCTGCAAGACCGGCTGCGCGGCTATCGTGACGCACTGGAAAGCACCCCCCAGATCAAGATCGTGCGTGTCGTAGACATCAAGGGCGATCCGCGGATTGCGTTTGACAGCGCGACGGCAATCATCGGCAAGGAGCGCGATAAGGTGGATGCCTTTATATGCCTGGAGGCCCAAGGCGGCAAGGAAGTGGCCACCGTGCTGAGCAACAACGAAATCAAGAACAAAATCGTGATGGCCATGGATACCGATCCTGACACCCTGGAATGGGTCCGCCGAGGCGTGATAGCGGCCACCATTTCGCAGAAACCGTACACCATGGCCTATTTCGGCCTGATGATGCTCGATCATCTTTACCACCACAAGTTGCCCAACCTGGAGGTGGACTGGTCGAAAGACAGCTTTGCTCCCATCCCCGCCTTTGTGGATACCGGGTCTTCGCTGATTGATAAGAGCAATGTTGACGCGTTCCTGGAAGCGAGGAAATCGGCCACCAGCGGGACAAAATAACCGAAAAAGTTTATGACTGATCGCTTGATAAAAAGAGCCCTGATTCCTTTTGTCTTGTTGAGTTCGTTGTGCTGGGGCCTGGAACGCCAACCCAATGCGGATTACCGGGCGCGCCGTGAGGCACTGGCGAAGAAAACTGAAGGCGCGGTTGTAGTTCTGTTTGCTCCCATCGAGCCGGAAGGGCCGAATGCCATCTACGGATTCCGGCAAGATGAGAATTTCTATTACCTTACCGGCTGTACCCAACCGGGCGCAGCGCTGCTTATCGCTCCCGCTCTCGCGGCGAGTGGCACTACGCCGGCGCGGCCGTATACCGAGATTCTGTTCTTGCCGGCCCATAACTATGTAGAAGAAAAATGGACTGGACCGAAGCTTGGTCCGGAAAATTCGGACGCGGCTAAGATTACTGGATTCGATCGAGTCGAGGTTCTGGACAAGATACGCGATGACTTGGTCGGCCTTCTTCCCAAAGAACGGGTGACTATCTATTCTGATATCCCTTCCGGTTTTGAGACATCCGCCTCAACGGGGCCGCTGGAGTGGCTGAAGCGGGCTAACGCTTTTCCCGGTTTCGTTTCCTTCCGGGACGTTAAGCCTCTGCTCTCCTCCCTTCGTACCTACAAAGATGCGGGCGAAGTAGCGCTAATCCGAAAAGCGACCGACGCTTCCGTGGCTGCTCATCTTGCCGCGATGCATGCCATAAAACCGGGCGTCACCGAGCGCGAAATCTCCGCGCTGATGCAGTACGAATTCGGAAACCGCGGCTGCGAGCGGCCGGCCTATGCGCCCATCGTGGGCTCGGGATTCGAGTCCACCGTGCTGCATTATTCTGAGGACTCAGGCACGATGAAGGCTGGCGACGTTGCGGTTCTGGATGTCGGTGGCGAGTACTCCATGTACGCTACCGACATTACCCGTACTTTACCGGTGAGCGGCAAGTTCACGGCGCGGCAGCGCGAGGTCTACAACATCGTGCTGGGCGCACAGCAGGCGGCGATTGCAGCGTTTGCACCCGGCAAGTCCAACCTGCGGCGCGATGATCCCGACTCTCTCTACCGGGCGGCTTACGAGTACATCAATTCTCACGGCAAAGACCGGCATGACCAACCATTGGGCAAATACTTCATTCACGGTCTGAGCCACTACGTTGGGCTGAACGTCCACGATCCGGGAGACTACTCGGCGCCGCTAGCTCCCGGCATGGTGTTCACCATCGAACCGGGGATCTACATCCCGGAAGAAAACTTGGGAGTGCGTATCGAAGATACCTTCTACGTTAATCCGGAGGGTAAGCTGATCAAGCTTAGCGGAGCGTTGCCGTCCAGCGCGGAAGACGTGGAAAGAGTGATGGCAGGAAAATAAGTTTACCGAGCGACTCTGTTGCTGTCAGCAAAACTGAAATCTGTCATCCTGAGCGGAGCTTGGGCTCGCGCAGCGAGGTCAAGCGGACTCGAAGGACCCCGTACTCGTGTGGGCCGCGACGAAACTGGAAAGGCATTTTCGGCATTCAGTTTGAGGTGAGAATGCCTTCCGACAGCGTCGGTGCGGGATGCAGGTAAGGGGTCCTTCGACTCGGGCTGAAGCCCTCGCTCAGAATGACAATCCATGAGCTTTGCCGTCTCTAAGCAATCGTACATCCGCGACCGAGAACCTTCTGCTATGCTAAATCGTCGTGGCAATGACATGGTTGTTTCTGATCCTGACCTTGAGCTCGCTTGCCGTAGTGTGCGTGGCAGCCGCCATCTACCTGCGAATTCGCCGGCACATGAAACCTGCTGTGGCGCTCAAGAGCGAGGTGGACCAGATTCAAAGCGAACGTGAAACCGAGAACCTGCAGCGTTAGTGGTTGGAGAGAAAATGACAATGTCGAAATCTGCTGTTGATACCTTAGGCGCCAGCCCCGCTATCCGTTCCCTGGATTGGGCTAAACAGGCGGCCTTGGTAGTGAGCGCCAGCTTCTTTGTGGCACTATGTGCGCACGTCACCATACCGTTGCCCTTCACGCCAGTTCCGCTGACGTTGCAAAATTTCGGCGTGCTGGCGGTTGGGTTGACGCTGGGCGATCGCCGCGGTTTCGCTGCTTTGGCGTTGTATCTGGCTGAAGGCGCGGCGGGACTCCCCGTCTTCAACCCTACAGGCCCGGGCGGAGTGGCGCAGTTGCTCGGTCCTACAGGGGGTTTTCTGATGGTCTATCCCCTGGTGGCTGGACTGGCTGGATCGGTTTTCGAGAACGGGAAGCGCACGTTCGCGCGGGCCGCGGTTGCGGGATTTCTGGCAGAAATCGTGCTGTTTGCCGGCGGAATTGGATGGCTGACGGTCTTGACTCATTCCTTTGCTCAGGCAGTGCGCCTGGGACTCTACTGGTTCGTCTTTGCTGAAGTGATCAAAGTCATGTTTGCCGCCGCCGTTGCCGTTCAACTTCGGCGTAGTGCAAGGTCCGAAGCATGACCACTAGCAGTACTGCTCGTGCCGAGGAAAGCGGCATCTCCAACCAGGCCCGCGAGATCACCATCGCACATAGTCCAGACTCCGACGATGCCTTCATGTTTTACGCCTTAGCCACCAATAAAGTGCGCTCGCCGGGGATTCGCTACACGCATACTCTGTGCGACATCGAGACGCTGAATCACAAGGCCATGAAAGACGATGGCTTCTACGATGTCACTGCGATCTCCTTCCACGTTTACCCCTACATCCAGGAAAAATACGCGTTACTGCCCAGCGGCGGGAGCGTGGGCGAAGGCTATGGGCCGATGATTGTGGCCACACGTCCTTATTCAGAGAGCGACATCAAGAAGAAGCGGATTGCAGTCCCGGGAAAACTGACGACGGCCTATCTCGTCCTGAAGCTATTTGCTCCGGACGTAAAGACTGAGGTCGTTCCCTTCGATCAAATCATTCCCCAGGTGCTCGCGGGAAAACAGGAGGCGGGGCTCATCATCCACGAGGGGCAGCTTACCTATGACAAGGAGGGGTTGTACCGGGTCGTGGACATGGGCAAGTGGTGGCACAAGGCCACCGGCTTGCCGCTTCCGTTGGGTGGAAATGCGATTCGCCGCAGCTTGGGGCCTGATCTGATGGCGACTGTCGCCACCGCGCTGCGACACAGCATTCAGTACGCGCTCGACCACCGGGACGAGGCTCTGGCTTATGCCATGCAATTCGCCCGGGATCTGGACACAGGTCTGGCAGACAAGTTTGTGGGGATGTATGTGAACGAGCGAACTCTGGATTATGGCTCGGACGGCCGGGAGGCGGTTCAGCGACTGCTGGCGATGGGGTATGCGGCCGGAATTATTCCGCATCCGACGAAAGTGGAGTTTGTGGGATAGCTATCAGCTTTCAGTTAAACCCAAGCAGGTCGGCGGGAATGTCGTTAAAGCTGAGAGCTGATGGATGATAGCAGAATGCTTTACCTCATCGTCTCCTTGAACGAGAACACGGGATCAATATCTACCGGCAGATCCGCCGCCAATTTCAGGGAAATCTTTAATTCTTCGGGCATGATGTCGTACTTGGCAAACCACTTCTCTGCCCTAGCACGATCACCGGTGGCTTCGATCTCCAGGAGTTTCTTAGCGAGATCGTTGATGATGCCGGGCATGGCTGCATAGTCAATGGTGTAGCGTCCGGTCGGCTCGCGCTTGATCGCTCCGCACTCAGAGAGATAGTTGAATTCCATCATCTCCGCGCGGCTGTGCGCTTCGCCAATGCCAAAGCGCACCGTACGAAAGAGCCCGGCTACATAGGAGGCGTAGTAGTCCTCGAGCTGGTCCTTGGGCAGAACGCCATGGTCCACCAGCCACTTCAGGCCGAACATGCCGACAACATCAGCTTTGGCTTCTTCCAGGCCGCTGTAGGTCGGCCCAATCGCTTGGCGGATATCTACTTTGCCGTTTGCGCCACGGGCAAACGCCGGACCGAGACCGTGCGAGATTTCATGCAGGATGGTAGCGAGAAGGTAGCCCTCACGCGAAACCTTTGCCGCCTGATCCTTGCGCATGATTCGTCCGGCCACGGGCAGGATGATGTAGTTCACACGCGCATCCATGAAGTTCTTGAAGAAGATTTTCTTCGTCCCCTTCTGCTCATGGATTCGCGGGTCATTGGGCAGGTTGTCGGCAACTGCCTGGTAGCCGTGGAGGAGATCTCCTGCACGCAAGGTGGCGTCCATCACCTCCAACGGCGTTACCTGTCCCTTCTTGGATGGCCGATCCTCCGGTGGTAGCGGCAAAGCATCCTGAATGTCGGGGACATATTTCTGGAATATGGCCAGCTTCTCGCTCTCTCCCGGATTGCGGATCAACACCGCGGCCCCGTAGGAACCCTTTACGCCAAGCAAGTCGTCGAGATAGGTCTCGTAAGGAGCGAAGATGAGGTCGAACTTTGGATCCTTCAGGTCAACCCAGGCGAGATCGCTTTTGAAATAGTCGTCACTGAGGAGAGCATCGGCACGGAGGCGCAGGAATTCGGCAAAAGCTGGGTCTGCACTGAGCTGAGCAGCTTCCCGCAAGTCCCGCGCGGCAGGTTCGAGGAACGAGCGGTAGGCGATGTGATACGGCAGTCCCTCCAGCTGATCACCGTGCCAGCGCACGACCGTCGTGGGGCTGTAGATCTCGGCTTTCTTCTCGGGATGCAGCTTCACGTATTGCTCGATCTGTTCGCGCGTAAGTCCTTGTGGATACAGTGCGTGCCCAGGAGGCATAGGCTCGGTGCCGACGAAGGGCTTGTTCTCGTCGAGCAGGTCGAAGCGGGAACCATTGATACGGAGGAGGCGCCGAACTTTAATGTCTCCAGGATTGGTGCTGGCCTGTAAGGTCTGATAGAGACTCAGGCCTTGAGGATCACTCTGCCGCCAATAGATCTCATCCAAGTAGCGGCAGGCGTCCACCAATTCCTCCACCATCCGGACTTCCTGCGGCTTCAGTCCGGCAGAAAGAAAAGGTATTCGCACTTCTCGCCATTTGGAGAGGCGCTGATCCAAGCCAGGAGCCACGTGCATGCCAGCGGAAACCGCCCCTTTGGCGGCAGAACCGGTCATGGAACGTGGCTTTTTCTGGGAAGCGGGGCTGAGAGGAACCATAAAGAAAACCAGGAATACTACTAGCAAAAGACCCGAGACGTTCATTGAGGGAAATTCTATCAGGAGACAGTGTTCAGTGGTCAGTGGCCAGTGATAGGGTGTTTGCTGCCAACCACCTCCTGACTCCTTACAACTGCCCCCCGCACTGACCACTAGTCACTGACCACGGACCACTGCTCCTCGGCTATGATGTTGTCGTGGGGAATGGAATCCAAAATAACGGAGCTACCCAGCATCTGCTGATTGATGCCGACGATACGCTCTGGGAAAACAACATCTATTTCGAGCGGGCGATCGCCAACTTCATCTCGTTCCTGAACCATCACGAGTATTCTGCTGAACAGGTCCGTGCTGTGCTGAACGAGGTGGAGCGCGAGTGCATCCTGAGACATGGCTATGGGTTGCACAGCTTTGCTCACGCTTTGGTGGACACTTTCGAACGACTGGCGGTGGAACCGCTGACTCCCGCGCTGCACGAGACCATCAACGGCTTCGCTCACTCTATCGCCGAGCATCCCGTCGAGATTATTTCGGGAGTGGCGGAAACCCTGGGCTATCTGACCGAACGGCACAACTTGATTCTGGTGACCAAGGGTGCACTTGCCGAGCAGACCGGCAAAATCGAGCGGTCGGGGC
The DNA here is from genome assembly GCA_035631655.1 of Terriglobales bacterium. GTDB lineage: Bacteria > Acidobacteriota > Terriglobia > Terriglobales > Acidobacteriaceae > Gp1-AA122. The sequence goes on from DASQIH010000153.1 coordinate 34,887, forward strand.
TGAAAGAGTATTTCTCATCCGTAGAGATCGTCCCCGAGAAGGATGTGGGTACCTATCGAGAGATCATATCGAAGTACGACTTACCCTCGGAATCGAGCTGGATGGTGGGCAACAGCCCGAAGTCAGACATCAATCCCGCGCTGGCTGCGGGAATCAACGCGGTCTTTGTGCCTCACGGAAACACCTGGATCCTGGAGCACGAGCAGATGGCCAGCGCGGAGCCGCCCGCAAGATTGCTGATCGTGGAAAAATTTGCGGAATTGAGGAAGCATTTCTAAAGGCTGCCTTCCAGCCGCTATTCTGGCACCAAACTAACCAACAACATCTACTTACCTCGAATTTCTTCGCGTGGTACTCTCAACTTGCTCTGGTCGTGCGCTACCACCTGGCGTGGCGATGCAGAAAAACAATTTCCGGCGGCTTCTGCGCACGGTTGAGGCGCTCTCCGATCTCGGACCGGAGATGACGGCAGAGCGGGAATTTCCGCAGACCGCACGCGCGATGCTCTCCGCCTTGCGGGAGGCATCAGGCGCACGCGAAGGCGCTCTCTTCACTTTCAGCGACAAACCTTCTCTTCTCACCTCCATTGTGGCGGAGGGCTTTGCCCTGCTGCCGGAGCCAGCTGTGATCCCGCTGCTACCCAAACATGTTCACGCGCTAACCTCTTTGAGAAGCCCAGTGGTGCTGAATCCGACTACTTACGAAGTCTTTCTCAGCTCAAATGGGAACGTGGCACCAGAACTTTTCAAATGCCTCGCGTCATTGCGAGTTGGCGGGAGGTTGGTAGGGCTGGTTGCGCTGGGACGCCGCGAGGGCGAGTCCCTCTACGAGGAAGATGAACTGGAGGCGCTAGACTTGCTGTCGCATTACGTGGCGCTGGCGGTTCACAATCAAGCGTTATCGCAATCGTTGGCGCAACGAGTGTCGGAGAACCTGCGGCTATTGGCATCGTTACATGGGTTTTACGACAGCGCACTGGAAGCTTTCGCGGCCGCCATTGACGTCAAGCACGTCAACATTCGTGGACATTCGCTGCGAGTCGGCCGGTACGCTGGTGCTATCGGGGAGGCTCTCGGAATGGATCAGGGCGAGGTCGCCAGCCTGCGTTCGGCGGGGTACCTGCACGATATTGGCAAGGTGGTGGTGGACAAACACATTTTTGGCAAGCCGAGCGCCCTCGATCCCAACGAATTCCGCGAAATGGTGGATCACACCATCGTCGGCCACCAGATTGTCAGTGGCGTGCAGTTTCCCTGGCCGCGCGTTCCGGAGATCGTGCGTTGGCATCACGAACGCGGGGATGGCTCAGGGTATCCCGACGGCTTGCTGATGGACGATGTGCCAATGCCGGTGCGCATAGTGGGCCTGGCCGACACCTTCGATGCCATGACCAGCGAACGTCCCTACCGCGATCCGCTGTCGGTGGGAGGCACGCTCAGCGAGATCGTGCGTTTGACACCCCAGAAATATGATCCGGATGCGGTGCAGGGACTCCTGGTGCAAGTACGGCGCGATGCGGTGGGGAGTAATCGTGCTCCCTTCCTGGAAAACCGCACAGCGTTGAATATTGCCCCGCCCGACGTCGACCAACTGGCGGCCAGCCTGCAGCACAAGCTCACTCACGGCCGACTGTATTTGACATAGACCATACAAAGTGATTTGTTTTGTTATTGTTAGCTGATCATCTTGTGAGCAACTTTTCTTGCGGTTGGGGTTAATAATTTTGTAAGTTCCTACCTTGGCACGCGGAGAATCCATGCGCTTCGAGCGGCGGAGAATTGCATTTCTGCTCGTCATTTTGACTCTGGCGACCGCGTCCGGCGTGCTCGCCTTCAGCAAGAACAAAGAGAAGAACAATTCAGCCAATGTGCACGTTGATGAGCAAGAACGCGCGCTGCACGCTCTCAACCGGCTGACATTTGGACCACGCCCCGGGGACGTACAACGCGTCTCCAGCATGGGCGCGGATAAATGGATCGAACTGCAACTGCATCCCGACAAGATTGATGATGGCGCGCTGCAGGCCCGGCTGGCGCCGTTCCGCACCCTGCGCATGGATACCAAAGAGTTGGCCGAAAACTTCCCGCCGCCGCAGCTGATCAAGGCTGTGGCGGAAGGCAAACAGCGCATGCCTTCCGATCCCGCCAAGCGCGCAGTGTACGAGGCACAACTGGAAAAATATCAGGAGAAGCAGGAACGCAAACAGGAGGGGGTCAACAACGCTAATCCCGACACAGGGAGTTCAGGCGACAATGCCGCCAAGAAATCCGGCCTCAGCGACGACGAAATGGCCAGCCGCCGTGAGGCGAAGCTGTATGCCGACCTCAAGGCGCAAGAACTCCTCGATCTTCCACCCGACCAGCGGATGAAGGAGATCCTCAAGATGTCGCCGGATGAGCAGCGGGAATTGGCGCGAAGTAAAGATCGCGAAGACCTGATGGAGGGCCTGTCGCCCCAACAAAAAGAAACGCTGATGGCCATCAACAATCCCCAACAGGTCGTAGTCAACGAGTTGATGCAGGCCAAGCTGCTGCGCGCCGTCTACAGCGAGCGGCAGCTCGATGAAGTGATGACCGACTTCTGGTTCAACCATTTCAACATCTTTATTGGCAAAGGTGCCGACCGCTACCTGCTCACCGGCTATGAGCGGGACGTGATTCGCCCGCACGCGCTAAGCAAGTTCGAAGACTTGCTGGTGGCTACGGCGGAAAGTCCGGCGATGCTCTTTTATCTCGACAACTGGCTAAGCGTTGGACCGGATTCGGACTCTGCCCTGGGTATCCCCAAGCGTGTGCCTAGAAGGCCGGGTTACTACCGCCGCCGGTTTCCAAACAACTTCCCGAAGGAACGGCCTCCGCGACAAGCCAAAAACAAAGAACGGCGTGGCTTGAACGAGAATTACGGGCGCGAGCTGATGGAATTGCACACGCTGGGCGTCAACGGCGGCTACACCCAGAGAGATGTCACCGAAGTCGCGCGCGTGCTAACTGGCTGGACGATCGAGCAGCCCAAGAAAGGCGGCGGGTTCAAGTTCGAGGAACGCATGCACGAACCCGGTACCAAGGTCGTCCTCGGCCACAAGATCAAGGAGCATGGTGAGAAACAAGGATTGGAAGTGCTGCATATCCTGGCGCACCATCCGTCAACGGCAAAATTCATTTCCACCAAGCTGGCCATGCGCTTTGTTTCTGACAACCCGCCGCCGGCGCTGGTTGACCGCATGGCGCAAACATTCCTGAAGAAAGACGGCGACATTCGCGATGTGCTGCGCACCATGTTCCACTCGCCGGAATTCTGGGCGCCTGACGCCTATCGCGCGAAGGTGAAGACGCCACTGGAGTTCGTGGTCTCGGCAGTGCGGGCCACTGGGGGTGACGTTCAGGATGCTATGCCCCTGATTCGGACCCTCAACACAATGGGCATGCCGCTCTATGGCATGCAGCCGCCCACGGGTTACTCCATGAAGGCTGACACGTGGGTGAACTCGTCGGCGCTGCTTGGGCGAATGAATTTCGCGCTGGCGCTCAGCAATGGGAAACTGAAAGGCATCGGAGTTGAACCAGATCACATCCTTGGCAGCGCTCCATCCGACGCCGCAGGCACTCTAGCTGCGCTGGAGAATGTTCTGCTGGCGGGGGATGTGTCCGAGCAGACGCATGAAACGATTCTCAAGCAACTGGACGATCCGCAGATTTCAGGACGTCGTCTGGATGATCCGGAACGTCCGCCGAATATAGCGGTCATCGCAGGCTTGATTTTGGGATCACCAGAGTTCCAAAGAAGATAGCTGTCAGCTGTCAGCTATCAGTTCTTGCGTTGCTGAAAGCTGATGGCTGAGAGCTGACAGCTAGGGAGTTGCTATGTCCATCACACGACGCATATTTCTCCGCAATGGTGCCTTGGTTGCCGTTGGAACGGCGGCTCTGCCGAGTTTCTTGACTCGCGCGGCCTATGGCGCGTCGGAGAACCTGGGAAACCGGAATAGGCGACTGGTGGTCATCTTTCAGCGCGGAGCGGCCGACGGGTTGAATATCGTGGTGCCGCACGGCGAGCCGTCGTATTACGCGATGCGACCTTCCATCAATATTCCGCGCAATGCGGTGCTCGATCTGGATGGGTTCTTTGGCTTGCATCCGGCGATAGCGTCGTTGCGGCCGCTATGGAACCAGCGTCATCTCGCGATTGTGCACGCCGCCGGTTCGCCCGACCCTACTCGCTCCCATTTCGACGCCCAGGACTTCATGGAATCAGGAACGCCGGGGGTGAAGGCTACGGAGGATGGTTGGTTGAATCGCGCTCTGCATGGTGTTCCTCCGGAAGAGGAGAAATCCGCTTTCCGGGCAATCGCGCTGGGACCTTCTCTGCCGCGAATTCTCTCGGGCAGCGAGCCTGCGGTGGCCGTGAACAACATCAATGACTTTGGCGTGGGCGGGGGGAATTCGAACGCTGCGCCGATTGCCAACACTTTCGAGGCGATGTACGAGCACTCCGTTGACAGTGTGTTGCACGGCACCGGGCAGGAGACCTTCGAGGCGGTGAAGATGCTGAAGTCGGCTAATCCCTCCAAATACACGCCGGCTCCGGGCGCCGACTATCCTCGCGGGCGCTTCGGCGAACGCTTGAAACAACTGGCGCAACTCATTAAGGCGAATTTGGGAGTGCAGGTCGCATTTGCCGACATCGGTGGCTGGGATCATCACGTCAACGAAGGCAGCACCCAGGGACAGATTGCGAATGTGCTGCGCGACTTTTCGCAATCGTTGTCGGCGTTCTGGACCGATCTGGGCGATCTGGCGGAAGACACGGTGGTCATCACCATGTCGGAATTCGGGCGCACGGCCCGGGAGAATGGCAACTGCGGCACCGATCACGGCCACGCGAACGTCATGTTCGTTATGGGAGGGCCGGTCAAGGGCGGAAGAGTTTACGGACGCTGGCCGGGTCTTGGCCAGTCGCAACTTTACGAGGGTCGTGACTTGGCAGTGACCACTGACTTTCGCCGCGTGCTGGGAGAGGCGGTTTGCGAGCACCTCGGAAGCAAGAGCCTGGATGCAGTGTTCCCGGGTTTCGACAATAAGCCGGGTCAGTTCCTCAAGCTTCTCGGGTGACTCCGTTCGACGAGACAACACCAATTCCTTATCCAAAGGTAATCGTTTGCCTGATTACCGCCGTAACGGCCACCGAGGAGCCATTGTGCAAACCAGGGGCATAGAGGAGACTGGGAACACGCCGAGCTAGGAGTTCTGATGTTTAAGCTTTGGAGAGATTCGGAGAAGAACGACCGGTTCTCACTGCTTGTGCTGGCGCTCTGTCTCGTCGTACTGATCGGCTTGCTCGCAACCCGCCTATAGCTGAACCCATACACTCCCGTCCTCTATCTTCAACGGGTAGACCGCAACCTTAGCTGCCGGATTGTGCGCGGCTTCCCCGGTTTTCGGGTCCCACATCCAGCCGTGCCACGGGCAAACTACTTTGCCGCCTTCGATGACGCCCTGGCCCAGCGGCCCGCCACGATGCAGACATACATTATCGATGGCTGTGATGGTTCCGTTTACGTTGGCGACGCAGATGACCTTGTTGCCGATCGTGAATTCCTTGGCTTCGTTCTCGGAGGGGAGTTCGCATTGGGTGGTTAGTTTAACGAAGTCCGGCATAGGATCTCGCTTTTTAAAAAGTAGCCGGACTGGCGCTCGGCTGGACAAGCGAGGACCCCTTCCCCCTTGTCATTCTCGGCTATTTCGGCTGCAACGTCTGAGCGATCATCACCTGGCGCTTGAAATTCTCCACCATGCTCTCATCCAGGCGAACTTCGGTGGGCTTTTTGGCCAGGGACATCTGGTCAATCTTGTCCTGCAGCTTGAGCAGCGCGTAGAAGAGGTTCTCCGGGCGCGGCGGACAGCCGATCACGTACACATCCGTGGGCACGATCCTGTCTACACCTTGCAACACGGCATAGGTATTGAACGGGCCGCCGACGGAAGAGCATGCGCCCATGGAGATCACCCACTTGGGATCGGGCATCTGGTCGTAGATGCGCTTGACCACCGGAGCCATTTTCAGCGTGACCGTGCCAGCCACGATCATCAGGTCACTTTGCCGCGGGCTGGGACGGAAGACTTCCGAGCCAAAGCGCGCAATATCAAACCGCGCGGTCGAGGAGGCAATCATCTCGATGGCACAGCAGGCCAGGCCGAACGTCATAGGCCAGACCGCCGACTTGCGAGCCCAGTTGAAGACGTAGTCCACCGTGGTGATCAGGAAGTTCTTCTCAAATTTGTTTTGTAGCCAGCCCATGTGCCCTCGGAGCCGCGAGTCGCGGCCTTTCAGAATACCCTGCCATGGCCCGAAGCCCTGTGATTGCGGTCACAAGAGTTCCGGCCCCAACTTTTCAGTCTAGGGCTGGGGAGAAGGGGTGTCAATCCGACGAAGGGGTAGGCAGCAGTTTCGGAATCTCGGCGCAGTTGTCGGTTGGGACGGGTCATGGGATGGCTATTTGAGGTGGGAACGGAAGGGAGATGTAAAGAGGCCTATTTTCAAACGTGAGAATTCCTGGGTTGAGTCGCGGCCGGTGAGATTTTCAAAGAGCAGCCCAGGCAGGACGGGGAGTGAGTTCTAAAACT
>DASQIH010000154.1:0-4528 GCA_035631655.1 Terriglobales bacterium
ACGCCGCCGTGGATGCCGCGACTCTCACAGTCGCCACGGGCGGCGCGGAATGCGCTCCGGTGACGGAGCTTTACAATGCGAATGCGCCCGCGGCCTCCAGGGACCAGATTTTTTTCGGGGTTCAGAATTCAGGCAGCGGAGCGAACTGCGGTGGGGCCGGGTGCGTCATGTCGGTGAATGTGACGGGAACTCCGGGAACCCTGGCTATTGCACATTCCATCGCGGAAATTAACGGCCCTAGCGGGATCATCGTGGACAATGATGCAAATAGTGCAACGTTCCCGCAGTCGTCGAGCCTCTATTTTTCGACGCAAGGGAACAGCACCGCGAGCGCCCCGTGCGGTGTGACGGTAGGCGTGGGCTGCGCGGTCAAGGTGACGCAAGCCGGGTTGAACTAGGTACGGAACCATCGCGACAAGAAACATCAGTCGAGACGATGATTACTTGCTGTCGGCGCTCCCCTGGACACACCTTCGAAAGGGCCTCGAGACCTACGACCTCCGCGAGGCCGCTATTCGCAAAGCCGAAGCGACGGCTCGCCTCTCCACCTAGTGCCAGCAGGCCTAGTGCGGCCTAGTGCCAGCAGGCTTGACTGCGTGCAAAAGATGTAGTATGTCTTCCGCAAAGACGAGTTGTGGGTCCCGGGCATGGCTGTTTCTACGTTTTCCAGCCGGGCTGTACGGAAATTCCCCCTCGCCATGGGGTTCCTTATTTAGTTCAGGCGTTTTTCCTCTAAACCGAGAACGGTGCGAGCTCTTCCCGGAGAAGAGGAGTCCACACCTAACGAAGGCGGATTGCTACGCCTTTGCCGTGGCTTCTGCCCTCGGCTCCTTCCTAGTTCGAAAACGGAGGTGGCTTATGTTCAGAACATCATTGCTTCTGCTCGTCGTAGTGTGCCTGGCCAGCATGAAGGCTCTAGCTCAGGGGACCACAGAAGAAGTACTGCCCGCCGGAATGATTCTGCAGTGCGTGTTAGACGAGCCGCACTTCTCTTCGAGTACCGCGGAAATTGGCGATCCCGTTCTCTGCCATGTCGGGACGTTGGGTGTCTTTGGACACTCCGCTTTCCCCCGGGGTGCTTACCTGGCCGGTCGATTCCAGGATTTCCGTGACCCGGGAAGATTCTTTGGCAAGGGATGGATGGAACTGACTTTCGACCGTCTGGTTCTACCCGGTGCCGTGACCCTTCCTCTTTCCGCCAAGGTAGTTTCCGTTCCCCATCTCAGAGTGGATCGCGAGGGCAGGATTCACGGCCGCGGCCATCCCAAGCGCGACGCCGTCGGTTGGGCCCTACCGATTCTCTGGCCGGTAAAGGTGCTCACGTTACCGGCGCGTGGGCCGCGTCCCACGGTCAAGGGCGAAGTCCGCATCACTTTGCGACTGATGGAAGATGTGAACATTCCAGCAACTGTCGTTGCCTCACGCACCTCATCCTTGACCCCGTCGGCTAGGACACTCAGTCCAAGCAGCCAGGGCATGCGCTCTCCTCGACTGTGGCCCGATTACAAAACTGGTTCGGAAGACATATCGGCAGTTCCGGCCATACCGCTCGTAGGCTCCAGCTATTTCGCCGAGCCTCTGTCTCGACGGCAGCTCACGATTCTGCTTCTCAAGGACAACACCGGCTATCTGGCGACCGACTACTGGCTGGAAGGCACCCAACTCCATTGCTCGACCCTGGATGGGGAGCACAAAGTCGTGCCACTCGGGAGACTGGACTTAAATGAAACCGTCCGCGTTAACCGGGAGCGCAATGTCGAGATTGTACTTCGTTCCAAGGAGGATGGCCCAAACTGATGGGTTTATTAGGCAGCCGAAAACTAGCTTAGGAGGTCACGCATGACAGACACAGGGTTATGGGAGCGCAAACCAATTGCCAATCAAGACCCCACGCCAGAGCTCAAGGTTGAGTTGGCGGAAGAAGCGGCGAAGCTTCTCGGGTACGCAAAGCTGAAGAAGACACTGGCTGCAGAGAAAGGCATCGGGGAGCTGGCGAGCGTGCTAAACCGGTTAGACATACAGCCGCTTTCTCGCGAATCTGTCGAGCGCTACAAAGCGGAGGAACCCGATGCGGCTGAACTTTCAGACGCTCCAGAATTCTTCCGACGACATCGAAAGCTAGCGCGGATTTTCCTCTGGCTGATTCCTGTGTGGGGTGTGCTCTCGGTGATTGGCATAGCTGCTGGGTGGCTGATTTCGTGGCAACTCGGCGTTGTTTCGCTGGCGAGCATTCTTTTGCTTCTCACAAAAGGGTGCGAGTTCGACGATTCTCTAGCCGCGATGTTCCCAACTTGGGAGCGAGTGCCTCTCCCGGAATACCAGGACGACGTACCGCTGCATGTACTGGAGAAAGCTATAGCGATCAAGAAGCAGCTGGCCGCGGCGGAGTTCTATGTGGAGCAACGTGCGAAAGATCCCTTCTTGATCGTCAAGTGCGATGAGGATGAGTACTACGTTGAGGTGTGGCAAGAAGCCAGGTTTGAAGGCGCACAGGAGTGCACCTTGAAAACCTAGGGAGCATTCGAATGATGGCTTGTTTGCATGGCTATTAGTTTAGACAGCCCTGGTGCTTGTGGTGACTTTCCTTGGGTTGCTTCAAAACGAAACCGTTTCCTGAAGCGGCCGCAAAGTGGCACAAGCACCGCGACGTCCGCGTATCGCGAACGGTAGGCAATGCGGAGTCAAGAAGACGACCACTCCGCAGCTAGTCGTGAAGGAAAACTCCATAGCACGCGTGGCTTGGCGCGAGAGCCCCCGGGCATGTTCAGCTCCATCAACCCAGTGGTCGAGTGACAGGGGCTAGCGAGGGTCTGGAGGACAAGTTCAGTTGTCAGAGGAGGTAGCTATGCGGTTCATCGGTGTTCTACTCGCCAGCCTGCTCGCGATCGGATGCGGAACCAGCAATGGAAATCACGATCCGCACCTAGTCGGCAGTGCCTTTTTCCCGCCCTCAATAACCACGCTGACGCCGAACAGTGTCCCGGTCAATAGCGTGCCCTTCAGCATAACCGTCAATGGCAGCAATTTCCTCCCTGATGCCATTGTCTTCTGGAACGGTACGCCTCTGAGTACGAGATTCATCAGCTCGAACCAGCTTTTGGCCACCCTTGCGCAAACAGACCTCACGACCGTGGGCCTGATTCCGGTCTCCGTCCGAACTGGAGGCCTGAATTCCAATACGGTGGATTTTAATGTAACTGCGCAGTAGAGAATTTCTCGCCGACGCTGTGCTCAAGCCGTGGGCATCAATGAAGCAATTGAAGCCGAGGAGCACGAAAAGAAACTTGCAACCACTGCTCTGCGGAGGACCTACGTCGCAAGAAAGAGCGCGTCCTGAGATCCTTTTTTATCCTTCCCGTTGAAACGCGCTGTAGTCGATTCGCGGTCTCGCAGCGTACCGCTGGCGCAAGGCAGTGAATGCGGCCCTTGGTCGGGCGGACTAGCGAACCCGCAGTGAACTCCGCCTTGGGTTGTGCCTCGGGTCTGCTGCTCCGGCGTGGACGTATCCGGGAGTAGATCTGGCAAGCTAGCTTTTATTTCCCGCCCGTTTGAGGTGCCGAAATGCCAACTTTTCTAAGGTGCATTGTTATAGTAGACCGCATTACTCAGGGCTCCGGGCGGTGTCATGGTGAAAGCTTGGCCAGCCAACGACAGAAAACGAGACGTCGCCGTAGGAGACTGCAGCGGACTCACTAGAGGCGCAGCATTGTATACGTTGGATTCATCTGATTCGTGCTCGATGGGATGACATTCCAGGAGCCCAAGGTGCTATCGGTCTGTATCACAGTTCGCTCTAGTTCCAGGGATCCGGGCGAACCCGCGTAGATGCCCTCGGCCGCGATAACCTGTCCGAAGGCGGTCCAGGTGCTGTGCTTCATTCGCGACTTAATAGTGCTTGAGGTCGCTGCCCGACTGCCTATCGCGCCGTTCCTGGCAGTGGCAAAGTTCACAGCACTCGTTCCCCCGTTACCCTGCTGGTTTGGATCGGTGGAGGATCCCAGGTCGCCATCGACGCTGTAGAGCTTGCCTGCGAAGCCAAACGCCTGGGCAAAGGAAACAGGCGTCGGGTAGAGATTGAGCGATGTGGTCCAAGTGCCCAATGTGCCGTCGGACTTCACCGGGGCGGAGTAGACGTTCGGCGAAGGCGTGCCGTCCGCGCGCAATCCGCCAAGGACGTAGATATATCCATTAAAGATGGCCACAGCCGGTCCAACCAAGGATTGTGGCGAGACCCACTAGGTCAGGCCAGCCTCAATTGACACTTCTCCTCCTGCAACATACGGTGAATCCCACTCCTCTTGAGAGCAGTTCCGGGGGAGAGAAGAACCTCTAGATGCGCTGGTTACCCCAGACAAATTCCTAGGCTGCGATGGAACGCATATAGCGGCGAGCACACAGGATTTCCAGAGTTCGTAATAAAGCTCTGCTGGTTTCGCCCTTCTGTAAGCACGCATCGGCCCGACCTAGGTTTCGGCACGGCAGGCTGCAGTAGCCGGACATCATTACGATCGGGATGTCGGGCTCAAGC
>DASQIH010000155.1:0-4303 GCA_035631655.1 Terriglobales bacterium
TGCCGACGTCGGCAACCCGTCCCGCGATGTCGGAACCCAGAATCCGTACACGTGGCGTGTTGAAGCCGAGCGGAAGCATCGGCCGCTGGAGCATCTGCCAATCCCAATCGTTGATTGAGGCCGCATGCACCCGCACCAAGACTTCGCGTTCCTTTGGTGCGGGCGGTTCGATGTCCCTTACTTCGAGCACGTCAGGCGGACCGTATCGGTCGCGAATCAGCGCTTTCATCATCGGTTCGTCCTTCACCGAGTAGGTTGAAGGGACTTGTCATGCGACAAAGAGAGGTTGGCAAGTGCAGTTTAGCCGATTCGAGAAACCGATGGCGAGCGTGCGACGGGCAATGAGGAAGCCGTCGAAAACGCGATTGCCAGTTTCTCGTTTGCCGACAAACCGTCCGCAGGAGGGACGGTTTGCCGTTGTGAGCGCTATCGGGTTGCCGGGCAACGAGAGTGAAGTGTTCCCGGCGCTCTTCTGGCTCGTAAGACTAGTTCTCTATTTCGAGGACATCGCACCCCCAGTCGGGCGGTCCATCTGACTGAGAACCTGCGGATCACGCTCAGACCTGACTATTCTGGTCTTGTACTTTTTTCCGTCCGGACGAGTGAGGAACAGCTTGTTTTTCTCGACGCATACCTCGATCGGGTCGTTCACCACCATGTCGGTGGGGTTGTAGCCGAAAAACAAGTTCTTGAGGTTTTCCGCGGTGTAAATCATGTCCCCAATTGCGACGGTGAGAACGTAGATCTCCTGCGTCTGTTCCCCGCTGTAGGTGTATCCATCGATCGTCTTCTTGCCATTCTTCTTCATTTTCTCCTCGTAGTGTCCCGTGCTCATTCCTGCAGTCGTTTGAATCCTGGTGTCGAGACCGACCAGCGTGCCGGTGCCGCATGCGCCGGACTGCTGAGCAGCAATACTTCCCACTCCTAGAACGCTAGTCAAAACGATACCAATCATTGTCGTCGCTTTCATAATTTGCTTCTCCTTGAAACTTTCTGCCCGATGGGCGATCTGTTGTGTCTCGTAAATTGGGGATGTGGAGTACGGCCTCGCCTATTTCAATACCGGCGAGGCCGACGCGGACTACTGCTTAGCAGCGGGTTTCCTGCAACCGCATTGGCAGTTGTTCATCTGGCAACGGCATGCGTTCTTTTGACAACCGCAGGAACAAGCTTCGCAGTCACAAGTACCGCAGCAGCTGGATTCGCTAATGGTCTTCGAGGTGGTATTCGTCAAGTCAGACATTGTTGTTCTCCCTTATTTTGTTTTTTAGCGCCTCACGCGCTTTCAAAGGGGCTGACGTACATCTGCCCGAAACCTTACAGTGCAGCTGACGGCGTGTTAGTCTGGCCGGGTGAGTACTGGGCAAAAGTCTTCCAAGTCACTGTCCCCTGAGGCAATTGCGCAACTGGTAGAAGGTCACCGCGCGTTTCTGGCATTTCTCGAACGGCGCGTGGAATCCAGGGCGGCCGCAGAGGATATTCTGCAATCCGCATTTGCTCGTGGACTGGAGCATGGGACTGGAGTTCAAGACGAAAAAGTTGTGGCGTGGTTCTATCGAGTCCTACGCAACGCCGTGATTGACCACTACCGCCACCGGTCTGCGTCGGCGAACGCCATGGAAGTTTGGGGACGGGACTTCACAGAGAGCCAAGAACCAGAGGCAGAGCTGTACCAGGAGATTTGCCAGTGCGTTTCCGGCCTACTTACGACACTGAAGCCGGAATATCGGGATGCGCTCCGGATCGTGGATTTGGAAGACGGCAAACTCAGCGAACTGGCCCAGCAGTCCAGCATTTCAGCGGAAAATGCGGCAGTCCGAGTACATCGCGCACGGAAAGCTCTTCGCCGTCAGGTGGAACTGGCATGCGGGAGTTGTGCCGAGCACGGCTGTCTGGATTGCCATTGCCAGCCAGCCGGAAACCCCCACTGAATGCCGACCGACAACAAAACCTGAACTCCTGATGCCCAGGACGCGAGCCTCGACCACACTCTTGGCAATTTCATCGAACGTAGCGTACGTCTCAACAACGCCTAGAGCGCTGACGCTTGTCAGCCTCATGACCACACCTGGCTCCCTTCCGAAGAGTTGCTCGAGCACCTCCTCTGCTGCTCCAGCATAGGTTGCGTAGTCGGGGAAAGGCGGCGTAACAATCAGCGGGGGCCGGGTGGGATCAGCTATTGTCTCCGGATTGCCATCGGCGTCCGGCGCTCGACGCGTGGCGGCTGGGCTGCCCGTGAGGGCAGGGCCGCGAGGATTGGTGGTGAGGGGCTAGGGGAGAGACGAGGTCAGAGCGCGGGCGTTACTGGTCGGTGCTCGCGGGAGCTGATTCGCCGTCGGCCCCGCAGTCGCCGTTCCCGTGGTTGTGGTCCCCGTGTCCGCCGTCGCCTTACCGCTGGTTGCGGTGGATCGGCGTGCCGAAGTTCGCCATGACGTAGGCTGCGATCGTGCGACCCTCGCCATCCGCCACGTTGACAGAGCTCCGGTAGTGCAGGCCGCCGAAGACGCGCGCGTCGTTGGCCTCCTGCTCGGCCTGGGCGATACTGGTGAAGCTGCGGGTCGGCGTCACGCCGGGAGGCAGCGCCCCGAAGGCCGTCGACGGAGCCACCGGGTAGGAGAGCTCGAAGGACTGGCTGTTGTCATCGTCGCCGTAGTAGGCCTGCAGCACCGCTGCGGCGCAGCCGTTAAAGCTCGGGTGCGCGGCCACGTACTCGGGGTGGGGCTGGGTCGGGATGTAGGGCGTCCACGCCGGATCTGCAGGCGTCGCCGGATTGCCGTCGCCGCCCAGGCGTATGGCCGTGATCGGTCGCCAGGTCACCGCCGTCGGATCCTGGGCGTACAGCCACTTGCCATGCCAGGTCGTCTCGATGGTGTCAGCTCCCGCCGCCGCCATCTGCGCGAAGAGGCGCGAGGTGGTCTCACGGCCGGAGTGATTGGCGACCGCGAGCGCGTGCGCGGCGTCGCTCCAGTGGGCCCAACCCACGCCCGCCCAGAACCAGCCGATGGAGGTCTGCTCGGCGGTGCGCGTTGTGCTGGTCGTCGAGGCGATTTGCTTCACTTCGTTGTAGTCGGATACCCAGGTATCGGTGTTCAGGCCGCGGGGCTTCCCGGGGAGGAACTGGTCGAGGCTCGTCACCACGAAGGGGGCCATGAACGCGAACTGCATCTGCACCATGGGCTGGAAGGCGGGCGGGGTGGGCCGCCACTGGCCGATCGCGGTGCCGCCGGTGAACGGTGGGAAGGTGCGCGTGAACCCGTCGGTGGCGCGCCAGGCCAGGACGTCGAGGGCCACCGTGGTGCCCCACGCCAGCCCGTTGACCGTGGACTGGCCGGTGCCGTCGTCGTCCTCGTCGTCACTCAGCGCGGCCACCGACGCCGCCTTGGCGGCATCCCACTTGGCCTGCTGGGTGGGGAAGATCTTCGACAGCACCGTGTACGCCGCCCCAATCCGCGCCGCGCGCCGGGACGTGCCCGGGGGGGCGTCGAGATCGAAGTGGAAGGAGCGGGAACGGTGGGTGACCGCGTTCGCCGCGTCGAACATGGCGATGTTCATGATGGCGGCGATCCTAAGCGCCGGCGGAGGGGTGGTCCCGGCGGTGAAGAGGCCATCGATCAGGTGCGCGTTCCAGTCCAGCGTCTCATCGACCCCTTGGCCATCCTCGGCCGATGTGATGGCACTGGATTTTTGCAGTAGGCATGCACCTACCAACAAGAAGACAGCAACGACCGCCATTTTCCGAAGACCGCTGCGCAGGTGCTGACGAACCATGTGTCCCTCCTTTTTGCGCCCCGGGAGCCCTGTGGTCTTCAGCGGGATGATGTTCCAGTCGAGCACGGTGTCGGCTGTCGCGATTCTTGCGCTGACGAGGGCGAACACGCTCAATCCAAGCGCGCCAAGCGCCTGCCGCCAGGCAGAACGCGAATTTTGAGTTTCCGGGTTCTTGTGCATCATGACATAACCCCCGAGGAGAGAAGCCTGAGCGCTGGCTTCCTCATAATCGAATCCTCTTTCTTCGGTTTGTGCGATCGGCCTCGATAGGCCCCTGAAAATGCTGGCTGCCCGCGAAATCCGAATCCGAAAGCCCAGAGCGCCGAATACCAGCCGAGTCTTTTCCCATACCAGCGCCACCAGCAATGGAGACCGCATGATTTTTCTGTGACGGCTAGCTGACTTTCTTAACCGTTGCTGCCGCGACAGGTAAGTTAACGTCGGCCCACACCGCGTTATACTGGCTCGCGTATGGCGCTGGAGACCGAGGCCGGCAAGCTTCGCCTTGATGTTTCCCGCTACGAGCTGACCGTGG
>DASQIH010000156.1:0-7552 GCA_035631655.1 Terriglobales bacterium
CAACCAAAGGTTACCGAAGACAACCAAAGGTGGGGGAGGGGGAGTAAGACCCCCGGTACGAAATAATCCGGTACATCGATGTGCCTTCCCAAGGGGATTTTCAGCTTCCCGTGAGAACCCCTGGCCAGAACCCTGCATCTAATTGAGCACATTTGATACTATTGGGACGGATGAAAATGACAGCGAACCAGAAACAGATTGCAAAATTCTTGAAACGATTCCCTGACCTGAGCTACGCCGCGGCCGCTCAGCGTCTGGGCTGTTCACGCGCGACGGTCGTCCGCGCTGCGCAGGCAGCAAGGATTCACCGCCAGCCAGGCCGGAAACTGCGACTGAGGGCAGGATGAGCAGCCTGACCCTCCGCCAAATCCTGAGCCGCCGGCCGGATCACCGCTTCTGGCAGGTTGAATACGATGTTGACTGGGACAAGCCTCTCGACGAGGCGGAGCCTCAAGCTCCTGTGCAGGGGAACCGTGCGTTCTTCACGATCTCCGAACTGGCCGATCGCTGGCAGTGTTCGAGGGGAACAGTCTATAACCGTTTGCGTTCCGCGGGTGCCAAAGTGTTGGACTTTGCTCGCAGCGGGAAGCGAGGTCGGAAAGTAGTCTCATCGGATCTCGTACACAACCTAGAAGCTCGCCATACCAGGCGGCTATAGCTATGATGACTCTTCGCAAACGCGGCCGCGGTTTCTATGCCGATCTTCTGAACGGTGAGGCACGTGTCCGCGGCTCGCTGGGTACTCGCAATCAGGATGCGGCTCGCCGTCTCGTGCACAAGCTGGAAACTGCCTTGTCCGAAGGCTCTGCTTCTCCGCTGTGGGTGGAACTCCGCGCGTCGTTACCTCGCGCGACATTCGTCCGTTTCGCGGATCTCGCTGGCGTCAAAGAACAGCAAGTGCCGACATGGAATCACCTGCACGAATCGTTCAAGACTCACATGGCCCAGCGGGTCAAAATTGGCAAACTCCAAAGTTCCACCGAGGGCCGATACAAGATGACGCTCCGCGAGTTCGAGTCTTTCTTGGGAGAGCAGCGGATCACGCTGTTGAAGGACATCACGAAGCCTGTGGTGGAGGCGTTCAAGGTGTGGCGTGTTGAGCGGATCAAAAAGAAGAAATTTGCCCGTGGAGGGACGGGGCTCGTTTTGGACGCCGCGATCCTGCACCACGTGTTCGCGTTCGCTCTCGAAAATGAAATGATCGTGAAGAACCCGGTACGCATGGAGGGCAGGCCAGGTGAGAACCCCAACCACGGAGCTGAGCCGTTTAATGGCAGCGATCTGTCACGATTGAGGGAGCATGCGGCAGATGACCTACTCACATTCCTGTTGCTCCGCTGGACAGGGCTTCGCGGATCGGATGCCGTCTCGCTGACGTGGCGAGAAGTTCATTTCGATAGCAAAGAGATCGAACGACTGACGCAGAAGCGAAGAAAGAAGGTTGTCATTCCGATCCAGACTGAATTGTTGTTTGCGCTGGAAGCGGAGCACGAGCGGAAGAAGCCCGAACCGTCCGATCGTGTTTTGCTGAATCCGCTGACGGGCAAACCGCTCACCCGTCCGCGCCTATATCAGAGAATGCTCGCACTCGGCAAACGCGCTAGCGTGCCTGATGCTCACCCGCACCGATTCAGGGACACTCTAGCAGTTGACATGCTGACGCGTGGCGCGAGCCCGTGTGATGTGGCCAAGGTGCTGGGCGATACGATTGAGACGGTCGAAAAGCACTACACGCCGTTCGTGAAGGAACTCCGAGAACGTGTTCGTTCAATCCTTGAAAATGATGCTGTCGGCCTAGAATCGACTTACAGGTCCGACACCGTCACACCTGCGTCACAATCGGCGAAGCGAATCCAGTAATTCCAAGGAAACAAAATAGATGATGGCAGCCAGACCTGTAAGCCGAATTCTGTCTGCCGGTAGATCCGGCAGGACGGCCATTCCTCTGGACCGCGCATTACTGCACGGCTCTAGCGACCTACCCGGAGGTCGGGCGCGCCGAGCCGGCACGCGTCCAGCCGAAGCCGGAACTTCCTCCCTATTTGGTCTTGCTCCGTGTGGGGTTTGCCCTGCCCGCCCCATTGCTGGAGCGGCGGTGCGCTCTTACCGCACCTTTTCACCCTTACCCGGACCTCGCGGCCCAGGCGGTATGTTTTCTGTGGCACTTTCCGTCGACCGGGCTTGAACCCGGCCTCCCGGACGTTATCCGGCACACTGCTCTGCGGAGTTCGGACTTTCCTCTCCCTTGCGGGAGCGACCGTCCGGCCCAGCTGCCAACAGGGTCATTATATTCGATGCTGGGCGCGATTTTCGATGCAAGGCGCGGACACAGCCTGCCCTAAGCGGAGTCGAAGGGAGTGGCCGCGCCACACAGCTGCTGATAGTTCTCATAAAGACTTTTTATAGCGAAGGCTGCGTCGCGGAGACCCTGAAAGTGATCTATTGAACCTGCCGGTCCGAAGCGACCCGCACGGAGACTTCCATGCGTCCTACGAACCGCCCGCCCACCTGGCAAACGTTGCTGGCTTTCGGCATCGTCTATTTCGTTTGGGGTTCGACATTTCTCGCGATCCGCGTCGGCGTGAGGGAAGTTCCGCCATTCCTGCTCGCCGCCATGCGGTTTTTGCTTGCGGGAATCATCCTGTATGTGTGGATGCGCGCCAAAGGCACGTCCTCTCCCTCAAGGCGCGAGTGGGTGTCTGCCTCGCTGTTGGCGGTTCTGATCTTCGTGTTTGATTACGGACTCCTCTTCTGGGCGGAACAGCGTGTGCCGTCGGGAATCGCCGCCGTCATGCTGGCGAGCATTCCCGTGTTCATGGTTATCTCAGAAATTGTTTTTCTGGGGACACAGAGGCTCACAGTCCGGCTGGCATTCGCGCTCCTGATAGGCATTGGCGGCGTGGCCGTTTTGGTGAGCCGGTCGTTCAATTTTGGCGAAGTCCCAATCAATACCTCGGGTGCGATTGCGCTGGTTGCAGCGGCAATCAGTTGGTCGATCGCCAGTGTGCTCACGAAGAAGCTGCCACTGCCATCCTCCAAGGCGATGAGTTCAGCCGCACAGATGCTTAGCGGAGGCGTGCTGCTCGCCTTGGCAGCGGGCGCTCTCGGAGAATTTCGTGGGTTCCATCTGCAGGCGGTTTCGCGCGGCGCATGGATTGCGCTGGCTTACCTGGTGATTGCCGGCTCAATCATTGCCTTCACGGCTTATGTGTGGCTGATCCACCACGAGTCGCCGACGAGAGTGGGCACGTATGCCTATGTCAATCCGGCCGTGGCGGTTGCCCTGGGTTATTTGTTCGGCGGGGAGTCGATTGGCCCGCGCACGGTCTTGGGGACACTCCTGGTTCTGGTCAGCGTGGTCGTGATTACCACAACTCCAGCTAGGAAGCGCGAGACTAGCGCATGGATCAGTGACCGTAGCACGTCCTCAGCGGATGCTTGAAAGGCGTAGCGGGCCCGCCTCCTGAGCAGCGGCCGAAGAAAAACAGATTCCCCGCTGCGCTCGCGAACAAATTGCGCCGGGCGCTCTGCTAGACTGAAATTGCCAGAACAGCGCGTGGATTGAGCCCTGGCCTGGCCGACTCGATGAACGTATCCGAAGCCATCCGCATCGCATTGCAGTCGCTATGGGCGAACAAGCTGCGCTCCGCCCTCACCCTCTTAGGCGTGGTGATCGGGGTAGCGGCCGTGATTGCGGTGGTCACTTTCGTGAACGGCATCAACGGCTATGTTGCCGAGAGAATTTTCAACCTTGGCGCTGACGTGTTCATCGTGTTCAAGGTCTCGCCCGTGGTCACCAATGTTGATCACTTTCTCGAAGGTGAAAAGCGCAAGGACTTGACTATGGACGATTACCACGCCGTGGCAGAGGCCTGCCGGTCCTGTCGGTACATTGGCGCGTCCTTGCGGAATCTCAGCGGGCACGTGAAATACGCCGAGCAATCGATCGCGGACACATGGGTGCAGGGTCTGACCCCCTCGATGGCCACGATTCTTGATATCGATATCGAGAGTGGCCGTATGTTGGCGGAAACCGACCTGCAGAATAACGCCGCGGTCGCAGTCGTGGGCACCGACATTGTCGAGAACCTGATGCCGGGCGTGGATCCGATCGGCAAAGAAATCCGCATCGACGGTTGGACCTACCGTGTAATCGGCGTGGGAAAGAAGAAGGGTAAGACCCTCGGGCAGAGCCTGGATAACTACGTGATGATTCCCATCACCTCCTGGCTGAAGCAATACGGCAACCATAACAATAGCATTCGAATTTCGGGCAAAGCCGCCGACACGGGCGCCACTCTGGAAGCGGCCATGGACGAGGTACGCGCGATTCTCCGCGCCCGCCGCCACGATCCGCCAGGTAAAGAAGACAGTTTCGACGTCGAGACCAACAGCAGCCTGCTGAGTATCTGGTCGAACTTCAGCGGCACGTTTTTTATTGCCATGATCGGCATTGCAGCCATTTCGCTCGTGGTTGGCGGAATCGTGATCATGAACATCATGCTGGTCTCAGTCACGGAGCGCACACGCGAGGTGGGCATCCGCAAGGCGTTGGGAGCGCGCCGTTCCGACGTCTTGCTGCAGTTTCTGATTGAATCCAGCACGATGGCGCTGGTGGGTGGAGCGGTTGGAGTGGTCTTCGGAATCGCGATCGCCAAGGGCGTAACATTGGCGATCGGCATGCCCTCGGTCATAAAGCTCTGGGCGGTGGCCGCAGGGCTGATGGTGTCAGCCAGCGTAGGCGTTTTCTTTGGTGTGTATCCCGCCCGGCGCGCGGCCATGCTCGATCCCATCGCCGCCTTGAGATACGAGCTGTAGGAATCCTTACCATGATGCGCAAAGGTGATTACGGCGAGATTGTTCGGATGGCGCTGGACACCATCCGCAGCAACAAAATGCGGTCCGGACTGACCGTGCTGGGAATCGTGATTGGCGTGGCGGTCGTCATCGGAATCTCCTCCATCGTGCGTGGCTTGAACGACAACGTCAACACCATGATCAGCAGTCTCGGCTCCAACATCATTTTTGCCTTCCATATGGAGCCTTTCACGTTCGGTCGTCCCACCGAAGAAATGCGGACTCGCAAGGAACTGACCTTCGAAGATGCCCAGGCAATCATGGAATTGCCACACGTAAAGGCGGTCACGGCCGGGCTCCGCTACTTTAGGCCTGAATTTGGGACCGGCACCTACGTGGTCAAGTACGGGGACCGCAGAGCCAAGCAGACAATCCTGGAAGGCGATACCGCAGCCGTAAAAGATGTCTACGACATCAACATGGCGGCGGGGCGTTGGTTCAGCGATATTGACGAGCAGCGCCGCGCCCCGGTCATCATTCTCGGCTCCGATACCCGTGATGAATTGTTTGCTGGCGGGGATCCCCTCGGGAAGGAGATCAACATTGAAGGACAGTTATTCCAGGTGATTGGAGTTGCCGAGAAGCGTAAGAGTGTTTTTGGCGGCGGCAAGAATCCGGATGACAACATCGTCTATTTCCCTTTAACTACCTTTAAGAAGCTACACCCCGAACTGAAGCAGCACTGGATCAGCATCAAGGCAACTTCGCACGAGGACATGCCTAGGGCCATCGACGAAATTCGCGAGTTACTGCGCCGCCGGCGTCATGTTGCTCCCGACAAGCCCGACAATTTCGCGGTATTTACACAGGACTCGCTTTCCGACGTGTGGAACCAGGTCACGGGAGCCGTTTTTATTTTCATGTTTGCAGTTTCTAGCGTGGGATTGATCGTCGGCGGGGTGGGAGTAATGAACATCATGCTGGTTTCGGTGACCGAGCGAACCCGGGAGATTGGGGTACGCAAGGCGGTCGGCGCCCGCAAACGAGACGTGCTGCTGCAGTTCACTCTGGAAGCCATCACCCTGACTGCCGTGGGAGGTATACTCGGCGTGCTGCTGGGCGCGATCATTACTTATACGATCCCGCTGATCTGGGATTCGCTTCCGGCGCGCATGTCGACGTTCTGGTCAGTGTTCGGGTTCAGCGCTGCAGCCGCCGAGGGCCTGCTGTTCGGAATTTATCCGGCCTGGAAAGCTGCGAACCTGGACCCCATCGAATCGCTCAGATACGAATGATCCGGCGTTGACCTAGAACTAATGTTCCATCACGCCATTCGAGGTGCTGTGGCCGTAGCAGTGCTGGGGACATTGTCCGGCATTAGCTATTACCTGCTGTGTATTTGGAGTGCCCTCAAGTTCCTGCGGGGCAAACACGTAGATGAAAGCGCCTCCGCTGACGCATTCGTACATCCGGTCTCGATCCTGAAGCCGCTCAAGGGCACCGATCCCGGGATGTATGAGAGTTTCCGCAGCCACTGCCTACAGGATTATCCGGAATACGAGATTATTTTTGGCGTAAGCGACCCCCAGGACCCAGCCGTCCCGCTTGTGGAGCGCCTCAAGACCGAGTTTCCGCAACGAAGTATTCATTTGCTAGTCTGTCCTCAAATTCTTGGAAGCAACGTCAAGGTCAGTAATCTTGCGCAGATGGTCCCGGTTGCGAAATATGACCTGCTGGTCGTGAATGACAGTGACATTCAGGTGAGCACCGATTATTTGCGTCAAGTCATCACGCGGTTAGGAGATCCCCAAGTCGGCATGGTGACTTGCTTGTATCGCGGGGTTGCGGCTCCAACTTTGGGTTCGCGGCTCGAGGCCGTGGGCATCAGCACAGATTTTGCCGGCGGAGTGCTGGCCGCGCAGGAACTGGAAGGCGGCATCCGGTTCGGGCTCGGCTCGACGCTGGCGTTTCGCAGGAGGGATCTGGAGAGTATTGGCGGGTTCGAAGCCTTGGTGGACTATCTGGCAGACGACTACGAACTGGGAGCTCGCCTTGCTTCTCTTTCGTTGCAGGTGAAGCTCTCGCCGCTGGTGGTCGAAACCCATCTGCCCGCGTACTCATTTCGCGGTTTCTTTGAGCACCAGTTACGGTGGGCGCGCAGTGTTCGCGCTTCCCGCGCTTGGGGATACTTCGCCCTGATCCTGACGCTGGGGATCTTGTGGGCACTCATGGGTTTGCTTGTTAGCCGCGGCGCGAACTGGGCATGGGAACTGCTGGGCGTGGCTCTCGTTGCGCGGTTGTGTATGGCAGTCGTGGTTGGCCGCTATGTTTTAGAGGACCGCCAGATACCGTCTCTCCTCTGGCTGGTTCCGCTGCGCGACCTGGTTGCTCTGCTGGTGTGGCTGGCGAGCTATGTGGGCCGCACCATCCACTGGCGTGGAGATGATTTCTATCTGAAGGATGGGAAACTAGCGCGAATCAACTCCTAGCGGTCCAGGGGCTGGTTGGTAAAGATTGTTTTCCCGCCGCTGCGAGCGACAACATAGGCCGGTTTGCCTTCGATTTCAGCCGGACTCTCCTGATCCGTCCACAAAAAAACGCGAGCCGGACTGTGCCACAAGATAGAAAACGAATTCGGAGTTTCCCATACCGGCGGAGCATCGGGAAATTTTGAGCCATACCACATGTTTCCAGTAGGCGCATGCAGCGGCATGCTGAGCAGGTGAATACCTGTGTAGAAGTTGAGAGTCGATGC
>DASQIH010000157.1:0-19619 GCA_035631655.1 Terriglobales bacterium
GCTGTTTGATACGGTAGCGCCGCGGTTTGGTGATCGTAATGGCGGGTACCTGCGTATCGTCCGCACCGGCTGGCAAAGAGGAGATGGCGCCGACAAGGCTTTCGTCGAGCTGCTGGGCAGCGAGAAGTTGCAGGAAGAGAAACGGCAGAAGCGCGCCGAAGTCCGTGCCAAGCGGGCCGCGGAGGCCAAGAAGGCCATGGAAGAGGCGGAATCCCAGGCGCAGGCTGAGGGTGGAGCGCCCCCGGCCGCACCCGCCGAGGGCGGAGAGACGAAAGAGTAGCCGCACTCCCATCGAGAATTACCCACGCGCTTCTATTCGAAGCGCGTTCTTTCTTGGTGTAGGCTTGGTTCTGGAGATGGGATGAAACGCATCGCTCTGCTCGCGACTATTGCTTTCTGGTCGTCGTTGCCGCTGTTGGGGCAGACGGTCGACGAAATCATTGCCAAGTCCATCGAGGCGCGCGGAGGAATCCGGAAACTCAAGGCCGTCCAGTCGCAGCGCATGTCCGGGCACATTACGATTGGAGAAACCGAGGGCACGCTGCTGATTGAGCGCAAGCGGCCGGCGAAGATGCGCGAAGAGATCACGATCGACGGCAAGACCATCATTCGCGCCACCGACGGCAAGTCCGGCTGGGCCATCAATCCGTTCTCCGGCAGCAGCGATCCCGTCGCGCTTTCGCCGGACGATCTGAAGCTCGTGGCGCAGCAAGCGGATCTGGATCGGCCGCTGGTGGATTACAGGGCCAAAGGGAATCAGGTTGAGTTGGTGGGCCGAGACAAGTTGGATGGCAAAGAAGTCTACAAGCTGAAGGTCACGCTAAAAGATGGGCAAATCCGCTACGACTACATCGGGGTCGCGTCTTGGCTTGAGTTGAAGTGGGAGGGCAGGGTGGTGCGAAATGGCGAGGACTACCAGGCCGAATCCCATTTTCAGGACTATCGCTCGGTGGATGGGGTGCTGTATCCGTTTGTTATCGAGTCCTCCAGCCCCGGAATGGCGGGCGTGCAGAAGGTCGTCTTTGACAAAATCGAGCTCAATCCGCCACTGGACGATGCCCGCTTTGAGCCACCAGCGCCCGCCCCGGCGGGTTCGGGAAGCGCGGACAGTCTGACCAGATAGCTACGAGTCGAAGCTCGTACTCTTGTCATTCCTAGCCCATTCCCTTTGTCATTTTCGGGCTTCTTCCCCTTGTCATTCCGAGCGAAGCGAGGAATCTGCTTTTTGCCGTATTCGGACTTAAACAGCAGATTCCTCACCGGCTGAAGCCAGTTCGGAATGACAAGCTCAGGTGCCACGGTGCCAACAAAAGGTCGTTCTATTCCAAGCTGAGCGGAATCGAAGGACCTGGTGCTCGCAGCTTTGTCATGCTCTCAGTGAACAGAAATCGTCCAGTCGTACATGTCCCTTCGGCTCTATCCGGCCGTAATCTGTTCGCTCGCCGGTAATCTTGAGCTTTGCCGCACGCCTGTCTACACTGACCCAAAGCCATGCAGTATTCTCGCACCCAAATCGGCATCGCGATTGGCGCCTGCGTGCTGCTCGTGTTCGTATTCTTCGGATACCTGATCTGGCTCAACAACCAGGGTCCTGTGCTGGCTCGTTCTGAAGAAAGAGACCCACTCTCGGGGACGCCCGACTCGATCAGTCTCAACCCGCTGCGTGACCGCTCCTCGGAACATGCTGCCAACAAGTTCATCCGTGCCATGCGGGATGGGCACTGCAAAGAGGAACTGGAGAGCTGGGAGAAGGACTACCGGAGAAAGTACGCTGCCTTCCTCTGTGATTCCGAAGCCCAGCACCCGCTGATTTCCTGGCAATTGGTCGATTGGGAAGATGCTCCACCGCTGCGCATCCTGCACTATCGCGGCAAGCGCTACAACGCTCCCGGCCAGAAAGCGACCTACAAGGACCTGTTCTCGGTCACACTCGACAACCGCACGGGCGAATGGGTCGTCAGTAAGTACGACGCGATCTACTGAAAGCCCGCTAGCCTACGCAAATTAGGAATCACAACGCCGGCATCACAAATGCTGGAGGACTTTACCGCGCTGTCATCCCGAGCGGAGGTGGAGGATTCGCCTGCGAATCCTCCGGCGGAGTCGAGAGACACCATGTCTGGAGGTGCCCATCATCGGCGTGAACGGGAGTTCTCACCACGTGCGCCGAATCAAACCAACGGAGTCGCCAAAGATTCGCACTAGCTTACCGTCAAAACGCGAGATACGCGTCCGCGTTATCGATGGTCATCGTGCCTTTGCGAGTTCCATTTCTCGCCGCGATCGCCATGCCCGTAACCAGCTTCATAGGCCTGACGGTCAGCATCATTCTTCCACTTTTTGTGTTTATGCTTGTGATGCTGCCCATCTTTCCAGCCCTGCTTGTAGTAGCGGTTATTGTAGTAGGCGCGTTCGTCTTGCGAGTCTCGATCCCGACGATCTCGGTCACGGTCGTGGTCTTGAGCGGCACAAACTGGTAATAGCGGGACAACGGCAGGTCCTAACAGTACGATCGCGAACAAACCAGTACCTATGAGCTTTTTCATGGAATTCCTCACCAGAACTTCGATGCTTGGCGAGGCTAGTTGGATGTGTGCCTATTTGTGTGGACTTTCCACTACCTCGCGAAACGCCGGCCAGAACCCGCAAGCTTCCACCGCTACCTGCACCGCTTGCCCGCGAAACTGCCGGAAATACCGACGCAGGCTCCCGGCCTCATTCTGGACGGGACCGCTGTGTAGCACCTTGCCTCTTGCGTCTAAGGCCGTCATGTAACAGAATCTCTGGTGAAGATCTACGCCAACGTGGATCATCGCATGCCTCCTTCAGGGCTTGTGCTTCGAGCACGTACTCTACCCTTGGAGGCACGCCTTTTTTGTTTTCATTACATCTGAGCAGAGCGAAGGACCTGTGTATTTAGCCCAGTCCAAGGTGAAATGCATAGATGCTTCGCTTCGCTCAGCATGACAGTGCTACCCTCCATAGCAATCCCATGAACCTTAAGTCTATATCGTAATCATTGTGGTAGAACTGCTGCATGCCCAGCAGGGCCGAGCAACTCACTCCCAAAGACTCCCGCAACCTTTCCGCGTTCGGCGCGACTTCTTTCTTTAACGATACTGCCAGCGAGATGGCGTACTGGGTCTTGCCCGCATTCCTGATTTCCATAGGGGCAGGTCCCGACAAGCTAGGCTTCATTGAGGGAATCGCCGAGAGCGTCGCGTCCTTTGCCAAGCTGTTCTCCGGCTACCTGGCCGATCGGCTGACTCGGCGCAAGCCCATCGTGGTGTCGGGATATGTCGTAGCCAACGCTGTGAAGCCCGTGCTCGCGGTTGCAACCTCCTGGTGGCACGTGCTGGTCATCCGTTTTTCTGACCGTCTGGCTAAGGGGGTTCGGGGTGCGCCTCGCGACGTGATGCTGGCCGAATCGGTGGACAAGGCAAAGGTTGGCGCCGCTTTCGGGCTGCTCCAGGCCATGGACTCTGCAGGTGCGATTGCAGGACCCTTGCTGGCCCTATGGATCCTCGCCCACTATACGATTCGTGGTGTCTTTTGGGCGGCAATCGTTCCCGGTGCCTTGAGCATCCTTATTGCGGCGCTGGGGATCCGTGAGACGCGGGACAGTTCACTACCGAGAACTGAGAACCGGGAACCGACCACGTTTTCCTGGCACGCACACCTGCCGCGCAGCTTCTATTACGTGCTCTTCGCCGTCACCTTGTTTTCGCTGGGAAATTCCAGCGACATGTTCCTCGTCTTGCGGGCTCAGAATCTTGGGATTCCGGCTTCACATGCGCCCCTGCTGGGATTGGTTTTCAACATCACGTACACGCTGCTTTCGTGGCCGGCGGGGCGTTTGAGCGATCGTCTTTCCAAGCGTGCCATCGCCGCGGTGGGCTACATCGTTTTTGCGGCAGTCTACTTCGTCTTTGCCGCGGGACCGTCAATTATGGCCATCTGGATCACCATGGCCTGCTACGGCCTGTTTTATTCGCTGACCAATCCGGTGCTGCGAGCGCTCGTGGCAGGAACCGTGTCGCCGGATATTCGGGGACGGGCTTTCGGGATTTATTACTTCGTGACCAGCGTGACGACACTTCTGGCCAGTGTCATCACCGGGGAACTGTGGACGCACTACGGGGCAGCAATTCCATTTTATTTTTCGGCGGTGCTGGCGGTCGTGTCCGCCATGCTGTTGTTGGCATCCAGGCGAGTAAACGTTTCCTCGTAAGGTGAGCCGAGTGCTTTCAGAAAAAACCAGAGGATGAACTGGGCGCCGAGGGCTGCGGTGCTGTCCAGCAGGACGTCGCTCAAACTCCCACCGCGCGATGGAATAAAGGTCTGATGCCACTCGTCGAGCGTTGCCACTAGGGATGTCATGAAGAAAGAAATACGTGCCCATGCGAATGACCATGCGACGGCATTGGGCAGGGGCAAGGTCGTGCGCCAGGCGCGAAAAAGCAGGTAGCTGAGAATGGCGTAACCGGTTACGTGTCCGGCTTTCCTCAACAAGTGATGCCAGACCAGAAACACTATGGGATTGACGCGGCCGAAGAGAAACGTCACAACGGAGTACAAAATGCTCCCCGTGTGAGCCGAGGAGAGCAGGTCGGTGGACTCGAAGCAGATGATGCCCAGCCATACCAAGGCGGGTATCCATTGTTTCCACGCACCTTGTGGAATGGTCTTTTGTGATGGGACCCGGGTTTCGGTGGCAAGCTGCGACAACTGGAGCGACCTTCTCCTATTCCAGCGCGTAGTTGGGGGCTTCGCGCGTGATGATCACATCGTGCACGTGGCTCTCGCGCAGCCCGGCCCCGCTGATGCGGACGAAACGCGTTTTCTGCTGGAGTTCGGGAATGGTTCCGCAGCCACAGTAGCCCATACCGGACCTCAGTCCACCCACCATCTGGTGAACGATCATCGCTACCGAGCCGCGATAGGGGACGCGTCCCTCAATGCCTTCTGGAACCAGCTTGGCCAGACGGTTGCCGTCGCCATCCTCGAGCGCGGGGCCAGCGGTAGAAGCGTCGCCCGAGGCGCTTTGAAAATAACGCTCGCTGGAGCCAGCGGCCATCGCGCCCAGAGAGCCCATGCCGCGATATGACTTGAACGAGCGGCCCTGGTAAAGAATGGTCTCGCCGGGACTCTCGTCGGTGCCGGCGAACAACGATCCGATCATCACGGCGTTGGCGCCGGCCGCTAACGCCTTGGTGATATCGCCGGAATATTTCACGCCGCCGTCGGCAATCACGGGAATGCCGGCATCCTTGGTAGCTCGAAAAGCCTCGGCAATGGCGGTGATCTGGGGAACGCCTGCGCCGGTGACGACGCGCGTGGTGCAGATCGAGCCGGGACCAATGCCAACCTTAATGGCGTCGGCACCAGTGCGCGCCAACTCGCAAGCGCCGTCGAAGGTGGCGATATTACCAACAATCACGTCCACCTCGGGCAACTTGGACTTCACCGCCTGGAGCGCTTCCAGCACACGGGTGGAGTGGCCGTGCGCACTGTCAATGGCTACCAGGTCCACCTTTGCCTTCACCAGTTCCTGCGCGCGCTCCAGAAAATCCCCGATGGCTCCAATGGCCGCACCGACCCGCAACCGGCCATGCGAATCTTTGGCGGCGTTGGGATACTTGAGCTTCTTTTGGATGTCCTTAACTGTGATGAGCCCTTTGAGGTTGTACTTATCGTCCACGACGAGCAGCTTCTCGACGCGGTGCTCGTGCAGAATCTTTTCCGCTTCTTCCAGCGTGGTACCTACCGGAACGGTAATCAGGTTTTCCTTGGTCATTACTTTGCTGATGGGAATGTCGAAGCGGGTCTCAAAGCGGAGGTCACGATTGGTGAGAATGCCCACGAGTTTCTTGTTCTTGGTGATCGGCACCCCGGAAATCTTGTACTTTCGCATGACTTCCAGTGCGTCGGACACCTTGTCATCGGGTGACATGGTGACCGGATCCACGATCATGCCGCTCTCTGACCGCTTCACCTTGTCTACTTCGTTCGCCTGCTGCTCAATCGTGAGATTGCGATGAATGATCCCAAGTCCGCCCTGCTGGGCGACCGCAATGGCCATGTGGGATTCCGTGACCGTGTCCATGGCGGCGCTGATGATAGGAATGTTCAAGCGAATGTTACGCGTGAGCTGCGTCTGGGTGCTGGCGCTGGCTGGAATAACGTCGGACCGAGCCGGCAGGAGCAATACGTCGTCGAAAGTAAGCGCCTCAGGAACGGGGAAATGGATCATAAATTATTCTCACTGGTGAGCGGGTAAATTCTCATTTTAGCAGGCAGGAACAGGAAGTCCTGACTTCTTGCCATTCCGAGCGGCTTCCGCCGGTGAGGAATCTCGGTTTGAACGGCGTCAATATCCAAACATTCCGACGACCCTCCGGTCGTTTGTCTTTTGGTCATAACGGGCGTATATTAGTCGTTTGGAAACTGTTGTGTAGTACCAGCATTTGGCGAAGCACACCAGTGGGCGCAAGCCCACTTTTTAGTTTGGGGCCACGGCAGGCCGTCGCGGCAAGTTGCAAGTTACTGATTTAATGGCGGTTGAGCTCGACAGAGTACGCGAGATTACGGAGCGGGTAGCGGCTTCCAGCGGGTTGGAGGTGGTCGAGGTTGAGTTTTGCGGCGGCGGCAAGAGCCGCATGCTGCGCATCACCATCGACAAGCCCGGCGGAGTCACGCACGAGGATTGCGCGAACCTGAGCCGAGAAGTGGGCACGATCCTCGACGTTGAGGATGCAGTTCCGGGAGGATCGTACTTGCTCGAGGTTTCCTCGCCGGGATTGGACCGGAAACTGACTCATCCTGCTGACTATGAGCGCTTTGCAGGGAGCCGGGTGAAGCTGACCACGCGCGAACCGGTAAATGGCAATCGCCATTTCGAGGGACGACTGGAGAGCTTCCGCGACGGCCGGATTACCTTGGCATTGGGCGGCAAGCAAGCTTTGGGGAAGAACAAGACGAAGCAGCAACAACCCGCGAGCGAAGCGCCGCGTCTAGAGATTGAATTGGCCAATGTGGAAAAGGCCAATCTGGTGCCGGAAATTTAAGAAAGTTTCAAGGTTTCAAAGTTTCAACGTCGTTCATTGAAACTTTGAAACGTTTGAAACTTTGAAACCTCGGACTTACTTATGGCAAGCGAGCTCTACAACACTATCGACGCCCTGAGCCGGGAAAAAGGCATCGATCCGCAAATTGTAGTCAGCGCGGTTGAAGACGCCATTGTTGTGGCTACGCGCAAGTACTACAAGACGCAGGAAAATTTGCGCGCCCAGCTGGACAAGGACACGGGCAAGATTCGCGCCTTCGCCGTCAAAACCATTGTCGATAGTCCTGAGCAGGTGGAAGACCCCAACCTGCAGGTCACGCTCGAGGATGCTCGCAAAATCGATCCTAACGTGGAAGCGGGTGGCGAGCTGCACATCCCTAAGGAGACCGAAGGAATTTTGGGTCGCATTGCCGCACAACTGGCCAAGCAGGTCATTTTCCAGAAAGTGCGGGAAGCGGAGCGGGATACTGTTTACAACGAATACATCGGGCGGGTAGGTGAGATCGTCAACGCCACGGTGAAAAGGATCGAAGGCCCCGATGTGATTTTCGATCTCGGCAAAGCCGAGTCGCGTATGCCGCGGAAAGAGCAGTCGCGGCTGGAATCATTCGCCATCGGCGAGCGCGTGCGCGTGGTGATCGCTCGCGTGGAGAAAGCTTCCAAGGGCCCGCAGGTTGTAGTCTCGCGAGCGGCACCGGAGCTTGTGCAGCATCTGTTCCAGACGGAAGTGCCGGAAATCTACGACGGAACGGTGGTCATCCGCGCGATTGCCCGCGAAGCGGGAGAGCGCACCAAGATTGCCGTGATGTCCAAGGACAAGGACGTCGACGCCGTCGGCGCCTGTGTAGGTATGAAGGGCATGCGGGTGCAGTCGATCATCCGCGAATTACGCGGCGAGAAGATCGACATTATCGAATACCACGAAGATCCGGTGACCTTTGCGGAGAAGGCTCTGCAGCCCGCCAAAGTTAGCCGCGTAACGGTTATCGACCCAAGCGACAAGCATCTGGAAGTCGTGGTGGACGATAGCCAACTTTCTCTGGCGATTGGCAAGAAAGGGCAGAACGTCCGCCTGGCGGCCAAGCTGCTGGGCTGGAAGATCGACATCAAGAGCGAAGAAGAGAAGCGGCAGGAAGTGGAGCAGCAGATGTCGGCGCTGGTTACTGGGACGGCTACTCCGCTGGAGAACGTGCCGGGACTGGGCGAAGGGCTGGTCGAGAAGCTGAGCGCCGCGGGAATTAGCACCGTGGAAGCGCTGGCCGACATGACGCCGGAGCAACTCGAAGCCATTGAAGGGATCGGTCCCAAGACCGTGGAAAAGATCAGCTTGGCGGTCAATAATTACTTCTCCAGCCTGGAAGGTGGGGAAGCTGCGACCGAAGCGTCCGGCGAAGCTCCTGTCGAGCAGGTAGAAGGCGAAACTGCCGCCGAGCAGCTAGAGCCGGAGGGCACGCCGGGAGACGCAGCTGTCGAGTCGGCGGTCGAAGCCACAGCGGTCGAACCGGCTGCTGCTGCCGAAGAGAGCGCCGGCGAACCTGGCAGCGAAGCTTCTAGTGAGCAAGAAGCCCCTGCGGAGCATAAAGAATAATTTCTTAAACCTGCGTCCGCTTCGGCGGACGCTGATATTAGACTGATGCCGTGAGGTTGCTATGAAGGCTTAACGGGACAGAGCGGAGGAAACAAAGGGCGGATGAGTAAGATTCGAATTAACGATCTGGCCAGGGAGCTGGAAGTCAAAAGCAAAGCCATTCTCGATGCACTACCGCTGGTGGGCGTCACCGAGAAAAAGACTCACTCCAGCTCTATCGAAGAGCACGAAGCGGAGAAGGTGCGCGCGCATTTCCATGCAGCTGCGGAATCGCAGACCGCGTCCCGGGCGGCACGCGCTTCTCGCGCCGAAGCCGACGAAATCAAAACCAAGATCGATCTGTCCCATATTTCCAAGCCCGGGGACGTGCTAAAGCTCATTACCAAGCAGCAGGCCGCGCCCGCAGCGCCGGCAGCGCGTCCCGCGCGGCCGACCGCGCCTCCCGCAGAAAAGAAGCCAATGGCGCCCGTAGCTGCAGCGCCTCCAGCAGCAACACCCGCGCCGCCCAAGCCGGCAACTCCACCTCCAGCGCCGCCCCGACTCGTTGTTCCACAGCCGCGTCCACCTGCCCCAGTGCAGCCGCCTCCGGTTCAGCCCGCACCGCCGGCGGCTCCAGTTGCGACCGCCGCGGCGCCGCCGCTGACGCCTCCTGCGCGCCCGGCCGCACCTCCGCCCGCTCCACCAGTTACGGCGGAACCGGCATTACCCGCGCCGCCCACGGCGCAAGCGGCGCCACCTCCGGCTGCGCCACCGGCGAGACCGGCACCGCCTGCCCAGTCCGCTCCCATCGCGCCTACGCGGCGCATGATTGTTCCGCAGACTGGTCCGCGGCCGGTTTACAAGGCGCCGCCGCAAGCGCCGCAGCCTGCTGCCCAGGCTGGCGGGCCACGTCCTGCGCCGGGACGGCCGGTACCGGGTCAGCCGATCTTCCAGCGCCCACGTCCGGGAGCTCCGACTGGCACTCGTCCGCCATTGCGTCCGGGCGAGCGCCGGCCCATGCATCCTACGCGTCAGTCGCCCACTGGGGCGCGTCCCTTGGGAGTTGGTCCAGGGGCTTTGCCGCCTCCAGGACCTACCCGTCCGGGTAGCCGCCCGGGTGCACCGGCTCGGCGTCCGGGACAGCGCTACATTCCTCGCGGTGTGAAGGAAGGCCCGATGAAGGGCTACGTGCCGCCGCCGCGGCTCAACGTCTCGAACGAACCGCAGCCCATCACGCGTAGCATTACGATCACGGAAGGCATCAGCGTTAAGGATCTGGCGGAAAAGCTGGGCATTCGCGCGAAGGATCTCATCGCGCGCTTGCTTGCCCGCGGCGTGTTCGCCACCATTAATCAAACGCTGGATGCCGAACTGGCCAGCGAGATGGCCCGATTCTT
Source organism: Terriglobales bacterium (assembly GCA_035631655.1). GTDB lineage: Bacteria > Acidobacteriota > Terriglobia > Terriglobales > Acidobacteriaceae > Gp1-AA122. The sequence continues at coordinate 10,031 of DASQIH010000157.1, forward strand.
CGGCGCGGATACCAATGTCATCAGCTTCGAAGAACAGGCCGCGAAAGATATTGCAGAAGCCGCGAGCGGCGAGGAAGGCACCGGCGCGGAAGCCGTGCCGCGTCCACCCGTCGTCACCATCATGGGACACGTCGATCACGGCAAGACGACCTTGCTGGACTCGATCCGTTCTACAAGTGTTGCGGAGGGTGAAGCAGGTGGCATAACCCAGCATATCGGGGCGTACAAAGTGCGAATTCAGGACACAGAATCTCCAGCCTATGGGCGCGAGATCGTTTTCCTTGACACGCCCGGCCATGAAGCTTTCACCCGCATGCGTGCGCGCGGTGCTAAAGCCACTGACATCGTCGTTTTGGTAGTGGCTGCGGACGATGGCGTCATGCCACAAACTCTGGAAGCCATCGATCACGCGCACGCCGCCGAAGTGCCCATCATCGTGGCAGTGAACAAGATCGACAAGCCCGATGCGATGCCCGATCGCGTCAAGAAACAGTTGGCCGATCGCGGCTTGATGCCGGAAGACTGGGGCGGCACCACGGTGTTCGTGGATGTTTCCGCCAAACAGAAGACGAATCTCAACCTTTTGCTGGAAATGATCTGCCTGGTCGCGGATCTCCAGGAACTGAAGGCCAGCCCGGATCGTGCGGCCTCGGGCGTCGTACTGGAAGCCAAGCTAGATCGTGGACGCGGGCCTGTTGCCACCGTACTGGTGCAGAATGGCACTCTACGTACCAGCGATAACTTCGTGGTTGGCAACGTCTACGGCAAAGTACGCGCCATGTTTGACGATCGCGGCAATCAACTTGAAGAAGCGCCGCCATCCACGCCAGTGGAAATCCTCGGCATGGAAGGACTGCCGCAGGCCGGTGATCAGTTTGTAGTCGTCGCCGATCGCGACAAGGCGCGCGGCATCTCCGAATACCGCGAGCAGAAAGCCCGCGAAGCCATGCTGGCCAAGAGTTCTCGGGTCTCGCTGGAAGGCCTGGCGGAGCAGATGAAGACTGCCGGCACCAAGGAACTCAATATCATTCTGAAGGCCGACGTGGGTGGTTCGGTCGAAGTCTTAACCGACCTACTCTCCAAGTTGTCCAACGACAAGGTGCGACTGAAACTGCTGCACTCCAGCGTAGGAGCGATCACCGAGACGGACGTACTGCTGGCTTCCGCCTCGAATGCAATTATCATCGGCTTCAACGTGCGGCCGGAACGCAAGGCACAAGAACTGGCCGAGCAGGACAAGGTTGATATCCGCCTGCACTCGATCATTTACGAGTTGCAGGACGAGATCAAGCGCGCCATGAGCGGCTTGCTCGAGCCCACGATCAAGGAAACCTACCAAGGCCGCGCCGAAGTGCTCGAGACCTTCCGCATCCCGAAGGTCGGCACGGTGGCTGGCTGCCGTGTCATCGATGGCATGGTGAAGCGCGATTCCGAAGTTCGGCTACTGCGTGACAACGTGGTTGTGTTCAAGGGTAAGGTCAACTCGCTACGTCGCTTCAAGGAAGATGCCAGCGAGGTCCGCAATGGTATGGAATGCGGCATCGCCATCGCCAACTACGGCGATATCAAGGTCGGCGACGTTATCGAGGCCTTCGCCACCGAGCGCATTGCGGCGGAAGTAATTGCGTAAGAAAGTGGTCAGTGGCCAGTTGTCGGTTCCTGAAGCCAAGAGTGGCCACTATCCACTGGCCACCGACCACTCATGCCCATCGCTTTCCTCACCCTCGAACTCAGCATCGAAGATGCCCATTCCCTGAAAGACAAGCGCCAGGTTGTGCGTAGCCTGAAGGATCGGCTGCGCGCTCACTTCAATGTCGCGGTGGCGGAACTGGATTCGAGCGGGTTATGGAACCGGGCCACCGTGGGCGTGGTCAGCGTCTCCGATTCTCGCGACTATCTCGACGGCTTAATGAAGAATGTCGAGCGGCAGGCCATACGCATCGCCAACAATTCTGGTGCGGAAGTGACTGATTCTTTTGTGGAATTCGTTTGAGGTATCTGGCTTGTTGAATTTCTCCTCCCGCCTTGGGACTTCCGTACCGTCCGCAAGCGGCTTTGCACCCCACCAGCTACCCGTTTTCTGATATTCTCTTCCGTTTTTATACTGAGACATATGCCGGAAAAGCGCGGTCAGCAACACCATCGCGAGCGGCTGGGCGAGGCACTGCGCGAGGAGATTGAAACCATTCTGGAAGGCGAACTGGGCGACCCGCGCATTGGTCTGGTCAATGTCAGCGAAGTCCAACTGGCTCCGGATTCGCGCTCGGCGCGCGTGTTTGTGGTTGTCCAGGGCGATGATGACGAAGCAGATCGCACGCTCGAGGGCCTGACGGCGGCTCGTGGATTTATCCGTCACGAGTTGGCTGAGCGCCTGCACTTGCGCCGTCCGCCGGAATTGTTTTTTCAGGTGGATCGGTCTCAGCAGTACCAGGCTCGGATCACCGAATTGCTGAATCGCACGAAGAAAAAGACCAAATAGGGTCTGGTAAACATGGTTACCGAAGTCCTGAAGCACATTGAGCGCCGGGGACGGTTCGTGCTGACCTCGCACGCGCGTCCGGACGGCGATGCGATTGGTTCGGTGCTGGCCTGCTCCCAAATCCTGCGCGCCATGGGCAAGCAGGCGCACGTCGTGCTCAGCGATGGAGTGCCCCGGATTTATCAGCCGCTTCCTTTCAGTGATACTGTGGTGCAGGCTTCGGATGTGAATGGTGAATATGAAGCAGCCATCATCCTGGAGTGCGACAGTATCCAGCGGACCCGCCTCAGAGGCCTGGAGGAGCGGTTTCTGATCAGCATCGACCACCACGTAAGCGGGCGCCCGTTCGCGCATGTCAACTGGATTGATACGGCAGCCTGCGCCACCGGCGAAATGGTGTTTCGCCTGGCACGACAGGCTGGCGTTCCCATCTCCCCTGAGATCGCCACTTGCCTTTACACGGCGGTACTGACGGATACAGGTTCGTTCATGTTCTCCGGCACCAGCGAGCATACCTTCGCACTGGCGCGCGAGCTGGTGCTGGCAGGTGCGGACCCGGCGCTGTGCGCACGGAACGTTTATTTTTCTCACCCGACTTCCAAGATGCGATTGCTGGGCGCGGCTCTCTCCAACCTGCACCGCGAAGGTCCCCTCTCCTGGATCTGGGTCACTCGCGAGCAGATGGAACGCTGCGAGGCGCTCGATGAAGATTGCGAAGGGCTGGTGAACTACGCCCTGGCCATCCAGGGAGTCGAGGTGGCGGCTTTCTTTCGCGAGCTCAGCGATGGCCGCTACCGGGTCAGCATGCGCAGCAAGGGCCAACTGAACGTGGCCATGGTGGCAGAGCGCTTCGGTGGCGGTGGTCATCAGTGCGCAAGCGGATGTTCGATTGAAGGCCCCCTCTCGGTCGCGGTAGCAAGCATTCTCGCACAACTGCGCTTGGGCTCCTCCGTACAATAGGAGCCTATGGACATTTCTCTCGCGCGGCAGTTAGCTTCCTTCGTCGGCGCGCTGCTCATCCTGGTTGCCTATGCCGGGCAACAGTTCAACTGGATGAATCCTCGTAAGGCGGCCTATAACGTTCTCAACGGCATCGGCTCCGCCATACTTACTTATATCGCTTTCCATCCCTTCCAGGTCGGGTTCGTGCTGTTGGAAGTGACGTGGACCTTGATCAGCGTCTACGCACTCGCGCGCGTATGGGGCAAGAATTGATGATTGATGATTGTCGATTGTCGAATGGCAAGCCCTGGCACAAGGCTCTTAAATCGACAATCAACAATCGACAATCGAAGATTCCCGCGGAGATGTGCGCGTGAACGAATCCACCCGTTCGCGCACTGACTGGCTGCTCATCGTCGGCTTTTGCGCCTTCCTCTTCTTTTTCGGGCTGAACTATTTTGGGCTGATCGGCGCCGATGAACCCCGCTACGCCCAAATCGCGCGTGAAATGCTGGCCCGCCATGACTGGATTACACCCGTGCTTGGACAAAAGCCGTGGCTGGAGAAGCCCATCCTTTATTACTGGGAAGCAATGCTTTCCTACAGCATCTCTGGCGTGAGTGACTGGGCAGCAAGAATTCCCTCCGCGGTAGATGCCACCCTCGTTGTTATGGCGGTGTATCTGTTTCTCCGCCGTTTCCGGCCAGGTTTTCAGCTGGACGGCGCTCTGATGACGGCTTCCGCTGCGGGCGTGATTGCGTTCGCCCGAGCCGCCTCGACCGACATGCCATTGGCCGCTGCTTTCGGTATTGCCATGCTCGCCTGGTATGCGTGGCACGAAAGTGGGAAGCACGGTTATCTCGCCGGGTTTTATGTGTTCCTGGCGCTTGGAACTTTGGCGAAAGGACCGGTGGCTCTCGTGCTGGCGAGCTTAATCATTTTTCTTTATGCGGCGGCCAGTGGAGAGTGCAAGTGGGTCTGGCGTACCCTCTGGATACCAGGCATCGTTCTCTTCTGCGTGCTTGCCCTGCCCTGGTATGTCGCTGTCCAGCTACGCAATCCTGAGTTTTTCCGCATATTCATCCTTCAGCATAACCTGGCCAGATTCAGTGCCGACGTTTTCCATCACGAACAGCCATTCTGGTATTTCCCGCTCGTGATACTGCTCGCGCTGCTTCCGTGGACAATCTTTGTAGTCGAAGGACTGGTCGAGATGCTGCGCGCCTGGTGGAATGAAGGCAGAGCGATCGTCGACTCAGAAGATAAGCTAAATCTGTTTCTGGCGATCTGGCTCATTGTGCCGGTCGTCTTTTTTTCGCTGTCCAGATCGAAACTTCCCGGATACATTTTGCCGGCAGTTCCGGCAGGCACGTTGCTGCTTGCTGAATATGTTCGGCGCCATGTCGGCTCAGAAGAGCGACCGCCTTTGTTTGTAATTATTGTGCATTCGATAATTGCAGCGCTGCCCATCATTCCCGCTCTGATGATCCAGTACATCCTGGTCCAGCACCGCCTGCCGCGTGGGACGGCAGCGCTCGTCTCAACCAGTGTTGCGGTCGTTTTGGCTGTCGGCATGGTACTTACCTTACGGAGTAGGCTTGGACTTCGAATGCTGCGGTTCGTCACGCTGGTTCCCGTGGTTTTGGCTGTGGCTGCCATCCTGAAAATTGGAGGGCCGACCATGGATGCGACACTCTCAGCCCGGCCGCTTGCGCTGCAGATCGCCCGGGTAGAGACAGGTAACCTGCCGACCGCCGTCTTCCACGTATCCCGTGAAACCGAGTACGGGCTCGCCTTCTACCGCAACCAGGCAATCGCGAACTACGATCGTGGCGAGATTCCAATTCGTGACCACCTGCTCGTTACTACAGAGGGTTTCCGACCGGAATCCACTAAACTGCTGGAGGGCCGCCGGGTTTCTTTTCTTGGGAATTTCCGGCCGCAGCACCTGGACTACTACTGGGTGTCAGCTCCGGGAATGCAGGGAATGCACCACGAGCATGGAAGCACTTAGCATTTAGCACTTGGCATTTGGCCGTTCAGGGCACTGCTACATTCAAAAGAATCCTTCCTGGGCCTCTTGGACTAAATGATGAGTGCCAAGTGCTAAGTGCTTCCAGAACCCGGCTCGTCAACAGTGATCCCCGCGCTTGCGTTTGCCAGCACGGCGAGCAGTGATTCCTTAAGGTAGGGGCGGCGTTAGGGTCAGCCCGTTTGTTTTCAGGATTCTCCACTCCGGTCTCAGTTCGACGGCATTCTTGCAAATCTTTTCTGGGCTTGACTTCGGGGTGTATCTGACATTAGCATTAGTGTCATATGAAAATACCCCCCGAACCCGACCTGCAACTGCGCGGCAGGCTCATCCGTAGCCTCGGTGCTCTCCGCGAAATGTTGCCCGGCTCGTTTGTCGAACGCAAACGCTCCTGTGGCCGGCCCAACTGTCATTGCGCCGACGGCAAACGTCTGCACGCGCAGTATCAGATCTCCGTATTGATTGACGGCAAGCCGAAAGCTTTCCATATTCCGGCGCAATGGGTGGAGAAGGTACGCGAAAAGATCGAGATGCGCCGACGCTTCGACGCTGCCGCCGCGACCATCTGCGCCGTCAACCTGAAGCGATTTCTCCGGCAAAAGCTCCAAGAACAAGAAGGTCGCCAGAGTTGAGCCGGCACCGGTTCGAGGCTTATCTCGACAAGGTGTTCGGCTTCTCCGATTTGGTGAGCGCTCTGCCCGAGGGACGGCAGTTTCCCCAGCACGCCTGGAAAAAGGTGTTGGACGCCGTCTTCTTGGGTGCCGCCATGCAGATCCCCAGCCTGCTGCAGATCGAGGCCGAGTGTCACCATGGGGCGCTGGCGAAACGCATCGGACCGGTCAGCGATGACACCCTCGGCTATTCGCTCGAACGACAATCGCCCGAACCCGTGTTCGCGCTCAGTTGTGAAATTGCCCGCCGCCTGAAACGCAACGGAGTGCTCCGCTCGGATTGGTCCCGAGGGTTGGTGGTGGGGGCGGTCGATGGGATAGAAATCTGCAGTTCGTTTGCCCGGTGTTGCGATGCCTGTATGACGCGGGAGGTGCAGCACAAGGTGAACGGCGAGATGCAAACCGAGATTCAGTATTATCACCGCATCGTCGCCGTGGTCTTGGTCAGCACAGATTTCCCCATTCCCTTAGGGGTCCGCTTTCAGAAGAACGGCGAAGCCGAGGTCTCCTGCGCCCTGGCTCTGCTCCAGGATCTGGTCGGGCAGTTGGGCCGCCGCTTCCTGGATGTGTTGGTGGGGGATGCGTTGTATCTGCAAGCCCCCTTTGTCAAAGAAGTGGAACGTCTGGATCTGGTTTGGGCCTTCACCGTGAAAGAGAACCAGCCCGAACTCTTACACGAAGCAGAGCGCTGCACGCAGGCATCTCCCACCGGAGTTCACCAGGAACCGGGCCAGGAGATTCGATATTGGCACTTGCCGGACGTCGATTGGCCGGTCGCCGATCGCCGCGTGCGGGTGGTCAAAACCTTTCGCATCGAACAGCAGCGCCGCGTCACGGTCAGCGAAAAAGAAACGCCTCGAAGGAAGGGCAAGACGGTGATCGCCCAGCCCAGCACCAACTTCTACGCCACCAATTTCGAACTCGGCTCGATCTCGCCGCTGTTCATTCATCAGTGCAGTCGCAGCCGTTGGCGCATCGATACGGAAGTCTTTCAGACCATCACCACCGACTGTCATCTCAAACATCCCGCGGTCCACCAAACTACGGCCCTGGTGGTACTGACCATGATCCGGTTTCTGGCCTATACCCTGTCCCTAGTCTTCTACCACCGCCAAGTCCGCAGCCATGCCCGTCGAAAATGCGACACCTTTCATGAGCTGGCCAAGCGCTTCGCCTATTGGTTCCTCGTTCTTTCGCCGAATACCAGCTGATCCCGCGGGCGGCTCCTTCGACCTGACGGGTCCTCTTTCCCAGCGTCCGTCCTGACGCCCTGTCGCCTTATTCCTTCCAACCCGAAAAATCCATCGCGCCCTCCCGTCTCCAAACCATTCCTGCCATCCCATGCCCATTGCAACTTGCCCCAGCTTCCTTGTCTGCCACAACTGATCTCAAATCAGCGCCCTACCCGATGGGCACATGGGGCTTTAAGGAATCGCTGGCACGGCGAGGGGGACCATAGACTCGCTCTCTGTGTCCGCGTTAGGCTTGACAGGGAGCGAAACACAGCGCGAGAACGCATGGAGATCCTCGACCTCAGGCATTTTTCTTCCGCCGACCTTCGTCCCCTCATGGACGACGAGACCCAGGTCTGGTCGCGCCTGCTCTCGTGGGATTACAGCGGTTCGGCCGCGATGATCCTGCGCTACGTGGACTCGAAGATCCTGCCCGGCTACGCGGCTATCGATCGCGGTCGCATCTTCGGATATGCGTTCTTTGTTTATGAAGGGAACAAGGGAGTCATTGGGGACCTTTTTGTGGCCCACGACAACGGCAGTCGTGCTCCTGGCCAACGCGAGGTCGAGTCTCGGTTGTTGTTACACGTGATCGAGACTTTGCAGCAGTCGCCTGGAATTCACCGGGTCGAGGCACAGTTGCTGGTGCATGAAACCGGTGTAGTGGCTCGCCCCTTTGTGGAACAAGGATTTCACCGCTATCCCCGGCTATTCATGTCGGCGCCCCTGGCTGATGCCTGCCGGTGGCCGGTAACGATCCCCAATGAGATCGAGATCCGGCGCTGGACCGAGCAGGATTATCAGGCGGCCGCCGCGGTGATTACGGCAGCCTATCACGGACATGTGGACTCCGAGATCAACGACCAGTACCGAACTTTGAGCGGGGCGCTGCGTTTTTTGAACAACATCGTGCGTTTTCCAGGATGCGGGTTGTTTGATTCTGAGTCATCTTTTGTGGCCGTTCACAAGACTTTGCGGAATGTGGTAGGAGTAATCCTGTGTTCGCGGGTACGCCACGATGTAGGGCACGTCACTCAGGTCTGTCTGCTTCCCGAATACCGCGGCCAGAAGATCGGCGAGGCGTTGCTGGCTCACACCGCCGCCAATCTCCGCAAGCGCTGTTTCTCGTTGCTTTCGCTGACCGTAACCGAAGCCAATCGTGCGGTCGATCTTTATAAGCGGCTCGGATTTGAAACCAAGAGTGTGTTTGACGCGTTCGTGTGGGAAGGGTAGCTATCAGCTGTCGGCTCTCAGCTTTCAGTGCCGTGCTGTTCGTATGTATTTCCAGTGCTCTGGCTGAGAGCTGATGGCTGATAGCTGATATACAGCTGCGCATAAATAAAGGGACATTTTAACTAACAAAAAGAATGTAGGTAAGGGCGGATCAGCTCCGGGTAGCGTTGCATGTCACAAAAGACGCGGGTAAGGGTGCCAACCAGCTCGGCCGGCTCCGAGAAGTAGCGATTGTGGGTTCCGGTTCGCCGCGTGTACTGCCACAGTCGTTCCGTGGGGTTCAACTGCGGCGAGTAAGGCGGGAGTTGGTGGACCTCCAACCAGTGCCGATTCTCTCGAAACCACCCCCACACGTCTCCGTCCTTATGGTAGGAAGCATTGTCTTGAATCAGAATGGCTCCGCGCCCGTGCTCCGGGAAAGCCAGGTACGTGGAAGCATTAAAGACCGTGTCCTGGCGATAGTGAAACCGGGTCTGGAATAATTCAATCGCTCCCAAGATCTTGACGCTCTTGCGCTGGCCCGTCACGGGGATTTCCGGCGGCCGACCAACTCGGCTCCAGGTGGCATGCAAGGTGGAATCTTGGCGGAAGCTGGCTTCATCACTGAAAATCAGCGCCCAGTCGTGGCTTGGGGCTTTGTTTTAAGTTTGGGATAGGTCCGGCGGTGCCAGCGGTCCTGCTGAACGCGATCGGCTCGGGCCAAGACCCGCTTGGGACGTTGCACGGAGAAACCAATTTTCTGCAGCAGCTTGCGCACATGGCCAGGATGATATTGCACGCCAAACTCTTCCTCGAGAACCCAAGCAATCATGGGCGAGGTCCAAACTCCCGTATCCAAGCCATAGGCGAGCGGACCACGGTCGAGGATATCGCCCAGCTGTTGCCGTTGCCGCGTCGTCAACTGGGCCGGTCTTCCCGAGCGCTGCCCCTCGAGCAAGCCTTCCACGCCATGCGCTTGATAGCGAGCCAGCCATTCGGAAACTTTGGAACGCGGAGCCTG